>CAZPHS010000006.1:0-98121 GCA_964586785.1 uncultured Christensenellaceae bacterium
CGCCCGCAAAAGCGTTTCAATGCTCAAGTTACCGGGCGCAAGCGATATATCGGCTAAGTTTTTATCACGCAGAAGCAGCTTAACGATTACCTTTAGGTTCTGGTAATCGCGCTCAAGGCGCATAATGCGCGTAAAAATATCGCTGGGGGAAAGCGCGGCTAAAAGCGCGTCGGTTTCAGCCAGCTCCTTTGTTATCAGCAGTTCAAAATCTGTACCCGATACGCCGTGGCCGTATCCGAACTCGGCAAGAACGCGCATACCCGCGTCAAAGCCGTCCGTTTCTATAAGCCGCGCAAGTTTTTCTTTTGTAATCAGCCGCAGCTCCAGCGCTTTAACTCGCACCGAAGCATACGGATAACTGCTTGATGTCTGTGACATTTATTCCTCTGCTATTATTCTTCTTCAAACAGCGCGGCGGCAATTTCTGTTTCACGCTTCTGCCAGATTTCGTCCAGCAGGGCTTCAAGCGAAACATCAACCTCCAGCCCCCCGTTGACATATAAAAAACCGCCGGACATTTCGTGTTTTTCGGGAAGAAGCGATATATTGCCTTTTCCCGAGCGCTTTACAAGCGCGCCGTTAATATCGTTTATAAATTTTGAATCTATGCTTGTCTCACTGCCGGAAACAATTATTCCGCCTTCGCCATTCGCCGCGCATTCAAGAAGCCGACGTTTCAGCAGACTAAGGTAGTCGTCTTTATTCAAAGAACAAAGCTTTTGCATAGCGAGCGATTTTGCCCGCGCCATAACCTCTTGCTTGGCGGCAAGTATTTGTTTTCTGTGCTCCAAATCATAAACCGCTTTAATGCGCTTGTTGTTTTCAAGTATGGCCTCATCAGCCGCGCGCTCTATTTCCGCAACGCGTTTATCAACGGCGCGGTGCGTTTTATCGCGAAGCTCCTGTTTTTTACGCTCTGTTTCCTGCCGGTGCTTTTTTGCATCGAGCTTAGCGTCATTTAGTATTTTGTCTATAAGCTTTTGTGCATCAGCCAAATTATATCACGTCCTTTTTTAAGCCGCACGGCCAAGCAATATAACAAGCATAGATATAAGAAGCGCCAAAACAGCGTATGTTTCAACCATTATAGCCATTGTAATGGCTTTGCCGAGCTCCTCGGGGCGTTTGCCTAGCAGCGCTATGCCGCTTACGGCAGTTTTGCCTTGCGCGATAGCCGAGAAAAGCCCAACGATTGCCGTTGGAAGCGCGCCGAAGAAGTAAATCCATCCCTGCGCGGCGGATATTGTGCCGCCCCCTATAACGCCGTTGCCAAGCAGTATAAGAAAAGCAACCAATAAACCGTAAATGCCCTGCGTGCCGGGCAGAAGCTGCAGTACGAGCGACTGGCCGAACAAATCCGGCTCTTCTGACACCAGACCCGCCGCGGCCTGTCCGGTTATGCTTATGCCAATCGCGGAGCCTATGCCCGCAAGCCCCGCCGCTAGCGCGGCGCCCATTGTTGATATAATCATGCCAAAATACTCACCAAAGAAATCGGACATTTTTGTATCCCTCCTAATTTAAGAGAATTGCTTATTTTATATTATCCGCCTGTTGCTGCGGTATCAGTCGCCCATACGGTGGTGCCGCGTGTTTATTGAAAGAGGCTTAAACAGACGGCCGCCGCCCTCATAAAACTTGTTGTAAAACTCTATATACTGCAGACGGGCGGTATGCACAAATGCACCGAGCGTATTTATGGCTATGTTAAATACGTGACCGACCGTAAGCACAACAATACCAAATATATAACCGATTATATTGCCCATAAGCATACCGCCTATTGTATTGAACACCATTGCGATAACGGTGGTGGCAAGCCCCATGCCGAATATGCGGCAATAAGACAGTATGTCGCCTATGTAGCCTGAAATGCCGTAAAGGCTGGCTAAGCCGCCTATTAGCTTTTTTACAAAGCCTTTCTTATGCCTGCCCTGGGTGAAAAGCAATATCGCTCCTCCGGCAAGCGCCATGTACAAACCAACAGTACCTAAAATACCGCCAAAAAGAAGCATTATTATGCCGCCGACTAATAAAATCCAGGAAAAACGATCGTATATGGCGTCCAAAAAATTGCCGCGGCGTATGTCGACATACATTCCTATAATAAGTCCGGTAAATATATGAACTAAGCCTACCGCGAGGCACAAAACAAGAGTAAGCAGCGCGCTTTGCGAATCCGCGAGAGGGTTTAGCACGTACGGTATTCCCTCGATACTGAGTATTGTCCCGTAAAAGAAGCCCCAAAGAAATGAGGATACGCCGCATATCATTATTACCGTGGTAATTTTCCTGAACATACCCTCGGGTTTTTTAATTCTAAGCATCAAAAAAGCGCCGAGAGTTAAAACTATACCGTAGACAACATCTGCCATCATCATTCCAAAAATAATAAAATAGAAAAAGGCCATAATCATGTTGGGGTCGAAACCGCGGGAAGACGGCACGTCGTACATATTTGTTACCGCCTCAAAAGGAGCCGTCAAACGTGAATTTGAAAGCACTGTCGGGGGCGTTTCATCGTCCGCGGGATCGTGAAAACTGATATAAGCCTCCGGCGCTGTTTTTTCAAGCTCCTGTTTTATATTCTCGCATTCATCGGCGATGACCCAGCCTTCAAGCACAAACGCGGCGCTCGTCTCGCCAAGCTTTTCCCGGCAGCGTTCTCTTGCAAGCTCGGTAAGCAGATAATCTTCCAGTAAAAACAGAAGGCTTTTGTATTTGGAATACTCTTTGGCTTTCTTCTCGCCTTCTAAAGTTTCATGCAAAAGCGCGTCATACTCGTCCGCGCCGGCAGAAATAATACAGGCGGGCGTGCCGCGGCTGTCTTTGGAAGGCGCGTCAGAGAACCCCATGTATTTAAGCTCGCCTATAAATCGCTCTTTTATATCGTTGTGCGCAATAATATATACCGAAAACAGCCCTTTATCGGATTCCGAACATTCAACATACGCGGCATCGGAATATTCTTCGCACAGCCGTTCAAAATTCTGCTTATTTTCATCCGGCAGAGTACCCAGAAAGCTAAATGTATATTTGCCGTCGCCGAGCGTTTCTAAAGGTATATCGAAACAAGCATAAGGCGCAAGCTGTGCCATATGGTTTTTAAGCCGCTGACGGCGCGATTTTTGAGACGCGAAATCGCTGTTGAGCCGCTTAATGCTATCAATAATCTCTGCCGCTTTATTGATGCTGCCGCGCGCGTTATTAAGCTGATTTGCCGAAATAAGGGGTTTGGGCTCGAAAAAAGAGCTTTTTTTATCATCATACTGTTGTATTGTATCAAGGGCTATGCGCACATCGGAAAGCATGGCTTCCATATGTGTTTGCTTTTCGGATGCCGCGGACGGCGCGATGCCGTCAAAAGCCGCAAAGACAACTTCAACCGCGCCCAGCCTTTGCATGGATTTAAGAAGCGCTTCTTTATTATCCTTGTGGGAAATAAGCGCTATTTTTTTCATCCCCAATATAGCCATGTGCTTTTAGTAGCCCTTCTATACAAATGTCAGCCGCTATATCCAGCTTTTTCACAGCGGTTTTTTTCAGCTCGTCGTATTTTAATTGTCTTTGCGGCTGTTGTTCGTTAAGCTTGGCATATACCGCTTGCTTTGACTTATCCACCTTATCAAGGCTTGACCGGCGCGCTTTATTTATCATATCGCTTTCAAGCCGCTCATATTCTTCCGCCGCGGCTTTGAGCGCGTCATTCGCGGCAAGAACGGCGGTTTGCCTTATTTCGTCCGCTTGCGCTTCGGCGGATTTTATTTGGTTTAAAATATCTATCGCCATTGTGTCTCCTGTTATTTAGTGCCGAAAAGCCTGTCTCCGGCATCGCCAAGGCCGGGAACTATATATCCGTGCTCGTCTAAGCGTTCGTCAACGGCCGCCACATAAATATCGACGTTTTCATGTGCCTTCGTTACGGTATCTATACCCTCGGGCGCCGCAATCAAACACACCAGCTTTATATTTAAAACTCCGCGGTCTTTAAGAAGCTGTATCGCGCCGCACGCGCTTCCGCCCGTCGCCAGCATGGGGTCAAGAATAATAAGATCCCTTTCCGAAGCGTCGAAAGGCAGCTTGCAGTAGTATTCGACAGGCTGCAAAGTGTCAGGGTCGCGGAATAAACCAATATGCCCTACTTTTGCCGCGGGCACAAGCGATAAAATACCGTTTACCATACCAAGGCCGGCGCGCAGAATAGGTATTATTCCTATGGTTTTACCCGAGATTACACGCGTTTTGGCTTTAGCGACAGGCGTTTCTATTTCCACTTCTTTTAAAGGAAGGTCGCGAGTTACTTCGTATGCCATAAGCATGGCAATTTCGTCAACAAGTTCCCTAAAATCTTTCGTACCGGTTTTTTTGTCCCTTATAAGCGATATTTTGTGCTGTATAAGCGGATGGTCCATTATTACCAGTTTACCCATAGCTGCCTCCGTTTTTATTGACAGAAAAAAGAAAGACGGGGTTTACCGCTCCAGATCCATCATTTTACTGATTCTTCTTTTATGCCGCGGCTCATTGGAAAAAACCGTTCCTAAAAAGGCGTCGACAATCTCAAGCGCCAGTCCGTGCCCTATTACCCTCTCGCCCAAAGACATTACATTCGCGTCATTATGTGAGCGCGTGGCTTTGGCGGAAAAAACATCTCCAAGCACTGCGCAGCGGATACCCCGTATCTTATTGGCCGAAATGGACATGCCTATTCCTGTGCCGCATATAAGTATGCCCAAATCGGCTTCGCCCGAAAGCACGGCGTTACATACGGGCACGGCGTAATCCGAATAATCGCACGACGTTTTATCGTAAGCGCCTTTGTCTATAGTATTTACGCCTTTTTTCTGCAAGTGTTCAATCACTGCGCTTTTCAATGAAACGCCCCCGTGATCGCTCCCAATAGCAATTGTCATTATTTAATACCAACTATTTATTTTTGTTTTCACGAATTAGGATATCAAACATGGACTGAAAAATCAACCAAATGCCGCGGAGATAAACAATAATAATTATAGGCATTTAAATTAGTCATTTGTTGTATGGTGCGCGAATCAGTATTTCAAACTGTAAAAAAGTTTTAAATAAAGGTATTGACCTTTTTGTTGTTGGAAGGTATACAATAAACAAAGATGATAAGATTAAAAGGTTAATAATTTTAAGGTTGAAGAAATAGCAGCAATATGTATGCTCAACCGATATATAAGCCGCGGGTATCGTCCATAAATTTATTATCCGAGACAGTATAAAATGATATAAAATACGGTGGTGATTGCTTATGATATGGCCGTTATCAGTAAGACGTTACGATTATACGCCTGTATTTTTTATGGAAAGAGGGAAAGACTATGGAAAAGCCAATGACCGTTAGAAGAATTATTATTTTTTTGGTGCTGACATTTGTGATTACATTTGCAGCAGAAGCAATTATTATCAGCAATACTATTGAATCATCGAATACAATTGAACTAAATTTGCTGTTGATGGTTGTTATGTTAATACCGGCGGCTTGCGTAGCGTTAACGCGGTTGATCACAAAAGAATATTTTCGCGATGCTTGGATACTGCCTAATATTAAAGGGCATATCAAGTTCTATATTATTGCATGGCTGCTGCCTTCGGTGCTTATTGTAGTTGGCACAGCTGTTTATTTTCTCGTATTTCCGTCAAGATTCGATTCTCAAATGGGATATATGACAAAGTTGCTTGCAGATCAAGGAATTGAAGCCAATGCTGAGACACAAAAATCATTTGTTATTATTAGTGTGGTGCAATCTCTGATACTGGCGCCTATATTTAGTATTATTACTTCTATAGGCGGAGAATGGGGCTGGCGGGGCTATCTTGTTCCAAAGCTATGTGAAAAGTTCTCCATTATACCCACGTTGTTGATAAGCGGGATAATCTGGGGACTGTGGCACGCGCCGCTTACATTAATG
Organism: uncultured Christensenellaceae bacterium; assembly: GCA_964586785.1. Classification (GTDB taxonomy): domain Bacteria; phylum Bacillota; class Clostridia; order Christensenellales; family SZUA-584; genus SZUA-584. The sequence continues at coordinate 5,937 of CAZPHS010000006.1, forward strand.
GGGCTCAACTACGGATCAGATTTCGCCGGACATCCTTATACCAGTATACTCGCAATGTGCGGATTTTGTATTGCTTTTGGAACGCTGCTTTCGTATTTGTCGCTAAAAACAAGAAGCTGTTTGCCGGCGGCTATCGCGTATGGCTCACTCAACGGTCTTGCGACGATAGGCTTTTTCTATATACCGGGACCTGAAGCTATCGACAACTTCTTAGGGCCTGCGCCAACGGGGATTATTGGGGGAACGGGAATTATTATTGCCATGGTCATACTGGCGTTTTTGATGGTTAAAGATCAACGTAAGGGTACGTTGATTGCCCCGCCGCGCATATCGGCTTCATTACCGGAAAAAACGGGCAATAAGTTGTGAGCATAATCAAGTACGGAACGGGCACATCGAGCATACTGAGCGCTTTCTTGCCATGCTGTTTTGGATTGCTTAAGGTTAAGGCTTTTTGTTTAGCATCAGGCTTTACATTTATGTTTGCGATTATTATACTGTAAGCAACCAGCTGTCGCTCGCAAGGATGGGGTAAATCGCCGTATGTACGATATTGTAATAAAAATAGGATCAATGGCTTTAATTCGCCGTGACGACGGAGATATTGATTATAATATATTTTCAAGGCTTGGCAAGTCCTTAAAGCCCGGAATGCTGCTTGTCAGCTCGGGCGCTACGGAAATCGGCCGCATTGATTATATCAAACGCCACGGATGTGAGCTTTCGGGCGATGTGGAAGATATAAAAACGGATTATGCCGCGCAGGGTCAGGCTATTTTAATGGAAAACTATCGTGAGTTTATAAACCCCGCGTATTCCGTGCGTCAGGTGCTTTTAGAACACAGCCATTTTAACGATGCGGAGAAAAAAGAACATATATACCGGCTTTTGATACGCGCGCCGAAGCAGCGGGCGATACCTATTATAAATTACAACGATCCCGTTTCCAGCGAAGAAAATCGCAAAATGGAATTGCGCAAAATAGGCAACGGGGGACGCAAAGTCGTCGAGTGCGTGGACAACGATGAAACCGCCGCGGTGGTCGCCATGCTTGTTAAGGCAAAAACGCTTGTTATATTAACCTCGGTAGATGGTATATACCAGAACCCCGAAGACCCTTCAACTTTGATAGAGGAAATAACCGCGCCTTGCGCGGACGGGCTTGAGGCAAAGGTTAAGGACGCGATGGGCTGCTGCAGGGGCGCGTCGCGTGACGGCGCGCAGGGGGCCGCGGCCAAGCTTTTATATTCTCTTGGGCCCGCAAAGGCGGGAACACAGGTGTACATATCCAACGCGAATAACCGGCTTGAGCATATTCTTTCGGGTAAAGCGAAAAGCACCCGCATTTATATTGGAAAATGACGTTACAATTATATTTATACTCACACAGCAGCGTGTCTATACGACAGGCTGTTTTTATTGCCGGTATAATATCATTGTACCTGTTGTACAAGTACGTAAAAAGTGAAACCCGTTGCCGTAACCATTGGCGCGTGATAAAATGTCTGCTGAAAAAGCTTTGTCTTTTGGCGCGAAGGTACTGAATTCTTTTACATACAAGAACATATGTTCGAAGAAAATGCCCCGGGAAATCCGATTGGAGAGTTTGATGCAGATAAGCAGTCTTATACTTAAGAATTACCGCAGCTATAAAAGCTTATCCGTTGGTTTTTCCGGCGGCGTTAATATACTTTTGGGTGAAAACGCCGCGGGCAAAACGAATGTTTTGGAGGCGATTGCTTTTTTAAGCATAGGAAAGCCGTTCCGCGCGCAAAAAGATGCCGAGTGCATTCGCGAAGGCGGCGAGACGGCATATATAAAGGGTGGTATTAAACGCTCCGCGGGCGCGCTTGATATAGAGGCGATTATAAGCGTTCTCGGAAAGAAAAGCTTAAGGGTGAACGGACAGCCCGTAAAAAAGATGGGCGAACTTTTGGGTAATTTTATCGCCGTTGTTTTTTCTCCCGAGGATTTAAAAATATTAAAGGAATCGCCTTCATTACGGCGGCGGTTTATAGATATGGAGATATCAAAGCTGCGTCCGGCGTATTTTTACGAACTGCAGGAATACGCGAAAGCGCTTGCGCAAAAAAACGCTTTGCTGAAATCGCGCATTGCGGAGCCACAGCTTAAAAAGCTCGTTTTTATATTTAACGAACAAATGGCGGAGCACGGCTCGCGAATAATAAGCGAAAGGCATAAATTTTTGCACAGGCTTGATGATATAAGCCGTAAAATTCACAGCGGTATCTCTAAAGGCGAAAAATTATCTATACGATATAAATGCAGCGCGGCTTTAAGCGATATTAAAAACACATTATTGGAGAAGATGGAAAAATCGCTTTCCTCGGAGATAGAGCAGGGATTTAGCCTTCACGGACCGCACAGGGAGGATATATTGGCATCACTTGACGGAAACGATATAAAGGTTTATTCGTCTTCGGGGCAGATACGCACCGCTATGCTTGCCCTAAAACTGGCCACGTTTGAAATAGCGAAAAAAGATTTTAACGAAAGTCCGGTTTTGCTGCTTGACGATGTATTTTCGGAGCTTGATATCAAAAGGCAGTCGGCGTTGATTGAGCGTATAAGCGGCTCTCAATGTTTTATTACCTCGGCCGTGCCTTTAAAATGCAAAGACGCCCGTATTTACGCGGTAGGCGGAGGCGGCGTTACACAAGCATAGTGATAAAAAAGCCCGCGCAAAACCCCATAATAACGGATAGAGTATTTTGCTCTTTTTTTTCGCCGCGGTTTGCCGGTATCAATTCCTTCAAAGATATATAAAGCATAGCGCCGCCGGCGAACGATATGCAAGCCGCTGTCATTTCCCCGGAAATATGGCCGAGAGCCGTGCCAATAAAAGAGCCGGCCGCCGTCGGCAGGCCCGTTAACGCGGAAATAAGAATAACGCGCTTTACACCAACGCCCGATAAAAAAAGAGGCAGGCTGGCCGCGATTCCCTCCGGTATATTGTGCGTTAAGAGCAGCAGCGAAAGAGAGAAAGCGAACTTCTCTCCCCGCGCCAGTGACGAGCCTATGGCAAGTCCTTCGGGCAGATTATGCACGGCGATTACGGTAATCACGAGAATGCCGGTGGAATAAAGCGATAAAGTATCGCCGCGCGATATTAAAGGCGAAAGCAAAGCGAAAAAAATGCCGCCTGCCGCCGCGCCGCCGCACATAACATAAATACCGCCGGCTTGAGCGCTTTCGGCGAGCATGTCAAAGAAAACTATTGAAATCATCATTCCGCCGGCGAAAGAGAGAAACGCGCGGGGGGACGGCGAACGCTTGCCGAATAAAACCGCCAAAATTCCGCCAAACATTGTGCCCGCCGTGCCTACGAACGCGCCGAGAAAAAGGCTTTTTAAATACATGGTCCACCCCTTTTGTATTTCATATATACGCGCAAAAAGGGCGGATAATATTAAAAAGAAAAGACGGTTTTGAAGCGTTTTAAAAAAGTTGTTTTCGCTGCGTAAAAAGCCGTGCTTTGTGCTTGTCAAGAAGGAAAAACAGCGGCATACCGAGCGCGTAACATGCAATCGCCTGTCCCGCGCCCACGTACAGCACGGGTATCCAAAGCGGTACCTGCCCGAAATAGAAAAAGTGCAGAAGGGCGCCGATGGCGGCGGCGTTTATAAGCACCGACGGCAGCGGCAAAAGCCATTTGTTTTTTAAAAAACGGGTTATAAGCGAAGCAGCCAAAGTGGTCAGAGAGCCGAAAATTACGTCGATTACGCCAAGAAAACTGAATATGTTGGCGAGCGCGCAGCCTATAAAAAGCCCGGGAACGGCGGCCGGAGTGAAATACGGCAGAACACAAAGAGCCTCGGAAACGCGAAGCTGCATCATTCCAAGCTCTCCGAAGCTTAACGGCGCAACCGCCATTGTAAGCACAAAATACAACGCGGCCGTTATGCCCGCTTCGGCTAAAAAACGTATCGATATAAAACGCTTTTTCATATTCAGCCCGCCACTACGTTGGCAACGCGTCCGGGCACGATAATTATTTTGCGTACGGTTTTGCCGTGGAACAGAGCCAAAAGATTGGGGCTTTCCAATATCTGCTTTTCGATATCTTCTTTTGTCGCGTCCGCGGAGACAAAAAACTTTCCGCGCACCTTACCGTTTATCTGCAGCGCCATTTCAAGGGTTTTGCGGACAAGAGCGGATTCGTCATGCATAGGATACGGCGCGTTGAAAACGGAATAGGGTTGGCCCGCAAATTCCCACAGTTCTTCGGCAAAGTGCGGCGCGAAAGGAGCGATAAGCCTTATTAAAACATTTGCCGCCTGCTTACACAAATCTTTATCGGGCGCGCCGTCCAGATATTTGATAAGAGCGTTGACGTATTCCATAAGACGGGCGATTGCGGTATTGAACGAGAAAACTTCTATATCGGCGCGTATATTCTTTATCGCGTAATTTTGCGCGTACAGCAAATCCTCTTTCCCCGTATCATTTTTGGAATGCTGGGACAGGAGCCTTTGCACCGTGCGCTCCGCGCGTTCAAGAAAGCGGTATATAGACCGTATGCCGTCTTCGTTCCACGCGCCGCCTTCAATATACGAAAACCCAAAGCCCAAATACATGCGCAGAGCATCGCTGCCGTATTTTTCTATGTAGGAATCGGGCGATATTACATTGCCGCGCGATTTGCTCATTCTTTGCCCGTCGGGACCTAATATTACGCCCTGATGTACAAGCGAGGTAAAGGGCTCTTCAAAATCGCAAAAACCCATATCGTGCAAAGCCATTGTAAAAAATCGTGCGTACAAAAGATGCATACAGCTATGCTCCGCGCCGCCTACATATTTGTCTACCGGAAGCATTTTATTTATCCAGCCGGTATCAAAAGCCGCTTTTTCGTTGCGGTTATCCGGATAACGCAGAAAATACCATGACGAGCAAACGAATGTATCCATTGTGTCGGCGTCCCGTTTTGCTTTGCCGCCGCAGATTGGGCATTCGGTGTGCATAAAAGACTTGGATTTAAGCAGCGGCGACGTGCCGTCCGGCTTAAAATCGATATCGTAAGGCAGGCGCACGGGAAGGTCGCTCTCCGGCACGGGCACTTCACCGCATTTATCGCAATATACTATAGGTATAGGCGCGCCCCAGTAACGCTGCCGTGACACAAGCCAGTCCCTTAAGCGGTAGTTTATCTTAAAATCGCCGCAGCCTTTCGATTTTAGCTTTCCGGTTATGGCGTTTTTACCTTCCTCCACGGACAAACCGGTAAACTCTTCGCTATTTACAAGCGTCCCGCAGCCGTCATACGGAAGCGCGTCGTCTTCTTTGCCTTTAACTACACGCTCTATAGGCAGGTTGTACTTTTGCGCGAATTCAAAGTCGCGTTCGTCGTGCGCGGGCACCGCCATTACCGCGCCGGTGCCGTATGTAGCCAGCACATAGTCCGCGGTGTATACGGGTATGCGCCGTCCGCTCACCGGATTTTTCGCGTAGGCTCCCGTGAACACGCCCGTTTTTTCTCTTGTCGCGGAAAGCCTGTCAATTTCGCTGTCGCGCGCCGCCTTGTCGATATAATCTTTAACGGCGGATTTATATTCCTGTGTAGTTATTTTTAGCGTTAACGGGTGCTCGGGCGCAAGCACCGCGTACGTACACCCAAAAAGCGTATCCGCCCTTGTGGTAAAAACGGTAAAAGACTCGCCGTTTTCCAAAGAAAAACTTATTTCAGCCCCTACGGATTTGCCTATCCAGTTGCGCTGCATCATTTTTGTTTTTTCAGGCCAGTCAAGGTTGTCCAAATTATGAAGCAGCCGCTCCGCGTAATCGGTAATCTTAAAGAACCATTGCGTCAGATTTTTGCGTATAACGGGAGTTGAGCAGCGTTCGCAGCCGCCGTTTAAAACCTGTTCGTTGGCAAGCACGGTGTTGCATCCCTCGCACCAGTTTACAGGCGCCTCTTTTCTGTAAGCAAGCCCCTTTTTGTAAAGCTGTAAAAAGCACCATTGCGTCCATTTGTAATATTCGGGCGTACAGGTATTTATCTCATAGTCCCAGTCGAACATCGCGCCCATTTCTTTAAGCTGCTTTTCCATCGTGTCAATATTGGCAAGAGTGGAATCCTCGGGATGTATGCCGGTTTTTATCGCGTAGTTCTCTGCGGGCAGACCGAACGCGTCAAACCCCATAGGCTGGAACACCTCAAAGCCGTTCATACTGATATACCGGGCATACGTGTCTGTTAATCCGTAATTATACCAGTGTCCAAGGTGCAGCCTGGCTCCCGAAGGGTACGAAAACATTTCGAGTATGTATTTTTTTTGGTCAACGCGGCTTTTGTCAAACTTGTAAAGCCCCGTCCGCTCCCATCTTTCCCGCCATTTTTTTTCTATTTGTAACAAATCCATCGCAGTCTCCAAAGCGTTATTGCTTGCACCATTATGATACAGAATTATTCAAAAATCAAGACGCGCTTACCCAAAAACCGCGGCGATCGCGCAGGCGGAAGCGCCTTCCTCTGAACCTTCAAAGCCCATGCCTTCAGTTGTTGTGGCCTTAACGCTGACGGCGGTTATATCAATTTGAAGCGCCGCCGCTATATTTTCGCGCATTTGTTTAACGTACGGCGAGAGTTTCGGGCGCTCTATAATCACAGTGGCGTCAATGTTTATTATCCGGTAACCTTTGTCCGCTATAATATCGCGCGTGCGCTCAAGCAGCAGCAGACTGGATATACCGGCGAACTTGCCGGTACACGGAAAATGCGCGCCTATATCTTTGGCGGCCGCCGCGCCAAGCAGCGCGTCGATAACCGCGTGAATCAGCACGTCCGCATCGCTGTGTCCTAAAAGGCCTTGAGTGTGCGGTATATTAACGCCGCCTAATATAAGCGGTCTGTTTGGCGAGAATCTGTGCGAATCGCAGCCCCAGCCCGTCCGCGTATTTTCGCCCGCGATAAGCTTTCCGAGCAAAATATCCTCCGGTGTGGTTATTTTTATATTATTCCGGTCCGCCTCCACAAAGCTTATTGGTATACCCATACGCTCTAAAAGAACGCATTCGTCCGTACCTACAAAACCTTCGGCATTCGCCTTATCGTGAGCGGCTTTTAATAAACCGTATTTGAAAACCTGCGGAGTTTGTATATTCACCAGGTTTTCTCTGTCAACAGTGCCCGTAATAGTACCGTTGCAGAGTGTTTTTATTGTATCCCGCGCGCGCACGCCCGCCGCCGCCGCGCCCGTTTCGACCGCTTTTTTTACGCATTCCCGTATTAAATCCGGCGAAACGAAACAGCGCGCGCCGTCATGCACGGCGGCTATATCAAAGCCCGCCGCGGCGCCAAGCGCTTTTCCAACGGAAAACTGGCGTTCGCCGCCGCCTTCCGCAAGTACAAAAGGTGTCGTTAGGACGCGCTTTGATATTGTTTCGACGGCTTGCATGTCCCCCCCGCGGCAGGCTATTATTATTTGCTCGAAACAACCGCTTTTCTGCAGCGCTTCCAGTGTGCGCTCAAGCACGTATTTGCCGCCTATACGCAAAAACATTTTATTCTCGCCCATGCGCTTTGAGTTTCCCGCCGCGAGTACTATGCAGCAGACGCTAGCCATTGCGGGTTTCGCCTAAAACTTCGTACATGCCGGCGGCATCTTCCTTGCGCACCGTCTCTGTAACTGTGAGAACCTTTACTTTAAGCGTGTTGGCGCCGAAACGCACCTCTATAATATCGCCCGGTTTTACGTCTTTCCCGGGCTTTGCGGCGCTGCCGTTCACAAGAACGCGTTGTTTGTCGCACGCTTCCCCCGCGACGGTGCGGCGCTTTATAATACGCGATACCTTTAAAAATTTGTCTACTCTCATAGCAAATCCTTTTGTTTTTGTTTATTATATCAGAAAAAGAAAAAACGGTATAACAAAAAGCGCGCAAATCGCCGCGCCTGCGCTTATGCCGGCTTAAAATTACAGCTGCTTTATCATAACAAGCCTGTCTTCGCCGGCGCCGTATTCGTCTTTCGCGCTGCCGGCCACGGTAAACCCTAATTGCTCGCGGTATACCGAGACGGCGTTGGTATTGGCGGGGTCAACCGACAGCTTAACCCTAAATATGCCGTACTGCTTAATATGGGAAAGAGCGTACTCTAAAAGTTTTGTGCCTACATTATGACCGCGAAAATCAGGAAGAACCGCTATGCTGAACAGATACGCGGTGTCGGTATTGTCCATGCTGCGCAGAAAATAAGCGCACGCAACCGCGGTGCCGTCGTCGTCCGCGGCCGCGTAAACTTTACCGTAACGCAGCAGCGGCACAAGCATTTGCTCATTAAGAGCGCCTTCTCCGAAAGCCGTTTGCTCTATATAAAGTATGTTGTCTAAAATACCGACATCGGGGTTTTCCAGAGCTTTGAAATTAATAATCATAATAATCCTCCGCTATTTGCGTGCTATTTTTGCCGTTCTGCCAGAACCTTGTGAAATTGCTGCATACAGCCGTACTGGGCGGCGTAAGCTTTGCTTCCGGAAAACTCGTCTTTTTCCATAAGCGAATCGGCCTGAAAACTAAACGCCTCGTTATCGCATATTATAACATGATCTAAAAGGTCTATACCGAGCGTATGCAGCGTGGCAAGTATATCCTGCGTGGTGCGTATGTCCGCGGACGAAGGGGTAACGCTTCCTCCGGGATGGTTATGGGCAATAACACATTTAACGGCGTGATGGCGCAGCGCAGCGGCCGCGATTTTGCTTATGTAAACGGGCGATTCGCATACGCTGCCTTCAGAGAGCCGCTCGCAGTGAATAACGCGGTTTTGAACGTTAAGCCATATCATATAAAACTGCTCGAACGGTTTTCCGAAAAGAAGCGTACGCGCATAGTCGCAGGCGTCTTTTATTGAGATTATTGACGGCTTTTTGCCAAGCTTGCTTTGTTCGTAAGCGCGGAAGGCGCATGGGAGCATCGCAAGGAACGCCGCCGTTTTCTTACCCATTCCGCTTATGTGTTCCAAATCTTTTGCGTCCGCCTCAAGAACGCCGGATAAACTGCCGAATGTTTTTATAAGACGGTGAGCGATAATATTGGTATCAACACGCGGCAGAGCAAAGAAAAGCAGAAACTCGAGTATTTCGTGCTCGGCGAAACTTTCGAAGCCATTGTTTATAAACCGATCTGTAAGCCTTTGTCTGTGCCCTTCGTGCATGCCGCCTCCAGTAATATTAAAAATCAGCCGGAGCAACCTTTGCAGCCTTGACAGCCGCCGCCGCACCCGCCGCCTTTATTCGCGCCAAAATAGCATTTACCCTGATAGCAGCGCGACACTGATAATGAAGCGCATTTCGGGCACGGAGGTTTTTTATCATACGCGGTAAGCTCTTCAAACACGTGCCCGCAGGCGGCGCAAATAAATTTCAGCAGCGGCATTATAATCTCCCTAAAGCATTTTCTTTTTCCATAATATAAACGTGACGATACCGGTTATAAACAACGCGAACACGGAAACTATAACAAATCCCTCGGCGGTTTTTTCAAAAGGCACGTCCACATTCATGCCCCAAAAGCTCGCTATCAGCGTAGGGACGGATAATATAATTGTTACCGCGGCTAAGAATTTCATAACAATATTCAGATTGTTGGAAATAACCGACGCGAAGGCGTCCATAGTTCCCGAAAGTATATCTCTGTATATTGCCGCCATCTCAATCGCCTGCTTGTTTTCAATAATAACGTCTTCCAGCAAATCCTCGTCGTCGGGATACCGCTTTATAAATTTGGTTTTCAGCATTTTTTCAAGAACAATTTCGTTGGCTTTAAGCGAGGTTGAAAAGAATACAAGCGATTTTTCAAGCTTAAGCATTTGTATAAGCTCCCGGTTTTTTAAAGATTTATGAAGCGCCATTTCAACCTGTGTGCTGGCTTTATCCACCTGGCGAAGATACTGAAGGTATTTGACGCTTGTTTTATAAAGAAGCTGCAGTATAAATCTTGTTTTCTTGCAAGTGTCGAAGCCGCGTATTCGCCCCAGAAAAAAATCGCTTATAATCGTCGTTTCCTCAAGGCATACCGTTATTACCATATTATCAAGCAAAACTATGCCAAGGGGCATTGTGTTGTAAATAAACGATGTGCCTTCAGGCTCGACGACGGGCACGTCCACCAGTATTAAAGTCTGCTTATCGTCTCTTTCTATGCGAGGGGTTTCCTCCTCGTCGAGAGCGGCCTGCAAAAACGCTTCTTGCGCGCCGCTTTCGCGGCTAACTTTTAAAATTTCGTCTGCGGAGGGGTTGGTAAGATTAATCCATACGCCGTCGCATTCTGATTCTTGGGTGCGCAAATCGTTATCCACGGTTTTAAAATATTGTATCATTGGCAAGCACCGCCTTCCTTATGCGGGGCGCATCAGAAAAATTATGCCTGCCAAATTATGCGCGCCGCCAAGTAGTATGCATATGAGGTTGTAGGACCCGCATCCACGCGTATCACCTCCCTTGCGGCGCGGCTTTAGCCGGTGCGCAATACGCCGTGTAAACACATGCACGGCCAATAATATTATAGCATGACGGATTAATAAATCAACCGCGCGCGCTTTGTTTGACATGGTGTTACCGGCGTTTTATAATCGTCGTAAAGCGGCGGGTCTGTGGTTGAAAGTCGATGCCAGCCGCGGGCAAAGCGACCCACGTAAACCGGGGAAAACCCGGCGAGCATGGCGCGGTTTAGCAGTCAGTCCGGCCGGGGGTATACCCTTCGAGAGGCAAAGTAGTGGGGAGTTTTATACTTAGGAGCGAAATGCCCTGCCGGCGGATGTGGGGTAAAAAACCAGGTCAGCCGCCGCTTTATAATTTCCGGACTTTTTTTAATAAAAGGGGAAGATAATATTTGTGCGCCGCGATATTTTATTGTAAATACGCGGCACGTCATAGTATGATACAAAAAAGACAGCAATGTTTGCTTTAAGAACGGAGACATAATGTATAATACGATAACGTTGCCTAAAGACAAGCGTAATATTACAAAATTCATCGATCTTGAGTTTAAGTTATATAAGGGCGATATAAATTGGGTGGCGCCGCTGAAAGCCGATACAAGGAATATGCTTTCGGGCAGGAACAACCCTTTGTTCGCAAACGGCGAATACGCTTTTTTCATGTCGTTTAAAGACGGGGAGCCCGTCGGGCGCGTACTGGCGGGAATTGACCGGCGGCTTAATAAGGAAAAAGGCTTAAACCAAGGTTATTTCTCAATGTTTGAGTGTATAAACGATAACGCCGCGTGCAAATCGCTGCTTGATTCCGCGTGCGGATGGCTTTTAAAAAAAGGCGCAGACAGCGTTATAGGGCCGCTTTCGCCCGCAAACAGCGACGACCGCAAAGGTTTTTTGGTAATGGGCGAAGGCGCGCCTGTGCTTTTGAACGCTTACACAAAAAAGTATTATCCGCGGCTTATTGAAACATATGGTTTTTCGAAAAACGACGACCACTACGCGTACTTATTTACCGACGAATTGTTTAACTTAGAGCGTTATTGTGCGGCGATTGAGTACGCCAAGAAAAAGGGAGGCTATAAAGTTGAGCGTTTTAACGCAAAGGATGTTTCGGGTGAAGCGCGGGATATAAAAAAAGTGCTTGACAACAGCGTTCCGCCGGAGTGGGATTACCTTAGCGTACCGACGCTGCAGGCGGTTGTTGACGAGTTTAAAAGTCTCGCGCAGTTTTATAACGGGCGGTACAGTTTTATTGTCCGCAAAGGGTTGGAGCCTATAGGTTTTTTGGTTGTCCTGCCGGACTATAACCAGGTTTTAAAGCGTATGGGGGGACGAATACTTCCCTTCGGGTGGATAAAGTTTCTTTATTATAAACGCAAAATAACGGGCGCGCGCGCAATAGTGCAGATGGTTGACAGGAATTATCACAATATGGGCGTTAATTTTGCCATGTATTACGAGTTATATAAAGATTTAACGCAGACCAAGCTTAAATACGTCGAGGCGTCGTGCATAGACGAGTCAAACATACCGTCCCGTCTTAGTGTGGAGCGCGCCGGAGGAAAGCATTACCGTACATACCGTACATACCGTTATGCTTTAAAATAAACAGTCAAAGAGGGCTGTTCTTTATTTTTGAATATCTGCGCGGATAAAAATCGGGCGTGGGTTTTTGTTTTTTTATAAGAAGCAGCGTTCCGCGGCCGGCGGATACGCTTTTTATAAGAGAGCACGAAAGCGCGTTAAACGCCGAATCGTCAATTTCACGCTTGTATGATTCGCCTTTAAAGGCGCACAAAACACCGCCGACACGCAGCAAAGGCACGGAGAGTTCCAGCAAAATCGCAAGCGGCGCCACGGCGCGCGATAAAGCGACATCAAAAGAACCTCGAAAAGAGGTGCGGGCAATCTCTTCCGCGCGTCCGCAAACCACGTCGGCGGTAAAATTAAGCGATTCTAACGCTCCGCGCAAAAAATCTGTCTTTTTGCCGGAGGAGTCAAGCAGCGTTATGTGCAAATCGGGGCGCAGTATAAGAAGCGGAACGCCCGGGAAGCCCGCGCCTGTTCCTATGTCTATAACAGCCGAACCTTTTTTTATATAAAGAGCATTGGCTATAATCATAGCGTCGGCATAATGCCTCTCGGCCGCTTGCTCTTCATCGGTTATGCGGGTTAAATTGAGCGATTCGTTTGCTTTTGTTACAAGGCGGTAGTATTTTTCGCACTGCTCAAGCTGCTCTGCCGTAAGTTTTATATTTAAATCTTTAGCGCGGCCGGCCAGCGCGCTTATAAAAACGCTCATATATCTTCCCCAAACTCAATTACTTTAACGCCGCCGCCGCATGGGCTGTAAGCGCCGCACAGTTCATAATCGCCGTTTACTTTGCCGGCAGCCCGCCGCGCCTCATCAAGCGATAAAAAAGGGGCGAACATACTGCTGCCCGAGCCGCTTAACAACGCGCGTTCGGCGCCCGCCGCTATAAGAGCCTCGCCCGCGCCTAGAATTTCCGGGGAAATTGACAGCGCCGCAAGCCCCAGCGCGTTGTCGGCGTGGCGCAGGTACAGCTTTATATCGCCTTTTAAAACGGCGTATTCTACGGATTCCATACTGATTGGGGCTGACTTGGTATACCGTGAAAACGCCGCCGCGGTTGCGACGCCTTTACGCGGTTTTATAACGGCGTAATGCATAAAAACTAAAGGCGAGAGCGGCTTTAGTTCTTCTCCTATACCTTTTGCGCGCGCCGTTCCGCCGGTTAAGCAGAAAGGAACGTCCGCGCCTATACGCATTCCCATACGCTCTAGCTCTGTTGACGAAAGTCCGGCGCGAAAAAGCTTATTGAGCCCAATAAGCGCCGCGGCCGCGTCCGCGCTTGCGCCCCCCAGTCCGGACATTAAAGGTATGCGCTTTTGTACGCATATGTCGGCGCCGGCAATGCCCGTTTTTTCCATAAAGCAGCGCAAGGCTTTTGAAACTGTGCTTTTTTTGCCGTCTATCTTATCGTTATCGAAATGCACGCGCATATAATCGGCTTTTCTTATTATAACGGTATCAAACAAAGATATGCTTTGCATTATTGTATCAAGCTCGTGATAGCCGTTTGCTCTTTTTCCCGTGATATCGAGCGAAAGATTAAGTTTGGCGTACGCGTGCAGTTTAATCATGTCCGTTTTTTCCATTCAGCTTATTGTAAGCCCAAATCGCGTGAGAGCGCAAAATCTCGCCGGAGCCTCGCGAAAAAATGTTAATATTCTCAAGCGCGGGCTTGTATTTTGTATTTGCCGCGTAAAGAACCGCCTGCGATATGATTCTTCTCGGGCGCGCCATATTTTTGCCGGCAAGGCCGAACAATTCGGTTTTGCATAAACCCTCAAGCAAAGACTTTACGGAAAAGACATTGGGCGTTTGCTCGCGCCGACTGTTAAGGGGGCATATGGTCTGGCATTTTTCGCATCCGAGAAGCTGGTAAACGCCGTCCCGCAATTCTTCGGGTATCAGAGAATCGGAATAATACCGAACGCACCGCCGAAGATCCCCAACGCCGGAACACTCCTTGGCGCATTTGCCGCAATGCAGGCAGGCGGCGTCGCTTTTTGAAAAAGTGTCGGGTGGGAAAGCGTTTGTGAGCACTGTCTGTATGCAGACAAGCGAGCCTAACGCGGGGTGATAATAAAAGCCGTTGTCGCCTATAAACCCGCCGGAAAGAAGCGCCGCCGCTTTTGCGTCAAGCGCCGCGGTATGCTGCGCGAAATAGCCGCGGGACGTTAAATACGAGGCAAAAGCCGCCGCCGCTTTATACGCAAAATGTGCCGTCGCGTAGTAGGGCGAAAGCGCCATCATTCCAAGAGGCGCGGTTTTAGCCGCGGCATATGCCTTAAACAGCACAGCGACGGCCAGGGCTTCTTTCGGAATATGGGCGTATTTTGCGAAAGCCGCTTTGCACGGCGGCACATCGGGGCTGACAATCCGTATATCGTCAAAGCCGAGAGTATACGCGTAGTGTGCGGCCGCAGTTTTTACCGAATCCATAAATTAATTATGACACAACTATATAAAAACAACAATTCAACATTTTATTATAATAGGCATGTTGCATGTAAACATACGCTGATATATAATTACGGTAAAGTTTGCGGCTAATACAATAAACTGATAAGGGTATGGTCAAATGAAAAATAAAGAACAAATAATTCTTTTGATACTCGCGGTTAGTTTCTTTCTGATACTTGCCGCTTGCGGCGAGGCAATAATATTGGAAACCGGTATAGGCAGCTTTGAATACAGCCAAAAGTTTATGGAAGACATTGATAGCTTGTCCGATGAAACATTGACGCCCGCCGAGGGGAAAATATTTTTATTGATATATTTAAAGCCCGCCGAAGGTACGGAGCTTTCGCTTGACTTGGCGCAGGAGTATTTTTTAAGCGGCACCAGGGCGATTTTAGACGGGAATACTTACGATATTTATTGCGTGGCGTTTGAGCGTGTCAACGGAGCGAGCGAGCGTTTGGCGCTTGTATACGAGGTGGAAGACAAAGGGTATAACGGCAAATCCGATCAGCCGACAATTCAGCTTAAATTGCCGTCAGCTCCAAAGTGAATACTGTGAGACGTTTTTAACGGCGTTCATTATCATATCGCGCGCATTAGGTCTGCCGACGCAAATTTGCGAAAGCAGCCTTTTTATTTCCTCGCGTTTTGACGACGCGGCAGGACAAGTATTTTCTACCACAGGTATGCCGTGTCTTTTAACGGCGGAGATTATTTCTTTCTCCGGCAGACAGATGAGAGGCCGGATAAGCTTTATTCCTTTTCGGTCAAGCAGCGTTACCGGCGCGAATGTGCGCATTCTGCCTTCGTAGAGCATACTGAGAAAAAGCGATTCGAGACAATCGTCGCGATGATGCGCGAAAGCGCATGTGGAATAGCCGTGATTTTTTATATGAGTAAAAAGCGTGCCCTTGCGCATCCGAGAGCAAAGCGCGCATGGATTGCTCTCGTTTCGCATGGTGAAAACAACCGTGCCTATTCGCGTTTTAATCAGTTTGTGGGGTATATCAAGTAACCTGCAATAATCGGCGATAACATGCTCTTCTTTTTCGAATCCAAGCTCAACGGTAAAAGCGTGTATTTTATAATTAACTAGGGCGAAATTTTTATAAAGATGCAAAGCGTAAAGAAGCGCCATTGAATCCTTGCCTCCGGATACCCCTACCGCTATGGTATCCCCGTCTTTTATCATGCCGTGGTCTTCATCGGCGCGCCTAAGGTATCCCAGAACGTGTTTCACCTGTTTTATCCCTCATCAAAAAATCAGCATTATTATACCAGTTAAAGTGTTGCGGGCACAACCGGATTTAGTATACAATGGCATCAACCCATAAATTATATAGGCGGTGCTGCGAACTGGAAGAATATTTTGACTACTTAATAGTATTTGTGCTTGCCGCGGTGCCTGTGATAGAGTTAAAAGGCGCTATCCCCGTCGGTTTAAGCCGCGGCATACCGCAGATTGAATGTTTTATAATAGCGGTGGCAGGCTCAATGTTGTTTTGTCCGCTTATTATTATACTTACCCGCCGCGTGCTTGAATGGTGTATGCGCAGTAATGTAGCGTTAATACACCGTTTCGGACACTGGCAGCATAACCGCGTGCTGCGAAGGGGCGGCAAGATAGAAAAATACAGGGAATGGATGCTGTTTATATTTGTCGCAATACCGCTGCCCACAACCGGCGTGTGGACGGGCTCTATGATTGCGGGACTTTTTGATATACGGCTGCGCTCCGCGTTTCCGGTAATTTTTTTAGGAAACTGTGTTGCGGGCGCGCTTATATGGCTTATTTGGGGCTTTACCGCCGCGTAGTTTAAGAAAGATAGAAACTGTTTATCAAACAGGTAAGATATTAAAAAAGGCATAAGGCATATGCTCAGTGCAACTTCAAGGAGGCAAATATGAGAAAAACAAGAAAAATTTTATTGGCGATATCGTTTATTTTTATGGCGCTGTATATAACAGGCTGTGCTCAAGGCGACGACGCGGAGCGGGCGGCTGCGCTGACGCAAGACAATCAGTCGCTTAAGGTTAGGATCGGCGAGCTTGAAAATCAGCTTTCCTTGCTGTCCGTCACAGCCGGCAACAAGGCGACGGGTATAAACTGCAAGCTTTATCCCAGTGGGGGCGATATATCCTCCGCGCAAAGCGAGATTGATTTTACCGAGGGACTTACCGTTGCGGCCGCGGCTGATATACGGGACGGCGTTGTGGTGGATTACTGGAAAGTAAACGGAAACCGGCTCGAGGGGCAGGAGCTCGAAATCGAGGTTGAAGTAGGCGGCGATACCGTAATCGAGGCGGTGCTGCGGGAAGAGCTTAAAGTTGTGACCGTAAACGCTTACATGCAGTTTCTTGATGATAAAAATAAACCGACGGGAGACAAATTTACGGAATATGTATTTGAATACGATAACGATAAGGTGTCGGGCAAAGAAATTTCCGTATATGTTTGCGCCGAGGCGCCTAAGGGCTATGAGATAGATTATTGGCTGATTGGCGCTGTGCCGCATTACTTTAACAAAACTGTTACAAGCTTTAAAGCGCTTAATCTAAAAGAATCGGTTGTTTATGAAGTTGTACTTAAAAAAACAGCCGTTAAAGCACCGTCGAAAAAGCCGACGCCTCTATTCAGCTAGCGGTAACTTTTAAATACAGACGGTAAGTTTTTAAGGGTTTAAACAATCAGTGTGCAAAAACCGTTTACAGCGGTTTTTGCGCATGTTATCTTATAGAAAGACGCGGGGACGGGCATTGCGGTTTTATCAAAAAATGGCTCTAATACCCGACAAATAAAGCCGAACTTATCAGCCGAAATTGTAAGGGGCTTTTTATTAGATTGCAGAGGAACAAAAATGAGAAAATTATTTACATCGGAGTCGGTAACCGAAGGCCATCCCGATAAAATATGTGACCAGATAAGCGACAGCGTATTGGACGAAATAATTTCGCACGACCCTAACGCGCATGTGGCGTGTGAGTGCGCGGTAAACACCGGATTGGCGCTGGTTATGGGCGAGATTACGACTGAATGTTACGTTGACATACCGAGCATAGTGCGCGATACCGTGCGCGATATAGGCTTTACACGCGCAAAGTTCGGTTTTGACGCGGACACGTGCGGCGTTTTAACATCTATTGACGAACAATCGCCGGATATAGCGATGGGCGTAAATAAGTCCGACCAGGGCGCGGGAGACCAGGGCATGATGTTTGGCTTCGCATGTAGAGAAACGCCGGAGCTTATGCCTATGCCCATTATGCTGGCCCACAGCTTAACGAGGCGCTTAGCGCAAGTGCGCAAGGACGGAACGCTCGCGTATTTAAGGCCGGACGGCAAATCGCAGGTTACGGTGGAATATGAAGGCAACGTGCCTTTGCGTGTTCAAGCCGTTGTGGTGGCCGCCCAGCACGCGGACGATGTGACGCACGAACAGATAGAAGCCGATATTATGGAAAACGTAATAAAAGCGGTATTGCCTTTAAGTCTGCTTGATAGCGGTACAAAATATTTTGTTAATCCTACCGGCAGGTTTGTTGTTGGGGGACCGGCGGGAGACTCGGGGCTTACGGGGCGCAAAATAATAGTTGATACATACGGAGGCTACGCGCGGCACGGCGGCGGCGCGTTTTCGGGCAAGGACCCAAGCAAGGTGGACAGGAGCGCGGCTTACGCAATGCGTTATATTGCAAAGAACGTGGTTGCGGCGGGGCTTGCCGAGCGCTGTGAAATAGAAGTGGCATATGCCATAGGAGTGTCGCAGCCCGTATCGGTTTTTGCGGAAACCTTCGGGACGGGCGTTACGGAAGACGAAAAGCTTTCAAAACGCATTAAAGAGGTGTTCGACCTTCGGCCTGCGGCTGTTATAGAGCGGCTCGGGCTTAGGGCGCCTATATACAGGCAGGTTGCGTCATACGGTCATTTCGGGCGGCCGGATTTGGATTTGCCCTGGGAGAGGCTCGATATGGCGGAGAAATTGTAAGAAGCGAACACGGGGGGCGGGAACGCTCCCTTTTTTAACTAATAAGGGGCATGTATATGCGTACATATTTTCGATACATTCGCGACAAACATAATCGCATATGATACAATTACAGACAAATATATAATACGAGGCGTACATGACAAGTATTGAAGGTACGGTGCTTCAAGTCAATTTCCGCAATGACGAGAACGGCTGGACGGTGCTGGAAATTGATTTTAACGGAACGCTGACTACGGCTGTCGGCTGTTTGCCGCACATACACGAGGGAGAGTATGTGCGTTTATTCGGCGCGTGGACGGAGCATAAACTTTACGGACGCCAGTTTTCCGTAAAATCGGTGGAGACGCGGCTTCCGAACACGGCGGAGTCAATCAGAATGTTTCTCGCGAGCGGGCTTATAAAGGGCGTAGGCGACGCTCTCGCGGGACGCATAGTTGATGTTTACGGTGAAAACACATTTGAAATAATTGAGAAAACTCCGGAGTGTTTAGCGCAGGTTAAGGGTATAAGCAAAAAACTGGCGCTTAATATTGCCGAAAGTTTTGCCGAGCATGTGGGAGTGAGGCAGGTAATAATAGATTTGCAGAATATAGGGCTTTCAATACGTCAGGCGTTTCGCGCGCTTGACAGGTACGGCGCCGCCGCCCCCGCCTTGATAAAAGATAACCCGTACCGCATGATAGACGATATAGCAGGCATTGGCTTTGAGCGCGCGGACAGGATAGCCGGCGTCGTAGGCATAGAAAAAACGTCGCAGTTTAGAATTGACAACGGCATAAAGCATGAACTTATGTGCGCCATGAACGACGGGCACACGTGTCTGCCGCGTCAGGAGCTTATACGCCGCGCGGCAAAAACGCTGGGAGTTGGCGAGGCGCTTGTTGAAACGCGCATATCGGCATTAACGCTTACCGAACATATTGCGCAGAAGTTTATAGCGGGAACGCCGGCGGTATTTCACATCGCGGCATATGTTACCGAAAGCGACGTGGCGCTTAGGCTTTATACGCTTTCGCAAAGTAAGCCGCGCATACCCATACAAGACGCCGCGGCGGCGTATGAGAGCTATATTGGCGGCGTTGAGCTTTCCGAGGAGCAGGAACGCGCCGTGCTTACGGCTCTGTCCGGCCAGGTTACCGTTATTACCGGAGGACCGGGTACGGGAAAGACCACAATAATAAAAGCCATAATAAGCATATTTGAACGGTGCGGCGTTACGACGGCGCTGTGCGCTCCCACCGGACGGGCGGCAAAGCGCATAGAACAGTCTACCGGGCGCGAGGCAAAAACCATACACAGGCTTTTAGAATACGGCGTTGGTATGGAAGAGGATTTTGACAACGCAGCCCGTTTTATACGCAACGAGGACAATCCGCTGGAAACCGAGGCGGTTATTGTCGATGAGGCGTCGATGATAGATATTTTTCTTATGCGCGCTTTGCTGCGCGCCATGCCAAACGGCGGACGGCTGGTTATAGTCGGCGACGCGGATCAGCTTCCTTCGGTGGGCCCGGGCAACGTGCTGCGCGATATTATAGCCAGCGGCGCGTTTCCCGTATCGCACTTAACAAGGTTTTACCGCCAAAGGGAGGGCGGCAGTATTGTTGAAAACGCGCACAGGGTGAACCGCGGAGAGATGCCCGAGCTTTATTTAACGGGAGAATTTGTGTTTATTCCCGAATATGAGCCGGATAATGTTATTGAGCGGTTAAAAAATCTGCTCACGCAAGGGGAGCTGCCGCAAAAATACAACATACTTGAGCAGACTCAAATACTGTGCCCCATCAAAAGGGGGGTTCTTGGCGTGCATAATCTTAATATGGAGCTGCGGGAGATGCTTAACCCGCGAATGGCTTCACGGGCGGAAGCGCAGATTGGCGATACGTTGTTTCGCGAAGGCGATAAGATTATGCAGACCAAAAACAACTATGAGATGGAATGGTTTTACGCTGATGATAAACAGTACTACAGCAAAGGGCTGGGAGTATTCAACGGCGATTTGGGAAGCGTTTTGCGTATTGACAACGAGCTTAAGGAAACGACGGTGCGTTTCGACGGCAACAGGGACGCCGTTTACTCTTTTTCGGAGCTCGAACAGCTCGAGCACGCGTACGCCGTTACGGTGCATAAGTCTCAAGGGAGTGAGTTCCCGGTGGTTTTATTGCCGCTCATGGCGGGCGGCGGGCGCTTTTTAACGCGTAATCTGATCTACACCGCGCTGACAAGGGCGATGGAAAAGGTGATAATAATAGGGCACAAAAGCACAATAGAATACATGGTGAAAAACAACAGGATAAGAGGAAGGTATACGACGCTTGACCATGAGATAAGCGACTTAAAAGAAGTTTTAGGGGTAATACAAGATGGGAGTGCTTAACGCCGTATTTCCAAGCATTCCGGTATGTGTTGTGTGCGGTGTCGAAAAAGGGGTTGTTTCGCATCTTTGCCCCGTATGCTCGGGCGTTATGGAGCGGCTTGAGGCCGGATACGTTAAGGCTTTGGCATTGGACGCGTATTCGTGTTACAGATATGAAGGAGCCGCCGCGGATATAATTAAGGCGTACAAATACGGCGGCGCGCGGTGGATGTCCGCGTTTATAGCGAAGATGATAATGCATACCGTTTGCGACTCGCGTATAAGCTGGGATATAATATGCAATGTTCCGCTGCACGAAAAAAAGCGCAAAAGCAGGGGTTTCGACCAGTCGGAGCTGATTGCGGTCCGGCTTTCGGAGTATACGGGAAAACCGTATCATAACGCGCTGAGGCGCACGCGGAACACGCCCTCGCAGACAAGGCTTGACTGGCGGCAAAGGCGGGAGAACATGGAAGGCGCTTTTGAGGCGGAGGCTGCAGAAGGTAATGTGCTTTTGATAGACGATGTGCTGACAACCGGAGCCACCGTTGCGGAGTGCGCGCAAACGCTTGCGCGTTCCGGCGCCGGAAGCGTTACGGTGGCAACGTTCGCCCACGCGGAAACGGTAATTGACTCGCGATAAAGGCGGGTATTATAATAGGCAAAAACTTAAAGAGAGCAAATGTTTATGAAATTCGCAAAAAGATTAGACAACGTAACAGGCAGCGCAATACGCGATATTTTCGTGCTGCTTGAGCAGCCGGGCATGATATCGTTCGCGGGAGGGAATCCTTCTCCGGATAGTTTTCCTTCGGATGAGCTTGCCGGAATTGCTCAAAAACTAATATGCGAGAACGGCGGCAGTATTCTTCAGTACGGCGGCACCCCGGGCATAAGCAAGCTGAAAGAAACGGTGGCGGATATGGCGCGGGGGCGCGGTATAAGCGCAAAAGAGGACCAAATAATAATAACCTCCGGCGCCACGCAGGGTATTGGGCTTGCCGCCAAAACGCTGCTGAACCCGGGTGATGTGGTTTTAACCGAATCCCCCACGTTTATAGGCGCGCTGCAGACATTTTTAACATACGAGGCAGATGTGCGCGGGGTGGAAACGGACGATAACGGCATATGTTTGGACGACCTTGAGGATAAGATAAAGAGCGCTCGTCCCAAATTTGTTTATACCATTCCCACGTTTCAAAACCCTACCGGAATCACAATGAGCAAAGAGCGCCGCGTACGCGTTATGGAGATTTGCGAAAAGCATAACGTGTTGATTTTAGAGGACGACCCGTATTGCGATTTGCGTTATTCGGGAGAAGAAGCGGCGCCTATAAAAAGCTTTGACGATACGGACTGCGTGATATATCTTTTAAGCTTTTCAAAGATAATATCGCCGGGACTGCGGGTTGGCGCCGCTATAGCAGACCGCCGTGTTATTGCGAAATATAATATCGCGAAGCAGGGTGAAGACCTGCACACGCCTAATCTCTCCCAGGAGATTGTCGACGCATATGTGCGCTCCGGAAAGTTACCCGGGCATATAGAGCGCATACGCGAAAGCTACCGCGAAAAACGCGACGCCATGCTTGCGGCTTTAAATGGGTTTCCGGAGGGTATAACTTATACCAAGCCCGACGGCGGGCTGTTTATTTGGGTGCGGCTGCCTTTGGGCGTTGATTCGGCGGAGCTGTTTAAAGAATGCGTGGAAGCCGGCGTCGCGTTCGTACCCGGAACGCATTTTTATCCCGAGGGCGCGCATAAGAATACGCTGCGGCTTAATTTTACCATGGCTTCGCTTAAACAGATAGACAAGGGAATGGAAAGGCTTAAAGAAATTATAAAAAGACGCGTATAACATAAGGCCGCCGGTTTGAGGCGGTCTTTATTAATGTGTAAGCATATTGTATTTAAGGCCTTGTTTGTACGCGGATTTAACCGCTTGTTGAACCCGCATATTTATTCTCATGACTATGAAAGCGCCTGAAATGTAATCATATCGATACTCTTTTGACTTATTATCATACATATACGCTAATTATAGTGTAAAAAATAGATGCATGAAATAATATATAAAAGTTGACACCTAAGATGTTAATAGTATACTGTGAAAGTAAGAATATATGCGGCTTTACGCCGTTTAAAACATTGCGGAATATAAAATGATATTTTTTATTCTGCGGGGGCAGGTTAAGAATGAATATATTGGTTACGGGGAATCTGTATTCAATAACAAGGGAACTTAGCGTCCAGCTTTGTGTCGAAAATAAGCTTGTTTTGGCAGCGGAAAAATTTAATAATAAGCATTTACATAATAAAGCGGTTTCCTATTCGTATTCGCCCAAGGATAAGTTATTTCCTAAACTGTTTAATACATACTCTTTTGACGCCGTTGTTTTTCTGTCTGCCCGCGGGGAAAACCAAAACAAACAAGAAGCCGGCGGTATTGACGAGCTTAATATTGTTCTTGGTCTTTGCGCCGAGCGTAAAGTATCAAAATTTATTTTTGTTTCTTCAAGTGAAGTATATGCCGGAATATCAGACATAAACGAGAGCTCAAAGCCGGCGCCTATTGACAGTTTCGGCTGTATGCTGGCGTCCGCGGAAGCCCTCTGCGAATTTTACAGACAAAAACACAATATCAACGCCGTTATTTTGCATGTGCCGTATCTGTACGGAGAGCATATTGAAGATTCATTTATAACGCGTATTATTATGGAAGCCAAGCAAACAGGCAAGGTAAAGCTGCCGGACAGTGATAAGCATTGCGACTTTGTAAAAAATCACGATTTGGCAAGATTAATAAGGCTGATAATTGAGGATCAAAATGACGCCGACGCGTATATAATAAACGTCGGTACGGGAAAGCCTGTTACATTCGGCGAATTGGCGGCATTGATTACGGCCAAATTTAAAGACGCGTCAATAGAACATGTAACTGATGTTACTGTTCCTCCGCCGGTTTTAAGTAAAACCGCGCGTAAATTATATGATTGGGTACCGTACTACGATATAACATCTGATTTTTCCTGGGTTGCCCAGAATATCTCAATGGAAAGACCCAAGCGCAAACCGTTTATAAGCAGGCTGCGGGAAAAAATGCGCAGGCAAAAAACGCTTTTGCAGATTTTTGAGCTGCTGCTTGGAGCCTGTGCCATGGAATATCTAAACCATATAACGGCAACGTCGGTGCAGTTTCGTTTTATTGATTTCAGGCTTTTATATGTTGTTATTCTCGGCGGCGTTCACGGTATGCGCACAGGTATTATGGCCGCGGTAATCTCGGGCTTGTCTTTTGCGTTCAGCTATTTTTCAACGGGCATAGGATGGCAGGTGCTTGTGTACAATGTTGAAAACTGGCTGCCGCTTGTCGCGTTTGTTATCGCGGGGGCGGTTACAGGTTATATTAAAGATAAAAGCGCAAACGCCCTGCGTTTTAAAAATGAGCAGCTTGCCTCATTGGAGGAAAGCTATCTGTTCCTTTACGAATTATACGATAATACTCTTGATAATAAGAATCAGTACAAAGACCAGCTGCTAAGTTACCGCGACAGCTTCGGCAGAATATACAGCATAACTAAAAAGCTGGATAATGTTATATCCGACGCCGTCTTTCAGGAAGCGATACATATTTTTGAGGATGTGCTGGAAAACAAATCAGTAATAATTTATACGGTAACGCCCGACAGAAGATATGGGCGGTTAGTTGTTTGTTCTCGTGAAATGTCGGATAAAGCGGAGCGTTCAATAGAGCTTTCAAGGTATGGGGCGATGGTAAACTCGCTGGACAAAGACGAGGTATGGTATAACGGCGATATGCTGCCCGACTATCCTGTTTTTTGCGCGCCGGTTTATGACCGTGATAATTTGGTCGCTATAACCATTGTTCAAAAAGCCGGTTACTCAAAAATGGGTACCTATTATCTTAACCTTATAAAGGTATTGAACGGACTTATGCAGGCTTCCCTTATTAGAGCGGCAAATTATATGGCTGAAATTGAAGCGAAAATTTATATAAACGGTACGCGGATACTTAAAAATGAAAAATTCTCCGAGATTCTTTCTATAAGGCGCGCAATGAAAGAGAACAAGAATGCCGACTTTAAGCTTTTGAAGGTTAAAGACGGTCCTAAAGACAAAATAATATTAAGCGGTCTTATAGATAAGGGAATAAGAAAATCCGATATTGCGGGCGAGGGAAGGAACGGGGATATATTTTTGATTATGTCACAGGCGAAGCAGGAAAGCGTTGAGTTGCTGCTAAAAAGGCTTAAAGGGTTAGGCGTGCTGTGCAGTTTGGTTGAAACCGCCGAATCGGCGGATATATAAAATGTGTCTTTGAATAGTGTAATGGGAGTAGCCTGTTGAATATATATATTGTTTTGATTACGGTACATGTACTTTTATGCATATCGTATCTGTTAATAATAAAGCTGGGTATTGCGCGGCTTTCCGGTGTCGTGCTGCCTATTATGCTTCTTGTGCCTTTGTTCGGGCCGGTGAGCGTGTTGCTGATTGAGTGGCTTTTTTTAAACAAAAAGGACGGGACATATAAAAGCGATATACATAAACAGGTTCTTGGCGATAGTGTTTACAACAAGATACTTTTAGAAACGGATGAGAAGCCGGAGAAAGTGATACCGTTGGAGGAAGCTATACTTATAAATGACGTAACCACAAGACGCGCGCTTATGATGGACGTGCTGCATCGAGACCCTGTTCAGTATCTGGATTTGCTTATGCTTGCGCGCCTTAACAGCGACGTTGAGGTTACTCATTACGCGACAACCACTATTATGGAAATACAAAGGGAATTTGAGCTTGCGATACAAAAGGCGTCGGTTGATTTGAAAAACAACCCTTCGGATATAAGCCTGCTTGACAAATACATTGATGTGCTGGGCAAATATATAGACAGCAATCTGCTGGACGGGAACCTTCTCGTTAAGCAGAGGTTAAATTATTCCGCAGCGCTTAATCAAAGGATTGCGATATCACCCGATAAGCAAACTTATTTTAGAATGTTTGATAATGATATATGCTTAAAAAACTTCTCGCACGCGGATGAAATGGCGCTTGAGTTGCGGGAAAGATGGCCGTCTGATGAAAATGTTTGGTTTGCGGTTTTGCGGTTATATCATGAAAGTAAAAACAGCGCGGGAAAAAGACGGCTTTTGAAAGAGATTAACGACGCCCCGATAGAATGGACTATCGCGGGAAAAGAAAAAATGCTTTTTTGGTACGGGCGGCAAGCGATATGACATTGACCGCTATAAGGAAGAGCGAAACGGAAAAAATGAAGAAGACAAAATTCAAAGTGTTATTATGGCCTTTATGCGCCTTGCTTGTTCTGGCAGGGCTTATATTAGTTGAGCGCACCGGCGTTAAATACAGCATTGAGGAGGCGGCGCTTGATTTTCTGCCGCAAGAGGTTTTAAATGCCGGTAAAACGGAACCGGAAACGGAATGTTTGATTTTGTATGACAAAAACAGCCCTTATAATTATCATGACCCTATTTACTATGTGTTAAGCAACATGCGTATAGGATGCCGGCTTATAGATGTAAATGAGAAAATTAGCCCGAACTTTGATGATTACAGAACCGTTGTCGTGGCGTTTAGCAATCTTGATATTTTTAAGGAGCACATATTCTCGCTGCTGGATTGGGTGAAACAGGGAGGCTCGGTGCTGTTCGGCGCCGTTTTGGAACCAAACGTAACTTTAAGCGTTATATCCAAAAGACTCGGCTTTCTTTATGAAGCGAATGATTACATAGTACAAAACAGAATACAGATGGTAAGCGATTTGCTGCCCGGAGGAGAGAACAACTCGTATTTTTGGGGAGACAACAACAGATACGGGCTTGGCGTGCAGCTTAGCGACGATTGCGTCGTTCATATGATTACCGCCGATGAAGCCAAGACGCCTATGCTTTGGGAACGCCGTTACGGCAGCGGTAAAATAGTTGTAAACAACAACGACGCTTTTTATGAGAAAAAATCACGGGGGTTAATAAGCGCGGCGTACAGCCTTCTTGAAGACGTATTCGCGTACCCGGTAATAAACGCCTCGGTAATTTTTATTGACGATTTTCCGGCTCCTATACCGGAGGGGAGAAATGATATAATATCTGAACAATACCAAATGAATATGGATGTTGACACGTTTTATACTAACTATTGGTTTCCCGATATGATGAGGTTTTCAGACCGGTACGGATTAAAATACACCGCTATGATTGTTGAAACTTACGGCGATGATACCGCGCCGCCGTTTTATCCGCCGGCTAAAATACACCGTTTTAAGTATTTCGGCGGGCTGATACTTGAAAACGGCTTTGAATTGGGAATACACGGCTATAACCATATGTCATTGGTGCTTGATTCTTTTGATTACAAGGATTTCCTAGACTATACCAAATGGCGGAGCGTTGAGGATATGGAATTGTCGGTGCGGGAGGTTATACGGTTTTCGCGGGAGCTTTTCCCGAAACTACAGCTTAAAACTTATATTCCTCCGTCAAACGTATTATCAAAAGAGGCACGAAAGATGCTTAAAGACAGCTTTCCGCAGATAAACACAATTTCAGGTGAATATATTGATGATATTTTTGGATTGTACCAAGAATTTGGTATCGGTCATGATGGTTTAATCGATTTGCCCAGGATTGTTTCAGGATACAACTTGGACGATGATTTGCGGTGGACTGCGCTGAGCGAGCTTGGTTTTCATTATATAAACTCGTATTTTATTCATCCGGACGACGTTTTCGATATTGAAAGAAGCGAGGGCAGAACGTGGGATGAGTTAAGGGACGGTTTTGGCGGCTATCTGCAGTGGCTGTACGAATCGGCTAAAGGCATACGAAACATGAGCGCGCAGCAGGCGGCGGCGGCAGTGCAAAGGTACAGCAATATTTCGGTTAAAAGAACAAATAAAGACGGCAAATACATTATTGATATCGACGGGTTTTATGACGAGGCATGGTTTCTTGTTCGGTTCGGCGATTGCAGGCCGGGGCTTGTTGATGGCGGCGGTATCGAACACATAAGTGAAGGCTTATACCTTCTTAAAGCGTTTGACGACCATGTTGTTATAACACTGGAAGGCGGCGGCAGATGAGAATATGCCTTATTTTAGAAGGGTGCTATCCATATGTACGCGGTGGCGTGTCCGCCTGGACGAACGATTTGATAAAATCGTTGTCTTCGCACGAATTTGTGTTATGGGTTATAGGCGCGCAGCGTGAAAAACGCGGCAGGTTCGTGTACGAGCTTCCGGAGAATGTTGTGGATATAAATGAGGTATTTTTGGACGAATCGTTTGATTTGCGTATAGCCGGAAATAAAAAGATATCTTTTACCGATGATGAGACGCGGGAGCTTTTAAAGCTTATAAAAAATGAAGACCCTCTCTGGGAGGTGCTGTTTAACTGCTATAACGTGAAAAAGATTAATCCCGTAGGCTTTTTGAAAAGTGAAACGTTTCTGCATATGCTTAAACAAATATGTGAGGAAAAATACCCGTATGCGGGCTTTTCGGATTTGTTTTATACCGTGCGCTCCGTTATACTGCCGCTTATTTTCTTAATGGGACAGAAAATACCGTACGCGGATATATATCATTCCATAACCGCGGGCTACAGCGGCATATTAGGGTCTATGGGCGCGTGGAAGTATAACAAGCCGTATATTGTGACGGAACACGGTATTTATACGCGGGAACGTGAGGAGGAAATACTCAGGTCGAAATGGGTTGTGCCGTACTTTAAGGATATGTGGATTTCTTTCTTTTATATGCTGTCAAGATGCGCGTACGAAAACGCGGATATCGTTACCTCATTGTACGAGCGCGCCAGAACGACACAGATTGAGCTTGGCTGCAGTCCGGATAAGTGTCATGTAATAAGCAATGGCGTTAATTGTGACGATTATATGTCTATACCAAAAAAGAAGCCTAACGGCTATATAGACATTGGAGCTATTGTGCGAATATTTCCTATAAAAGATATCAAAACGATGATATATTCTTTCTCCGAGCTAAAGCACGATATAGCAAACGCGAGGCTGCATATATTGGGCGATGTAGACGATGAAGAGTATAACGCCGAATGCTTGGACCTTGCCGGACAGCTTGGCGTTAAGGATATATATTTTAAGGGAAATACCGACGTTAAAAAATACATGCGGAAGCTTGACTTTACTATGCTTTCCAGCATATCGGAGGCGCAGCCTTTGGCGGTGCTAGAATCCATGGCGGCAGGAAGACCTTGCGTTGTAACGGATGTCGGTTCATGTCGTGAACTGGTGGAAGGGCGGGCGGATGATTTGCTGGGCGGCGCGGGGATTTGTGTTCCGCCTATGAACAAGGTGGCGCTTATCGACGCGATGTCGCGTCTTTGCAGGGACGAACAATTGCGGGCGCAAATGGGAGAAGTGGGCAAAAAGCGCGCGGTAAGTTATTATAATTACGCCGCAATGATAAAAAACTATAAAGATTTATACGAAAGGATATTGGTAAAATGGCAGGCATTGGCTTCGAGCTAAAGAAGCTGTTTGCGCGTAAAGGCGTATTGGCAACTTTAAGGGCATATGGATACGCCGGCATTGTTTGCACCGGACCTATGCTTTTAGGCGTCGCTTTGCTTATAAGCGTGCGCATGATTGCCGCATGGGGAGGCGCCAGTAATCTGGAACAGGATTTGCTTGTGGCAATGTTTACTTATGTGCTGTTGGCTTCGCTTACCGTAACCAGCGTCATATCGATGATAACCACACGTTTTATCGCCGATACGATGTATATGGGCAAGCTTGAGTGGATATTGCCTTCCTACTACGGCAGCGCTTCCATTCTTCTTGTTTTAGGCGGAATAGGCTTTGGAACTTTCCTGTTGTTTTCGGGCGTTGATACCGTTTATCAGATACTATGCCTGGTATTTTTCTGCGAGCTGGTTGTTGTGTGGACGCAGATTAATTATATAACCGCGATAAAAGACTACCGCAGAATAATGCTGTTGTTTTTAGCCGGTATTGCGAGCGCGATATTGTGCGGAATTATTTTTGTGTTAATGAAAATGGAAATAATAAGCGCGCTCCTTTTAGCGGCCTGTATAGGTTACGGTATTATGATGGCGGGTTATACTGTGGTTCTGCACAAATACTTTCCGAGA
Source organism: uncultured Christensenellaceae bacterium (assembly GCA_964586785.1). Taxonomy (GTDB): domain Bacteria; phylum Bacillota; class Clostridia; order Christensenellales; family SZUA-584; genus SZUA-584. Next base: position 35,957 of record CAZPHS010000006.1, read on the forward strand.
GGGCAAGGCAGCGCTTTTCGGTTTTTAGAATGGTTTGACAGGTATCCGTCGCTTGCGGCGGTCGGCTTTTTTATAACGGCCGGCTTGTTTGCGCATTTGGTGATTATATGGTTCGGTCCCATAGGCGTTAAGGTGCAGGGCTTGTTTTACGGCGCTCCGCAATACGATATTCCCGCTTTGATGGCTTTTTTGTCGGTGTTGTATACCACAATTAATTATACCACGTCGGTTGAGGTTAATTTTTATCCAAGGTACAAGCAGTATTTCGCGCTTCTAAATTACGGCGGCTCTATAAAACATGTCGATATAGCCGAAAAAGAAATGCTTACTGTTTTAAGGCATGAACTTAATTATCTCGCGCAAAAGCAGCTTGTTATGGCGGTGCTGTTTATTATTATAGGAGGGCCGCTGCTTTTGTCTTTAAACCTTGGGTTTACCGAAAATATGCTGGGAACGTTCCGTACTTTATGCATCGGCTACGGCATGTACGCCATAGCGAACAGCATAATGCTCTCGCTGCTGTATTTTGCGGACAACGCGGGGGCGCTGTGGACATCTTTTGTTTTTATGGTTGTCAGCGTGTCGGGAACCGTGCTGTTATTATACGGAAATCAAAATTTTTACGGGTTCGGTTTTTTGATTGGCGCGGGATTGATGTATCTTATATCGTGGCTGCGTCTTGCGCATTTTACAAAAAAGATACAGTATCATATTTTATGCACACAGCCTGTATTGATGGAAATGAAAAGGGGTGTGCTTACCGCTTTAAGTCAAAGGCTTGCGGCGAAAGCGGATAAAAAACTGCGGACAAGGGAACCCGGGGGCGAGAGTGAAAGCGAAAGCGCCACAATGTGAGTTACGAATAAAGGAGATGGTTTTTGTGCGTAAAAGGGCTTTATTAAAAAAATCGGCAATAAGAAGGGCGGCGGCTTTACTGGTGCTGTTTTGCATCGGTTTATCGGGCTGCGGCCTTAATGACGGTGCATATATACCAAAAGAAGGCGAGAGCGTAAATGTTGAGAAAATCCCCACGCCCGATATAAACGGAACAAACATATACGACAAAAATTCCGTTTATATGTATGATGATGAGGAATCTGTTGTAACGATGTATCTTACGGTGCGAAAGGGCAGTAAATCCGAAGGCGCGAACCATACGTGGGAAGAAGTAAACACGTATTCAAAGTACGATTATGAAAACATGGGTATAGACCGTTATAAAGTGGAAGCGCTGCTTCAGGTTGGCGACGAGGACGGCCCCGCCGCGGGAGAATTGGGGTTTGGCTCAAAAGTGCCTAACGCGCTTGTGCAGATAAGAGGCTGGAGCACGTCGAGGCATACGCAAAAATCATATAAAATAACGCTTAGAGAAAATGCCGGCGAATGGCGCGACCAGCGCACTATATCGCTTAATAAGCATGTGTATGACGGTTTGCGTTTCCGGAATAAGTTTTGTTTCGATTTGATAAAGCAAATTCCCGATATGATAAGCTTAAGGACGCAGTTTGTCCATCTTTACGTTAAGGATGAAACAAAAGAAGCGCCCGATAAAGGGTTTGTGGATTACGGTCTGTTCACGCAGGTGGAACAGCCAAACACAAGGTTTTTAAGAAACCATGGATTGGATACCGGAGCGCATTTTTACAAGATAAATTACTTTGAGTTTTTCCGTTATGAAGACGTTATTAAACTCGAGAGCGACCCGACGTTCAATAAGGCGGAATTTGAAAAGATTTTGGAGACGAAAGGAAATAACGACCACTCGAAATTAATAAAAATGCTTGAGGATTTAAACGATTATTCAAAGCCTATTGAGCCCATATTTGAAAAGTATTTTAACGCGGATAATTACTTTACATGGCTGGCGTTTAATATACTTACCGGCAATTACGACACGCAGAGCAGAAACTTTTATTTGTACAGCCCTTTAAACAGCGATACATGGTACTTTATAGCATGGGACTGTGACGACGCTTTCAGGAGACAGGAGAGCGTCCTGGGCTATAAAAGCGATTTTGGTTTTGAAGCGGGCATTTCAAATTATTGGGGCGCCGTGCTTCATAACAGGGTTTTGCGCCAGGAAAAATACCGTAAAATGCTTGACGATAAAATAAATGAAATGAGAGAATACTTATCGGCCGACAGGATAAACGCAATGGCGGAAAAGTACCGGGCTGTTGTTGAACCATATGTTTACTCTGCGCCCGACGTGATGTACGCCCGGCTGACGCGCGATAAGTACGACCATGTCGCCAAAACGCTGGCGGACGAGGTGGAGCTTAGCTATCAAATGTACCTTGAAGATTTGAAGAAGCCGAGGCCATTTTATTTGGACGTGCCCTTGGCGGAGGACGGCGGTATTTATTATAGATGGGATATCGCTTTTGCGGAGCAGGAAAGTAAAATAACATATTGCTTTGAATTGGCGAGAGACCATTTGTTTGAGGATATGATTCATAAAGAGGACGGATTGTTATTCCCTGAAATCACTCTTGGTAATCTTAAACCCGGGAAGTATTTTTTCAGGGTATACGCGACTAATGACGACGGATATACTCAGCCCGCGATGACGTATTACGTAAGCGCGGATTATATTAAACATTTTGGCGTTCAGTGTTTTTACGTGCTTGAAAACGGGGAAGTGGAGCAGGAGGAGACGGTTGATGCAGGCTGATATACAATACGACGACGGCTTGGTATTTCGTCACGAGCTTAAATATTTGATAACCCCCGGTGATGCGCGAATATTAAAACAGCGGCTTGGCGCGCTTTTAAGCCGGGATGAAAATGTTGATAAGTCCGGCGCTTATAAGGTTAGAAGCGTTTATTTTGACGATTACAATAACAGCGCGTATGAAGAAAAAATGATGGGAGTAGCTTCGCGTAAAAAATACCGTATAAGGGTATATAACGACAGCGACGCGATAATCAATTTGGAGCGCAAGACAAAACGCGGCAGGTATGTTTCAAAACAGCACGCGAGCCTATCCCGCGGGGAAGCGCAAATGATTCTAAGCGGCGATTGCGGATTTTTGCTTAAAAACCCTCAGCGGCTTTGCGGGGAATTTTATTATGAATACATAACAAAAATACTGCGGCCGCGGGTTATAGTCGATTATGACAGAGAGCCTTATGTATGCGCCCTCGGCGATGTGCGAATCACTTTTGATATAGATGTACGCGCCGCTTTGCTTAAGTTTGACTTATTCGACTCAAAGCTGCCGGCAATAAATGTGCTGGACCCGGGGCAGATTATTATGGAAGTTAAATATACGGAGTTTTTGCCCGCGCTTATAAGAAAGATTCTGCCCCAAAGGACAAAACAAGCGCTCGCGGTGTCAAAATACGTTTTAGGATGCGATAAAACCGCATTTTTATCTAGGAATTTATAATTAAACGAGGTGATATGATGGATTCAGTCAGTGTACAGGATGTAATAAAACGCTCTTTTTTGGAATCGGAATTGTTTGGAGACATGACATGGGAAAGAATTGTACAAATAATTATTTCGCTGTGTATTTCGCTAGCGGTGGGTTTAATCATTTATTTGATTTATAAGAAAACGTACCGCGGGGTGGTATACAGCCAAACTTTTGGGTTAACCCTTGTCGGGATGTGTGTATTAACCTGCATGGTTACGCTCGCAATCAGTACGAATGTGGTGCTCTCTTTAGGTATGGTAGGCGCTTTAAGCATAGTGCGTTACCGCACGGCCATAAAAGAACCGATGGATTTGCTGTTTATTTTCTGGACAATAACAGCCGGTATTACTATAGGCGCGTATATGTACTGGCTGGTAGTGGCGGCGTCTATAGTAATGACTTTTTTGATAATATTGCTTGGACGCAAAAAGTTTGGCAAGCAGGTTTTTATAATGATTGTGCATTACACGGGCGATGATATAGGCGATGAAATACGCAAGATACTGTCGAAAATAAAATATATAATAAGATCAAAGACAATGCGCAAGGATACCACCGAGCTTGCCGTGGAATTATACGCGAGGAAGGACAATCTGGTTTTCGCGGAAAGAATCCGCGAACTTGGTAACGTGGACGACGTCTCGCTGGTACAATATAACGGAGAGTATAATGGCTAACAGGCTGTTCCTGCTTATGCTTATGCTTGGCATATTCTCATCCAATACGCAGGTGACGGCATACAGACCGGAAAGCACGGACGAGGTTTTGCGCAATCCAATGGTTGGGTTCGCGCCGAGTTCCGATTATTATGATTTAGTCAAAAGCGACGTTGTTGATTGTACGCTTGTTTATGTTGACGTCACCTGGCGGGAGCTTGAGCCCCAAAAAGGCTTTTATGATTTTGCGTCTATAGAATCCGATAACTATATTGACGAGTGGCGCGCTCTTGGCAAGCGGGTTGTGTTTCGTTTTGTCTGTGACTATCCGGAGGACGAGAAGCACATGGATATACCCGACTGGCTGTATGAGGAGACGGGCGGGGACGGCGACTGGTACGATATATCCTACGGCAAGGGGTATTCTCCCAATTACGAAAACGAAGCGTTTATAAGCTACCATGAAAAGGCCGTTAACGCTTTGGGAGAGCGTTACGGAAAGGATGATTTCTTCTGTTATATAGAGCTTGGCAGCTTAGGACATTGGGGGGAATGGCACACAAAGTACAGCGCCGGAATAAGGCGGCTGCCTCTTGAGGATATAAGGGAGAAATATATACTGCCGTATATTGAAAGCTTCCCAAACTCCATGATATTGATGCGAAGGCCGTTTAACGCGGCGAAGAAATATAATTTTGGCATTTTTAATGATATGGCGGGCGATAAAGAAGATACCGAGGAATGGCTCGATTGGATAAGCAACGGCGGTGATTATAACCAGACAAAAGAGAAGGACGCGCTTTCCGCAATGCCGAACGCCTGGATGATATCGCCCATAGGCGGAGAGTTTACCAGTTCTGTTTCGATGAAACAGCTTCTTGCGGACGATGTGGAACTAACTCTTGATCTTATTAAGCGCTCGCACATGTCTTTTATAGGTCCTAAATGTCCTTCGGGACAGGCTTTGAAATATACCGAAGCAATAGATAAAGTGAAACGATTATTAGGATACCGGCTGCGGATAAAAGAGGCCGTATTGATGCGGTTCCCGTTAAGCAAGGAGTTAAAAGTAAATATATACTGGGTAAACGACGGTAACGCTCCGTGTTATAAAAACTGGGAAGTGTATCTATACTTTTTCGACAGCCAAGGCTCTTTAGTATTAAAAGCTCCTATAGACATATCGCTTAATGCCATAATTGATGATAATCCCGTGAAAAGCACGACGAGCGTAAATATTGATGATATTCCCGTTGGAGTTTACGATGTGTGCGCTACAATAATAGACCCCATGACGGACAGCCCGGGCATATCGCTGGCCAATAAGGTTCAGACGGAAGATAGGGTTTATCTTATTGGCAAATGGCAAAAAGAACAAAAATAAAATTATTTCGCTTAAGCCCGTTAGCGTTTACATAGGAGAAATATATTAGATTGATTTTGCGTCGGCGGCGGAGCATCTGTAAAGCTCAAACCGCCAGGCATCCCGGCACATTTGTTTAATATCCCGTTTTGCCGAAAAACCAAGCTCGTCCTTTGCCTTTGCAACGCCGGCATAGCTTTCGGCCACGTCTCCCGGTCTGCGCGCCATAATTTTGTACGGTATTTTAATATTATTGACTTCTTCAAAGGTTTTTACAAGCTGGAGTACGGAAACGCCTTTGCCCGTACCAAGATTATATATGTTTACGCCGCGGGAAAGATGCTTTAACGCGGCTATATGCCCCTCGGCCACATCCATAACATGAACGTAATCTCTTATGCCTGTACCGTCAACCGTCGGATAATCATTTCCGAATATTGATAAGTATTTTTGTTTACCGCTCGCGACCTGCAGAATGTACGGTAAAAGATTATTCGGAATACCGTTGGGGGCTTCGCCTATAATGCCGCTTTCGTGAGCGCCTATCGGGTTAAAATATCTTAAAAATGAAACCGATAAGCCAAGGCCCGCCCGCGAAATATCGGTTAAAATCCGTTCGCACATGGATTTTGTTTCACCGTAAGGGTTTATTGAAGGCTTAAGCTCCATTGTTTCAACAAAAGGAGCTTTATTATCCCCGTATACGGTTGCGGAAGAAGAAAAAAGAAGCTTTTTTACGCCGTGCTTTATGCAGGCCCTGCTTATAACCAATGTCGCGATAAGATTGTTGTAATAATACTCATGCGGTTTTGACACCGATTCGCCGACGGCTTTATATCCCGCAAAATGAATTACGCCGTTAAGGCGATGGTTTTTAAATATAGCGTCAACCTTTTCCTCATCCGTCACATCCGTCTGATAAAAAATCACTTTTTTATTTGATATTTTTTCAATATTATAAATTGTGTCAACACTGCTGTTATAAAGGTTATCCGCAACAACAATTTTATGCCCCGCGTCAAGCAAGGCAACACAAGTGTGGGAACCGATATATCCGGCTCCGCCGGTAACTAAAATGTTCATATTATATCCTCTTTATAATAAATAAACCGTATCAGTCAAGTAAAACAAAAAACGGCAAAAGTTTAACTACAGCAGTATATCATAATAGCTGAATAATTGCATAGTTAAATTATTTATCTGTAAAGCGGCTGCAGGACGCCTTTTGTAAACACGTATGCGCATACTGAATGTTTCCCGTAACGGCGATATAACATACTTATTTAAGCATATTATTATAAATAGATAATAGCCAAAATCGGTGCAGTCAAAAGGGCGTCTTAAGCAATTAATAAACAAAACAAGGCTTATCTTAAATCATGGCGGAATATTATCGTATGTTTAACTATATATTTATTAAAGAAACAGTGCAAAAAGAGAGGGTATTATTATGAAAGTAAATAAAGCAATAATTAAAATGGAATCGGCCTGCCAGCCGGTGTTGAGTGAAAGCCTTGTGGAAGGAAGGCTGTCGCTTCCGGCGGACAGAGCCGATATAGAACGGGTTTTGTTTGTTCAGGGGAGGATATACGTTAACGCCGAGCCTGCCGACGGCAAAGTGTTTATGGACGGAAATGTAGAATTTACCGTTGTTTATATCGGCATTGACGGCGGCATCGACTCTTTTGAAGCCGTATCGCCTTTTCGTCATACGGAAGATATGGCGGGCGCGTGCGCGGGCATGAATATTTTAGCCAGGGGAAGCGTGCGCGAGGTTTCTTCTTGTGTAGAGGAGGGCAGAACTGTTAGCGTTAAGGGCGTTGTGTCCGTACAGCTTAACGGAAGCGTCACAAAAAGCCGCGAAGCCGTTACCGGTGCGGAGCAGCCTAACCTGCAGACCAAAACGACAAACAAAAGGCTTAAAATTACGCGCGACCAGCGCCGAGAAACAGCATACATAAGAGAGGACGTTCGCGTGCCTCAAACAATGCCCGTGGCGGAAAAGGTGCTTTTCGCGGATGCTTACGCAATTGTGCGCGGCGTACGTACAGAAGATTTGAAAGTTATAGTGGAGGGCGACATAAAACTGACGGTGCTGTACCTATCGGCGGACAAAGGGGCGCCGCTTCAGCAGATGATTGAAACTATGCCTTTCGGGCAGATTATCGCCTCGGAGGGAATTGCCGCGAGCGATACCATTTATGCCGATGCCGCGCTTACCGACGTGCAGGTTAATGTTGCCGATGAAGCAAGCGACGTGCTGCGTTTATCGGCAAGGATGATTATTTCATGTGTCGCAAAAGGAGAAAGCGAAACACAATACATGGAGGACGCCTATTCTCTGGATAACAGACTGGATATTCAATACGACAATCAAATATGCAAGGAGATGGTGTTAACCGGAAACGCGCGCGCCATTGCCAGAAGCGCAATTGCTATTCCCGCTTCGCAGCCCGCCGTTTCCCGAATAATCTGTTTAAGGGCGATGCCGAACATTGCAGCCGTGCGCCCGGGGGTAGATAGGGTATATATTGAAGGGCTTATGATGTATACCATGTGCTATTACTCATCCGAAGGGATGTGGAGCTATTCTGGAGAGACGCCGTTTGAGGCGGAAGTTTCGATAGACGGAGTAAAGCCGGAGCATGACGTGGAAATATGCGCCGATGTGGAAAGCTGCACGTTTGACGGCACAGGGCGCGATATAAGCGTTAAGTTTATGATGGATGTTGAGATAAGGGCGTTCGCGCAAACAAATTTGCGGCTTGTGTCGAGCCTTTCCAAAACAGATGAACGCGTCTTAACGCGCCAGGGCATAACCATTTATTTTGCCGACGGGGGCGAGAGCACATGGGATATCGCAAAGCGTTTTGCGGCAACGCTTGAAACGGTAAAAAAATTCAATCCCGAAATAGGCGATAAAGCGGAGATTGGGCAGAAGATACTTATAATGAGTTAACTAACTTGAATTTACAGCCCGTAAGATATTCACTTGCGGGCTTTGTTTCCCCGCAAAAATCCGCTGTTTTAAAAGTTTTCTATCTAATACGTATCTGATTCCGCCTGAGCCGAAAGCTCCATAAAACGCGTCTGGTCTCCGCGCCATCCGACATTAATCTCACCGGTGGGACCGCTTCTTTGTTTTGCCACAATAATCTGAGATATATTGTCCGCCTCTTTGTTGTAATAGTTTTCTCTGTGCAAAAACAATACCACGTCCGCATCCTGCTCTATGCTGCCGGATTCGCGCAAATCGGACAAAAGCGGTCGCTTGGAATCGCGCTTTTCGCTGGCGCGGGAAAGCTGCGAAAGCAGCATAACCGGCAGCTCCAGTTCTTTCGCCATTATCTTTAAGCTGCGCGTCATGGCGGATATCTCCTGTTGACGGTTTTCGCGCCTGTCCTTTCCGGACATAAGCTGCAGATAGTCTATAACGACAAGACCTAGGCCTTTATCCTTTTTGAGCCGCCGCGACTTCGCGAGCATCTCCATTACCGTTATAGCGGGGGAATCGTCTATATATATAGGCGCCGCGCCAAGCTGGGTTACGGCCACATAAAGACGGTCAAAATCCTCATGTGTCAGCCCGCCCACGCGCGTTTTCTGGCTGTCTACAAGCGCCTCGCTGCACATCATTCTAAGCGCGAGCTGTTCGCGTGCCATTTCCAGAGAAAAGACAGCCACTGGCGCGCCCTCCGCGACGGCGACGTGCTGCGCCACGTTAAGGGCAAAGCTTGTTTTACCCATGCCGGGGCGTCCCGCCACAACTATTAGCTGTGATTTTTGGAGACCCGAAAGCATTTTATCGAGAAGCGCAAATCCTGTAGGTATGCCTAAAAAACCGCGCTCGTTGTTCATCGCGTCGCTTATGGCGGTGTAACCTTCCAGCAACGCTTTTTTGATATGCTCGAGAGAATCGCGCCGCCTCTTGACCGCTATTTTATACAGCAAATCGCCGGCGCGGTTGACTATTTCGGAAACCTCTTCGTCCGAGGACGTCGCGTCTTTAATAATGGTATGGCCGGCGGCTATAAGCGCGCGCAGAACTGATTTTTGTTCTACGATATCTATATAATGCATTATGCTTTGCGCGCTCGGTACGCTTGAGGAAAGCTCGGCAATGTATACCGTGCCGTCTTCGTCAATCTGGCCTTTGCGCTCGAGCCTCTCTATTACCGTTACGGTGTCGACAGGCTTGCCCGATTCGCACAGCTCGCACATAGCCTGATAGACTTGCCGGTGCTGCAACGAATAAAAGTCGGAAGGTAAAAGATGCTCGACGGCAACAAAAACAGCCCTCGGGTCTAAAAACATGCTCCCGAGTACGCTTCGTTCCGCTTCCTGACTGTGGGGCGGCACATACGCCGCTAAATCCTGCTGCTCCATCACTTTTTTTTTGGTCCTATTCCGCCGCTTCCACGCAGACGATAATATCGGCTGTAAGTCCGGAAAATACCTTTATAGTAATACCGGTTTCACCGAGCTCTTTAATCGGCTCGTCCAAAACAATACGCTTTTTGTCCACTTCTATTCCGTGCTGCGAAAGTATGGCCTCGGCGACCTCTTTGGCCGTAACGGAACCGAACAACCGTCCATTTTCACCGCATTTTTCTTTAACCGTAACTTTTATACCGTTTAAACGCTTTGCGGCTTCCTGAGCGGAAAGCCGCTCAAGCATACGCCGTTTTTCATTGGCTTGTCGCTGCTGTTTTGCCACGTTTAAATTGGCGGGTGTGGCTTCCTTCGCGAGCCCTTGCGGAAACAAAAAGTTTCGCGCGTATCCGTCGTTTACATTAACTATATCTCCGGCAAATCCTTTGCCTTTTACATCCGCGGTTAAAATCACCTTCATATTAATCAACCTCTTTCACGTACTTTTTTATGGCTGTTTTTAGTTTTTTAACAGCCGTCTCCAAATCGGTATCTGAAAACCGCGCCGCCGCAATTGTGGCGTGGCCTCCGCCGCCCAGGCTTTCAAGAATAAGCTGCACATTTACATCTCCCTGCGAGCGGCCGCTTATAAGGGTGGTTTCGTCCGCGCGGCACACAACAAAAGAAGCCGCGACCCCGCGTATCGTCAGCAACGCGTCCGCCGCCTGCGCGGCAATAAGCGACGTTTTTGAAAGCCCTTCCGGACAAAGCGAAACCGCTATACCCCCCGGAAGTATCTGCGCGTTTCGCACAATATCCGTTTTAGCCATATAAGTTTCAAGATCATCCTGCATAAGCTGGCGCGAGACCGTTAAGTCCGCTCCGCGCCGTCTTAAATATGAGGCAGCTTCAAATGTTCGCACGCCGGTATTGAAAGAAAAGCCCTTGGTGTCAAGCGTTATGCCGCTTAATAACGCGTCTAAGTCAACGGGCAGCGGTTTTAGATCATCGTCAAAATACTGCATAATCTCGGTGACAAGCTCGCAGGCCGAAGAAGCGTTCGGGTCGTGATAATACAAAGCGGCTTTTTCTATATTGGACGTTCCGCGTATGTGGTGGTCTATAACCACAACGGTGTCCGCCATTTCAAGAAGACCGGGCGATATGGTAAAATCGGAAATCTGGGTATCCAAAACCACAAGCATACTGGCGGGGCTTATGTGCAGAGCGGCTTCCTGGCCGGTAACAAGACTGTGGGCGTATTCGTCTGTTCCGCGCAGCAAATTAAGCAGTAATTCGATAGACGGGTTTGGGTTTTCCATTACTATATAATACTTTTTGCCTATATGCCTCGCGCAGGCGCAAATGCCCAGAGCCGCGCCGATACAGTCAAGGTCGGGGACATCGTGCCCCATTATATACACGTCGCCGCATTGCTCTAAAAGGTTGCGGAAGGCATGGCTTATCATTCTTGCCTTAACTTTGCTGCGGCGCAGGCCTGCTTTTGTTGTACCGCCGAAAAACACGTAATTATCGCCTTGTTTTATTACCGCCTGATCTCCCCCGCGTCCAAGACAAAGCTCTAGCGCTTTGCCGGCGAATTCTCCGGACTGTTCGGCGCTTTCGCCTACGCCTGCCGCAATGGAAAGCGTGGGGGATATGGGCGCGCCTATGTGACGCACATCCTCAAGAATAGAGAATTTGTCGGACCGCAGTATAGAGAGAAAACGACGCTCAAAAACGCAAAGATAGCGTCCCCTGTCCGTGCGCGCAAAAAAGCCGGATGTGTTTTTGGCCATAGACGCGATACGTCTTTCCACCGCCGCCACGATTTCGGAAAGCTCGGACTGCGCGAACTGCGACGAGAGCTCCTCATAATTATCAATCAGCACATGACAGACGACGGGAAGAAAGCTTTGGTACAGTTTTTTTGCCTCAACGGTGTTTTCCATATCAACGAGGCGATAGAGCAAAAGTTCACGGCGTTTGTACCAGACCGTGCGCAGCTCCTTAACGTATGTTTTATTGCCGATTTTTATTTTTTTGTCTTTATCCGGAACGCTTATATTTTTTATCATGCTGTTAATATTGCGAAGCGCTCCGAATCCGGCTATATTACGAAACGCCAGATTTGCCCATTTTATGTAACCCGAAAGTGTTGTAAGCGCCGTGGGAAGCGACATTAAGTTTAGCGAAGCGGACGGTTCGTCCTGCGAGGAAAGCAATTTTACCATAAAGCGCTGCCATCTTATACGGCGCAGCAGCACAAAATTAAGATACAGCAAGGCAAAAAGCAAAGCGGCGGATAAAACAATAAAACCGGCCGCCGTACCGTTAAAAAACGCAATCACGGACATTGCCGATAACGCCAGCAGTATAAATATAAAATCGGATGAGAAAATGCGCAGCTTAGGCTTCACGTCGCGGCACCGCCTTGCTGTCCGAAACGTTTTCTTAAGTTTGACATGTTTTCAATAAGACCGATAATCACAAGAACCAAGCCGGCCATAAAAGCCGTAAGGAAATGAAGAATTACGCGTGAAGAAACCCTTATGTTTCGCGTTTTATAAAAATAGTCCAGCAAGCTTAAGCCTTGTACTATAAATATAAACGAATAAACATTAAATACGGTTATTCCGAGTATATCAAACCCGTCAAAGCCAAAGCCTTCTCCTAAACGCGCGGCGGCATAGGAAAGTACAAACGCGAGCCAAAAGCGCTTAGGCAGCCGGTATTCGCTGAAGCGGGGCATGACGTAGATAGACACGCCGTATTTTTTTGCGCGCGATATTGGCACGACAACGCTTAAAAGCCCTGTCATTAACGCGAATATTACCATAAAGCTGACCAGAAGAGTGTTAACGCTTATGCTTAACATATTCCGGATTATACCGATAGCTTCCGATGGCGGGGTCGCGTCCACCGCGGTTTGAGTTATAGCGCCGGATAAAACGTCCGCGCTTCTGAAAATACTGTAAAACCATTTAATATTTTGTTCGCTAAGCTTTGCCAAAGAACCGACAATTGCGCCGGTGATATAATCCGCCGGACTTATGTCCGCAAGCAGCCAGGTGGCTCCCGTGCTAAGGGCTATACCAAGCAAAGAGGCTCCGCTCGCGATAAGAACTTTGTTGAAAAAACGGGCGTGAGAGCGTATCATATATCCCGCGGCTAGCGCCGGCGGCAGAAACAGCGCCGATATAATTAAACATAGTACGGGACTTAACAGATATATTCCCATAAGGCAAAGCGCAATTACAAGACCGCCTAAAAGGTATCCGTTACGTGCGATGGCGTAAGCTAAAAGCGCGGGCAGAAAAAATACCGCGGGCAGAAAAAATACCGATATAAAAACAGACGCCGCCGCTAACAGCAGTGTAAAAAACGCAGATCTATAGTCTTCGTTTTTTGTCTTGTCCAAAATTTCTTGTATTCCCGCTTTCAAAATGTTTCTTTAATAAAGACAAATCTCCAAAAGAAGATTCGAGCCTGTGCATGTCCGCTATGCCCAAATCAGTTTTTTGAATTATGTCTTCATCAAGCTCATCAAATGTGATGCCGCATCGCCTTCCTAAAATATAAGCCAGCAGTACCGCACCGCCGAGAGCGTCGAGCAGCTCCGCCCGTCCTCCCGGCGAAAGCGTTGCCCTAAGAACGTCTGCGGATTCGCCGATAAACTCGGCTTTTAGAACCTCAATTATCTTTGCGTTAGTGGCCACATTAACAGACTGATGCATACTTTGTACCATCCTTTTGTCAGTATGGCCCCAATACCCTAGTGTTTATATTCTATCCGTTTAAAAGGCAATAGTCAATGCCGCCGGACTTGAAGACTAAAGCCCGGCGGCGTATAAGAATTGCACCAAAAATACCGGAGGGACAACCTTTTCCGGCATTTTTTATATGTTGTTTCGTTAGGGCGGCTAAAATATAATACGAATCATTTTTTAAGCGACACTAACCGCGTCCGGCAGCCCGCGCTTTCGGCAATATATGCTGCGATTTATTAATTTTGCGGCGTATTCAAGCGCTTCTGTCCATAATCAGCTTGTCCGCCATAAGCGCAATAAATTCGCCGTTTGTGGGTTTGTCTTTATTTGTATATATATTATAACCGATAAAAGAATTAATGTTTTCAATTTTGCCTCGCGACCACGCCACTTCTATAGCGTGACGTATGGCGCGCTCCACCTTGCTGGCGCTTGTCTCGAAAGGTTCCGCAATACCGGGATACAGTTTCTTTGTTATTGCGTTTATAAGATCCGGGTTTTTGACAACCATTTTTATGGCTTCACGAAGAAAATGATAACCTTTTATATGGGCGGGTATGCCTATGGACAGAAAAACCGCCGTTATTTTTTCGTCAAGCGTACGGGAGCGCACCGGAGCGGGCGAGCGCCTTGTGGTTATAACCCTGTTGCCGAACATATCCTGGAGGCGTTTATAAAGTATATCCCTGTTGAACGGCTTTATCATATAATATTTTGCCCCCAAATCACATGCGAGCTTTACCATTTTTTCATTGCCGACAGCCGAAACCACTATAGTTGCGGGCATGGTTTCAAACTCGGAGGTATTTAGCCTCTCAAGCAGTGAAAGACCGTCCGCCTCCGGCATAATCATATCTACAATCAATGCGTCGGGAGACAGTTCCTTTATTAAGCCCGCGGCTTCTATCGGGTTATTGCACGACCCCACAACTTCCACGTCATTCTTTGTGCTGAAGTATTTTGTAAGCATCTCGTTGAGCTGTTCATTGTCTTCGACAATAAGCAATTTAATTTTTTTATCCATTGACTCAAACTCCTTTTCGAATATGTTTTTATGTACCCTCATACCCAAAAAAATGACGCAATATAATAAGACGCACCAACAAAAGAAATATATGTAGAATATTATCATGGCATCAACATTTTATCAATGGGGCAACAATATTTTTTGCAAATCTAACAATTAAATTTATCATTTCTTAGGAAATGGTTTTTAGTTCGCCAAATAATAATACAGTTGGACAAGTGCGCCCGCGGGCACAAACGCGCAGACGCACTAATACCAAAGTCACAGGGCATCGGCGCTGCCGCGCAAACCTTCTTTGAGCCTGGATTCGAGGTTTTTCAAATCAAGGTCTCCCGCTTCCGGAAGGGAAGCTTTTATTATGGCGAGCTGCTCAAATAAAGTGTTTGTCTTCGTGTTCTTCTCAATTTCTTTTTTAAGCCTGTTGTTAAGTACGGTATTTTCTTTTTGTATGCTTTCATTCTGCATTGAGATTTCTCTCATCTCTTCTTCGGCGCGATTTTTTAAGACCGCCATACCCGCCACCTTCGCGAGACCCTTGAAAAAACTTTTCACATCTACATCCGAGGCTATTAAAGCCTTTACGACAACTTCCGGTATAAAGCGGCTTTCCTTGTATACGGGCGCGCCGCCCTTGTGGGTCTCGTAAGGGCTTATGTATTTTTCCCCCGCCTTATCCATATCCGCCATAACTTTTTCAATTAGCGGGCGGCCGTTTTTGATAAGGCTCCTGTACTTATTTTGGTATCGCAGCATAAGCGTTTTGTCTCCGCGCGCAAGCTTTAAACTGGCGCCGCGTATAGAATCGCCGGATGCCGCCGAACCAAGCAATGTGCGCAGCAGCGTATAAATTTCTTCCTTTGTAAAAGGAGTGAAAGTAGTGGGCTTTTGCTCAATTTCGCCCGTCTCTTTAACTTTCATGTAATAATAGTTTCTTACGCTGTTTGGTTTTCGTCCGGTTTTTTGCGCCACTGTTTCAAACACGCGCTTAAGCGGAGCGCCAATTTTCTGTGCCTTTTTAATCTCGTCCCAGAGCATCAGTTTTTCGTCGTCCTTCCAGCCTGTTCGAAGAGCTATCTCGAAGCTGCCAAGGCCGGTGTCGTTGTTTGTATCCATGTTCCCTACCCCTTATCATAGATTTTAATGCATATTATTCTCTTATAGCATTCGATTTAAACCGTTTTCTAACAAAAATATTTAAGCAAACGCGTAACTCGTTTGCTTTTGTACCCGCAATTAATCTGTTTGTATATAGATATGCTTAAGTTAGAGCCGATAGAATTGTGTATCAGTCCGGCGCACACCGAATATATATAATTAAGAGGAAGTGTTATGGAAGATAAAACAATAAAACTGCTTTATATCAACTCGGAGGTAAACGCCCTTATAAGCATCAACCAGGCTCCGGCTGGAGAGACGGGCTTAGGGGCGGTTACTCAGCCAATAGCCGCGAACTCAACTTTTTTTATTACTATGCTGCCGCTTGAAAACGCGAAAAACTTTGTGTACTTTCCTTACACAAGGAAGATATCCATTGCGTCAAAGGGCACGGTTTTTGATAACGACGGGCTTATTGATTTATGCGTATGGCCGGAAAATATTGTTGAACTGAATCTTTATCCTCAGGCGGTATATAAAAATGAGGACGCGGAGCTTTGCCCCGTCATGCTTTCACCGTACGATTTTTATGTGGGCGGAGAACGTCATGCGGCGTTTATATACAACGAAGCGTATTCGAGTTTCGCGGTGGAACACGCCGCCACAAGCAGGTTAAAGTTTATCGCGCCTTTGCCGTTTAAAGTCAAAAGCGCGGAAATAGATTTTTACAGAATAGGCGAGCTTCCGGTTCTGTGCGCGTCGGGCAAAACCGAGGACGATAATAACTATCTGTATACTGCGCATGTTCTTCCTTCTTTTCAAACAGATATATGCACCGTTTGTGTTCGGCACAGCGTTGAAAATGACGGGATATATGTAATTAAGGATGGCCGGTTTCATCAGATAAAGACGCGGTGGGAACAAAGCGGGCAGGCGCTCGCTCCGGCTATAAGCGAACTTGGCTGGTATACGTGTGAGCGGCGCATAGCGCAGGAGCCCGCGCAAATCTGTACCGCGCTTTTAGAAGCCGTGCAGTCCAACGCTCAAAGCATTGCAATGGAATGTCTTACGCCGTCTTTGGCGGAAGGGCTTGCGTTTTCCGATTTAAAAGAGTTTTTCGGCGATTTTGACTCTATAGCGCAAACGCTCTCTCCGGCATGTGGGCAGGGAGGCATCGCTCTTAAATACACCGCGGGTGATAATCTTTTCTTTGCCAGGGAGTTTTGTATTGATACCAAAAAAACGGACAGCGGACTGCTTATTGACAATATACGTGAGCCGTAAATAAAAATAAGCCAAGGCTTTGTTTGCCCCAGCTTACAGTATATTGAATTATTATATGGTCATTGTCCAGCCGAATTCGTCTTTTTCCCTGCCGTATTGTATACCCGTTAGTTTGTTATAAAGCCGCAAGGTAAGCTCGCCCATTCCGCCGTCCGCAACGGTTATGTGATTATCTTCCCACTTTAGGCTGCCTACGGGAGAGATAACGGCGGCGGTGCCTGTACCGAACACCTCTTCCAGCGCGCCTGATTTGCTTTCCTCAAATATATCGGAAATTGAAAGACGCTCTTCATGGACATTTACGCCGAATGTTTCTTTCGCAAGGCGTATTACGGAATCCCGCGTGATTCCGGGCAGGACGCTGCCCGTAAGCGGAGAGGTATAAAGCTCGCCTTTTATTTTGAAAAATATGTTCATAGAGCCTACTTCCTCAACATATTTTTTCTCTATACCGTCAAGCCATAGCACCTGCGAATATCCTTTTTTTGACGCCAGGTCGGACGCCGCAAGGCTTGCGGCATAATTTCCGCCTGTTTTTACCGCGCCGGTTCCGCCGACGACGGCGCGCACGTATTCATCCTCCACATATATATCAACAGGCTTAAGGCCGGACGAATAATAAGCGCCTACCGGCGTAAGTATTATGAAAAACAAATATTCATTTCCCGCGCGAACTCCAAGAAACGGATCCGTCGCAATTATTGAGGGTCTGATATAAAGCGACGTGCCTTCGGATTTTGGAATCCAATCCTTTTCTATTTTCAAAAGCTCACACAGCGCTTTGAGCGCAAAATCCTCGTCAATTTCCGGTATGCACATTCTGCGCGCCGAGGCATTTAATCGGGCGAAGTTATCCCATGGACGAAAGAGATTGACGCCGTTTTGCTCCGTGCCGTAAGCTTTCATGCCTTCAAATATAGTCTGGCCGTAATGGAGCACCATACATGCCGGAGAAAGCGATAAGTTTTCAAACGGCCGAATCTGCGCGTTATGCCATCCGTTTTCGCGGCTGTAAGTAATCGTTAGCATATGGTCGGTGAAGATTTTACCGAAGCCCAGTTTTGTTTCGTCCTGCGGCTTTTGTTTTTTGTTTTGCGCCTTGTTAACCGTCAGATTCATTTGTGTATCTCCTTAAAATGTTAGCCATATCAACAAAAGTATCAATATATTGTATAACGCGCAGTCCGTATAGTCAACCTGAAATCGGCTTGAGTTTCCGCGTTGTTAATTGATATGTTACACTTAGGGCGAAAAGCTTCCATAATATATTAGGAGGAGCTTCCCACACTATGATAACAAAGTATAGCCAAGGTTTTGCGCCTAAAGCAAGGGCGCAGAAAAAAACATTAAAAAGCGCTTGCAATTGCCTTGCGTTTATTATATAATTCGTTCGTTGCGCATAAAAAGTGCGCAATTTTTAGCGGGTTTAAAGCGGGAGGTTGCCGGAGAAACCGCTTCCGGGGGAATTTCCGCAGACCGATTGTCCGGGAACAGGACGGCGCTTCGTACTGCAACACATTTTGTGTTGTAAAAGTAAATAGCGATACACGCGGCTGTGTGTATACGGGGCGCGGCGTAAGGAGGAGAATAATGGCCAGTCAAAAAATAAGAATTAAACTTAAGGCATACGACTATAACCTTATCGACCAGTCGGCAAGCAAGATTGTCGATACGGCGAAACGCACCGGCGCTAAGGTTTCGGGTCCGATACCGCTGCCCACGCAAAAAGAGGTGGTTACCATTCTGCGCGCGCCGCACAAGTATAAGGATTCGCGCGAACAGTTTGAGATTAAGACCCACAAAAGGCTTATCGACATACTTGAAGCCACGTCTAAAACAACGGACGCTTTGATGAGGCTCGATTTGCCTTCCGGCGTCGATATAGAAATAAAGCTATAGGGGGTGTGACGAATGAAAGCAATCTTAGGCAAAAAGATAGGCATGACGCAGCTGTTTATGGAAGACGGAGAAGTTATTCCCGTTACGGTTGTTAAAGCCGGCCCGTGCGTCGTCACTCAAAAGAAGACAAAAGAGACTGATGGTTACAACGCTATACAGCTAGCGTTCGGCGATATACGTGAAAAGCTTGTTACAAAGCCCATGAAAGGTCATTTTAATAAGGCGGGCAGCGCGTTAAAACGCAGCTTGCGGGAATATCATGTTGATAACACGGACGGTTTCACGTTAGGCCAGGAAATTAAGGTTGATGTGTTTGAAAAAGGCGACATTGTAGATATACAGGGCACAAGCAAGGGTAAAGGCTTTCAGGGCATGATAGCGCGTCATAACGCGGCAAGAGGCCCGATGTCCCACGGTTCGCGCAATAAACGGCGCCCGGGCAGTATTGGAGCCTGCGCCGACCCTGCCCGCGTTGTAAAGGGCAAGAGAATGCCGGGGCAGACCGGAGCCAAAGCCGTAACAGTGCAAAACATAGAGGTTGTAGGCGTGGATTTAGATAAAAATGTGCTTCTTGTAAAAGGCGCCGTGCCGGGCGCAAGGGGCGGCCTGCTTTCTATATATAAGGCCGTTAAGCAGGCTTAAAGCAGCAAGGCAATAGTAAAGGAAGTGAAACGAATGCCCAAAGTACCGGTATATAAAACGGACGGCACTGAAGCCGGCAAAATAACTTTAAAAGACGAAGTGTTTGGCATAAAGGTAAACGAAGCTGTTATGCATCAAGCGGTTGTGGCGCATCTTGCCAACAAGCGGCAGGGCACGCAAAGCGTGCTTTCGCGTTCCGAAGTACGCGGGGGCGGCATTAAGCCGTGGCGTCAAAAAGGCACGGGGCGCGCGAGAGCCGGTTCTTCCCGCTCTCCCATTTGGACAAAAGGCGGAGTAACTTTCGCAATGAAGCCGCGTGATTACAGCCAAAAGATAAACAAAAAGGTTAGAAAACTTGCCATTAAAAGCGCGCTCTCAATGAAGGTTAGCGATAACGCTGTTGTGGTGCTCGACGAATTAAAGCTGGAGCAGCCAAAAACAAAGCTGATGGCGGGCATATTGTCGGTCTTTGACGCGAAAAAAGCGTTGGTTGTAACCGCCGTTAAGGATGAGTGCGTGGCTCGCGCGTCGGGGAATTTGCGGGGTGTGAAAACGCTTATGGCGGACAGCGTTAACGTATACGACATATTAAATTGCGATAAGCTTGTGATTACCAAAGACGCCGTCAAAAAGGTCGAGGAGGTTTTCGCGTAATGGATCCGAGAGATATTATTTTAAAGCCCGTTTTGACGGAAAAAAGCTATGACGATATAAACGATAAAAAATATACGTTTGTGGTTAATCCCAAGGCCAGCAAGACGCAAATAAAAAACGCCGTACAGGAAATATTCGGCGTTAAGGTTAAAAAAGTAAATACGCTGCGCCAAATAGGCAAGCTAAAAAGGCAGGGTTACCATATAGGCAGACGGACAGGGGTCAAGAAGGCTTTTGTTACTCTGACAAAAGAATCGAAGAGCATAGAGTTCTTTGATTCGCTTGCGCAGTAGGTATAGGAGGGTTAGGCATCATGGCGATAAAAAAATATAAACCGACTTCACCGGGACGCCGCGGAATGACGGTTTCCGCATTTGAGGAGATAACGGCCAAAACTCCGGAAAAGTCGCTTCTTAAACCGATTAAGAGAACAGCCGGCAGAAACGCAAACGGGCATATAACCGTTCGCCACAGGGGCGGCGGCGCTAAAAGAAAGTACCGTATAATTGACTTTAAGCGTAATAAGGACGGCGTGCCCGCAAAGGTCGCTACGATAGAATATGACCCTAACAGAACGGCGTTCATTGCGCTGCTGTTTTACGCGGACGGGGAAAAACGGTACATTTTGGCTCCCCACGGTCTGTCCGTCGGGGATACCGTTGTGTCGGGAGAAGGCGTCGATATAAAACCCGGCAACGCAATGTGTTTAAAAGATATTCCTATGGGAACGTTGGTACATAATATTGAGCTTCAGCCGGGCAGGGGCGGACAGCTTGTGCGCAGCGCCGGAAACGCGGCGCAGTTAATGGCGAAGGAAGACGGATACGCGCAGCTGCGGCTGCCTTCCGGAGAGGTTCGCATGGTTTTGCTTTCCGCCAAGGCCACAATAGGTCAGGTGGGAAACATAGATCAGGAAAATATTAAGATAGGCAAGGCGGGCAGAAAGCGCCATTTGGGTTTTCGCCCGACTGTGCGCGGCTCGGTTATGAACCCGGTTGATCACCCGCACGGCGGAGGCGAGGGCAAATCGCCCATTGGACGCCCGGGTCCGGTAACGCCCTGGGGCAAGCCGACGCTTGGCTACAAGACAAGAAAGAAGAAGAATGAAACCGATAAATATATCGTTCGGCGCAGGAATAAGTAGCGCGGTTTAAAAGGAGTTTTGATATGAGCAGATCAGTAAAAAAAGGGCCTTTCGTAAATCTAAGACTGCTGGCCAAGATTCAGCAGATGAACGGGAAAAACGAAAAAAAGGTAATCAAAACATGGTCGAGGGCGTCTACGATATTTCCGGATATGGTTGGGCATACGCTGGCGGTGCACGACGGCAGGAAGTTTGTGCCCGTTTATATGACAGAGGACATGGTAGGCCATAAACTGGGAGAGTTTGCACCGACAAGGACATTCCGCGGCCACGCGGGAGACAGAAAGTCCGGTTCAAAGTAAAAAAAGACCGGAGAGGAGAAAAGCAATGGCAACTCGTCAAAGAGAAAAAGCAATAAAAAGAGCGCAGCTTAAAGATACAAGACCGACGGCAAAAGCGAAATATGTGCGGATGTCTTCTACAAAGGTTAAACTTGTTATAGACCTTATACGCGGCAAAAGCGTTTTGGAAGCGATGGCGGTGCTTAAAAATACGCCGCAGGCGGCAAGCCAAATAGTTGAAAAGTTACTTAATTCGGCGGTGGCCAACGCGGAGAATAATAAGGGCATGCTTAAAGACGAATTAATTGTTGCGGAGGTTTTTGCCGGACAGGGGCCTACGCTTCGCAGATTCCGCCCGCGCGCTAAGGGCAGGGCTACCAGAATACGCAAGAGAAGCAGCCATATTACCATAATACTAGACAGTGCTGTTAAGGAGGAATCTTAACCTATGGGTCAGAAAGTAAATCCTCACGGTTTGCGCGTGGGCGTTATCAAGGACTGGAATGCTCGTTGGTTTGCGAAAAAGGGTGAGTTTGCCGCGAACATAAAGGAAGACAACGAAATAAGAAAACAGCTGAAAAAACAGCTTTTTGTAGCGGGCATTTCAAAGATAGAAACTGAAAGAGCGGCCAACAAGCTTACCGTAAATATATATACCGCGAAGCCGGGAATAGTTATAGGCAAGGGCGGTCAGGGTGTGGAGATATTAAAAGCGCAGATTGCACGCAAAACCGGCAAATCGGTTGTGCTGAATATTATAGAGATTAAACGTCCGGATATTGAGGCTCAGCTTGTCGCGGAGAATATTGCCTCGCAGCTTGAGAGACGTATTTCATTTCGCCGCGCGATGAAGCAATCCATCAGCAGGTCTATGAAAAGCGGGGCGCTGGGAATAAAAGCTATGTGCTCGGGGCGCCTTGGGGGCGCCGAAATAGCGCGGAGCGAAAAGTACCACGAAGGGTCTATACCGCTTCAGACATTACGTGCCGACATAGACTACGGATTCGCCGAAGCGTCGACGACATACGGGAAAATCGGCTGCAAGGTTTGGATATATAAGGGCGAGATACTTGGAAACCCGCTGAGGGATAAATTTAAGACGGCGGAAGGAGGCGGCAAAGATGTTAATGCCAAAAAGGGTTAAAAGAAGAAGAGTTCACCGCGGCCGCATGAAGGGGGTTGCCACAAAAGGCAATACTGTAAACTATGGCCAGTACGGTCTTGTCGCTATGGAACCGGCCTGGATAACAAGCAACCAGATAGAAGCCGCGCGTATAGCGATGACGCGTTATATAAAAAGAGGCGGGTATGTGTGGATAAAGATTTTCCCGCATAAGCCCGTAACCGAAAAGCCGGCGGAGACGCGTATGGGCTCCGGCAAGGGTTCGCCCGAATATTGGGTGGCCGTTGTAAAGCCCGGGCGTGTTATGTTTGAGATTGCGGGCGTTTCGGAAGAAACCGCGCGCGAGGCGCTTCGTCTCGCGGCGCATAAGCTGCCGATTAAATGCAAAATTGCCGTTAATTTAGACTTTGACGCCGCGGCCTTCTCTAAGCAGAACTTTAAGATGAAGGATATAGACGACGTTGGCGGCGAACAGAGCGGCGAGGATGAGACGGGTGGTGAGCAGGATGAAAGCTAGCAAACTGCATGAGTTGACGGTGGATGAATTGACGGTTCAGCTTCGGGACTTAAAACAAGAGCTTTTTAACCTGCGTTTCCAGAATGCCACCGGCCAGCTTGGAAACGTTATGGTGATTCAAAAGACAAAGAAAGACATCGCAAGAGTCAAGACGATACTGCGCGAGCGCGAAATTAAAAGCGCCGCGCGCAGCTAAGGAGGATGCAAATGTCTGAAAGAGGAAAACGCAAATCCAGAGTCGGCATTGTTGTAAGCGACAAAATGGAGAAAACGATTGTAGTTCAGATTATAAGGAAGGCAAAGCATCCGCTTTATGGGAAGACTGTAAATATCACCAAGAAATATAAAGCGCATGACGAGAAAAACGAAGCTAAGATAGGCGATAAGGTTATGATTGCCGAGACAAAGCCGATAAGCAAGGATAAAAGATGGAGATTAGTGCAGATTGTTGAGGCGGCCAAGTAGCGGAGCAAATTTTCAGGGAGGCGTAAGACTATGATACAAGCCCAGACACGCCTGAAAGTGGCGGATAATTCGGGCGCCAAAGAGATACAGTGCATAAAAGTTCTCGGAGGCTCAAAGAGAGTGACGGCCAATATAGGCGATGTAATTGTTGCGTCCGTCAAATCGGCGGCTCCGGGCGGAGTCGTCAAAAAGAAGGATGTTGTAAAGGCGGTTATCGTGCGCAGCGTTTACGGAGTAAAGCGCAAGGACGGTTCTTATATAAAGTTTGACGATAATGCCGCGGTAATTATAGATAATCAGAAACAACCGAAGGGTACCCGTATTTTTGGCCCTGTAGCACGGGAATTAAGGGAGAAGGAATACATGAAAATAATCTCTCTCGCGCCCGAGGTCCTTTAGGAAGGCGGTACGTAATGGCAAGAATGCATATTAGAAAAGAAGATAAAGTTGTGGTTATATCCGGTAAGGATAAGGGCAAAAAAGGCAAGGTTATGTTTGTAGAGCCTTCAACCGGCCGCCTTATTGTTGAAAAGGTAAACGTGGTAAAAAAACACCAGAAGCCGAAAGGACAGGGTAAACCGGGCGGAATAGTTAATCAGGAAGCGCCTATAGACGCCAGCAATGTTATGCTTGTCTGCGCGAAATGCGGCAAGCCTACGCGTATTGCATTCAAGCTCCTAAAAGACGGGGGCAAAGTGCGCGCGTGCAAAAAATGCGGCGAGACGTTTGACAAGTAAGGGGAGGATTTTAGCAGATGCCTAGGTTAAAGGATATGTACGAAAAACAAGCCATACCTGCGCTGGTAAAAAGGTTTGGATATAAAAACGCCATGCAGGCGCCAAGGCTTGAAAAAATAGTTATCAATATGGGGCTTGGCGACGCAAAAGACAATCCGAAAAGCCTTGATTCGGCCGTTGAGGATTTGACGATAATTGCCGGTCAAAGGCCGGTTGTTACAAGGGCAAAAAAAAGCGTCGCAAATTTTAAGGTGCGCGAAGGCATGAAGGTTGGCGCGAAGGTTACGCTGCGCGGTAATCGTATGTACGAATTCGCGGACAGACTGATGAATATCGCTTTGCCTCGGGTACGGGACTTTCGCGGTTTATCCACAGCGGCTTTTGACGGACGCGGCAACTATGCCTTAGGGCTTAAAGAGCAGTTAGTGTTTCCCGAGATTATCTATGATAATGTTGATAAAATACGCGGTATGGATATAGTGCTGGTGACATCGGCAAAAACCGATGAAGAGGCGCGGGAGCTTTTGGCGCTGCTGGGCATGCCGTTTAAGCGCTCATAAGAAAGTTAATCGGAGGTTAAAACAATTGGCTAAAAAGTCGATGATAAACAAACAGCAGAAGGGCTCAAAATTCTCAACCCGAAATTATACTCGGTGTACCATTTGCGGCAGGCCTCACGCCGTGCTGCGCAAATACGGCGTATGCCGCATCTGTTTTAGGGAGCTTGCCTACAAGGGCGAGATTCCGGGTGTGAGAAAAGCGAGCTGGTAGGCTTTTGTGCTATAAAACAAGGAGGTTATTTTAATGCCTGTAACAGATCCTGTAGCGGATATGCTAACGCGCATCCGTAATGCAATCGGAGCTAAACACGAAGTAATCGATATTCCGGCTTCCAGAACAAAAAAGGCTATAGCTAGCATTTTGCTTAAGGAAGGCTTTATAAAAGGATATGAATATTTAGAGGAAGGCCCGCAAGGCGTAATCAGAGTTACTTTGAAATACGGCGATAAGGACGTATCTATTATCAACGGGCTTAAGAAGATAAGCAAACCGGGGCTTAGGGTATACGCAAACAAAGACGAGCTGCCTAAGGTTTTGGGCGGGCTTGGGGTTGCCATAATATCCACGTCCAAAGGCATTATGACCGACCGCGACGCGAGGGAAAACGGCGTGGGCGGAGAGGTTTTGGCTTTTGTCTGGTGACAAAAGGCATGTTTGCTTGATGAACATTACGCTTACGCGGAGGAGATAATAATGTCGAGAATCGGGAAAATGCCCATCAGTCTGCCGCAGGGAGTTACGGTTTCGGTGGAAGCCGGAAACATTGTGCGCGTAAAAGGCAAGAAGGGCGAGCTTGAGGAGAAGATACCTTCCGAAATAACCGTAGAAATTAAGGACGGTATAATAAACGTCTCGCGCGGTTCGGACGCGAAGAAAGACAGGGCTATGCACGGGCTCAGCCGCGCGCTGATAGCTAACATGGTAATCGGCGTTACGGAAGGTTTCACAAAAACGCTGGAGGTTATAGGCGTGGGTTACAGGGTGCAGAAAAGCGGAAGCAAGATAGTGCTTAACGTCGGATATTCGCATCCCATTGAAGTGCCGGAGCAAAATGGTATAACGCTGGATGTCGAAGGGGCTAATATAATAAAAGTTACGGGTATGTCCAAACAGACTGTCGGACAATTTGCCGCCGATATACGCGGTATCCGTCCTCCCGAGCCGTACAAAGGCAAAGGGATACGTTATCAGAACGAACAGGTGCTCCGTAAAGTCGGCAAGACCGGAATGTAGAGAGGTGACTTACAGTGTTTATAAAAGAAGACAGAAACCAGCTGCGTAAAATAAGGCACGAGAGAGTGCGCAATAAAATAAACGGCACCGCGGTAAAACCAAGGCTTAACGTTTTCCGCAGTTCAAACCATATTTATGCACAGTTGATTGACGATGTAAAAGGCGTTACGCTTGCGAGCATCTCAACGCTGAGCGGAGAGCTGAAAAGCGAGCTTAAAGGAAAGACAAAACAGGAAGCGGCGAAAATCGTCGGTTCGGCGATAGGAAAAAGAGCGATTGCAAACGGAATCGATCAAGTGGTTTTTGACAGGGGCGGATATATTTACATGGGAAGAGTACAACAGTTGGCTGACGGCGCCAGAGAAGCCGGACTTAAGTTTTAAATAGGGAGGTTTGTCTGGTGCAGAGAAACGAGTCATTTGTGAAAAACGACAGGAGAAGCGATAAAGGGGCGCCGCGCGGCGGACGCAAGCCTTTTAAGAAAGAAGAAGAGCAGGAATTTAAAGAAAAGCTCGTTTACGTCAACCGGGTCGCCAAGGTTGTAAAGGGCGGGAGAAATTTCCGCTTTACGGCTTTAGTCGTGGTCGGCGACGAGAACGGGCGCGTTGGAGTGGGGCTTGGAAAAGCCGCCGAGATTCCCGACGCTATTTCAAAAGCCGTTCAGAAGGCAAAGCGCAGCCTTATAAACGTGCCTATTGTGGGCACAACGATACCTCACGAGGTAATAGGGATTTTCGGCAGGGGCAAAGTTTTGCTGCTGCCGGCGTCGGAAGGTACCGGAGTTATAGCGGGCGGACCCGCAAGAGCCGTGCTTGAGCTTGCGGGCGTAAAAGATATAAAGACGAAATCTCAAGGCTCGAACACCCCCGTAAATTGTGTAAAGGCGACGATTGAAGGATTAAAGGCGTTAAAAACTGCCGAGCAATACGCGAAACTGCGCGGTATAAGCGCGGAACAGTTAAGATAGGGAGGGCTATTATAGCTATGGCTAAGAAAAAAACAACAAAAATTAAAGTGCAGCTTGTAAAAAGCCCCATAGGATATTCGAAGGATCAAAAGGCTACCGTCGAGGCGCTTGGGCTGCGCAGGCTTAATTCGGTCGCCGAACACGATGATAACGAATGTATACGAGGCATGATAAAAAAAGTAACGCACCTTGTTAGGGTGCTCGATGTATAGCGGGGAGGGCAGGCTGTGAAACTAAGCGATTTGAAACCGGCTCCGGGTTCAAGGAAAACTAAAAAACGTGTCGGCAGGGGCATTGGCTCGGGGCTGGGCAAAACTTCGACACGCGGTCAGGACGGCCAGAAAAGCAGAAGCGGCGGCGGTGTGCGCCCCGGTTTTGAGGGCGGCCAGATGCCGCTTTCGCGGCGCTTGCCCAAAAGAGGGTTTACCAACATATTCGCCAAGGAATATGCAACTGTTAACGTATGTGAGCTTAACCGTTTTGAAGACGGCACAGAGATAACCGCCGCGTTTCTTAAGGAACAAAGAATAATCAGGAAGATTAACGACGGTTTAAAAGTGCTTGGAAACGGAGAGCTTACAAAAAAACTTACCGTTAAGGCGGCAAAGTTCACGGAAACCGCGGCGGAAAAAATAGCTGCCGCCGGCGGAACGGCAGAGGTGGTTGAATAATGTTTAGTACGCTTCGAAACGCATGGAAGGTTGCCGATATCAAGAAAAAGATGATATATACGCTTATGATGCTGTTTGTTTACAGAATCGGCGCGACAGTAACCGTTCCCGGCGTGGATGTCGTTTATGTGGGGAACGAAGTAAACAAATACGCGCTCGGCGGGTTTATAGATTTGTTCGCGGGCGGCGCGCTTTCCAACTTTTCGCTTTTCGCGCTGGGAATAATGCCGTATATCACCGCGTCAATTATAATGAACCTGCTGACTATGGCGATACCCGCGCTTGAGAGGATGTCTAAAGAGGGACCCGAAGGCCGCAAAAAGATTGCGTCAATTACGCGCTACGCGGGCGTCGGGCTTGGTCTTATACAGGCAATAGGCGTACTCGCCATATTTGGCGACAGCGCGCTGCTTGAGCTTGGCACGCCGATTATTATCAATAAGATAACGATTGTGCTTTGCTTAACGGCCGGCACCGCGCTTATTATGTGGATTGGCGAGCTTATTACTGAAAACGGCGTAGGCAACGGAATCTCTCTTATTATTTTTATAAATATAATCTCGAGACTTCCCGGCGCGGCGTATGCCTCGGTGGCAAGCATATTCATGGGCGCTCCGGTTACTTCGCTCATTATAATTCTTGTCGCCGCTTTGGCAATTATCACGGGCATTACATTTATTGACCTTGGAGAGAGACGAATACCCGTACAGTACGCCAAAAGAGTTATCGGGCGCAAGATATACGGCGGCCAAGCGACGCATATACCGATGAAGATAAACCAGTCGGGTGTTATGCCTCTTATTTTCGCCATGACGCTGCTTCAGTTTCCGACGATGATAATGGGCTTTATGGCTCCCGAAACGCGCGCCGGATACGACGCGGTTATGGGCGCGGATAAGCCTTTGTACCTTGTGGTTTTCGCGTTATTGATTTTCTTCTTTACATTTTTCTATTCGCAGGCGACATTTAACCCTGTGGAGGTATCTAAGAACTTGCAGCAGAACGGCGGATTCCTTCCGGGCATACGCGCGGGCAAACCGACATCGGATTACCTGCATAAGATACTTGTTCGCGTAACGCTTTTCGGCGCGATATTTCTCGCGCTTGTGGCTACGATACCGACGGGAGTCGGCGCCGTCGCGGGGGTAAGCTCGCCGTTCGGCGCAACAAGCCTGCTTATTATGGTGAGCGTTTCGCTTGAAACAACCAGGCAGCTTGAATCTCAGATGATGATGCGTCATTATAAGGGATTCTTAAAATAGAGGTGTTTTATGAACCTTATGTTTCTCGGTCCGCCGGGAGCGGGCAAAGGTACGCAGGCGGTCAGGCTTGCGGAAAAATTTAATATCCCCCATATCTCAACCGGCGATATGCTGCGGCAAGAGATAAAAAACGGTACGGAGCTTGGGGAAAAGGCAAAGGCCTATATCAGCGAGGGAAAGCTTGTGCCCGACGATGTTATAATAGGTATGATAGAGGGGCGCATAGCAAAGCCCGACGCGCGCGAGGGGTTTATACTCGACGGGTTTCCGCGCACGCGTGAACAGGCGCAGGCGCTTGAGGGGTTTACCAAGCTTGACGCGGTAGTGAACATTGATTCGCGTGACGACCAGATAGTAAAGCGTATCTGCGGACGGCGTGTATGCGACGAGTGCGGCGCAATTTATCAGGAATCGAAGCTAACGAATAAGGCAAGCTGTTTAAAATGCGGCGGCCGGCTCTGTGTGCGCGAGGACGATAATGAGGAGACAATACGCAAAAGATTGTGCGAGTATAAAAAAAAGACAATGCCGCTGATTGGTTTTTATGCCGAACGCGGCATACTGCACAACATTCCGGACAACGGGACAATAGACGACATAACGCAGAATATACTTGCGGTGCTTTGTACGGTATATGATAGTATTTAAGTCGGCGCGTGAAATAGAACTTATGCGCGATGCCGGAAGGATATCGGCGCAGGCGCTGTGCGCCGTGGGAGAGGCGATACGTCCGGGCGTGGCAACTTGCGAGCTTGACGCGGCCGCGAGGCGTTTTATTGCCAAGCACGGAGGAGAGCCGTCGTTCTTAGGATATTGCAATTATCCGGCCGCGGTGTGCGTGTCCGTAAATGACGAGGTTGTTCACGGCATACCATCGGACAGAGTGCTCAAAGACGGCGATATAGTCAGCATAGACCTTGGGGTTGTTTATAAAGGGTATCACGGCGATAACGCGAAAACATTTGCCGTCGGAAAAATATCCGATGAAGCGGCAAGGCTTATAAGCGTTACCGAGCAGTCGTTTTTCGCGGGTATGCGGGCTTTTAAGGAAGGCGGAAGATTATCCGGCATATCGGAGGGCGTACAGAAAACCGCCGAGGGCGCCGGCTTTTCGGTGGTAAGGGAGCTTGTCGGGCACGGCATTGGCCGGAAGCTGCACGAGGAGCCTAACGTGCCTAACTTTGTAAGCGCGAACAAAGGCCCGCGTCTGCGGGCGGGAATGGTGCTCGCCATTGAGCCCATGATAAACCTTGGCGCAAAAGAGGTTATTACAATGCCCGACGGCTGGACGGTGCGTACAAAAGACGGGAGCCTTTCGTCACACTACGAGCATACGGTAGCGTTGACGCAAAACGGCCCTAAGATTTTAACGCAGGCGTAAAGGAGTGAGCCAAAAGTGATTGAATATCCCGTAGAGATTGGCAGAGCTGCCATATCGACAGCCGGACGGGACAAAAACAGGTATTTTGTTATTATTGGTATAATTGACGAGCAGTACGTTTATATAGCGGACGGCGAGCTGCGTAAAATAGATAATCCAAAGAAAAAGAAGCTGAAGCATCTTAAGTTTTGTTCCAAGATGTTTGATGGCATTGCGGGTAAGCTGGAGACGGGAGCGAAAGTATTTGACGCTGAAATACGAAGCGCCCTAAGATTGTTAAAGAGCGAAAACGAAGCTTAGAAAGGGGAAGCGGTTTGTCAAAAGGTGACGTCATTGAGATGGAAGGCAGGGTGGTGGACGCCTTTCCAAATGCGGTGTTTGAGGTTGAGCTGGAAAACGGCCATAAGATTCTCGCGCACATTTCGGGCAAATTGCGGATGCATTATATACGTATACTGCCGGGCGATAAAGTTACCGTGGAGATATCCCCGTATGACTTAAAAAGGGGACGTATAACGTGGCGCGGCAAAGGTTAATATCATAAAGGAGAAACAAGCGATGAAAGTTAGACCGTCGGTTAAACCGATTTGTGAAAAATGCAAGGTAATAAAGCGTAAGGGTAAGGTTATGGTTATTTGTGTTAACCCTAAGCATAAGCAGACTCAAGGTTGAATGTTTGTACGGAGGCGGCTGTGGAATAACATTTCCAATCCGTATGGCTTCTATATAACTATTTTTCGGAGGTGTAATCTAAGTGGCGCGTATAGCTGGTGTTGACCTGCCAAGAGAAAAAAGAGTCGAAATAGGCCTGACATATATATACGGAATAGGGCTTAATAAATCTCGTAATATTTTGGCATCGACAGGTGTTGACCCCGATATAAGGGTAAAGGATTTGACCGAATCGGACGTTAGCAAGTTAAGAGAATATATCGACAAGAATTTAAAAGTCGAGGGAGATCTTCGGCGGGATGTTACGATGAGCATAAAGCGCTTGATGGAAATCGGGTGTTATCGCGGCATCAGGCATCGCAGGGGGCTGCCCGTTAGAGGACAAAGTTCTAAGCAGAACGCAAGGACGCGAAAAGGACCTAAGCGTACCGCGGGCGGAAAGAGAAAGTGAGGATAGCAAATGGCTAAGCCAAAAACAGTATCAAGAAAGCGCAAAGAGAAAAAGAATATAGAGCGCGGCCAGGCGCACATTCGTGCTTCTTTTAATAATACGCTGGTCACCATGACTGATATTGCGGGCAATACGCTATCGTGGGCAAGTTCCGGCATGGGCTTTAAGGGCTCCAGAAAAAGCACGCCCTTCGCGGCGCAGATAGCGGCGGAAAAAGCCGCAAGCGCCGCCATGGAACATGGTTTGCGATACGTTGACGTTTATGTGAAGGGCCCGGGTTCGGGCAGAGAAGCGGCAATTCGCGCGCTGCAGACGGCGGGGCTGGAGGTATGTCTTATAAAAGACGTAACGCCAATACCGCATAACGGCTGCCGTCCGCCAAAGCGCCGGAGAGTATAAGGAGGAAAACAAGACATGGCAAGATATACAGGTTCTGTTTGCCGCCTTTGCCGCAGGGAAGGCTGCAAGCTGTTTTTGAAAGGCGACAGGTGCTACTCGGGAAAATGCTCGGTTGTAAAGCGTCCCACGGCACCCGGCGTGCAAACAAGGGGCAGAAAAAAAGTATCCGAGTACGGAATACAGCTGCGTGAGAAACAAAAGGTTAAGCGTGCTTACGGTATGCTTGAGGCACAGTTTGAAAAATACTACAAACTTGCCGAGCGCATGAAGGGTAAGTCCGGCGAGAATTTGTTAAAGCTGCTCGAGTCGCGGATTGACAATGTGGTTTACCGCCTCGGCCTTGCGGATTCCCGCGCGCAGGCGCGTCAGACCGTTCTGCACGGACATATACTTGTTAACGGCAAAAAGGTTGATATACCTTCTTTGTTTGTAAGTATAGGCGATGAGATATCCGTAAAAAAGAAGTCCGCCGATACCGATCGCTTTAAAGAGATACGCGAAAGCGAAGCGCGTCCCATGCCAAGCTGGCTTAGCATGGACAACTTAAGCTTAACCGGCAAAGTGGTTGCGGAGCCGGCGAGAGAAGATATGGATCTTACCATAGAGGAGCACTTGATCGTTGAGTATTACTCCAAGTAAGCGGTTTTTGTGAGCGGTTGCCCTCAGAAAATTTATCGTTTATAACGGGAGGGTTATAATGTTAGAGATTGAAAAGCCAAATATACAGTGTGTTGAAAAGTCAGACGACAATTCTTACGCGAAATATGTTATGGAACCGCTGGAGCGCGGTTTTGGTTCCACGCTCGGCAATTCGCTAAGGCGCGTATTGTTGTCGTGTTTGCCGGGCGCGGCGGTAACGCGTATAAGGCTTAACGGCGTGCTGCATGAGTTTTCCACCATTGAAGGCGTCAGCGAGGACGTAGTGAACCTTGTGATGAACTTAAAGGGTCTCGCGGTTAAAATGTACGTCGACGAGCCAAAGACGCTTATACTTGACGTATCCGGCCCTAAGGAAGTAACGGCGGCGGATATTATTATGGACGCCGATGTTGAAGTGTTAAACCCAGATATGCACATTGCAACCATCGATAAAGACGGCAGCCTTTACATGGAGATAACCGTTGAAAGAGGCAGAGGGTACGTGCTGGCGGATAAGAACAAAGAGTCTGATATGCCGATTGGAGTAATTCCCGTGGATTCTTTGTTTACTCCTGTACGCAAAGTTAATTTCACCGTTGAAAATACCCGTGTCGGACAGATTACAGACTTTGATAAATTATCGCTAGAGTTATGGACAAACGGCACCATAGCTCCCGACGAGGCTGTTTCGCTCGCGGCTAAAATTTTAAACGAGCATTTGGCGCAGTTTATTGCGCTTACCGAACACGTTCGGGACGTTGAGATAATGGTTGAACCCGAGGAAGACAAAAAAGAGAAGGTTTTGGAGATAACAATCGAAGAGCTTGATCTTTCCGTCCGTTCGTACAACTGCTTAAAGCGCGCGGGGATAAACACGGTAGAAGAACTGATAAAGCGCAACGAGGAAGAGATGATGAAGGTTCGCAATCTTGGGCGCAAGTCGCTGGAAGAGGTTGAGCAGAAGCTTGCCGCTTTGGGGCTTTCGCTGCGGATTGACGACTAAACAGTAATTTTTTGGCCGCGAAGGCATAACTTGCGGCAATGGGGAGGCTATCATGGCTGTATACAGAAAGCTAAATCAGCAGCAGGATCAAAGGCAGGCCACGCTGAGAAATCTGGTTACGGGCCTGCTATGGCATGGCCGTATTGAGACTACGCTCGCTCGCGCCAAAGAGGCGAGAAGCATAGCGGAGAAGCTTATTACGCTTGCCGTTAAAGAACACGCGAATACAATTAAAGTTATAAAAACCGTTAATGACGACGACGGGAAGAAAAAAAGCGAAGTTTTAAACGATATGCCGTCTAAGCTCGCGGCCAGGCGCCGTTTGATGCAGTATCTTTACAATGTTCCCGAGCCTAAAAAAGACGGCGAGAACAAGTTTGATTATAAAAAGCGCACGGGAGACGTGGCGAATCCGCTTGTTGAGAAGATGTTTCGCGAGTACGGCCCGAAGTATTACAAGCGCGCGAAGGAGCTTGGCACCGGCGGCGGATATACCCGTATAATAAAAAAGGGTCCGCGGCGCGGCGACGGGGCGGAGACTGTTATACTCGAGCTTGTCTGATAAATAAAATAGCGGCGTTATGATTTAAAAAAGGCTTTGAGATTTGATTTCAGAGCCTTTTGGTGTATAATTGAGCGAATAAAAAAATGGAGAACAATATGGCGATTATTGACGCGCAAGATATCTCATACGCTTATACGGGCGAAACCGGCTCGACGCCGGCGCTTACTGATATTTCACTTAAAGTGCCAAAGGGTGAGCTGATTGCCATTATAGGACGCAACGGTTCCGGTAAGTCGACGCTTGCAAAGCATATAAACGCGCTTTATCTGCCAAACTCGGGCAGGGTGTTGATTGACGGTATGGATACGAAGGATGAAACAAAGGTATGGGATATACGCAAATGCGCGGGAATGGTGTTCCAAAATCCCGATAACCAGCTTGTCGCCACAATTGTGGAGGAAGATGTCGCGTTCGGGCCGGAAAATATAGGCGTACCGCCCGCCGAAATAAGGAAACGCGTTGATGCCGCGCTTTCAGTGGTTAATATGGGCGATTACGCCGACCGTGCGCCGCACATGCTCTCCGGCGGACAAAAACAGCGCGTGGCTATAGCGGGCGTGCTGGCTATGCAGCCCGATATAATAGTATTCGACGAACCGACGGCCATGCTTGACCCGGAGGGGCGCGCGGAGGTTCTCGCCACCATAGAGAAGCTTAATAAAAGCGGCAAGACGATACTTCTGATTACACATTATATGGAAGAGGCGCTGTTTGCCGATAGGGTTATAGTGATGGCGGAGGGACGTGTTATGGCAGAAGGGACGCCGCGCGAAATTTTCGCGAATGAGGATTTGCTATATAGGGCGGGGCTTGAGGCGCCGCCTCACATTGCCCTTTATCATAAGCTTAAAAATAAAGGATATAGTTTGGGCGAATGTCCTCTTACAACCGATGAACTGGTGGAAAAAATATGTCTATTGAGCTAGATGGACTAACATATGTATATATGCCAAAAACACCGTTTGAAGCCAAGGCTGTTGAGAATATAAGCCTTAATATAAAGGACGGCGATTTTTTAGGCGTAATAGGGCATACAGGCTCCGGCAAGACCACGCTTATAGGGCTTATGGCAGGGCTGCTAAAGCCGACGGCGGGGCGCGTGCTGATAGACGGGCAGGATATAAACGCCAAGGGCTATGACAAAAAGGCGCTGCGGCGTCATATAGGTGTCGTATTCCAGTATCCTGAGCATCAGCTGTTTGAGGAAACGGTTTATAAAGATATAGCGTTCGGTCCGCGCAAGATTAACGTTTCGGAGGAAGAGACGGACCTGCGCGTAAAGTACGCCATGGAGCTTATGGAGCTTGACTATGAAAATATAAAGGAGCTCTCGCCGTTTGAGCTTTCGGGAGGGCAGAAAAGGCGCGTCGCAATAGCGGGGGTGCTTGCCATGCGGCCGCGCGTGCTTATACTTGACGAGCCTGTGGCGGGGCTTGACCCGAAAGGGCGCTCACATCTTATGCGGCTTATAACAAAGCTTAACGGCGAAGGCGTAACGATAATAATGATAACTCATTCAATGGACGATTTGGCTGAAAACGCAAATCGGGTTGTCGTTCTTAACGGCGCCAAGCTTTTTATTGACGATACGCCGTCAAAAGTGTTTATGCAAAAAAAATTGCTGCGGGACATTGGGCTTGACGTGCCGTATGTGTCGAGAATTGCGCAGAGCCTTCGCGAACGCGGCAAGAATATACCTGACGATGTGATACGTTTTGCTCAGCTTGAGGAGTGCGTAACGCGCGTTTTGGAGGGCGGGCAATGATTAGCAATATTACTCTCGGGCAGTTTTTTCCCGGTAATTCTATTATACACCGGCTGGACGCGCGTATTAAACTGGTGCTTACAGTCGCCGTTATCGTTCTTGTTTTTTTAGTCCGCACAATAACCGGCTACGCTGTTGTTTTAGGGTTTTTTGTTTTGACGATTTTGCTGTCCCGTTTAAGCGTAAAATATGTTTTAAAGGGCTTAAAACCTCTTTGGTTTATACTTGTATTCACCTTTGTGCTTAATACCTTTTTCTATTCGGGCGGCACCGAATTGTTTTCCTGGTGGATTCTGCGCGTAACGGAGGAAGGGCTGGTAAGCGCCGTAAGGCTGGCTGTGAGGCTTATTTACCTTATAACAGCCACAACTATGCTTACGCTTACAACTTCGCCCATCGCTTTAACCGACGGTCTTGAGAGCCTGCTGAAGCCCTTAAAGGCAATACGGTTTCCCGTACACGAGCTTGCCATGATGATGACAATAGCCATGCGGTTTATACCCACATTGATAGAAGAGACGGATAAGATAATGAAGGCGCAGACCGCGAGAGGCGCGGAATTCGATTCGGGCAATGTGCTAAAACGCGCC
Organism: uncultured Christensenellaceae bacterium; assembly: GCA_964586785.1. Lineage (GTDB taxonomy): Bacteria > Bacillota > Clostridia > Christensenellales > SZUA-584 > SZUA-584. The sequence goes on from CAZPHS010000006.1 coordinate 72,566, forward strand.
GCGGGTATGGTTCCGCTGTTGGTGCCTTTGTTCGTCAGCGCTTTCAGGCGGGCGGACGAGCTGGCCTTCGCTATGGAATCGCGCTGTTACAACGGCGGAAAAGGGCGCACCAGAATGAAGGTGATGCGTCTTAACTGCCGTGATTTTGTCGCCGCGGCTTTTGTATCGGGGCTTATGGTGTTCGCGGTTTTGGGGTTTTAGGCGGTGGACGGCGTATGCGCGTAAAACTGACGGTAGAATATGACGGCACTAAATACGCGGGCTGGCAGCGCCAGAAGAACGCCGTTTCAGTGCAGGAGACGCTGGAGCGCGCTTTTTTTGCCGCGACGGGAGAAAAAGTCTGCGTACACGGCGCGGGGCGCACGGACGCGGGCGTTCATGCGCGCGCGCAGGTTGCGCACCTTGATACAAACTGCTCAATTCCGGCCGGCAGAATAAGCTTCGCGCTGAATATGCATCTGCCGGCTGATATACGCGTGCTAAATTCGCAAGAGACTGCGCAGGATTTTCATTCGCGTTACTGCGCCAAAGCCAAAACATACAGATATACAATACACAACGATTTTCACGCGCCGGCGATAATGCGGCATACCGCCGCTCACGTTCGCGGAGATCTGGATATAGGCGCGATGCGCAAGGCGGCGCAGGCGGTTATAGGGACGCATGATTTCGCGGCTTTTTGCGCAGCCGGAAGCGGTATAGAAAGCACGGTGAGGACGGTGCATGATATTGATATTTATCAGCGGCGGCCGCTGATATACATAGATATTACAGGCTCGGGTTTTCTTTACCGAATGGTGCGCATAATCGCGGGCACACTCATAGAAATAGGGCTTAAAAAGAGACCGCCGGAATGCATGGCGGGTATTATAGCGGGCAGGGACAGGAACGCGGCGGGAATAACCGCTGCCGCAAAAGGATTGACGCTTATGAACGTGAGCTATCGGCCGGACGCGGATGAAAGAGGTTATAGTGAAAAATAAGTTTAAAAGCAGAATATTCAGGCTTTTATTTGCCGCCGCCATATTGGCCGGTCTTACGGGGATAGGCCTTGGAATTATAGCCATGCTTTGCTCAACGGCAATAAGCGTAGGTATGATAATTCCCGTACTGGGAGGAATACTGCTGGTTATATGGGGCTTTATACGGCTTATTCGCCCCGGTCCGGCGTTAAAATATAAAGCCTTGCGAAGGGCGGTAATAATATGCGTATGCGCCGTGTTATTGGCAGCCGTTTTTTTTGAGGCGCTTATTCTTTCGGCGTTAACGGCTCCAAAGCCGGACGTCGATCCGGATTTTGTTTTGGTTTTGGGCTGCGGCATATTCCCCGACGGAACGCTTACATATTCTTTGAAAAGCAGATTGGACAGCGCTTATAATGAACTGTTATCGTATCCCGGGGCAATATGTATTGTTTCGGGAGGGCGCGGCGGCAGTGAGCCCGTGCCCGAAGCGCGGGCTATGTATCAATATCTTGTATCTTGCGGCATTAATGAAGACCGTATAATAATGGAGCCGCGGTCGCGCAATACCGCGGAAAACATGAAATATTCGGCGGCGATTATTAATGATAACGGAGGTGGAACCGCCGCTGTGGTGACAAGCGATTATCATGTTTACCGCGCACTGGTTACCGCGAAAAGATACGGTGTCGACGCTTACGGCATAGGCGCGCCCACCAACTGGCGCATACTTGCGGCTTGTCACATACGCGAATATGTGGGGATTATAAAAGAGGCGCTTTCGCGCAACGAATAACCGTTTCTTTTCGAACAATAATAAAAAACGCTGTCGTCATTCGGCACATAAGCCTTGCGTTTTTGTCGAACTATATAGTAATATGGCTTATACATAATAAATGATTTAAAATTCTAGGAGGATAAAAATGAAGAAAACTTTTGCATTAGCCTTGGCGCTTATAATGGCGCTGGCGCTTGTTGTGACAGGATGTACGAATGCCGATCAGTCCGCGGGAAAAAAAGTAAAAGCCGGTTTTATTTATATCGGCCCGGCGGCGGACGGCGGTTTTGCAACGTCTCACGATGTAGCGCGTAAGGCGATTGAAGCCGATCTTGGTGTGGAAACCATTTATAAAGAGCTCGTGCCGGAGGGCGCCGAAGTGGAAGATGTTATAGACAACATGGTCGACCAGGGCTGCAATGTTATATTCGGCTGCTCTTTCGGATACATGGACCACATGAAGGCAAAAGCGGCGGAGTATCCGGATGTTATATTCCTGCACTGCAGCGGGTATGAATCCAATGATACCAACTTTGCAAATTATTTCGGTCGTATATACCAGGCTCGCTTTTTATCGGGGCTTGCGGCGGGGCTTGCGACACAGAGCAATCAGCTTGGATATGTCGCGGCGTTTCCTATTCCCGAGGTTGTACGCGGGCTGAACGCGTTTTCGCTGGGAGTTAAGGCGGCAAATCCTAACGCAACCGTCGAAGTTATTTGGACGGGCGATTGGGTTGACGCGACAAAGGCGAAAGAAGCCGCCAACGCGCTTATCTCTAACGGATGCGATGTTATAGCTCAGCATCAGGACGCCACCAGCCCGCAGCAGGCCGCAGAGGAAGCCGGTGTTTTTTCGGTCGGTTATCACTGCGACATGATAAGCGTCGCGCCCAACGCGAACATAGCGTCGGCGGTATGGAACTGGACGCCGTACTATAAGGCGGTCATACAGTCTATAATCGACGGCGAGTATAAGAATGAAAACTACTGGGGCGGCATGGACGAAGGCGTTATCGACGTGGTTCTCACGGTAAACGCGCCGCAAGGAGCGAAGGCGCTGACGGACGATTATAAGTCAAAGCTTGCCGACGGCAGTTGGGACGTTTTTACAGGCCCGCTTACAGACAATCAAGGTAATGCCGTTGCGGCGCAGGGCGAGGTTTTAAGCGACGAGGCTATGCTGTCAATGGACTGGCTGTATGAAAACGTCATAGGCATTATTCCCGCCGAATAGTAAGAATGGATACGGATACCGTTATTCGATTAAACGGAATAACAAAAAGGTTTGGCTCTGTGACAGCTAACGATTGTGTGGATTTCTCTCTGAAAAAGGGAGAAATCCATGCTGTTTTAGGTGAAAACGGTTCAGGCAAATCGACATTAATGAACATACTTTCGGGACTTTACAGACCGGACGCGGGAGAAGTATATATAAACGGTAAACCTACGGTTATATCGTCGCCCGCCGTCGCCATATCGCATGGAATAGGAATGATACATCAGCATTTCAAACTGGCGGAAGCGTTTACCGCGCTTGATAACGTGCTTGTCGCCAATCCACAAGGGATATTTAAAAACAGCAAAAAGAAGTTCGCGGAGATTTCAGCTTTGTCAAAAAGCTACGGTTTTGATGTTGATTTGCGCTGTTATGTTAAAGACATGCCGGTCGGCCAGAAGCAGGCTGTTGAGATTATTAAGGTATTGTACAAAGGCGCGGATATACTTATACTCGACGAACCCACGGCGGTGCTGACGCCACAGGAAACCGAAAAGCTTTTTGGTATTATGCGTTCAATGCGCGACGCGGGCAAATCAATAATATTCATATCGCATAAGCTCGGTGAAGTTATGGCCGTTACCAATCGCGTTACGGTATTGCGTAAAGGCAAGTCAGTAGCGACGTTTAAAACCGGCGATATTGACGAGTTAAAACTGGTACGTCACATTGTAGGCAAAGAGGTTGACCTGGCTATTAACAGAACCAAAGCCGCGCGCGGAGAAAAACTGCTGGAAGCGGTTTCACTAAGCGCAAACGATATTGACGGCTCGCCCGTTTTGCATGACGTATCGTTTGATGTTTACGAAGGAGAGATACTTGGCGTTGCGGGTGTCGCGGGCAGCGGGCAAAAACAGCTCTGCGAAACGCTGGCGGGGCTTAATCCAAAATATGAAGGAAGCGTTAAACTGCTTGGAGAGAACCTGTCCGGACTGCGTCCTATTGATATAATAAGACGCGGAGTATCGATGAGCTTTGTTCCCGAGGACAGGCTGGGGATGGGGCTTGTCGCCGGTATGACAATAACCGAAAACATGATGCTGAAAGAGCACAGCACGCAAAAAGGGCTTTTTATAAACAAGAAGCCGTATGCGCAGATGGCGCGCGATGTTGTTAAACAGCTCTCGATTGATACTCCGGATATTGATTTTCAAGTAAGCCGTCTTTCGGGGGGGAATATACAAAAGGTGTTGGTGGGCAGAGAGCTTCGCTCAGGCCCGAAACTGCTTATTATGGCGTACCCTGTCAGAGGGCTTGATATAGGCGCGTCTATGCAGATATATTCTCTTATAAACTCGCGGAAAGAAGCCGGAACAGGCATAATATATGTCGGTGAAGACCTGGACGTTCTGATGCAGCTTTGCGATAGGATACTTGTATTGTGTCACGGCTGCGTAACCGGAATAGCGGATGCGCGGAAAACAACAAAAACCCAGCTGGGATTTATGATGACAGGCCAGAGGAGGGAGAACATGCAATGAGAATTGTCGCGAGAGATAGCATCAGCGGCCGGAAAGCTTTTCTGATAAGATTTCTCGGCGTTGTATGTGCGCTTTTAACAGGCATGATTTTTCTTGCCATCGCGGGGTTTGATCCTTTTTCCGCAATGATATCCCTTTTGGAAGGCGCTTTCGGTAACGGCCGGAGAATTGCCAAAACGGTTGAGTTCGCTATACCTCTCGTTATAACATCGCTTGGAATATCGCTCGCATTCCGCATGAAGTTCTGGAATATAGGTGCTGAAGGCCAGATATGCATGGGAGCTTTCGCGGCTTCTTATTTCGCGCTCTTTTGCGCCGATTGGCCGGTCTGGCTGTTGTTTTCGGCAATGACCGCCGCTTCGTTTGCGGCCGGGGCGTTATGGGCGGCAATACCCGCTTTTTTAAAAGTGAAGTGGGGTACAAATGAAACGCTCGTTACTCTTATGCTCAATTATATTGCCATAAAAATAATACAATATCTCCAGTATAACGCATGGAAGGACCCGGGCGCGCGCGGGTTTCCAAAAATCGCGATGTTTGACGCTAAAGCGCTTCTTCCTCAAATTTTCGGCGTTAATATAGGGTGGATTGTCGCCATAGGGCTTATTGCGGTTATTTACTTTTTTATAACGCGCAGTAAAGGCGGTTACAGGATAAATGTTATAGGTGAATCGGCGGACACGGCGCGGTACGCGGGCATAAATGTGCATAAAACGATGGTGATTACAGTATGCATAGGCGGGGCGCTGGCGGGGCTCGCGGGCATGATACAGGCGACAGGCGTAGAACGGACGCTGAATGAAACGCTTTCGGCAGGATATGGATACACCGCCATTATCACCGCATGGCTCGCGCGGTTAAACCCTGTCGCCATAGGCATAGTATGTATTTTATTCGCCGCGTTGACACAGGGGGGGAATTTTATACAAACCGCCTATAACATACCCAGCGCGGCGGCGTCGGTGTTTCAAGGTCTTGTGCTGTTGTTTGTGCTGGCGTCCGAATTCTTTTTAAGGTATAAAATAGTAAGGTCACTGCCAAGGGGGGCGCAATAAACTATGGATATATTAACATCTTTTCTCGCCGCCACAATTTCATCGGGCACTCCGCTGCTTTATGCTACCCTCGGCGAGATTTTAACCGAAAAGGCGGGGAATTTAAACCTTGGCGTTGAGGGAATGATGCTTCTTGGCGCGGCATTTTCTTTTATTACCGGAATGGCTTTCGGCAGTCCGCTTTTGGCGTTGCTCGCGGGTATGGCCGCCGGCGGTATAGGCGCGCTTATATACGCGTTTCTTACGGTAACATTGCGAGCCAATCAGGTTGTTACGGGTTTATCGCTGACGATTTTCGGCACGGGGCTCGCTAACTTTATAGGCAATTCCGTAACGGGGCTTACGCTTTCAAATCAGGTAACGGGTGTTTACCAGCGTTTTGCCATACCGCTGCTGTCGAAAATACCGGTTATAGGCCAAGCTTTCTTTATTCAAAGCATTTTTGTTTACATTGGTTACATTGCCGCAATCGTAATGTGGATTTACCTTAATAAAACCACCGCGGGATTAAGAGTGCGCACCGTTGGGGAAAACCCGGGCGCAGCGGATACCGCGGGTATTGCCGTTAATGGCAATAAATATATACATATTTGCATAGGCGGCGTGCTGTCGGGAATTGCCGGCGCTTATTTATCATTGAATTACAGCACGACTTGGCAGCCCGGTATAACAGGCGGTATGGGATGGATTGCGGTAGCGCTTGTCATTTTCTCGGTATGGAATCCGCTTCGCGCGCTGTTCGGCGCTTATATTTTCGGAGCGTTGAGGATAGTGGGCTTTCAGCTTCAGTCACTTAAAATAAACATTCCTATTCAGATAGTGGACATGCTGCCTTATGCGTTTACAATAATCGTGCTTATTATGGTTTCCGCGAGAAAATCACGCAAGAATCCGCCTCCAGGCAGCCTTAGCATACCCTATTTCAGAGAGGAACGATAAGGATATCGGTTTTATTGTTTGGCAATTGAACAATACAGCCATGCCGTTTATACCGGTTCCATCCGACATATTAGTATCGGTAAATATCGGTGGTTTGGATAAAATATTGACAAAACAAATGAAGATATTTTATAATATATAGTATGTTACATTAATATGTTGGGAGAGTTAATATAAGCAAGTTATACGGCAACAATTTATTATATGAAAGAGGGTCACTCAATTGTATTATAATGAACAAAATTTAGTTCTGTCCGGCAAACCGCCTAATTTAAACGAATGGGCTTATATGGCGATTAAAAGCCATATTTTAGAGCATCAGATAAAGCCGGGTATGCAGCTTAATATTGAGGATCTTTCTAAAGAACTTGGCATAAGCAGAACGCCAATACGGGAAGCGTTGTTGCGCTTGCGGCAGGAAGGCCTTGTTATATCATTGTCCCGCGTTGGTTTTTTTGTATGCGGCGTTACGAAACAAGATTTTGAGGATATATTTGGTTTGCGAAAGATCGTTGAATCTCATGCGGCGGAGCAGCTTGCGGTAAAAATAACCACGGATGAGCTTGATGAAATAATAGACTTAAACCAACAATGCAAAACCATGGCCGAACAGGGCGATACAAAAGAATATAACAGATACGATGTTTTGCTGCATGGAACTATTGTTAGCAGCATGGAAAACCAAAAGATTAAAGATATATTTGACGGTATTGCAGATTTGGTATATAGAATCAGAGTATATGCGCTGCACTCTCCTGAAAACATACGGCTTTCTCTTCTGGAACACGAAAAGATAATACAGGCTTTTAAAGAAAAAGATACGGAAGATGCCCGCTTGGCTATGTCGACACATATCTCTAATATCAGGGACAGATTAAGCCATATTGTTGACTTCTACGACGGAATCGAAAGCCGACAGCCTGTAAAAAGCCGTTTTTTATAAATCTTTATTTAATTATATCCCTCGCTGAAAATGCATAAAGGATTTTGCGGTCAAAAGAGATTGACATTGTCAGTTTTGTTTTATATAATATATTACGTAATACATGGCACAAAGCAACTTTGCGGATTATCATTCATATTTTGCGCGGCGAAAAAACTGGTGGATGCTACCGGACGATTTCCCCAAGAATGATGAGCTGGTAATTCTAAAACCCATTGCGGGGATTGTAAGAAATGTACACTTTAAAGATGTTATAGGTAAGGACGCGGTCGCTTTGGGAACCGGACAGGTTAAACTTGACGGTGTTGTAAAGCAGCTTTATGACGCGGGCTATGACGGAGTGTTAAGCTGGCAGACAGAAGGTCTTCAGGAGACCGAGGTGTCAAAGAAGTGGATGAAACAAAGCATTGAATATACAAAAAAGCTGCTTGAAGAAGTAGAATAACCGTAAAAGGCCGGAGTTTGCCGCATAAAGTGGCGGACTCCGGTTTTAAACATATACCAATACAGAGATTACGGAGAAAAACAGATATGAAACTGCTGAGAAAAAAGAGCTATCGTTATGCAATATCATCGGCCGAAGCCGCGCCTAAAACCGCGCCTATATTGCTGCTGGGCAGCATAGAGCAAAATCTTGTTTTGGCTAAAAGCTTGGGATATGACGCCATAGAGGTACATCTTAGGGAGAATTCTTTATTGGATTACGACGGTATATTAAAGCAATGCGGCAAACACAAAGTTAGTATTGCGACCATTGTAACCGGCAGGCTGGCTACGCAGGAGGGAGTTTCGCTTACGGATTCATGCGCTGAAAAGAAGTCGGCCGCGCTGACCGGAGCAAAAAAGTATATAGACATCGCTTGCGCGTTTGGGGCGGATATTGTAATAGGTTGGTTAAGAGGCGGCATAACGTCTTCCAAGGAAGAATATAATAATGCTTTTGGTTCAGCGATAAGTGAGCTGGATGGCTATGCCAAAGAGCGCGGCGTAAAAATATTTATTGAAGCCATTAACAGGTACGAAATAAATTCTATGAACACCGCGCAGGATATATGCGAATTAATAGAGAGGCATAACCTTAAAAATACATACGCGCACCTTGATACATTCCACATGAATATTGAAGAATCTGATATGGAAGAAGCAATAAAACTTTGCGGAAAAAGATTGGGATATCTGCATTTAGCCGACAGCAACAGGCAATATCCCGGAGCGGGGCATATCAATTTTAAAAAAATAGCCGCGGCGCTTGACAGTATAGATTATGAAGGGTATTTGTCGGTTGAATGCCTGCCTTTACCTGATTATTTACCGGCCGCAAAAAAAGCAATTGAGAATTTGAAAAAAATATTTTAAATAAACAGGTGATAATATTGAGTACTTCCAGGTTAAGGCTTAATGCGTTAATGGCTGTTATCCATTTAATGATGCTTGTATATGGAATTTCGCTTACGATGCTCGGTCCGCTGGTCACGGTCTTTATAGAACGGTTTAACATATCGCTGTCGGACAACGGGCTTATAACTTTTTTTCAGGGTATAGGCGGCATAATATGCGTCTTCGCGGGCATTTTTTTCGCGGACAGGTTTAAAAAATCCGCTATTATAAACGCGTCTTTCGCAGTTTACTGCGCTTCGTTGATTGCGCTTTTTTTTACGGATTCGTATTTTCTTTTGCTGGTTTTATTCTTTTCTATAGGCGGCAGCACAAGGATTCTTGAAGCTATTTTTAACGCGTATATAACTGATATACAAAAAGAAAAACGCCGTTTTCATTTGAGTATGCTGCATGTTTTCCTTGGTATAGGCGCGTTGGCAGGCCCTATGCTGTCCACATTATTTATTGATTCGGATATACGGATTAATAATCTTTTCTTATATCTTGGCATACTGTGCGTTATTTTATTGTCGGCGTTTGTTATTGTTCATAAAGGCGTCAAGGAGAACGGTAACCGTATAAACAAAAAATCGGTATCAGTATCTAACGTTTTGTTTAAGAATAAAGCGCTCGTTTTCTTTTTGCCGTCATTTTTATATGTCGGGTACGCAATCGCGTCTTCCATATGGATGCCCGCGTATATGACGCGCGAGCTGCGCGCCGACGCGTTTCTTTCCGGATTTAGCGTTTCATCTTTATGGATAGGCGTTATAGCGGGAAGGCTGCTGTGTTCATTTTTGTTTGCGAAACAAAATGTTAAGTACTTTATTTTATTATGCGGTATATCCGGAGGCGTAATTATTACTATTGCGGTTATTATAAACACGCCCGCGGCTTATATCATAGGATACATTTTGTCCGGTATGACTGTTGGCCCCGCCGTGCCGCTTACCGTTATGATCGCGGGAGATATATTTCCCGATAATACCGGAAGCACGTCGGCTATAATAGGGCTCGGGGCGACAACAGGCGTGATGGTGATACCGTGGCTTATAGGGCTTATCGCTCAAAACGCGCAGTTTTGGACGGCGATATTGGTTCTTAATTTAATTCCTTTTCTTATAGGGGCGTCGGCCTTGATTTTGCCGAATAAGCGGTATGTGAAAAATATCTAAATGTTAATTGCCAAACAAAAGCTCAATATTGTTTTGGTCGAAATAATCTATATAATGCCTCGGCGGTTTCTTATCAGTTACGAAGGCGAACAGCGACTTTAACGGGCAAAAGGATATTGAAGCGGCTTTGTCCACTTTGGTGCTGTCGGCCATCAAAATTATTTTATTGCACCGGTTGACAACCGCTTTTTTCATTTCCGCCTCATGGAACGAATTGTTAGTGGCGCCCGTTTCAATTGTTATGCCCGTGGCCGCCATAAACGCTTTTGTGATGTGATAGTTGCTAAGCATGCTTATGGCTGAAACCCCTATAAACGAATTGGTATACCGGTAAAAGAGCCCTCCCGTCGAGATTACATTCGCGTTAGGCAGTTGCTCGGATTCGTTGTATATATTAAGACTGTTGCTTATAATTGTTATATGGCAGTCTTGCGGAATAAAACGCATAAGATACGGCGTCGTTGTTCCCGAGTCTATATAGATTGTCTCGCCGTCCTGTATATATCGGCTCGCAAGACGCGCAAGCTCATTTTTTTCATCTATGTTGCTTACGCTTCGCATATTATAAGGCACAACGTTGTGTCCGTCCCGAAGCACTATACCTCCGTATACCTTTTCCGCGATGCCTCTTGAGCAAAGGTCGGCTATATCGCGCCTTATGGTATTTTGGGAAACACTGAAATGTTCGCATAAATCCGTAATCGAGGCGAACTTGTTGTCCATAAGGTACCTTTCTATTTCGTTTATACGGCTGATTTTCATTGTTTCCACCTCTTATATGTTGCAATCAGTATATCAGAATTTTTTAAATTTGTGAATAAAAATGTTGAACTATTGATTAGTTTGTGATAAAATCTACTCAACATATAATCAAAACATTATCATAGAGTGAGTAATTGTTAGCATTCTTGATAAATATATGGGCAGATTGGTTTGTGAGGTGAAGGAATGACTGAATATAACAAAGAAGAGCTGGAAAGGTTTGCGGCTAATATACGGCTTAAGACATTAGGCGCCATAACAAAGCGCGGGTTTGGTCATGTTGGCGGCGCAATGAGCATCGCCGACGTTTTGGCCGCCCTTTATGGGTACGTAATGCGCATTGATCCTAAAAACCCCAGCTGGGAGGAGCGGGACTGGCTTGTATGCTCTAAGGGACATGCGGGACCTGCGCTTTATGCGGCGCTTGCTATTAAAGGGTACTTTGATGAGAAGGTTTTGGATACGCTGAACAGAGGCGGCACTATTCTTCCCAGCCATTGCGACCGCAACAAAACGCCGGGAATCGATATGACGACAGGCTCATTGGGACAAGGCATAAGCACCGCGATAGGCGTGGCTCTTGGAAACAGGCTGGACAATAAAGATAACTATACATATCTGATACTTGGAGACGGCGAATTAAACGAGGGACAGATTTGGGAAGGCGCAATGTTTGCAAACCACTTTAAGCTTGATAACCTTATTGTGTTTGTGGATTACAACAAGCAGCAGCTTGACGGATATACCAAAGACATTATGGATATAGGTGATATCGGCGCGAAATTCGCGGCGTTCGGGTGGGACGTTATAAAAGTTGACGGTCATAATCCCGCGGCAATATGCGATGCCGTTAAAGAAGCTAAAAGCGCCGCCGGCAAACCGTCCGTTATTATTCTTGATACATTCAAGGGCAGGGGATGTACGTTCGCGGAGGGGTTATTAGATAACCATCATATGGTTGTGAGCGAAGAACAGGGCAGGACGGCAATGGATGCCGTCAGGCAAAAGCTGTCGGAACTTGAGTAGAGAGGTTGCGTAAATATGGGGATTAGCATAGCAAAAGATATAAAAAACGATATGGAAATGATGCGCGCTGCATACTGCAATACACTGATTGAAATTGCCGATAAAGACAAGCGCGTTGTGGTGCTCGATGCGGATTTGATGAAATCAATGGGGATGATTCCTTTTTTGAAGGCGCATCCTTCGCGTACCTTTAACTGCGGCGTGCAGGAAGCGAATATGATTGGCGTAGCGTGCGGACTTTCGGCTACGGGCAAGGTGCCTTTTGCGCATACATTCGGGCCTTTCGCGACGCGGCGCTGTTTTGACCAGATATTTTTGTCGGCGGCGTATGCCAGGCTTAATATTCGCATTACGGGTTCCGACCCGGGAATAACCGCGGCGTATAACGGCGGCACCCACATGCCCTTCGAGGATATGGGATTAATGCGCTGCATACCCGGCGCAACGCTTATTGAGCCTACGGACTGCGTGATGCTTAAAGACTTGCTGTGGCAGATAAAGGATATGTATGGCGTGTTCTATATACGCATACAACGCAAAGAACCCAAAATGATATATAAACCGGGAAGCGTATTTACCATCGGCAAGGGCATTGTTCTTAAAGACGGCGCGGACGTAACGCTTATAGCGAGCGGCTTACTTGTAAGCGACGCGCTTGAGGCCGCGAGATTACTTGAAGAAAAAGGTGTAAGCGCGCGCGTTGTTAATATGTTTACGTGGAAGCCGGTTGACCGCGAACTGATAGAAAAGTGCGCGGCTGAAACGGGCGCAATAGTTACGGTGGAGAATCATAACATAATTAACGGCTTAGGTTCCGCTGTCGCGGAAGTGATTGCGGAGAATAAACCGGTTCCTATGGAGCGCATTGGCAGTCAGGACAGGTTCGGAGAAGTCGGAAACGTGGATTATTTGAAAAAAGCGTTTAACATGACGGCGGACGATATTGCTAAGGCGGCTCGGAAAGTTGTGCGAAGGAAAATCGGAGAATAAGTTTAAACAATGTTTATGATGCCGTATCCGGATACGCCTGACTTTTGTTATTCATGGCTGATAACCGGGCGTTACCCTGTGAGAGACGCATTTTAAGTTAAAGACAGCAAAGGTGAAACGCACTAAGACATCATTGTTAAAGACATTATATAGTAGGGGAGGGTTATATCATGAAAAAAATTAAAGTTGGCGTGTCCGGATACGGCGTTATAGGACAAAGGCTGGCGGACGGAGTTGCGCTTCAAAAAGACATGGAGCTGGTGGGCGTCGCGGACATTGCGCCTACACTTTCGGTAAGGGCGCTCGCGGCGAAAGGTATGCCGTATAAGATGTTTAACGTAATGCCTGAAAACAAATCTATGGAAGAGGCGGGCATACCGGTATCGGGAAGCTTCGAGGAGCTTATACGGGAATGCGATATAATACTGGACAGCTCTCCCGGCGGGGTCGGGGCGAAAAACAAGGAAATATACGCTAAGTATAACAAGAAGGCTGTTTTTCAGGGCGGAGAGAAAAATGAAGTCGCCGATGTTTTCTTCCATGGGTACGCGAATTATGAAAAAGGTATAGGCCAGCAGTTTTTAAAGCTTACAAGCTGCAACACAACGGGGCTTATACGCGCGGTTGACATGATAGACAGAGCGTTCGGAGTTGAAAAAGCGGCTATCACCATAATAAGAAGAGTGGCGGACCCGGGAGATTACCACAGGGGCTTAACCAACGCTTTGCAGCTTGAAAACGCTCCGAGCCATCAGGCTGTTGACTTAATGACAATAATGCCGCACATACCATGTACGGGTATACTTGTTCATACGCCCGTGACGCACGGACACATAATAACCGTTGTTGTAACGTCTAAGAAAAAGCTCGGCAAAAAAGAATTATGGGAGATGGCGTGCGAGCATCCGCGCATTATGGCGGTGCGGTTGGCAGATGGGTTCCTTGGGAACGCTTCAATGTTCAGGTGGGCGCGGGATATGGGTTATCCCCGCGGCGATATGTATGAAATTGCGCTATGGGAAGAATCTATAGTTTCCAGCGGAGATGATATAATGTTCGCGATAAACATACCGCAGGAGTCCGTGGTTATACCGGAGAGCATAGACGCCGTGCGCGCGGCAATGAAAATGCAGACTACCAGAGAAGAAGGGACAGCAAAGACAAATCAGTATCTTGGATTGAAATGATATGAAGTTCGGTATAAATACTGTAGACGATTTTAATATAAAGGGCAAAACAGTTTTACTGCGCGTTGACATCAATCAGCCGGTTGACAAGCAAAAGAATGAGCTTAAAGACGTAACGCGCATAAAAGGATGCGTGCCGACCATTACCGAACTTGCGAAAAAAGGGGCGAAGCTTGTTATTCTTGCTCACCAGGGCAGCGATATAGAGTACGGCAACTATTATAATCTTGGGCTTCACGCCAAAGCGCTGAGCGAATTTGCGGGCATACCCGTAGAATACGTGCCCGATGTTTGCGGTCCGTACGCGCAGGAAAAGGTGCGGGCGCTGCAAGAGGGCGATATATTGCTTCTTGATAATGTCCGTTTTATGGCCGAGGAGATGACATTATTTGAGACAAAGCTTAAGTTGACCCGCCGTCAGCAGGTTAAAACTCAGGTTGTCGAAAAGCTGGCGCCGCTCGCGGATTTATTTGTTATGGACGCGTTTGCCGCGGCGCACAGGGCGCAGCCGACATTGACGGCGTTCGGTGAACTTATGCCGGCCGCGATGGGAAGGCTTTTTGAAAAAGAATACGGCGTGCTTGCGGAAATACTTCAGGCGCCGAAGAAGCCGCTTGTTTTTGTGCTGGGCGGCGCTAAAATACAGGACGCTTTTTTAATGATGGATAAAGCGCTTGCGGAAGGAACGGCCGATAAAGTGCTGGCGGGCGGGCTGGTAGGCAATGTTATGCTTGCGGCAAAAGGAATTGATATTGGCAAAGCTTCGCTGGATTTTATACTGCGGAACAATCTTGGTGAATATATTGAAAAATCAACAAGATTGCTCGAAAAATATTCCGGCAAAATTATATCGCCTTTAGATTTGGCATATGAAGACAGCGTAAGACATAACGTATCGATTGAGCAATTGCCGCTGAACGAACTGTTTACAGACATAGGCGAGCGGACGGCAAATGTATTTGCGCAGGAAATAAAAAACGCCAAGACTGTTTTTGTAAACGGTCCTATGGGAGTGTTTGAAAAACCGTTGAGCGAGTATGGCACAAGGCAAGTGTGGAAAGCGCTTGCGGAGACTAAAGCGTTTACGGTGCTGGGCGGCGGAGACAGCGTAGCCGCGACAAATAAATATTCGCTTGCCTATAAAATGGGGTATATATGTACGGGCGGCGGCGCTATGGTAAGATTCTTATCCGGCGAAGAATTGCCCGTAATAGACGCTCTAAAACACGCCGCCGTAAAATTTGGCAACGAGAGGTAACGGTTTTGGATTATAACAAAGAAAGCTTAAGGCTGCATTATGAATGGAAAGGCAAAATAGAGGTTGTCGCCGCAACGCCCGTTAGGACCAAAGAAGATTTGTCATTGGCGTATACTCCGGGTGTGGCGCAGCCGTGTCTTGAAATACAAAAAGACATATCAAAAAGCTACGAGCTGACAAGAAGGTGGAACCTGGTGGCTGTTGTAACCGACGGAACCGCGGTTCTTGGCCTTGGCGATATTGGCCCCGAGGCGGGTATGCCCGTTATGGAAGGAAAATGCGTTTTATTTAAGGAGTTTGCCGACGTCGACGCTTTCCCCATTTGTATAAAGTCTAAAGAAGTTGACGATATCGTTGAAACTATCTATCAGATTTCTGGCAGTTTCGGCGGAATTAACCTTGAAGATATTTCAGCCCCGCGATGTTTTGAAATTGAACGGAAGCTTAAAGAGCGTTGTGATGTACCTATATTCCATGACGATCAGCATGGGACGGCTGTTGTGACGGCCGCCGCCATTATAAACGCTATGAAGCTGACGGGCAGAAAGCTTGAAGAACAGGAAGCCGTAATATCGGGCGCGGGCGCCGCAGGAGTTGCAGTTACAAAGTTATTGATGAGCATGGGGCTTAGGAACGTGATACTTAGCGACAGCAAGGGCGCAATATATGAAGGCAGAGACGGTCTTAACCCATTTAAGCGGGAGATGGCCAAAATAAGCAACAGGGAGTTTAAGCAGGGGACGCTTGCCAGTGTTGTTAAGGGCACCGATATTTTTATAGGTGTTTCGGCTCCGGGAATAATGACAAAAGAAATGGTTAAATCCATGAATAACGAGCCGATTATATTTGCAATGTCAAACCCTGTGCCCGAGATAATGCCCGATATAGCCAAAGAGGCGGGAGCCGGCGTTGTGGGCACGGGCAGAAGTGATTTTGCGAACCAGATAAACAATGTTCTTGCGTTTCCGGGAATATTCAGGGGCGCCTTAGACGTAAGGGCGTCCGATATAAACGATAAAATGAAGATTGCCGCCGCCTACGCAATAGCTTCCCTTATAAAAGAGGAAGAGCTTTCGGCAGACTATGTGATTCCGGCGCCGTTTGACCCAAGGGTTGGCGCGGCCGTCGCGCAAGCTGTCGCAAAAGCTGCCAGGGAGAGCGGTGTTTCAAGTATATAGGGAGATGAGTGCATCACAATAGGGCCGGGAGTGTTTAACGCCCGGCTCAATTGTATTTTCCGGAGGATAACATGGATATAAAAATAGCGTACGGCAAACAAAATGTATCGGTTACTATACCAGAGAATAATGTTCTGGGGGTATTGGCGCCTAAAAAGGTTAAAACAAGTCTCTCGGAAAAAGAGGAAATTTTATCGTCGTTGGAAAACCCCATAGGCAGCAAAAGGCTTTGCGAGATTGTAAAACCGGAAGAGAGCGTATGCATAGTAACAAGCGATATAACACGTCCTATGCCCTCAAGCAGGGTGCTGCCTTATGTGATTGGGGAGCTGCACCGCGCCGGTGTTAAAGACGGAGACATCACAATTGTATTTGCGCTGGGGAATCATCGGAAGCACAATGAGGCGGAGAAAAGGTATATTGTGGGCGATGATATATACGAAAAAATAAGGTGTGTGGACGCCGACCAAAAAAGGACAGTGAACCTTGGGAAAACTTCGTTTGGAACACCGGTCGATATATTTGACGCGGTAGCCTTGGCGGACAGAGTGATTTGCGTAGGCAATATAGAGTACCATTATTTTGCCGGATATTCCGGAGGCACAAAAGCCGTAATGCCGGGCGTATCAACCGCCGGCGCCATACAGGCTAATCATTCCAAGATGGTGGAGGACAGTTCCGCCGCCGGCAGTATAGATGGCAACAACGTGCGCGCCGACATTGACGAAGCCGCGAATTTTATTAAAATAGATTTTATATTAAACGTCGTGCTTGACGAAAACAAAAGGATAGTAAAATCTTTTGCGGGTCATCATATAAAGGCGCACAGGGAAGGCTGCGCGTATCTTGACACGCTTTATAAAGTAAATATAGCAAAAAAGGCGGATATTGTGCTTGTGTCCGCCGGTGGATATCCCAAAGATATAAATTTATATCAGGCGCAGAAAGCGCTGGATAACGCCAAATATGCCGTGCGCGACGGAGGGGTAGTAATTGTTGCCGCAGCGTGCCCCGAAGGGCTCGGCGAGAAAGTGTTCGAGCGCTGGATGACTGAAGCGAAAAGCCCCGCGGACGTGGTTGAAAGAATAAGCAGGCATTTTGAACTGGGAGGTCATAAAGCCGCGGCAATAGCCATGGTGCAGCAAAAAGCGGATGTATATCTTGTTTCCGAAATGAATGACAGCTTTGTGGAATCATTGTTCTTTAAGCCTTTTGATACGGTCCAGTCGGCGCTTGACGCGGCGTTTGCTAAAATGGGACGCGATGCCAAGGTTATAATAATGCCATACGGAGGCTCAACATTGCCCGTGTTATAAAAACGGCTGTCGTATAAATATTGTTTAATATTATATATATAAATAAGTTATATTGCTTAATTTTAACTAAAAGGGGTATAATCAAGTATCAGCAATTAAAGAGGATAAAGATGGAGAACGACAAGCGAATAGCGGTGCTTATTGACGCGGATAATGTTTCCGACAAATACGTAAAGGCGGTGCTTGATGAAATTTCAAACCATGGCACGCCTACATACAAGCGAATATACGGCGACTGGACAAAGCCGCAGCTCGCTTCATGGAAGAGCGTTCTGCTGGCAAACTCTATAACGCCTATTCAGCAGTACAGCTATACCACGGGTAAAAACTCAACCGACGCGGCGCTTATTATAGACGCTATGGATATACTTTATTCGGGCAACGTGGAAGGCTTTTGCATAGTTTCAAGCGACAGCGATTTTACCCGTTTAGCCGCGCGCCTTCGTGAATCGGGTATGTATGTTATAGGCATGGGGGAGAAGAAAACGCCAACGCCGTTTATTTCGGCGTGCGAGATATTTAAATACCTTGAGGTTTTAAGCAAACCCGCCGTGTCTGAAAAAGAAGTTTTGCAGACGGACATATCGTCAAAAATAAAAAGTAAGGAAGGCATGGCAAACAGGGACGAGATAATAGAAGCGTTAAAGGTTATTATCACAGAAAGTTCGGACGACGACGGCTGGGCATATTTAGGGCAGGTCGGCAAGCTTTTAAATAAGCGCTATCCTGACTTTGACACCCGCAACTATGGTTTTACAAAGCTTACGCCTTTTATTTCCTCATTAAAGCTGTTTGAGATACAATCCCGCAGGACGGGAAGCCCCAACAACACGCATAAATACGTTCGAATAAAAGAGAAATAAAAAACGCAATAAGGGACGTAACCCCTTATTGCGTTTTTTTAAGTTGCTTACCACCACTTTAACTTGCACATGCAGCCGCCGCAGCGTTTGCAGGTGCTAAAACCGCCAAGGTCGCAGCCGCAGCCCTTACATACGCCTCCCGTGTGTCCGCCGGAAGCGCTCTTTTTTCCGTCCAAGCCGCAAAAATCAAAAGGCCATTTGAATCCGTCGAAGCCGCCCAAGCCGTGCGGTTTTTTACATCCGTCAAAGCCGGGGCAGCAGCGGTTATCTTTAAACCCGAAAAAGCATAGAGGGCAGCAACGGCAGTCCGGCCGGCAGCGTCCGCATGGTCCGCACGGTCGGCAGCAATTTTTGCAGCACCATTCGTCAAAGCACCTAAACCCGTCCTGCCAGCCGCCGCATTTACAGCACATCATGGCAAGCAGCGCGAGGCAATTATCATTTCTGTACATGTCTTTATATCACCACCCGATTGCGTGAAGCCTAATTTACACTATTCAAAAAAGTTTAAAAGTGTGTTTAGTAAAATGATTGGTTAAATGGTATTATGTACGTGGTATAATCAAAATAAGATTAAAAGCTATACAAGGGAAAGATAATAATGAAAACTGTGGTTATTACCGGAGCGACTTCCGGCATAGGGTACGCGGCGGCCAAGGCGCTTGCGGCGGAGGGTATGCGAGTGATTGGCACGGGGCGCACGCCGCGAACATGCGCGGATGCCAAAGCCGCGCTGCTGGACGAATTGCCAAACGCGGACATCGTTTTTTTCAGCGGCGATTTGTCGTCGCAAAGCGATGTAAACGCAATCGCGGATGAAATACTAAATGTTATGGGAGATATGCCCGTAACCGCTCTTATAAACAACGCGGGAGGGGTTCGCAGCAAATTTACACAAACGCCGGACGGCTGTGAATATCAGTTTGCCTTGAATCATCTTGCCGGTTTCCTTTTAACACACAGGCTTTGGAATTTAATTGTGAAAGGCGGCGGCCGGCTTATAATGACCGGCAGCAGATCTCATATGAACACGGCCGTGCATTGGAGCGATATAATGTATAAAAAGCGCTACAGCTGCCTTTTTGCTTATAAACAAAGTAAGCTTTGCAATGTGCTTTTCGCGCGCGAGCTTATGCGGCGGTTTGAGCGAAGCGGTGTTAACGCTTATGTGGTTGACCCCGGGCTTGTAAAAACCGATATAGGCAACAAAAAGACGGGCGGTGTGGTAAACGCATTTTGGAGCATAAGAAAACGATATGGCGAGGCGCCCGAGACGGTCGCCGATACGTATTTATATTTGGTTAAGCAGAATCCGGCTCCCAAAGGGCTTTATTATAAGGCCCGCCTTAACACAAAGTATAATTCGCGCGCGGATAGCATAGACGACGCAAAGCGGCTTTTCGAGCTTAGCGAGGCTCTCTGCGGCATTAAATTTGGCAATCCTTCTTATATTTGATTATATGCGTCAAAACTGGCGCGGTATAATCTTTCTTATGCCTGCCAGCTTTTGCGCGTTGAAGGGCACCGTATATGCATATATTTTTTTGCGGAAAAACCGCGGCGCTTTTAAAAATCTTGTTTGCATGGTCATATTTATTATCTGCGCGGATAAACATAAGTATTCAGGTAAAAAGTATTAATAATAACGAACATTACGCCAAAAAAAAAGAGCTTTTACAAGCTCTTAAATAATTTTTTTATCAGAAGTCGCCTTCGGTGTATTCTACAACCGCTAAGTCTTTCCATCCCTTAACTATCTCGTCCCAGCGATCTTGTTTTAGCGTTTCGGAAAGCGAGTCGTAAAGCTGCTGCCGGACGGACTCAAAATCGGCGGTTCCCGCGGCGGTATCATTAAAATATTCTATTATATGATAGCCAAAGTCGGTGCCCACAAGAGTTATATCTCCTGCCGACTTAAGCGATATCGCGCCGAACGAGAACTCTGTAACATAACTCGGTGTGATATTGTTCTCTTCAATGTATGTATTATACTCGTCGACCGCTTCTTTAAAGCTTATTTCATCGGCTTCGGTTTTATTAAGCAGCTCCCGTATTTTCTCAACGGCGGCAACAGGGTATCCCTCTTCCGGCATCGCCGTGTCCTCGTTATATTCGTCAATGGCTTCTTTAAAACTCATTTCTTTAGATTTGATTTTTTGTAAAACATCTTGCGCTTTATCCGCTATGCCGGCTAGAGCGCTTTCTTTGAGCATATCAGCGGCTTTATTATATCCGTCATATTTTAACGCATCAATCGCCGATAAAATTTCGTCGTCGAACTTAATCAGTATATGCCTCACATTGCGTATGCCTTCGGGCGCGTAATAAACGGGCAGCCCCTCCGAAAGTATATGCTCGTAGTACGAGGGATCGTTTTCTGCCGATTCCTTGGCGAGAGCCACCTCCTCGTCATATTTCGCGCGCACCTGCTGTTCGGTAGGTTCGATATCGCCCACTAAATCAGCCCTTGCGGCTTCTTCCGCAATCTCCATTTTGTAATACTTTATAATGTCTTCTTTGGAATAGCCGTAGTCTGAAAGCGCTTTTTGTTCATACTTGGCTTTAACCGTATCATATTCATTTTGCGTATAATCTTCTCCAAGCTCCGATTCCATGTCCGTTGAATAATAGTATTCAAGAATCATATCAATCTCGGATTGAACGTCTTCCTCAATTTGCGCAAGCTGTTGCTCGGATAAATTAAAGTATCCATTGTCCTCATACGCCTGAGACATGATTTCGGTTTCAACCAACCCGTCTAAAACCATTTGTTTAACAAAGGCGCTGTTTATCTCGTCATCCTCCGAAATGCCGTAGTACGCGCACGCGTTGGAAAACTGCGGGTAATATTGCGAATAATATATCGGCCGGCCGTTTACCGAGGCTACCACAAAAGTATCATCGAAGCCTTTAGGAGGCCCCGCCACCGCGTCTTCTTTTGATTCATTCGCGCAAGCCGAGAAAAGCATGACCGCCGCAAGTAAAAGGCAAACAAAAACAGCCCTCTTTTTATTCAATCTTTATATCCTCCAGTCAATTAATATCAAACATTGTTTCACATTCTTGCGATAATAACAATACTGCCATATTAACAGTTTGTAAATTTTTGTTTTGTGGTATATTAAGCGGCGGTGTGTTTTTTTAAAAAGCGATTGATGCAAATTATATGATTGAAAACCTAACTCAACAAGGTATAATGTAATAAGGCAAAAAACAAATACAGTATTTGTATTGTGTTTGCCAGATGGAGGCCGGTGTGCAATACGCTTTGGGAGACATTGTTCAAATGAAAAAGCCGCACCCATGCGGCGAAAACAAATGGCGTATCATACGGGTTGGCATGGACGTTAAAATAAAATGCCTCGGGTGCTCTCATATAGTGATGCTTTCGCATGAGGTGTTTATTAAAAAGTTAAAAAGGATATTTCCGGATGAAAAACGAAAATAATAAAGAAAGTAATATTGCCGATTCCCGTATTGAGCTTAAAAAAGAATACGTTAAACGTGAGCGCCGAAGCTTATTTTTGCTTCTTATTGCGGCGGCGGCGGTTGCCCTTTGCTTGCGTTTTTTTGTTTTTGAACTTGTTCGCGTTGACGGCAGGTCGATGGAACAGACGCTGCACAATAATGAATACGTTTTTATGGAAAGAGTTACATACTGGTTCCGCGAGCCCGATTTTGGCGATATTATTATTTGCACTTATCCTGATGAACCGGGCAAAACTTTTGTAAAGCGCATAATAGGAACTGTAAACGACGAGATACTTATAAGGGGCGGCGTGCTGTATATAAACGGAGAGCCGGACTATACCCATTTTAAAGAGCCTATGTTCGGGCAGTACGGGCCTTTTATTGTCCCAAAAGATTGTTTTTTTGTAATGGGGGACAACAGAAACAACTCATCCGACTCACGCGTGGTGGGGCCTATCGCAAAAGAACGCGTACTGGGAAAGGCGATATTTGTGGTGTGGCCGCTGTCTCAAATACGCGGGCTCTCATAAATCGGTTTTTGTTGTTATGCGTTACCATAAAAGGAAAGCGCCCGCGTCTTATCGTCCAGTATAAGCGCGTCAATCATCTCGTTCATGTCCCCGTCTAAAAACTGCTCCAGCTTATATAAGGTAAGCGATATCCTATGGTCGGTTACGCGCCCTTGGGGAAAGTTATAGGTTCTTATCCGTTCGCTCCGATCTCCCGAACCGACTTGGCTTTTGCGGCTTTGTGAAAGCGCCGTTTCCTGTTCCTGCCGCGCAATATCGTAAAGACGCGCCTTTAGTACTTTCATGGCTTTTTCTTTGTTTTTAAGCTGGGATTTTTCATCTTGGCATGTTACCACAAGCCCGCTTGGCTCATGCGTAATACGCACCGCCGAATCCGTGGTGTTAACACTTTGACCGCCGTTTCCGGACGAGCGGAAAACATCAATACGCAAATCGCCGGAGTTTATTTGTATGTCTACATCCTCAGCCTCGGGCAGAACAGCCACAGTAGCCGCGGATGTGTGTATGCGGCCTGACGATTCAGTTTCCGGTACGCG
The DNA here is from genome assembly GCA_964586785.1 of uncultured Christensenellaceae bacterium. GTDB lineage: Bacteria > Bacillota > Clostridia > Christensenellales > SZUA-584 > SZUA-584. The sequence continues at coordinate 95,669 of CAZPHS010000006.1, forward strand.
CTGCACGCGGTGAACACCGCTCTCATATTTGAGCCGTGAATACGCCCCGCGCCCCGAAATAAGCAAAGTTAATTCCTTAACGCCTCCAAGCTCGGTAATATTGCTGCTAAGACGCTCCACGGTAAAACCGGCGCGTTCGGCATAGCGCGTATACATGCGCCATAAATCGCCGCCAAAAAGAGCCGCCTCGTTGCCTCCGGTGCCCGCGCGTATCTCCAATACAACGTTTTTATCATCGCTCGGGTCTTTGGGAACAAGAAGCAGTTTTAATTCTTCTTCGATTGCTTTATCGTCATTTTGGCGTTGTTCGAGTTCTTCGCGCGCAATTGAAGCAAGCTCCGCGTCCGTATCGTTTATCATTTGCTCAAGCTCTCTCATTTGGCCGCGGTTATTTTTATACCGGCCGTATTTTTCCACAATTTCGCAAAGCGAAGAGTGCTCTCTCGCAAGCATGGTATACAGTTCCTGATTTTGAATAACGTCGGCATGGGAAAGCTTTTCTTCCAGTTCCTCGAAACGCTTTTTTTGTGCTTCAAGCTTATCGATCATTATTTATCATCCTTTTATATACGGGCTGTCACTACGCGGTCACGCCCTGAATAATCGCGTTCAATATCAATTTTGGAAAAACCGCCGTCCGAAAGAAGCGTTTTTACATGCCCCGCCTGTCGCGCGCCAATCTCCAAAACAAGCGCGCCTTTGGGGTTTAAGCACCGTGCGGCGCTTTTTGCGATAATTTTGTAATAATAAAGTCCGTCTCCCGCTATAAGCGCAAGCCGCGGCTCATAAAGCTTAACGCCGCATTCAAGCTCCGCGTATTCAACCTCGCTCACATACGGCGGGTTGCTTATAATAATATCATATGTTTTTTTTACAGAGCCGAACATATCGCTGTTAAAAAAGTTGATTTGAACATTGTTAATCCGCGCGTTAAGACGCGCCGTATCAAGCGCGGCGCCGCTTATATCACATGCGTCAACCTTGACGGTTGTTTCTGCGGCAAGCGCGACGGCTATACAGCCGCTTCCCGTGCAAAGGTCTAAGGCTGTATTGTAATTGTTTGCGTTGATAAGCTCTATGGCGGCTCCGGCGACAAGCTCGGTCTCTTGTCTTGGTATCAGAACAGCGGGTGAAACATCAAATGTACAACCTCGAAAATACGCCTGCCCCGTAACATATTCCACCGGCTCGCCATTCGCGCACCGGCGCGCCATATTTTCAATATCGGCCGCCGTGTTATCGTCAATACCGTTTTGCAAAAATATATCGCCAAGTCCGGTTTGCAGTGCGTGCGCTATTAAAACACGCGCTTTCGCTTCCGGCTCCGGAGTTTGTGTTTCAAGCAACAGCTTATTTATGCGCCGGTATAACGCGCCGCCGGATATCAAATCGTTTATTCACCCGCCTTTTGGCACCGCGGGCTGTATTTCGTTTTCGCTTTTTTCCGGCATACGGTGAAAGCTACTCGCAAGCGCAGCCAGCGCGATATCGTCCGTCTCGTTCATTGCCGCGGAAAAAGCCACAACCGCCACTTCAACCATACTGTCGTCGGGCGGGGCGGTAGTCAGCTTTTGCAGCATCATGCCCGGCCAGCGAATTACGCGGAAAAACAGGCGATCGCTTTTAGCGGCGAATTTTAGAAATTCGTAAGATATGCCGGCAACAAACGGGAGCAAAGCCAGCCGCAGGCCAATTCTGATATACCAGGCGGGGTTCCAGCCCAGCAATGAGAAAAGCAGTATTGATATTACTATTACCAGCAGCAGGTAGCTTGTTCCGCATCTGGGGTGAAGCGTTTTGTACTTTTGGACATTTTCCACTGTTAACGGTTCTTCATTTTCATAGCAGTTAATTGTTTTGTGCTCCGCGCCGTGATACATAAATACGCGGCGTATGTCTTTTATAAGCGTGATGCCGGTTATATAAACAAGAAACAGCAAAAGGCGTATACCGCCTTCCAGCAGGTTCATTAAAAAGGGCGAGCCGACGTATGGCCTTAGCAGATTTGCAAGTACGGTAGGCAATACAAAGAACATACCAACCGCCAGCGCTATCGCTGTTATAACCGCAAACACCATTGCCACGTCCATAGGGTCTTTTCCGGATTTTTCAGCGATATATTTTTCAAATTTTGAAGGCTCCGCGGCCGCGCTGCTCTCGTCGTACATTTTTGCCGATTTAGTTATTGTTTTAACGCCAAATGATAACATTTCAATAAACGATACTATCCCCCGTATAACGGGCAGCCCAAGAAATTTGTTTTTTTGCGTTGCGGATGTTACGATTTGCTTTTTAAAAACAATTTCACCTGAAGCTTTTCGAACGGCAATGCCGCTCATGCCGGGAGCGCGCATCATTACGCCCTCAAGCACACCCTGCCCGCCTATATTGCACTTTCTCATTTATATGACCATTCCTTTCTGCGAAAGGCACAAAACATAATGAAACGTGCG
>CAZPHS010000007.1:0-79560 GCA_964586785.1 uncultured Christensenellaceae bacterium
AACGGGCGCTCAAGTATATTATCAAACACATTTCCACTTGTCAACGCTTTTGTATCAGCTATTTATAATAATGTGCATAAAGCAATAAAACATTGGTTTTATGCCCTTTTTGCGCCGCGAATAAAACAAATACGACGCCGTTTACTTAGTATTAACAAAGAATACCAGCCAAATCCGGACGCGAATAAAGGAGCTTAACATTTCATATTAAGCCGTCGGAAACGGGCTCAACGCGATCGCTTAACACGTTGCTGATTCTTATTAAATCATCAACGCCAAGATTCTCCGCCCTTAAATTGCTGTCTATTTGAGCCGCTTTAAGCACGCTCTCGGCCAAAGCTTTATCAATACCTAATCCTTTGCGCAAATTGCTTAATACGGTTTTACGGCGCATAGCAAAAAGAATTTTCACTGTTTTTAGATACGCGTCGGCTGAAACGCCGCTCCGTATTTTTCTCTTTAACTGCACCACGGCGGATTCTACATCGGGCTTAGGATAAAAACACGACGCGGATACGCGCATTAATAGTTTTGTCTCCGCAAAAAAACCGACCGCCGCGCTAAACGCACCGAAATTGCGGCTGCCTTCCCCGGCGCAAATACGCTCCGCAACCTCTTTTTGAACCATTACGGTTATCATTTCTATATTCAGCTTAGACTCAAGCAGCTTCATTATACAAGGAGATGTAATATAATATGGTAGGTTAGCCGCAACAAAAATATTATTCCGACCGAAAACTTTATTTAAATCCGCCTCAATATCCGCCTTTAGAAAGTCTTTATGAAATAGCGTAAAATTAACTTCCGTACTTAAAATATTCTTCAGCGCCGCGTATAGCCCCGCGTCAATTTCGTATGCCGCGAGCTCTTCCGCGCGCGCCAAAAGCTTTTGCGTTAAAGCACCAAAGCCCGGACCAATCTCAAGTACGCGCCCAATACCGGGCGCCGCCGCCGCCGCTATTTTTTCCGCGATATTTCCGTCTATCAAAAAATTTTGTCCAAAACGTTTTAAAGGCGCGATATTATATTTCTTCATAAGCGCGGCAAGCGCTTTCGGAGAAGTTACATTTTCCATTTAATAAGTATATCATATTTTTTAAATGGGCAACCTTTTGCTGCGTCAAGCGTTATTTTAAAATTATATTTCTTATTTTAATTTTCTTTGTCTTTTTTGTTACAATTGTTTGACATTCGCTTTCCCTTATTATATAATCTAATTAATAATATTGCACCACCACCAATAACATAAAGCAAAAAAGCCTTTGCTAGCAATGCAAGGGCTTTTTGCCGTATTTAAATTTCAAAATATATATTAAACAAATGCGCAAACCGCATTTTTAGCATCACTTAATAAACTGTTATCTGCGTAACGAGTAAACAAAGGCAGACAGCGACCGCCATCAGCTTGTATCCGACGTATTTGAATCGGTCCCTTTAACATCCTGCAAGGACGCTGAGATGGCTTCCTGACTCAGTGTCACAGAATACGCGGGACCTTCGGTCTGCACAGCGGTGTTTTCTACCGGAATAAGTGGTATTTGCGGGGACGACTTAACCGCCCTGTTCGCCGCGGCTTCCTCATTCGCCTTGTTGACTTCATATAACCTGTTGGTTATCGGCTGCGCCCTAACCAGATCCCATATGGTTTCCACCTCTTCTCCTCCTTCCCTGTTAGATTCACACACATAGCCGGCGGATTATCAGCTGGCCGGCCGACAGATTGTAAAACCTTATGCCCATCAGCAGAGTCAAAAACTCCGTTTCTGTTATTATCGTTATTTTCTCCTATAAACTTTAGCTTTTTTTATAAGTCCGCAATTATTAATTTGTTTTTGCCGCTAAAACGCGGCTCGCGCCCCTCTCCCGGTCCTGCCCATATAATTGCCGCGGGTAAATAAAAAAGCCCCGCCGGAGTTTATACAATGCCGCGGCGGGGTTTTAAATTTGCTATATTTCTGTGGAATCATCTATTGTAACATCAATTTGTCCTTTTTCTTGCGCCTTGTTTTTGGGCGCGTCGGTATCCGCAGGCGGCTCATCGGTGATTTCCATGGAAGGCAATTCCTCACCGTTCCAAAGCTTGTTAAACTCATCGCCGTCAAGCCTTTCCCTCTCTATAAGCACCTTTGATATGCCGTGCAGTTTATCCAAATGCTTGGAAAGCAGCTTTTTAGCCTTTTCTATGGCGGCGTCAAGTATCTTTTTTACCTCAACATCCACTTTGTACGCCAGTTCTTCGGAATAGTTGCGGGTATGCCCTATCTCCTTGCCTATAAACAACTCTTGAGTGCTCCCTAAAAACAGCGGGCCAATCTCATCGCTCATACCAAATTTAATAACCATGTTTCTCGCCGTTTCGGTCGCGCGCTGAAGGTCGCTTATCGCTCCCGTGCTGACGTCTCCCAAAACAAGCTTTTCTGCAGCCCTGCCGCCAAGCAGCATTGTTAAATCCGCGTGCAGCTTTGATTTGAAAACGTATTGCGTATCGTCTTCGGGCAGCGTCATGGTATATCCCGCCGCCATACCTCTCGGTATAATAGATACCTCGTGAATAGGATCGCACTCCGGCTGCGCTTTTGCGCATATGGCATGACCCACCTCATGATACGCCGTGCATCTTTTATCCTTTTCCGTTATTACGCGGGATTTTTTCTCGGGACCCGCAATAACGCGCGTTATCGCCTCTTCTATTTCGGGCATACCTATACGCAGTTTTCTCGCGCGCGCCGTCAATATTGCCGCTTCGTTAAGCACGTTTTCCAAATCCGCGCCTATAAAACCGGGCGTCCTTTTCGCCAGCACTTTTAAGTTTACGGCGTCGTCAAGCGGCTTGCCCTTGGCGTGGACCCGCAAAATCTCCTCCCGTCCCTTAATGTCCGGAAAGCCGACAACTATCTGCCTGTCAAACCGGCCGGGACGAAGAAGCGCGGGGTCAAGAATATCCTTGCGGTTTGTGGCGGCAAGTATTATTATGCCTTCGTTTACCTGAAAACCGTCCATTTCAACAAGAAGCTGGTTTAACGTCTGTTCGCGTTCGTCGTGCCCGCCTCCAAGACCGCTGCCCCTTTGACGTCCAACCGCGTCTATTTCGTCAATAAACAAAATGCACGGCGAGTTCTTTTTGGCGTTTTCAAACATATCGCGCACGCGCGAAGCGCCGACGCCTACAAACATTTCAACAAAATCAGATCCGCTTATAGAAAAGAACGGAACGCCCGCCTCTCCGGCCACCGCTTTGGCAAGAAGCGTTTTGCCGCCTCCGGGAGGCCCTACAAGCAGCACTCCTTTGGGTATGCGCGCTCCAAGGTCAATAAAACGTTTAGGGTTTCTTAAAAAATCCACTATCTCGGCAAGCTCGGCCTTCTCTTCGTCCGCGCCGGCTACATCCTCAAATGTCTTTTTGTTTTTGTCCGACACCTGCAAGCGCGCCCGGGACTTGCCGAAAGAGAGCGCTTTATTGCCGCTTCCCTGCTGCTGGCGCATAAAAAAGGTAAACAAAAGCATAAGAAGCCCAATCGGTATAAGGTACGGCAAAAGCTGAACCAAAAACGACGGCTCGGGCGGCGGCTCATAACTAATTTTAAATCCGAACCCCGAAGGACCCGCAGCGTCGGTCGTTGCCTTTATATCTTCATTGAACTGTTTAACGTCCAATATGTACAAATTATAATCGTATTGAGCCGGAAATTTCTCCGGATTTACCTGCGAATCTGTTTTGAGTGCATACAGTTGGTTTCCCTTTATTACAACCTGATTAATCTGCCCGTCTTTTACGAGATCCAAAAAAACGTCATAATCAATTTTGCGTGTATCCGGTCCGGTAGACGCCGTCATCCATTGTATGAGCATGAACACCGAAATTAACAACACTACGTATATAAGCACTCCGCGCGGCGACTTTTTCAATAAGTTGACCTCCTAAGTTACTGTTCTGCACATTTTATCATATCGTTTTGCGCTTTTCAACGCGAAACTATTAATGAAAATTCCGTAAATCTTTTAAGCGCTTATTGTTTTATTTTTTATAAATATCGTACTTTAATTCTCCGATATACTTTAAATTCCTGTATTCCTCGGCGTAATCAAGCCCATATCCCACAATAAAGACGTCGGGCACCACAAAACCCACATAGTCCGGACGAAAGCAAACCTGCCTTCTGTCCGGTTTGTCAAACAGGCAGCATGTTCTCAGCTTCGCGGGGTTTCTTGAACGCAGCGTTTTTGTAAGATACGAAAGCGTTAAGCCCGAGTCTACAATATCCTCTATAATAAGCACGTTTCTTCCCTCAATATCTTCCTCCAGATCGTATTGAATGCGAACCGCGCCCGAGCTTCTCGACGAGTCCCCGTAACTTGACAGCGCCATAAAATTCATATGCAGCGGTCTGTCAAGCTCCCTTGCGAGATCGGCATAAAACATCACGGCTCCGCGCAGCACGCCCACCGTAAGAAGGCTTTCGCCTTCAAAGTCCTTATTAATTGTTTCCGCAAGCTGCGAAACCCTTGTTTTTATCTGCTCTTCGGTAAACAAAACCCTTTTGATGTCGTCATGCATGTGTATTCTCCCCAATTGTCATTTTGTATAATCGACCGCCTTTTAAAATTTTTGACGTGTCGGAAACCCCGATCCCCGCAACCCACATTATCTCGGCGCCTTTTGCCAGCAGCACCAGAGAGTCACGCTCATGCAGGGGCACTTTTTTGTCGGACAGATAATCGCTTAGCCTTTTTTTGCCCCTCATACCCAACGGACGGATAAAATCCCCGTCTTTGCGGTTACGGAAAAACGCTCCCAAAACCGCTTTAGCGTTAAAATATTCCGTGCCTTTTATAAATACCGGTTCCCCGTCATATTCTTCGCACATTATCACGTTGCCGCCCAAGTCATAACTGCCCGCGCCCGCAAACTCCAAATAAAGCTGTTTTTTTTTCTCAATACGCGTAAACAAAAGTTTGCCGTATACTGCCGCCGCAAAAACACCGTTCCCAAGCTCCAGCCTTTTACCGCTTTTGCCTTGCAGCGCGAGGTTTATCACCGCGTCAATATGTACGCCGCCTATATCGCGCAAATTAAAATACGTATCAAAAACCCGCCGCAGAATACGCTTTTGTATTGCGGGCATCTGCGCCAAAAAAACCTTTAAATCAATCTCCGCCCCGCCGAGGGTAGCCTTAACACCGCCTGCCTTTTGTGCAAAACAACAAAGCGCCTCCTCGTCCTGCGCTAATATCGACGCGGTTCCCGCTATATGCTCCGCCGCCCTGGTGTTTACCTTTTTTAAAAGCGGCATTATCTGTAAGCGCACCAAATTGCGGGTGTACGCCGCGTCGTTGTTGGTATCATCTCGCACATAGGCTATATCGTGGCGTTCCGCGTATTTTTCTATTTCCCCGCGCGGTATATCAAGCATAGGACGAATAATGCCGCCGCGTTTTTCCGGTATGCCGCATAGACCGGCAAGCCCGCTGCCGCGCGAAAGATTCATTATCACTGTTTCGGCGAGGTCGTCCATATGATGCGCCGTGGCTATATAATCCGCGTCCTGCTTTTCCAGAAACTCATACCGCGCAATGCGCGCCGCCGTCTCTACGGATAACCCCCGTGATTTTGCTAGTGCGGGTATGTCCGCTTTTTCCGCAATACATAAAACCCCCATTTTTTCGCACTCGCTTATAACAAACCGCATATCGTCTTTGGAGCGTTCGCCCCTTATTCCGTGTTCCATATGAAAAACGGATAAAAAGAATCCCATCTCTTCACGCAGTTTGCGCAAACAATGGAGCATCACCATAGAATCAACGCCGCCGCTTACGGCAGCGCCGAGTTTATCGCCTTTTTTGATTCCAAATTCTATAAGCTTTTGTCGTATTTGCGCGTCCATATGCTTCATTTTAGCAACATTGTCTAAACGGCGCAATAGCCGCCGCTTTTGTATGCGCGTATAAATACTTTATGCCCTTTTGTTTGCGGCAAGATACACGGAAAGAACGCTTATATCAGCGGGAGATACGCCGGATATGCGCATCGCCTGCCCGAGCGTAGCGGGCTTTACGGCGCAAAGCTTCGCCGCGGCCTCAAGCCTTAAGCCTTTTATCGCCTTATAGTCCGTATCCTCCGGCATTTTCTTTTTTTCCAGCAACGCGTAACGCTCAACCTGACGTTGCTGCTTTTCAATATATCCCGAATAACGTATCTGTGTTTCGGCGCACAGCGCGGCGTCTCCGTCAAGACGGATACCGCAGATTTGCTCTAAATCGGTATACCGTATTCCCCTGCGCAGCAGCAAAGCGGACGCTTTTATGCCGTTTTTAAGCGGCGGAAGTCCTTTTTGTATTAATAAATCGTTTGTTTTTTTATAATCGGCAGTCGTATTTTCCAGCCGTTCTATCTCTTTAACAACAGCCTCGCGCTTTTTCATGTAAGCGTCGTAGCGCTCGTCAGTTACAAGCCCTATCCGCCTTCCCTTTTGTGTCAGCCGCATATCGGCGTTGTCCTGCCTGAGCAGCAGGCGGTATTCCGCCCTCGCGGTCATCATTCTGTACGGCTCCGTCGTGCCTTTTGTGACAAGGTCGTCAATTAAAACGCCCGCGTACGCCTCGCTGCGGGAAAGCACCAAGGGTTCTTCTTCCTTTATATAACGCACCGCGTTTATTCCGGCTACTATTCCCTGGGCGGCCGCTTCCTCATAACCCGACGTGCCGTTTATCTGGCCTGCGCAAAACAATCCCGCAACCGTTTTTAGCTCTAGCGAGTTTTTAAGCTGCAAAGGGTCTATGCAATCATACTCTATGGCATAGGCTGTGCGCATAAAAACCACATTCTCAAGCCCCGGAACGGTGCGGTACATCATTTTTTGCACATCCTCGGGCATAGAGCTGCTCATTCCCTGTATATACATCTCATTTGTGCGCAAACCCTCCGGCTCTATAAAAACCTGATGCCTCTCTTTATCCGGAAATTTGACAACCTTATCCTCTATGGACGGGCAATAGCGCGCGCCTGTGCCTTCTATTTTGCCGCTGTAAAGCGGGCTTAAATGTATGTTCCGCCTGACAATTTCATGAGTTTCTTCCGTGGTATACGTTAAATAGCACGGTTTTTGCTCCCTAAAACTTCCCTTAGTCATAAATGAAAAAAACTGCGGGTTTTCATCCCCGTATTGCGCCACGGTTTTGGAAAAATCAATGCTTCTCGCGTCAACGCGCGCGGGCGTTCCCGTTTTAAAGCGCTGCAGACTCAGCCCCAATTCCGTCAAATCCAGCTTATCCGCGGGGGACAACCCCGAAGGGCCGGACGAGACGGAGTGTTTTCCTATAATAATTCGGCTTTTTAAGTACACGCCCGTACATAACACCGCCGCGCGTGCGGTATATACCGCGCCAAGGCTTGTCTCAACGGAGCGTACCCTGCCGTTTTTAACATTAATACGCGTAACTTCCGCGCTCGTTAAAAAAAGCCCGTCAGTATTCTCAAGCGCCCATTTCATTTCCTGCTGGTAGAGCTTTTTATCCTGTTGGGAGCGCAGAGACCTTACGGCAGCCCCCTTGCTTGTGCCCAGCATTTTTATCTGCATATACGCCGCGTCCGCGCACAATCCCATCTGACCGCCAAGCGCGTCCACCTCACGCACAAGATGCCCTTTGCTCGAGCCTCCTATGGAAGGATTACACGCCATAAGGGCGATGCTGTCAAGATTGATGGTGAGTAGCAACGTTTTTTGTCCAAGACGCGCCGCCGCCAACGCCGCCTCGCATCCCGCGTGCCCCGCGCCCACAACAATCACGTCAAATTTTCCCGCGTTGTACGTCATTTTTATTTCCCCAAACAAAACGTATCAAAAATGCTGTTTATTATTTCTTCGGCGGCGGTCTGCCCCGTTATCTCGCCGAGCTTATCCCAAGCTTCCTTTATATCTATTGTAACGCAATCAAGGTCTGCGGTATCAAACGCATACCGCGCCGCCTTAAGGCTTGCCGCGGCAGCGCAAAGACAGTCGCGGTGGCGCTCGCTTGTTACTGTAACATCATTTTCGTCGCCGCCCGTCACGGGGCGGATACGCGCCAAAAGCTCGTCCCTGCCTTGCCCGTCTATGGCGCAAACCTCAATAACATCGCGATTAAAAATCTCCCCGCACTGTTTTGCCGTTATTGCCGGCGGCAAATCACACTTGTTAAGCGCTATTACTACATCGCCGTCCAGCGATTTGAATATATGTTTGTCCCTCTCCGTAACGCCAGCGGATCTGTCAATAACAAGCAGTTTTGTGTCCGCTCCCTTTGCCGCATTTTTAGCGCGCTCCACCCCTATGCGTTCAACCTCATCGCGTGCTTCGCGCTGTCCGGCTGTGTCAATAAGCTTAAGCGGTATGCCCAAATATATTGTTTCGTCATCAACCGAATCGCGCGTTGTTCCCGGCAAAGCTGTAACAATTGCGCGGTCGTACCCCAAAAGCATATTAAACAACGACGATTTGCCAACGTTGGGGCGCCCGACAATTGCCGCCGAAACGCCGGTTTTCAGCAAACGTCCCGATTCAAAAGTCTGCGCCAGAGCAAAACAGCCGTTATGCGCCTTTTCAATCAAAGGCGCCGCGTCCTTTTGCACGTCCGCTTCTATGTCCTCTTCCGGATATTCTATACCGGCCTCTATAACGGTAAGCGCGTCCGTCAGCAGCTTTTGCATCTGTGTTATCTTATCGAAAAGAGCGCCGGAGAGCTGCCGCATCGCGGCATCGGCCGCCGCGGCGGAATTTGCCCCTATAAGCTCCATAACCGCCCCCGCGGCGGATAAATCCATTTTACCGGCTTCGAACGCTCTTTTGGTAAACTCCCCCGGCGTCGCGAGCCGCGCCCCCTGTCCGGAAAGCGCCGCCATAATACGCGATATGCCCACCCTTCCGCCGTGGCAATATATTTCCGCCATGTCTTCGCCGGTGTAGCTGCGAGGCGCGTCAAACTTAACCGCCATAACCTCGTCAATTTGCTTGCTTCCGTTAACAATAAAACCGTGGGTTAATACCGAATGCGCCGTTTTTTTGGCGCTTTTAAAAACAGCTTCAAGCACGCGGTGCGCGCGGCTGCCCGATATTCTTATTACCGCTATAGCTCCGCCGCCGGGGGTCGCCGGCGCATAAATAGTATCTTTGTCCATAACCAATCTCCGTTATTTAGCGGCATTATAATACCATAGTTTTTATTGTTTGCACATATCGCCCGTATTCTTGCGCGCCCGCATTCTTGCGTATAAAAAAAAGAGCTCATTGCCCTTTATGCTAATTTGCCATTAATGGCGCGGAGAATCTTTAACAATCATAAGCGCCTTTAAAATTTCAACGGTCAAGTCTGTCTGGTATGTATAATTAATGGTTGGAATCCTCGAAAGCAAAGCGCCTCTTTTTGTGGTCACATAAAGAGGGTCGCGCGTATTAAGCACAATCGCGCAGGCGTTAAGATAGCATGTTTCGCACTGGCACATATCAATCGTCTTTATCAGTTTTGCCGTTTTCTCCCGAACAAGCGCCTCAACAATATTAACCAGTATTAAATCAGCGTTTTTTGCTTTTTCCGAAGGCTCGGTATCCATTCTCCACCCCTAAGCAATATCATATATCAATTTGTGTTTCCGCCAATATTATATACCCCATATAATATAAACGTAAAGAAAAAAACAAAGGGTATATTAATAACTATCGTTAAATTTAAATAAAAAATTAATATTTTGTTTAAAACAAGTTTTTTAATGCAAATTTCCGATATGTTTTATTCTTTGGCTCCTTGCGGCATTAATGTACGGGAAGTATAATACTAGTACCACATATCGGGGGTTACGCAAATGGAATTTACAAAAATGCACGGGCTGGGAAACGACTTTATAATATTTGAAGACAACAACGAACCGAAAGATTGGAGCTCAATCGCGTTAAGGCTGTGCGAGCGTCGGCTGAGCGTCGGCGCGGACGGCATACTTTTGGTGCTGCCCTCGGATAAAGCGGATATCAGAATGCGCGTGATAAACGCGGACGGAAGCGAAGCGGAAATGTGCGGCAACGGGATACGCTGTTTCGCAAAATATGTATACGAAAACGGAATAGTTTCAAAAACCGATATGACGGTCGAAACGCTTGCCGGAATCATACGTCCAAAATTAAATATGGAAAACGGGAAAATTTCTGATGTAAGCGTTGACATGGGTCTGCCGGTGTTTGAGCGCGCGCTCATTCCTATGACCGGCAAAGAAAGCGCGTTTAACGTGCAAATTAAGGCGGGGGGAAAAAAAGTAATCGTTAATTCATTGTTGATGAACGTTCCCCATACTGTCGTTATAACCGATTGCCTGGAAGATAAAGATATAGGAACGCTCGGTCCGGCTATAGAAAAACATGAAATTTATCCGCAGAAAACAAATGTTAATTTTGTTAGGGTTCTGGATAAAGAAAATATTCGAGTGCGCACCTGGGAGCGCGGCGCGGGCTTTACGCTCGCCTGCGGAACGGGCGCTTGCGCAAGCGTGGTTACAACGCATAAAAAAGATTTAACCGGACATAAAGTTACGGTTCACCTGCCCGCGGGAAAAATGGTTATTGAAATAATGAAAGACGGTCGCGTTATAATGACCGGACCCGCAAAGCGGGTGTATAAGGCGGTTTTAACCTAAATGATTCCGGCGCTGCCCAAAAGCCTGTTGTTACTGGCGGATTTATTTTACTCGCACGGCTTTCCGCTCTATCTTGTCGGCGGATACGTGCGCAATATCGTTCTCGGGCTCCCCGGGGGCGATTTTGATATCTGCTCCGCCGCTCTTCCCGATATCGCCGCGAAAATAGCGCGCGATGCCGGATATAAGGTAATTGAAAAGGCGGTTTCTTTAGGCACAATTGAAATACACATAAACACAAAAAGCTCCGGTCATATATTCGAGCACACAACTTTTCGGCGTGATTATTATCCTTCGGGAGGCGAACACCGCCCCAGCCGCGTAACTTTTGCCAAAAGCGTAGAAGATGATGCCCGCCGGCGCGATTTTACTATAGGAACTCTGTATCTTGACATTTTAACCGCGAAAATTTACGACCCCACGGCAAAAGGGCTCTCCGATATAAAACATGGCATACTGCGAAGCGCCTCTGAAAACCCAAAAGAGATGATACGCGACGACGGGCTTCGCATAATGCGCATGGCGCGGTTTAGCTCGGAGCTTAATTTTTCTATAGAAAAAAGCTTGCTTGCCTGCGCGAAACGCCACGCGAAGCTTCTTGCCGATATATCAGCCGAGCGCAAGCGCGACGAGCTTGTTAAAATATTGCTTTCGGATACCAAATATACGCGGATTAAAGGCGCGGGCCCTTTGCGCGGTCTTAAGATTTTATATGATACGGGCGCGCTTGAATATGTTCTGCCCCGCCTTTATATGGGTAAAGAAATCAAACAGTCCGAACACTATCACAAATACGATGTGCTGTTTCATAACTTACACGCCTGCGCGGCGGCGCCCGCAAAGCTTAACCTGCGTCTCGCGGCGCTTTTGCACGATATAGGCAAACCGTCCGCGCTTTCGCAATACGGTAAAATGTACGGGCACGAAATAATAGGGGAAGCGCTTGCCAAAGAAGAGCTTAGAGAATTAAAATTTGATAATAATACAATAAAAAATGTGCTTCCTCTTATCAAATATCATATGTTCGATCTTGAGGCTAAAGCCAAACCAAAAACAATACGCCGCCGCGCCGTATCGCTCGGCAAAAAAATCTTTTCGGATTTAATTGAGCTTCGGCGCGCCGATATGGCCGCGAGCAAATTCGACGCCGGCGGCGCAGCCTCCGCGGACAATTGGCAGGCGGAGCTTGAAAAAATGGAGCGGCAAAATGTTCCGTGGAGTGAAAAAGAGCTTAACATAACGGGAACTGAAATCTTGGAAATTCTCGGCGCCGGTCCTTCAAAAACCGTAGGGCAAATACTAAAAATACTGCATAATGAATGTATATCAAACCCCGAAAAAAATACAAACTCAATATTAAAGAAACGGGCGCAAGCACTGGCCAAGCGGCTTCAACAGTAAAAAATATTACCGTATGTTAACGCATGTTTTAAGAAACGATGACAAAATACTTGTTTTATTGCGACAGCTAAAGTATATTATAGGCAATATCAACGCTCTTTTTATCATGAGGGGGCTTTATATTTTGAACAAATACAGGGGCAAAAAAAGCGGCGAATTTGAAAACAATCAATACATAGGAGCGTTTGCGGACATCTCTTTTGAAATTATCAGTGAATCGGAGTATGGGGAAGAAAAGCTTTTATTCGAAACGCGTATTCATTATTATGAAAAAGGGACGGGAGACGCTCTTATTTTGTTGCACGGGTTAGGTCAATCATTGTACACATGGAGACATAATATCGATTATTTCGCCGCCAACGGTTTTCGGGTAATCGCGCTCGATTTGGCCGGTTTCGGATACAGCGGGCATCCTAACATATATTATACAATTGAAGAGAACATTTTAATTCTTCGCGCGTTTATGAAAACAATGAAAATTAACAGGGCTCATATCGCGGGAGTTTCCACGGGCGCGCAAACCGCTTTGTTTTTTGCCGCAAACCACCCAAAATATACAAACAAGCTTATTCTTATAACACCGGGAGCTCCCAATGAGAATTATCCTTTTTTGCTTAAACTGCTGACGACTTGGTTTGGCGCGGCGTTTTTAAGGCTGGCTCTTCGTGAGACGACTTTCAAAAAGGTTCTGAACGAATTTTATTTTAACGCGACGCTGCTCACCGCGGACACGGTTAATCAGTATTACGCGCCGTATAAAAATAAAAGCACACGAGAAACTTTGATAAGATACATGAATAATTATGATGATTCGATTATCGCTCCTCTGCTTAAAAATATATCAAATAATACACTTATATTTTCCGGCGCCGACGACAGGCGGCATTCGGAAAAAGAAATCTGCATGTATGCGCAAAAACTTCGGTCTGCCCGTCATTACAGACTTAGAAACTGCGCGCAGAACGTGCAAGAGGAAAAACCCGATATTTTCAATACAAAATCCCTTGAGTTTTTAAAAACTGACGACGACACGGCCGGTTTTTGGACGCGAGGTTGATTATTGCTGTTTTTTTGATATAATTTTGTTATAATAATGTGAATACGTGCCTGGAGGAAACATTGTGTTTAGCAGTATAAGAAACAAGCTTAGAAAAATGCGCAGAAGAAGAAGTATGCGTTTAAGGCGCGGCCGGGGTCCTCGCAGCGCGTCACGTATGCGCGCGTCCAGGCTTGGCCCTATAATGATAATAGGCAGCTTGGCGGTGCTTGCGGCGGGTTTTATAACCGTTATCGTTTTAGTTATTGTTCCGCTGTTCGGCGCGGGCAACGGGGATTTAGACCCCGTAACCGCTTCCGTGGCGCCAGAGCCGTCTTTGCCGCCGATAGCGCGCGAAGACATGTCGGATTTAGCGAAAGAACTGGGCATTGTTCATAAATCAATAAACGACCCGTACATTTTTGAAAATGAAGTGGCGTTTTCAACCGGAAATCAGCTTCAGGCGTCGCCCTCTCTTGATACTATAGCTGTCTATGATATTGCATTGAATGAAACGAGCGTTGTTGAAGAAATCACAAAAAAGTACGACTTTTTATTTGAACCCAAAATTAATAGTAAATATATTGTTTATCTTGACTGTAAAAATGAATACGGAGGCGCGGTCTGCGGATATGACCGCGAGTCAAAAAAGGCTTTTGTAATGCGGGAGTATCTGTACGGCAAACCGAAGGTATCCGTTTCGGGCGATTACGCGTTATGGTCGCAGCAGACCGGCAGAAATAAAGATCGGCTGTACCTTTATCACCTTCCCACGCACGAGTCGGTTGAAATAGAAATATTCGACAACACCTTTTTTTCTGTGAGCGCGCCGTTTATGTCCGACAATTTCATTATTTTTGTGCAGCCATACGGCGAGAGCCAGGTGCTTGACGGTTCTTCGGCGTCTATTGAGCCAGAAATCTGTGTTATACCGCTAAGGGAAGGCGGGGACAATCAAAAAGTTTTGTTCCGCCCCGGCACCGACAACGTATACGACCCTATGATATCGGGCAGCAATATAGTGTTTATAGACACAAACAGGGATCACGACAGCAGATTATTGTTATGCGCCCGCGACGGCAATGATTATTCCGAACCAAAGGTTATAGCGCAAGGCGTGGTCAACTACTGTGTAGGCGACGGATTTGTGGTTTATACGAAAGACGAGGCTATATATATTTATTATTTTAAAGACGGATCGTCCGGCCGGCTTTCGTCAGAAAATACCCGCGCGCTGCTTGCCGGAGCAAACGGTAAAAAGGTTGTCTGGTACGACATCACAGAGCTTGGTGTCGCCAACGTAGTTTTCTACGCGCAGGTTCCGTAAACAAAAGTCATATATGCCCTGCGGTAAAAAGCAGGGCTTTTTTGTACGCTTCGTTTTATAAACGCATAAAATATTATTGCCGCTTTATATCCGCCTTGTCGCGGTTTGACGCTTTTAACTTTTTATAACCGTTAAGATACGCGTATTGAGCGAGAGAGGCGAGCATTAGCGCTAACGCGAAATAAATAAAATATTGATGGTAGGGCGCGACAATCTCGTGTAAAAATGTAAACGCTACGGACACGTTAAATATAAACGCGGCGATTTTGCCGAATGTGTTCGCCGGCGATATAATATTTTTATAGTATAAAATAATGCCGCCGCATACCATCAATAATTCTTTAACAAAAATGATCGCCAGTATATACCACGGAAGAACTTTTATAACGGTAAACGATATTACAATAAAAACATACATGAGTTTATCGGCAAGAGGGTCTATAAGCATTCCTACTTGGGTAACAAGCTTGTGACGCCGCGCTATATAGCCGTCCAACAAATCCGTGGCGCAGGCTATAATATAAATAAAAAGCGCGGCTCTGGTCTGATCAAAATAAATTAATATTGTTATAACCGGCACCAATGCCAATCTAAACAGCGTCAATATATTAGGAACATTCAACGGAATTCTTCTCATGCCTTATACCCCTGCTATCTTTTACTGAAGCCTTGTATGTTTATTGTTTCATTATATCAAACAGTTTCACCCCTGCATACGGCTTTATATGGCTTTATTCTTTTATAGATTATTTAATATATATTATTTTGGTCATAGCTTAAATGTTGAATATGATATAATACTTTTAAATTAAAGTTTACGGCCTTCCGTATTTCGCATAAGGAGCAAAATTAATGAACATGTATGATATAATAGCCAAAAAACGTGACGGTAAAAAACTTTCATATGCGGAAATAAGCTATTTTGTAAATCAGTATGTTTTGGGCGCCGTTAAAGACTATCAGGCTTCCGCTCTGCTTATGGCAATATATCTGCGCGGGCTTGACGATTATGAAACGGCGCATTTAACCAGATCGATGGCGGAATCGGGCGATATGATAAACCTTGACAGCCTTGGCCTTGTGGCTGACAAGCATTCCACGGGAGGCGTATCGGATTCCACCACTCTTATAGTATTGCCTTTGGTTTGCGCCTGCGGCTTGAAAATGGCCAAAATGTCCGGACGCGGGCTTGGGCACACCGGCGGAACCATTGACAAACTCGAGGCCATCGCCGGCTTTAACACCTCTTTTGATATTAACGCTTTTATGTCGCAGATGAAAAGCACAGGTTGCGCCATAACGGCGCAGACGCCCCGTCTTTGCCCCGCGGATAAACTGCTTTACTCCCTTCGTAATGTTACGGCGACGGTTGGAAGCATTCCTCTTATAGCAAGCAGCATAATGAGCAAGAAGCTGGCAATGGGAGCGCATATCATTGTGCTTGATGTAAAAACAGGCAACGGGGCGTTTATGAAAAATCTGTCCGGAGCGCAAAAGCTGGCAAAAACAATGGTTAATATAGGCCGCGGGGCGGGACGCCGAACATGCGCTATAATAAGCGATATGAACCAGCCTCTTGGAAACGCGATAGGTAATGCGCTTGAGGTTAAAGAAGCGATAGATATACTTAGCGGCGCGCAAGACGGCGGCGATTTGCTTAAAGTATCAATGACCATAGCTTCCAAAATGCTGTGCCTTGCGCAAGCCGCGAAAAACGAGGCGGACGCCGCGCAAATGCTTAAATATGCGTTGAATAATAAAAGCGCTTTGCGAAAATTATCCGAACTGATTAAAGCCCAAAACGGCGACGTAAAAGTAATTGATAATACGTCTTATCTTCCGGCGGCCCGTATAACAGCGTCGATCGCGGCGCAAAAAAGCGGTTGTTTGAGCGCGGTGGATTGCGTAAAGCTGGGCGAAGCGGCGGGCGTTCTTGGCGCGGGGCGCGCGCATAAGGACGATATAATTGACCCCGCCGTCGGTCTTGTTGTCAAAAAACGTATAGGCGACACAGTAAAAAAAGGCGATATATTGGCCGAGCTGCACGCTAACGATGAAAGCTTAATGTTAAAAGCAACGGAACGCCTTGAAAACTGTTTTACCGTTTCACAGAAGGCGCGTCCTGTAAAACTAATCCACGAGGTAATCGATTAATAATGTGTATAACGCGGACAGCCGTGCGGAAACAATGTTCAATCAATGTGTTTTTTCTGTTTCATAACCTTTTTTGATACCTTTGCTTGTTGAGAGTATCCAAATAATATGATAGAATTAACACAGTGTAAAATATATTGTTATCCACATATGTGGATAAAAGTGTGGAATATAAATGCTGGATTGTTTCGGTCAGTGTTTTTTAATATTTTATTGAGGTAGTATTGTGGACACGTTTTTAATGATATGGGAAAAAGCACTGGTAATACTGAAACAGGAATTAGCGAGGCTTCGTTATGATACTTGGATTAAAACGCTCTCCCCTTTGAAAAAGGTCGATTCATCTTTTTATTTTCAGACGCTAAACTCAATCCATAAAGAGCTTATACAAAAAAACTATAAAGAAATAATAGCGAATGCCATGTACGACGCTTCCGTAAATTTCGGATATGATACCGAAATTGAAGTTTTTTTTCTTGACAGTGAGGAAGCGGAGCAATTCAAGCAGCCCGTCCAAACGGTTGCCGACAATACGTCCGCAGCGCGTTCTATGCTAAACCCTATGTTTACATTCGACAGCTTTGTTGTGGGAAGCTCCAACGAGTTCGCGCACGCGGCGGCCCGGGCTGTGGCGGACAACCCCGGTTTCACGTACAACCCGCTTTTTATTTACGGAAAAACCGGCCTTGGTAAAACGCATCTTATGCAGGCTATAGCAAATTACATAAGTGAGCGCGACACCTGCTCTTCCGTTATGTTTGTTAAAAGCGAGCCTTTTCTAAACGATCTTATTAACGCCATACGCACGTCAAAAACGGAGGAATTCCGAAAAAGATACAGAAAAGCCGATGTATTGCTTATTGACGATATACAGTTTATTGCCGGAAAAGAAAGCACGCAGGAAGAGTTCTTTCATACTTTTAACGATTTGTACGAAAACAACAAACAAATTATTTTATCTTCCGATAAACCGCCGAAAGAGATTTCAAAGCTGGAGGAGAGGCTGCAGTCCCGTTTTGAAGGAGGGCTTATTGCCGACATACAGCCCCCTAATTATGAAACCAAGCTTGCCATACTAATTAAAAAAACCAAAGATTTTACTTCTATGGGTTCGTTAAAATATGAAATTAAAAACGACATACTCGATCTTATAGCAACAAGAGTATCGTCCAACATACGTTCTCTCGAAGGGGCGTTAAAGAAAATAATTGCATATTCAATGCTTAACGGGCGCGCTCCCAACCTGCCTGAAGCCGAAATAGCTATTCGTGATTTTTTAACATCCACAAATAATAAAAGAATTACTCCAAAGCATATTATGCAGATTATTTGCGATTATTACAGCTTGTCTGAAGAAGAGATAATGAGCAGTAAAAAAAATCAAAGCATAGCTTACCCGCGCCAGGTTGCGATGTATTTATCAAGAAAGCTTTTGGACATATCATATAAAAGCATAGCGGAAGTATACGGAAAAAGCGATCATACTACCGTTAAACACGCTTATGAAAAAATTGAAAAGGAGATTCAACGAAACATTGAAACAAAAACTCTTGTGGATGACTTTATTTCTAAGTTGAAAGAATAGTGGATAATATGTTCATTGAAAATTAAAAACCTTGCTGTTTAAATTTTAGAATAAACCATTAAACAGACATGCCATACACTTTGTATGCCTTATATGCCGGCTTTAAATGTGTATCATAAATACAGGTTTTAATTATGAAAATCGATATTATCCAAGTTATAAACACATACTACTACTATTACTGCTAGTTATTATATAGTGTAACATATCAGGAACTTAACCGTTTTTAAAAGGAGTATACAATATGAAAATAGTATGTACGAAAAACGAATTACAAAGATGTGTAAATATTGCCGCGAAAGCCGTCGCTTTAAAATCGCCTACTTATTTACTTGAAGGAATACGTATAAAGGCGGAGAAAGATATTATTACCATATATGGAAGCGATGGGGTTTTATCTATTAAATGCATATTAAAAGCCGATGTTTTAGAAGAAGGGGATATAGTCATACCGGCGCGCATATTATGCGAGCTGCTTACAAAGTTTGAAGACTGTGAAATAAAAATAGAGACGGATGAAAGCAGCGTTATAATGGAATGCGGTCATTCGCGCACAACTCTTCGTTATATGGAATCGGATCAATATCCCGATTTTCCGCTGTTTGACACGCAAGATTGTATTACATTGTTTTCAAAACAATTGACATCAATGATAAACCAAACAATATTCTCCGCGTCTTCAAGCGAGGAAAAACCTATACTTACAGGGATACTTATAGAGATAGAAAAAGACGCTTTAAAAATGGTCGCTCTGGACGGATACAGACTGGCGATAAGAAAAGAATACAATCAATCGGAAATTACCGATACGGAAATAGTTGTTCCCGCAAAGTCGATGCGCGAGGTCGCAAGAATAATTCCCGACGACGATACAACGGTAAAAGTATTTATAAAAGAACGTCTCGTCGGTTTTGTCTGCGGCGATATGCAGCTTGTGACGCGCGTTCTTCAAGGCGATTATGTAAGATATAAAAGTATATTGCCAGCAGATTATCTATCCCGCGTTATTGTTAATCGTTCCGCTTTTCTAGGAAGCCTTGAGATAGCGAGTATTCTATCAAGGCAATCGAAAGCCAATCTTATAAACTTATCCATTACAGGTAATTTAATAACGGTAACCTCAGATTCCGAAGTAGGAATGGTAAGGGAAGAGGTGGATATAAATCTTACGGGCAAGGCGCTGGATATTTCGTTTAACGCGAGATATCTATTAGACGTTTTTAAAGAAATATACGATGAGGAAATTGTTCTTGATTTTAATACGAGCATCAGTCCTTGCGTTATACATCCATTAACGGGCGACAGTTATTTATATCTTGTGCTGCCCGTTAAAACAAACAAATCAGATTAGCTTCTTTTTAACAGCTTTTCAAGACTTTTTCTTGCGCGTTCTTCAATTTGGGACGCGTATTTTATTGCTATATATACCGCTATAACCGCTAACACCGCAATTGCTATCCAAACCCAAAAGGGAAGAGACAAAGCGTTAGAGCCAAGGAAAGCGAAAATAGCAAAACCCCAAGGCCTTGAAAATAAAATGATTATAAAAAAGGTTTTTATGCGCATGGCGGAAAGTCCTGCCACCATACATAATAAATCGTCGGGGAAAAAGGGCAGCAGAAACATAAGAAAAAGCATAACCCTTTGACGCGAGGATACGGTTAAAAGATATTTTTCAACAGCTTGTTTTCCCGCGATGCGCTCTACCAAAGGTCTTCCAAACCATCTTCCAAGATAAAAAGCGCATATTGAACCTAGAATAACAGATACGATAGATATAATAAAACCGTAAACAAAGCCGAAAAGCATACCGCCGACTGCCGTAGTAACACCGCCGGGTATGGGAGCAAAAACAACCTGAAAAAATTGCAGCAGAAAAAATGCGAGAGGCGCGAGCACGCCGAATGATGAAACGTATTGTTTGAGGTGTTCTTTTGACTCAAAAATAGAAAACCAACCGGCGCTTTTTCCTATACAAAAAAAAGCAACAATTGCGGCTATAATAAGTATAAAAACAAAAAGCCAGATAAACTGCTTTTTTGTTAAGCGCACGCCCTTTATCTTTTTGATTTTTTCTAATAGTTTCATACAGCGAGTATAACATAACCGCTATATTTAACCAATGCCGTTTATTATTTTTTTTCTTATAATTGATTTATTTAATCAACAATTAGCGGCGAGTAAATAAGGGGCTTTATCTTTTATAAAACTTATTACCGTATCGAATATTAAGCGATGCCCCGCCTTATTAGGATGAATGCCGTCTTTACATATGTACTGGTTAAATTCCTGTTCTTTTAAGAAAGCGTTGCGGACATCTATACAATGCAGATTACGTTTACAGGCAATTGCAGAAATGCAGCTTGAATAGCGTTCCTGCCACCAGTATATGCGCCAAATATCTTTTAGCCATTTTAATATTCTGATTCCTTTTTGTTTATCCTTTTCCGTAAACCATTTAAAATAACTATCCGCATAAAGAGGAGGCAATGTAGTTAAAATCGCTGTTTTATTATTTTTCTCTATATAGTCAATCATTGAGCAAAGCTGTTTTTCAAAAATATCAAGAGGCGTTTTTGGTATATGGTTAAGCACCGGGTTATCGGCTATATCATTCCAGAGGAAATCACAATCATTGCCGCCAAATTCAATTACAACCATATCCGGATCGTACTTTTTCATTTTTGATTCCAAACTCTTTTTACCGTCTGTTATTGTTGAACCAAAACGTGATTCGTTAATCATTTGGGCGTTTACAGTTTTGGATAAAAGATTAAAGTAACAGTCGTTAATCAACGTATATTTATTTTTCTGTTCATCAAACACCACGCCTTTTGAAATTGAATCGCCTATAACAAGTATTTTTTTAGACATGTCCGTGCCTTTCTCTTTTTCTTAACTTATTTTACGCCTTGCAAACAGATGTTATCAACAAATATATAACAATTAACCCGCTGCTTAAAATATAACAAACAATTTAGTCTAAATTAAAGACATGGTGTGAACAAATACGGACATTTAAAAAAAGGCGCTCTTTCAAAATGAGTATTTTTGTTTTATAATGTTTTAACAAGGGGGAGTAAACTATATGTCTAAGATAATTGCTATTGCCAATCAAAAAGGCGGCGTTGGAAAAACAACAACCGCCGTAAACTTAAGCGCCTGTATAGCGGAAAAGGGAAAAAAGGTACTGCTTATAGACGTTGACCCGCAGGGCAATTCGACAAGCGGACTTGGAATCGATAAAAACAATATTGAATATTCGGCTTACGATGTGCTTATAAACGGTGTAGACGCCAAAAAAGCGGTGATAAGCACAATGATAGAAACGCTTGACATAATAGCCGCTAATATTGATCTGGTTGGCGCCGAAGTGGAGCTTGTATCCCGTATTGCGCGCGAACAGATATTAAAGCAGGCTATAAAACCCCTGCGTAATGATTACGACTTTATATTTATGGATTGCCCGCCTTCCTTGGGGCTTATCACATTAAACGCTCTTACCGCCGCGGATAAGATACTGGTTCCTATACAATGCGAGTATTACGCGCTTGAAGGTTTATCACAACTGATAAACACAATTAAGCTTGTAAAAACAAACTTGAACCACTCGCTTGAGGTTGAGGGAGTGGTGCTGACTATGTTTGACGGCCGTACAAACCTTTCCATACAGGTTGTGGACGAAGTAAAAAAATACTTTAAAAATAAAGTATATAAAACAATAATACCGAGGAATGTCAGGCTCGGCGAAGCGCCAAGCTTTGGTCTGCCGGTTATTCGCTACGACGCCGCGTGCCTTGGAACACAATGTTATAATGATCTCGCAAATGAAATAATAGAATACAATGAAGGCGGGGAAACATGAAACAGCAGCGTCTCGGCAAAGGCTTGGGGGCACTTATAGGCGAGGGGCCTCAAATATCCGAATCGGCAAGCGGCCTTGTAACTATAGATGTTAATGATATTGACCCCAGCGCGGCGCAGCCAAGAAAGCATTTTGATAATGATAAGCTTGGCGAGCTCGCGCAGTCTATCAAAACATATGGTATAGTACAGCCGATTATTGTGCAAAAAAACGGTTCGCGCTACACGATTGTGGCGGGTGAGCGGCGCTATAGAGCCGCGCGCCTGGCGGGCCTAGCGGCTGTGCCCGTTGTCGTTAAAGAATGCTCAAAAGCCGAATTGATGGAGGTTTCTCTTGTCGAGAATCTTCAGCGAGAGGATTTAAACCCTATTGAGGAAGCCGAAGCGATGCGCCTGCTTATGAGAGAGCATAATTTGACGCAGGATCAGCTTTCGTCCCGTCTTGGCAAATCAAGAAGCTCCATAGCCAACACTCTGCGGCTGCTTAATCTTCCGGACAATATACGCGACATGGTTATTTCGGGACTGCTTTCAAGCGGCCATGCCCGTTGTCTTATTACTCTTGAAAGCGACGCCGAAAAACAAAAACTAGCCGAACGCATTATTAAACAAGGGCTTTCGGTGCGCGCCGCAGAGCAAATACTGCAATCCTGCGGACAAAGCGCCCGCAAAGATAAAAAACAAACAATACAGCGGCCGGAGATTGATTCGGCGGAAAAAACTCTCACCGCCGCACTTGGCACCAAAGTGCAAATATCAGGAGATTTAGTATCGGGCAGGATTATTCTCGCGTATTACAATAAGGAGCAGCTGCAAACGCTGTTTGATTTTTTAATGACATGCAAGTAAAAATGCCGGCAATTTAATGTTTCACGTGAAACAACAACATTTGTTTCACGTGAAACATTTTTATACTACCGCCCGTATGAAGTGCCAGAAGAAATTATTTTCACTGAAGAAAATCGCCATATCCGAGCTCTTGTAATAATCGGTTATAAGCGAAACGGGAAAAACAAGAATGATAACGGGAATTACAGACGCAATAAGAAAGCAAAACATAAGCCCCCTTATTGAACCGAAAAGCGCGCCCATGGTACGGTTGTATTGCCTAAGCTCGGGAAGCCGGATTGTATAATCAATAGCGCCAAGAACAAATGAAAAAATTATTCGCGCCAAAACAAATATAATAATAAAAGAGATAAAATTCAGCACGGCGGATACGAGAGTTAAGTTATAGTATTCTCCGAGAGTGGACGCGCCTAGCGCGGAAAAAGCTTTTGATTCAACATTTTGACGTATAAGAGTTAAAAAAGGTTCTGATAAATTTGAAGTCGACAGAACATCGTTAAGCTGTTTTTGAGATATAGTGTCAACGAGCAGCCGCGTATTTTCGAACGAGGCGATTTTTTCTGCGCCCTCGGTATAATAAATAAAATAATCATATATTGATTGATTGCTTTTAATTGCCGCGGACATCACCGGATAAAAAAGATATGACGTGATAAGAGAAACAAAAAACGCGCCGAGGCTTAAAGTGGAATGCAAAAAACCGCGATGAATCCCGTCAAGAATAATGATTACAAATATCAATATAAAGAATAAATTTATTAAGCTCACGTCGCAAACCTCCGATTAGATTAAGGCAAAGGCAAAAGATAAACATCGCTGTTTGAGGTGATAAACACGTAATTGCCAAATGCCCGCTTCACGCTTTCTATTTCATACGGAAAAGAGTATGCCCTTGAATATTTGCCGTCAACAGTATAAACGAAAATATTCTTATTTGCAAAACAATAAATTTTATCTTTACCGTGAATTATATCAAATACATCGGGCGGAAGATTTATAGATACCTCGCCGCCCAAGCCTTTGATTATGCGCGCAATATCTATAGAACCCTCGTTTTGCGCCGGTATAAAAACAAAGCTTGGATTTGACTGCACATAAATATCGTTAAGAAGCCACCCGTATATCATTATAGACTTATCATCTGAGCTTAAAGAGGTTTTATACATTGTTAAGCGGTTTGTTCCTATAGCGTAAATATTCTCGCCTATTATATGAATGCCGCTTACAAGCTGGTCTTTTAGCTCTTTTATGCCTGTCATGGACTGTGTTTTTGGGCGGTAGGTAGATATTCTTGAGATTGGCACGCTCCCCGATACATCAAGCTCTAGCAAGTAAAGGCTGCTGCTGTCGGCGTCAAATCCGTAATCGAGTATATAACGGTCGGTAACTTCTATTCTGTATAATTCCGTACCGCTTAAGTCAAAAATCAAAATGTACGTTAAAAAATGTTCTTTTTGTTCCTGGCGCACATACAACGCAACGTTATTTTTACCGGCGCGGGTAGATATAATTTCACTGTCTTCGAGCTTTCTTGAAAATCGGTGCTGGCCTTGCGCATTTACCACTTGTATAACGGAATCACTGTTAGCTATTATTAAATCATCGTTCGACGTAAATTCAAGACCGCTTGAAAACAAACCAAGCTTCCATACGATACCGGCGGAAGAATCAATACAGGTTAGGTATTCCTGCTCGGAATAGACTATATTTTGTCCCATGCCGAAGTATTCCATATCGGATGTAAAAGGCATTTTTATCATTGTGTCCGATAACTCCCTGCCTTTTGTCAAAATCATAAATAAGCCTATTGTAAAAACAATAACGGAAGCGGTTACTATAATTAAAAACGCGAGCTTCTTTTTTTGGACCCGTCTTTTCTTTTGCTTTTTATATATATTCATTATTACCTCGCAAAAAGCCTGTAACAAAACGATTATATCATACGGTGATAAAAACAGTGTTGGAATTTACCCGTTAACAATATAATAATTAAGTATTGCTTAAGCAGGGCGCGGTTACGGGCAAAAAACGTTGAGCGCCGAAGGCTTTATAACAAGCGTTTTTGGCGTGTGCCCGCATATCTCGCCGTCTATATCAAAAGCCTGCGAAGAGTCGCATTCAATTGTAATTTGGCTGCACATAAATTGTTCCGCGACGGATATCTTCTCAACCCGTCCTTTTTTAAGCTTGGGAAGCTCAAATAATATACGCCATCTTGGCGCGTGTTTCAGTATTAAAACATTAAAAAGTCCATCCTGCACGCTAGCGTTGGGCGCCACATAAAGACCGCCGCCGAAGCATTTGCCGTTCGCAACGGCTATAAGCAAAACATCGCGAACAAAACTCTCGCCGTTTGCGGTTATGCGTAATCTTACGCTTTTGTATTTTATTATTGACATAAGTATACCAATAAAATACGCAAGCCCTCCCGTTGCTATTTTGCGTACCTTTTGTGTATTGCGTATAACGCTTACGTCAAAACCGGCTCCCGCCACATTTAAAAAAGGTTGGTTGTCGTCTAAAAAACCGACGTCTACCAATTTTGTGTTTCCCGAAAGTATAATTTGGAGCGCGCTTGTTATATCCTT
Source organism: uncultured Christensenellaceae bacterium (assembly GCA_964586785.1). GTDB lineage: Bacteria > Bacillota > Clostridia > Christensenellales > SZUA-584 > SZUA-584. The sequence continues at coordinate 25,459 of CAZPHS010000007.1, forward strand.
AGGAACATTTACCGACTGACGGAAGTCGTTTCCTGTTCCGGCAGGTATAATGCCGAGTTTTTCGTCGGTGCCGAATAACTCTTCGGCAACCTCAAGAAGGGTGCCGTCCCCGCCGACAGATATTATTCCTTTGTAACCTTTGCCTATCGCCGCTTTTGCCAGCTTTGTCGCGTGGCGCTTATACTCGGTATGAGCCTCTTTATATTTTATACTGTTGTCCTGCAAATACTTGGTTACAATATTCATAGCCTTGTATGAGCGTCCCGCCCCCGCGGTAGGATTAAAAATTATGTAATACATATTATAAGCTCCTTTTAATGCTGAAATTATTCTACAAAATAATACATGGATTGTACAGTGCATATATAGGAGTATCTTAATTATTATTGTGGATAAAATGTAATTGTGGTATGATTGGTTAAAAATTAAGGGGTGATATTTTTGTCTCCGACCTTAGGAGTTGTATTACGGTTTCTATGGTATTTTTTTTCCCGTTTAATTATTGCGGGCATGGTTGTCGGTCTTGTTATGCTGTCATTTTTGGCGGCTATGGATTATATGAACGTTCAAGTGCTGATAAAAGACGGATTGAATTTAAGAGCCGATGTAATTATTAAAGGTAACGACCCCACGCCCCTTACAAGAGTTTTTTCTAAAAATTTTCTTGAGAACGATATACCGCTCAATACAACCACATACAGGTCTTATATAATATCAAGTTATGAATATAACGCTAAAGTAGGCTTTGCCGTTATTTTTCCATGGCATAATACAGTTACATTGCGCGTTACCGAGGAAGTCTCAAAAATCAGGGGCGAATTGTATGTCATGTTAGATAATACGGAAAAGCTAAGCGAGACGCCGCCCGAATGGGATAACGCTGTATATGATATCACATTGATGCGTTTTGAGGACAACTGGCGCATTATCTCTTTAGAGCTTGTTGAGCTTTTGCCGAAGCCGCCCCCTTTATACGAGCCGTTGTTAACGCCCGCTTATGAACCGGTGTCAACCGGTACGGCGGATATAGAGGAGACAATAGAGGATTGAACATTTCCGGCATATTTCTTGCCCCGATGGCCGGTATAACCGACGCCGCTTTCCGCCACGTATGCATAGAGCAAGGCGCACAGTTTTGTTACACGGAAATGGTAAGCGCGAAAGGGTTGGAATACGGCTCAAAAAAAACCGCTTCGCTTTTATCGTTTGCCAAAAACGAAAAACGTCTGGGAGTGCAGCTTTTTTCAAAAGACCCGTGTTCGCTTGCCGAATGTATAGAGCCGCTGGCGGAAACATACGGGCGCCGCATAGCGTTGTTTGATATAAACATGGGATGTCCCGCTCCGAAAATCACGGGGAACGGGGAGGGCTGCGCCCTTATGAAAAACCCTGATTTGGCTGTGCGGCTTATTAAAACCGCGGTCGCCTCGTCAAACATACCCGTTACCGTTAAATTCCGTAAAGGATGGGACGAGTATGACATAAACGCCGTTGAGTTTGCGCGTATGGCGGAACAGGCCGGCGCCGGCGCGGTAACCGTTCACGGACGAACGCGAGCGCAATTTTACGGTGGCAAATCCGATATACAAATTATAGCTGATGTTAAGAAGGCTGTCGGCATTCCCGTTATCGGGAGCGGCGATATATTTTCCGCATATGACGCGTTTAATATGTTTAACCAAACCGGCTGCGACGCGGTTATGGTGGCGCGCGGAGCGCTGGGGAATCCTTTTATATTCAGAGAGATACGCAGTTATATGGATACGTTAAATATGCCTTCGGCGGCAACGGTAAACGAGAGGGCGCAAATGCTTTTAAAGCACGCGAGTTTGTGCTGCGCGTATAAGGGAGAGCGGCTCGCTATGCTGCAGATGAGAAAACATGCCGCATGGTATTTTAAAGGTATGCCGGGCGCGGCGAAATTCCGGCAGGCCGCGACTAACCTTAACACCCTTGACGGGCTGCGAAAACTGCTGTTGCCTTTATTATAGTAATAATAGCACGATTTGCCGGACGATTTTTGTTATTGCCCAAACAACAAGTGTAGGTTTGTCAAACATATTGGACAGTGTTATGTCTGAGATACTCGGTTGGCGAACGCCAACCGAGTGGGCGCATGGGTATCTTGTTTGAGCGGTATTGGTAAGCTTTAAGCTGCTGCTTAAAGTCGGAGAAAGAATAAAAGGTTGTCTTGGAATAAAACCGTTTTTGATCTTCTCTGTGACTGCGCTCGACCTTGCCGTTGTGCCTTGGGGTATAAGGGCGTATCAGCTTGTGCCTGATGCCAAGACACATTGCTTTGTGTTCAAATAGAGTGGGCAGATCGCGTCTGGTTGCCGCGAATCTGTTGGTAAACTCAAAACCATTGTCAGTTTGCACGCATTTTATAGGAAATCTGAAGAATCTCACCACATGTTCAAGGAATACGGCGGAAGAATAGGTACTGTGTTCTTCAAAGGCATCCACATAACGAAGCCGTGTGAATTCATCAATAGCGGTGTACTGGTATAAGCGTTTGCCCTTGATTTCCCCGACTAAGCAAGCCGAGGGCACGTATTTAACGTCTATTTGGACGCGTTGTCCGGGATAAAGCATCTGCTCGTAGGGCTTTGGTATGTATTTTGGTTTAGGTGCGGGAGCCTGTTGCAGACCAAGCCGCTTGAGTACACGGTACATACTCACAATGGTACGCGTGTATCCGCGCCCCCGCATTCTGCACCAGAGCTCACACAGGCCAAGGTCAGGGTTTCTGCGACGCATCCGGCGCAGAAGGCCAAGTTCGTCCTCGGTATGCTGAGCAGGGTGGGATTTAGGCCGTCTTGACCGACAGGCTAAGGACTCAATGGCTCCATTGTACCTTGATAACCAAAAATAGATGTAAGAGCGCGATTTGTTGTATCTGCGGCTGGTACGAGAAACACCATGCTTCAAGGCGAACAAAACAAGGGATTGCCGATATTTCATATCTTGTGTTATGTTATTCATGCAGGATTGGCTCCTTTCGGTATGTTTTTGTTTTTCAACTCAACAATACCCCATGAGCTAACTCCTGCACCTTTTATTTTCAAGGTTCTTTTGTCCAATATGTATTGTAGTCCTACAATTTTTGTTATTGCCCAAACAACAAGAATGTTGAAAAATAAAAAGATTTATATTATAGTATATGTTATCTGCGTGTAGGAAGCTGGCATTGAAATAAACAATTAAAGGGGCTTGGGAACAGATGGGAATGTTTGAGTTTAATGATATAGGATTAGACCTTGGCACAGCCAGCGTTTTGGTGTATGTCAAGGGAAAAGGCATTGTGCTTCGCGAACCCTCGGTGGTTGCCGTAAACAGAAATACAGGTGAGATAATAGCAATAGGCGAAGAAGCGCGCGTTATGCTTGGCAGAACGCCGGGCAGCATCGTGGCGGTAAGGCCGCTTAGAAACGGCGTAATATCAAACTTTCATGATACGGAACGTATGCTGCGCTATTTTTTGCGTAAAGTTATCGGCCGCCGGCTTTTTTTTAAACCTCGTGTTATTGTCTGCGTTCCTTCGGGCGTTACCGAAGTTGAGCGGCGTTCCGTTATTGAAGCGACGGAAGAAGCCGGAGCGCGGCACACCGGTCTTATAGAAGAACCTATGGCGGCGGCTATAGGAGCGGGAATTGATATCGCGGCTCCGTACGGAAACATGGTTGTAGATATTGGCGGCGGCACGACCGACGTCGCGGTAATATCGCTCGGAGGCATTGTTATGAGCGATTCCGTAAAAATAGCGGGCGATAAGTTTGACGAGGGTATCATTCGTTATATGAAGAAGAAACATAATATGCTTATTGGCGACAGAACGGCCGAAGAGATTAAAATAAATATAGGTTCCGCTTTTCCGCGCAAGGAGCAGATATACATGGAGGTTGCGGGGCGCAATTTAATATCCGGTCTTCCGAAGGTTGTAACCATAAGCTCCAACGAAACAATAGAGGCGCTTGAAGAGCCGCTTAATGCAATGATGGAAACTCTTCACGGTGTGCTGGAAAGAATTCCGCCGGAGCTTGCTTCCGATATCGCGGAAAACGGTATATGTATGACCGGAGGCGGGGCTTTGCTGTACGGGCTTGACAGGCTTCTCAGCGAAAAAACCGGAATTCCTTGTTATGTCGCGGAAGACGCGGTGTCGTGTGTCGCCATAGGGACAGGCCTTGCCCTTGATAATCTGGAGTATTATTCCAACGGAACTGTTTATGATTATCGCAAGGGCGATTATTATAACAATTATTAATTCATAATTGTTTGCGTTATCTAAGGAGTTTTTGGGTTGCAGATAGAGATTAAAAAAAACAAAACTAAAAACGTGAACAGCAAAGCAATTTCGGCGCTGCTTGGGGTATTCGGCGTTTTGATAATCAGCGCGGCGGCGGTGGGAGTGCTTCTTGGCATTCGCTTAAAAAGCGATACTTACGATTCGCTGTTTAATGTTCCGAAAATTAACATAATTGACACCAGACCGGCCGTCACTGACAACCCGGCGGTAACGCAGACCCCATACGTTAAAACAATAAGCTATAACGGCAAAACATATACGAAAAACGAAGGAATAGTAAATCTTTTGTTTCTCGGCATTGATTCCAACGCCGAACGCCGTGAAAAGAACAAAGGTTACAGAAGCGATATGGTAATGGTATGCGCTGTTGATACCGTAGCGCAGACCGCCACTCTTTTATCTATTCCGCGCGATACTTATACGACAATGTACAAAGTGGACAGGTCGGGCGCCGTTGAAGGCACCGTACAGGCAAAAATTAACGCCGCTTACGCTTATGCCGGTAATGAATACCGCGCCGCCAATTCCATGGCGTGCGTGCAAATGTTTCTGCAGCGGGAATGCGAGCTTGCCGAACCCTTAGGCTTTACTCTTGATATTCCCGTCAGCTTATACGCGAGCATCGATATGGACGGTATATCGAAAGTGGCTTCCGCCGTCGGCGGTGTTGAGGTTACGCTTGACGCCACCATACCGGACGTCGGCAGAAAAGGCAAAACCGTTCTGCTTAAAGGCAGTAATGCCGAAGAGTATATACGCAACAGGCACGATACGGCGGGAGGAGACATAACAAGGGCGTCAAGACAGCGCACATTTATGCTCTCGCTTGCTAAAAAGATAAAAAACATGGGCGGAGTAGACATTATACTTTCGCTTTACGATGAGCTTCAGCGGTATGTAAAGACTAATCTTAACACAGACCATATGCTTGATTTCGCTAAATTGCTTAAAAAAATTAAAATAGACGATATAAAACAGGTTTCGGTTTCGGGCAAGTCAAAAAGGATAAACGGCTCGTCGGTTATAGTTCATGACGAAAAAGAAACGCTTGAATTGCTTCTGGATATATATTACATACAGGTTCAATAGAAAAACCTCGCCAAGGATATCCGTTATTCCAGCTCGGAAAGCCACATTTGCACATCGGCGTCGGACGGCATTCTCCAGCCTGTGCGGGGAGACAACGATACGCTGCCAACTTTAGGGCCGTCCGGCATACACGAACGTTTAAATTGGGACGAGAAAAATCTGCGGTAGAATTTTCTTAACCGCTCTTTAATAAAGCTTTCGTCAAACTCGCTAAAAGCGTGATTTGCCAGCAGAAGTATTTTACGCGGCGTCATTTCAAACCTGAGCATATAATACATGAAAAAATCATTAAGCTCATACGGTCCTATCTGCTCTTGAGTGTCCTGCCGCATACCTTTATCATCGGGTGGCAAAAGCTCAGGCGACGGGGGTATGGCGACAATTTCTTTCATTATTTGATTAAGAGTATTATCATTGCGCGATAAGTACAAAACCATCTGGCGTATAAGCGTTTTCGCAACTCCGGCGTTAACGCCGTACATGGAAATCTGATCGCCCGCGTATGTGCAGAATCCGAGCGCCAGTTCGGATAAATCGCCAGTCCCCACAACGATGCCGTTGTTTTTATTGGCCAAACCCATAAGCACTTGGGTGCGTTCGCGCGCCTGCGCGTTTTCAAATGTTATATCGGCTTCCCCGCCGTGCCCTAAATCCTCAAGATGCGCTTTTGTCGCCGGAGCAATGTTTATTTCAACAAGTGTCGCGCCTGCCGCTTTAACAAGCCTTCTTGCGATATACTGTGTAATATCGGTGCTGCCAAGCCCCGGCATAACAACGCCGGTAACCGCGCTTTCCAAAAGGCCTGCGCGCTTTGCCGCTTCGCGGGAAACCATAAGAGCCAGCGCGGAATCAAGCCCTCCCGATACGCCTACAATTAAGTTTTTTGATCCTATGTGCAAAAGTCTTTTGGTTAATGCCGTAACCTGTATATCAAAAACCTCTCGGCAGCGCAAATTTCGCTTTTGTATGTCTTCCGGAACGAACGGCGTTTTTTCAAAGGTCCTGAATTTCGGCGAAACCTGCGCGGCTTCAAATTGCACCTTTCTGTATTGGCCGCCCGAATTGTCGGCGATAAAAGTGTTTTTTAATATACGGTCGTGAGTTAAGCGGTGCAAATCAAATTCCGTAATATTGATATGAGAGTCGAATCTAAATCGGGGCGAACTTAATAATGTTTTTCCGTTTTCGGCAATTATGGCATGTCCCCCGAAAACCGTGTCGGTTGTGGATTCCCCCGGACCGGCGGACACATATAAAAAGCCTCCTATAAAACGTCCGGACTGCTGTTTTACAAGCTCCTCGCGGTATTCGCTTTTTCCGGCGGATTCGGCGCTTGCGGAGATATTAATAAAAACTGCCGCGCCCGCCATCGCCTGATACGCGTGCGGCGGAAAAGGAACCCACAAATCCTCACACAGCTCTATACCAATCAGCAAACCGCGTATGCGCGGGCACTCGAACAGTATATCAATTCCAAAGGGCGCGTCTTGCCCGCAAATATTTATTGTTTGGTTTACTATGTTAATTCCCGACGCGAACCAACGCTGTTCGCAGTATTCCGAATAGTTTGGAATAAACGCTTTTGGTATAACGCCTAAAATACGTCCGGATTGTATGGCTATAGCGGCGTTATAAAGCTTATTGGACGAATAAACCGGCATACCTATAACCGCCATAACTTTCGTATGCTTAGTTTCCTCCAGTAACTCTTGGAGCATTTTTTCGCTTTGTTCAAGCAGGCTCGCTTGCCTGAAAAGGTCTCCGAGAGTATACGAGGTAATGGACAGTTCCGGAAAGGCGGCTATCGATACGCCGTTTTGCTGCGCTTTGATTATCATAGCCGATATATTCTCTTTATTTTTACGCAGATTGCCCACGGTTACCGCGGGCACAGCCGCCGCAACTCTAATAAGCCCGCTGTTCATAATTAAACCTCCACGCAATAAAGCTTTAGTTTTCTATTAAAGCATAATTGGTCAGTTTCCATTTTACCATTAGTTCGTCCAGCGTTCCATCGGTTTTCATGGCGTTAATCGCGTCGTTTACAGCCCTGTAAAAAGCGCCCAGATTTTCGGTTACCTCAACACTGTATTGATTCGGCATAAAGAATTCGGGAAGTATTTTCATTCCTCTTATACCGAATAATTTAAGCATATTTTCGCCGGCGCATACTCCGTCGGCAAAACCGTTGCGCAGCGCCGCCACCGCTTCCGGGTACGACGCGTAAATTTTAATTTGGACGTTAACATTCAAAGTGTTAAAATACTCCTCAACTTTGGTTATCCCTTCGGTTTCCTGCGCCTGCGGCGTGCCGTATACAATGGCTACCGTACCGCCGTCAATATCAAGCACGCTGCCTAAAGTATCATTTATAACAAGTATGGCTGACGCGTCGGAATAATATGATGATGTATAATTGACGCCGCTTATATTTGTTGCCGCGGACGCGGTAAGCGCAATATCGATATCACTGCGCCTTAACATGGCGTTTTTTGTTTTAGAGGTTACTTCAACAAAATTAACAATAATATCGTCTTTGAAAACACGGTTTACAATTTCGTCCGCTATATCCTTCTCATAACCTTCAAATTCGGATGTTTGCTCATTAAAACTGCTAAGCGGCCCAAGGTCGCTTCTTAAGCCTATATTTATAATACCCTTAGACAATACCGCGTTAACCGAGTTGGACGTTTCGGCTTTTTTTCCGGCCGAAGACAAAATAACGTATAAAACCGCGAGCAAAATAACCGCGCAGACTGATATTAAAATTATTCTTATATGCTTTTGTTTTAAAATCCAGAAACGTCTTCTTTTGTATCTCAAAATAATTCCCCTTATTAAAATACGGGGAGGTTATAAAGCCTCCCCGAATCCGGCATATTCCTTCGATAATCTTATAGCCCCCTCTACGCGCTGCAAACCAACACTAACATCGAAAGAAGGAATACGCATATTTATCCCGGTCTTATTATGAATACCGCCGCGATACGAATTATTTATTCGCATTGTACAACATATGGTATACATTTGCAAGAGCCCCCACAAAAATATGCGTTCCTTAATTATATTAATGGTTCAGCTTTCGTCATTCTCTTCTTCTTCTTCCGGCTTGACAAGAGCGGCGGATACCACATGTGTTTCGTCGTCGACATTCATCAGCCGAACGCCCTGGGTATCTCTGCCGTACACCGATATTTCGCCGACCTTTGTGCGGATAATTATACCCGCGTCATTAATAAGCATCAAGTCCTCGTTTCCCTCCACAATGCCTATAACGCACAGATCGCCTGTTTTCTCCGTTATATTCAGCGTTTTTATTCCTATACCGCCTCTTCTTTGAAGCTTATATTCGGATATGGGAGTGCGTTTCCCGTAGCCGTTTTGAGTAACAACAAGCACATCGCTGTCCCGTTTTACCACGCTTGCGCCTATAACGCTGTCACCGTCACGTAAAGTTATGGCTTTAACGCCCATAGCCGTGCGCCCCATGTCTCTTACATCGTCTTCTGAAAATTTAATTGACATGCCTTTTGTTGTGCCTACGATTAACTCATCGCTGCCGCTTGTTAAAAGAACGCCTATAAGCTCGTCGCCGTCCCTTAACCCAATGGCAATAAGCCCCGATTGGCGAATATTTTTAAACGCGCTTGCCGATGTCTTTTTAATAATACCGTTCTTTGTAACCAGCGCCAGCATGGTGTCCTCGTCCGCTTCCATAACCGGAAACACGGCCGAAACCTTCTCTCCCGCGTCAAGAGACAGAAGATTTACAATAGCTATACCTTTGGCCGTCCGTCCCGTTTCGGGAAGCTCGTAGCATTTACGGCGGTATACCTTGCCCATATTCGTAAAGAAAAGAAGCTGACTGTGGGTAGAGGTAATTATTACGTGCTCGGCAAAGTCTTCTTCACGCGCCGTAAGACCGGTAACGCCTTTACCGCCGCGTTTCTGGGTGCGGTAAGCGTCGGAACGTATTCTTTTGATATATCCGAAATGAGTAAGCGTTACCACCATTTCTTCTTCCTGTATAAGCTCGTCAAGGTCTATATCGTCCGCGGAAAAAGTAATTTCAGTCCGGCGGTCGTCGGCGTATTTCTGCTTTATCTCGAGCAGCTCCTGCTTTATAATATCAAGCACCATCTGCGGTGTGGCAAGCATCAGATTCAAATAAGCGATACGCTCTATAAGCTTTTCGTATTCGCTTTGAATCTTGTCCCTCTCAAGGCCTGTAAGCCTTTGCAGGCGCATGTCGAGTATCGCCTGAGCCTGTTTGTCGCTTAACGCGAAACGGGTCGTTAAAGAGTTTTTCGCGGTCGGCACATCCGGCGATTTTTTAATAAGCTCCACTATCTCGTCTATGTTGTCAAGAGCGATTATCAGCCCTTTGAGTATATGCGCGCGCGCCTGCGCTTTTTCAAGCTCATGCCTTGTGCGCCGCACAACAACGTCCTTTTGGTGTTCGATATAATGAAACAAAAGCTCCTTTAGGTTAAGAACCTTAGGCTCGCCGTCTACAAGCGCCAGCATTATAACGCCGAAGGTATCCTGCATCTGTGTGTGTTTATACAGGCGGTTTAACACCACATTGGCGTTTACGTCTCTTTTAAGCTCTATAACGATACGCATACCGCTTTTGTCACTCTCGTCGCGTATATCGGATATGCCGTCTAAATGCTTATCCTGAACGAGGTCCGCAATACGCGATATAAGCGCGGCTTTGTTTACCTGGTAAGGCAGTTCGGTAACGATTATGCGCTGCCTTCCGGCTTTAAACTCTTCTATTTCGGCATGGGCGCGCACACAAATTTTGCCGCGGCCGGTATGATACGCCTGCGATATGCCTGCGGTGCCCATAACAATACCGCCTGTAGGGAAATCCGGACCTTTTATGTACTGCATAAGAGAGTTTACGTCCGCATCGGCGTCATCTATAAGGCATAATGTGGCGTCAATGACTTCCGCAAGGTTATGGGGCGGTATGTTGGTCGCCATTCCCACCGCTATTCCGCCTGTTCCGTTTATAAGAAGGTTCGGGAATTTTGCCGGCATCACCGCGGGCTGCATAAGCGTTTCGTCAAAGTTCGGCGTAAAATCCACAGTGTCTTTTTCTATATCGCGCAGCAGCTCCATGGCGATAGGAGAGAGCCGCGCCTCCGTATAACGCATCGCGGCGGGAGCGTCGCCGTCCACGCTTCCAAAGTTTCCGTGTCCGCTTACCAAAAGGTGCCTTGTGGAAAAATCCTGCGCCATACGTACCATAGCCATATAAACCGCGGAATCACCATGGGGATGGTACTTGCCCAGAACATCGCCCACTATGCGCGCGCTCTTGCGGAAAGGCTTATCCGGAGCGAGCGCAAGTTCGCTCATCGAATATAGTATACGGCGGTGTACGGGCTTTAAGCCGTCCCGCACATCCGGCAGCGCGCGGTTTATAATAACCGCCATCGCGTATGAGATAAAAGATGTTTTCATCTCTTTTTCTATATCTATAGGTAATATTGATTTTCTTTCCATTACATGCCGCCTCCTATACGTCCAGATTTACAACAAGCTTGGCGTTTTGTTCTATAAATTCCCGTCGCGGCTCAACCGCGTCGCCCATCAGTATTGTAAATATTTCTTCCGCTTCAATCGCGTTTTCAAGCGTAACCTTAAGAAGCGTTCTTTTCTCGGGGTCCATAGTGGTGTCCCAAAGCTGCTCGGGATTCATCTCGCCAAGCCCTTTATAACGCTGTATGGCAACGCCGTCACGCCCTATTTCGCCAAGGTAATCTTCAAGCGCGGCGTCGCTGTATATATATTTTTCAGTTTTATTTTTGGTTACCTTATAAAGCGGCGGCTGTGCTATGTACACGTGCCCCGCGTCGATAAGCTCGCGCATGTACCGGTAAAAAAAAGTAAGAAGCAGTATACGTATATGGCTGCCGTCAACGTCCGCGTCCGTCATGCATATAATGCGGTTGTAGCGCAGCTTGGATACATCGAATTCTTCGCCTATACCCGCCCCGAAGGCGGTCGCCATTGCGCGTATTTCGTTATTGGCAAGCGCTTTATCCTGCCGGGTTTTTTCAACATTAAGAATTTTGCCGCGCAGAGGAAGTATCGCCTGGAAACGGCGGTCTCTGCCCTGTTTGGCGCTTCCGCCGGCGCTGTCGCCCTCAACTATAAAAATCTCGCATTTTTCCGCGTCTCTTTCGCTGCAGTCGGCGAGCTTGCCGGGAAGAGAAGCGCTCTCAAGCGCGGATTTGCGCCTTGTCAATTCCCGCGCCTTGCGCGCGGCCTCGCGTGCGTGACGCGCTATAAGACATTTGCCGACTATCTCTCGCGCAACGGAGGGGTTTTCCTCAAGGAACGCCTTTAATTCCTGCCCCAAAGCGCCGTCAACTAAAGGGCGCACTTCGCTGTTGCCAAGCTTTGTTTTTGTCTGGCCCTCAAATTGCGGCTCGTGTATTTTTACGCTTACAACGGCGGTTAATCCCTCGCGTATGTCTTCGCCCGAAAGGTTTTCTTCCTTTTCTTTTATCAGGTTAAACCGGCGCGCGTAATCGTTTATAACACGCGTTAAACCCGATTTGAAACCCAAAAGATGCGTTCCGCCCTCGTGAGTGGGTATATTGTTCGCGTATGTGAAAATGTTTTCGTTGTAAGATTCGTTGTACTGCATGGCAATCTCAACAACGGTGCCGTCCTTTTCTGAACAAAAGTAAATTGGCTGCGGATGAAGCGCGGTTTTGTTTTTGCCCAAATACTTGACAAATTCTATTATACCGCCTTCGAAGCAGTAATCGTAATGCTTACCGGTGCGCTCGTCGTCTATTATTATACGAACGCCTTTGTTTAAAAAGGCCAGTTCGCGCATACGCGCGCGCAGCGTGTCAAACACAAAATCAACCGTTTCAAAAATCTGCGTATCCGGCCAGAACTGTATCATTGTTCCGGTATTGTCGGTTTTGCCTACGATTTCTATTTCGCCTTGGGCTTCGCCGCGAATAAATGTCATGCTGTAGACGCTGCCGTTGCGGTAAACCTGCGCAATCAGCTTTTGAGATAAGGCATTGACTACCGAAACACCCACGCCGTGAAGCCCTCCGGATACTTTATATCCTTCCCCGCCAAACTTGCCGCCGGCATGAAGCATGGTTAAAGCAACCTCGAGCGCGGATTTGCCCACCTTTTGCTGCGTGCCGACAGGTATGCCGCGCCCGTTGTCCGATATGCAGGCGCTGCCGTCGCATTTTAAGGTTACGGTAATTTTATCGCAGTAGCCCGCCATAGCTTCGTCAACCGAGTTGTCAACCACTTCGTATACAAGATGGTGCAAGCCCCGCTCGTCCGTAGAGCCGATGTACATACCCGGTCTTTTTCGCACGGGCTCTAGGCCTTCCAGCACTTGTATTTGTGAAGCGTCGTAATTTTGCTTGATTTTTTGCATGGTACTCTCCTTAAGTAAAAACTTTTATCGCAACGGTTTATGCTTTCCAATAAAAGCGCGCCGTTATTTTATTGTCTAAAAAAGACGCCCGCTTTACTGTGAGCGCTTATAAAGAGTCGCCGGTGATAACGGTGAATAATAAATAAAATCTTTGTTCAAGAACCGCGAAATAATAACCGATTTAACGTTATAGTCTTCAATGTATATCGTATGCGCGCGATCGCTCAGCTTTTTTAAAAAAGCGTTGGTGTCATTGTTTATCATAGCTTCTTTATAATCAAGTATAAGTACAATATTTTTTAGCGGCACAGTCGCGTCTTTGCCTATATGAAGCATTAAAATTTACCCTCCGGTCGTCCTTTTGTTTGCTGGTATATCGCGATTATAATAAATACAAATCTAAATCTACAATATTATATATATTATAGTCTAAATCTTAGAATTTTAAAAGTAAAAAGTATGGTTTGTTACACATGGCGTTTTGGTTTTTTTAGATGAAAGCCCGTGTTGCGAACGGGCAAAAAAACAGATATACTGCTTGTATATTATAGCCAAGGAGAAAATGATGGCACAGGTAAGGCGCATTTTCGTGGAAAAAAAAGAAGGGTTTGATGTCGCGGCAAAAAAAATGCTCGCGGATTTTAGGTCTACGCTTGGCAAAACCTCTCTTGAGGGCGTTCGCGCGCTTATACGTTATGATATAGAGGGTTTGGACGATGAGAGCTTTGGTTTTGCGTTGGCGACTGTGTTTTCCGAACCGGCGGTTGATATCGTTCACTTCGGCAGCTTTGAAACAAATATGGGCGATATTGTTTTCGCGGCGGAGTATCTGCCCGGCCAGTACGACCAACGCGCCGACAGCGCCGCCCAGTGTACCGAACTTGCGGTGCGCTGCGCAAGGCCTGTTGTTAAATGCGCGAATGTATATGTATTAAGCGGTATAGGCGAGGCCGACGCTTTGGATATTAAAAACTATGTAATAAACCCTGTGGATTCGCGGGAAGCGTCGTCGGTTTTGCCCGACACTTTAAAAGAAGAGCTGCCCGCCCCTCCGGATGTGCCGGAAATCAACGGTTTTTGTGTGCTTGACGAGAACGGCTTAAAAGAGATGATTGGCGATTACGCGCTTGCCATGAGCTTAGAGGATATTAAATTTGTGCAGGCGTACTATCGCCGCGACGAGATGCGGAACCCGACTCTTGCGGAAATCCGTGTGATAGACACGTACTGGTCTGATCATTGCCGTCACACCACTTTTTTAACAAAGCTTACCGATATTTCGTTTGACGATACCGCTCAAGACGCAAAAGCGGTATTTGAGGAATATTTAAAGGCGAGAGAGCAAGCGGGCGTTAAAAAAGATATATGCCTTATGGAAATTGCGACGCTGTACGCAAAGGAAGCAAAGCAAAAAGGGCTTATGAAGGATTTTGACGAGTCCGAAGAAATTAACGCTTGTTCCATACGCCAAAAGATAATGGTTGACGGAAAGCTTCGCGATTATATTATTATGTTTAAAAACGAAACGCACAATCATCCTACCGAAATCGAGCCTTTCGGAGGCGCTGCCACTTGCCTTGGCGGAGCGATACGAGACCCGCTTTCGGGGCGCGGTTATGTTTATCACGCCATGCGCGTTACCGGAAGCGGCGATCCGCGCGAGGCGATAGCGGACACAATGCCGGGCAAGCTGCCCCAGCGTAAAATATGCAGGGACGCCGCCGCCGGCTATTCGTCTTACGGCAACCAGATAGGGCTTGCGACCGGCCTTGTTGATGAAATTTACCATAAGGGATATAAGGCGAAACGCATGGAGATTGGCGCCGTTGTGGGCGCCGCGCCCGCGGAAAATGTGGTGAGAAAAAAGCCGCGGCCTGATGATTTGATACTGCTGCTCGGCGGCGCGACGGGAAGAGACGGCTGCGGCGGCGCGACCGGTTCTTCTAAGGCCCATGATAAGCAATCTATCGATACATGCGGCGCGCAGGTGCAAAAGGGCGACCCGCTCACGGAGCGTAAACTGCAGCGTCTTTTCAGAAACGGTGATTTCTCAAAGCGCGTAAAACGCTGCAATGATTTCGGCGCCGGAGGAGTTTGTGTGGCCATAGGCGAGCTGGCGGACGGAGTGAGCGTCAATCTGGATTTGGTGCGCAAAAAGTACGAAGGGCTCTCGGGGATAGAGCTTGCAATATCCGAAAGCCAGGAGCGAATGGCTGTTGTTATAGACCCCAAGGATTTGGACGCTGTGTTACGTCTCGCCGCCGGGGAAAACCTGCACGCGGCGCAGGTTGCGACAGTTACGGACCGCGGACGAATGGAGCTTATATGGCGGGGCAAGCCAATAGTGTCCATAAAGCGCGAATTCTTAAACACCAACGGCGCGACGTCAACAGCGGCCGCGAGGGTGGCGGGGCTTGAACATTTCGGATTGTTTGACGAACCTTTTACCGGTAATTTTTCTGACAGGCTGCGCGCGGCGCTTTTTGACATAAACATATGCTCTAAAAAAGGGCTTATCGAAATGTTTGATTCGACCGTTGGCGCCGCCGCGGTAACTATGCCTCTCGGCGGAGAAAACCAGCTGACGCCGGTGCAGGCAATGGCGGCGAAAGTTGCCGCCGACGGCGACTGCGAAGACGCGAGCCTATTCTCGTTTGGATTTGACCCTTATATGATGGAGAAAAACCCTTTTATTGGCGCCGTTTATTCCGTAGTGCTTTCTCTGGCCAAGCTGGCCGCGTCCGGCGGTGATATAAACCGCGCGCGGCTGACTTTGCAGGAATATTTTGAACGCATGACGGACGCGCAAAGCTGGGGCAAGCCTCTTGCGGCGCTGCTCGGCGCGTGGTGGGCGCAGCGAAACTTAAACACTCCCGCCATTGGCGGTAAAGATTCTATGTCCGGCACATTTGAGGATATAAACGTGCCGCCTACGCTTGTATCTTTCGCGCTGTGCATACAAAAGGCAAACCGCGTTATATCTCCGGAGTTTAAAAGGCAGGGAAACGGTATATACCGTGTTCGCATTAAAAGGAATGAGAACGGTATGCCGTGTTTTGACAGCATAAAAGAGCTATACGCCAAAATGCTCAAAGGTATGGAAGACGGAAGCATTATATCCGCCTGCGCGGTGGAACGCGGCGGCGTGCTCGCGGCGGTATCAAAAATGGCTTTCGGAAACAATATAGGCGCGAAAATAGAAAAAGGCAGCCTTGACGAAATGTTCGGCAAAGCATACGGCGACATTATTATTGAGGGCTGCGGCGTTGATTTTGAGCGTATAGGCACAACGGGCGGCGATTCTATTGAGTTTGGCGGCGAGTTGGTATCCCTTACGGAGCTGCGCGGCGTATATGAAAGCGCGTTGTCGGGCGTTTACCCGCCGCGGAACAAGCCGACGGGAAGCGCGCCGGATAAGCTTTTTTACGCTAAAGGTGTGCACATATATTCGCGGGAAAAGGTTAGGCCGCGCGTTATCATTCCGGCTTTTCCGGGCACAAACGGAGAATATGATTCTGCGAACGCGTTTAACAGGGCGGGCGGAATTGCCGATATATTCCCTATTCGAAATCTATGCGCCGCCGATATCGAGTTTAGTATTGCTGAGATGTCAAAGCGTATAAGGCAAAGCCAGATTCTCGTATTTTCCGGCGGTTTCTCGGGAGGCGATGAACCGGACGGCTCGGGCAAGTTTATTGCCGCGCTCATGCGCGAACCCCGCGTTTCGGACGCCGTGTATGATTTGCTCGACAGGGACGGATTGATACTGGGCATTTGCAACGGTTTTCAGGCGCTTATAAAGCTTGGGCTTGTTCCGTACGGCGAAATTCGTAAAATGCGGCAGGAGAGCCCCACATTGACGTTTAACCATATCGGCCGTCACGTATCGAGGGCGGTAAGGACGAGAGTATCGTCTAACGCCTCGCCCTGGCTGGTAAACTGCCGCGTCGGCGATATATTTACCGTTCCCGTATCTCACGGCGAGGGACGTTTTTCCGCGACTGTTGACGAGGCGCGATATCTTCTCGACAACGGTCTTATCGCTTCGCAGTACGTCGATGAAAACGGCGTGCCGACTATGGGAGAAGGCAATCCCAACGGATCTTTGTTTGCCGTTGAAGGGCTTCTCTCGCCCGACGGGCGTATATTGGGAAAGATGGGGCACAACGAACGCTGCGGTTCCGGCACGCTGCGAAATGTGCCGGGCGAAAAAGACCAGCGGATTTTTGAAAGCGGCGTAAATTACTTTCTGTAAAAGGCTTCGGTTATTTTCAGCCACAAAAAAAGACGGGTCGCCCCGCCTTATTGTTAGTCTTCGTCCGGCTCTATAAGCCCCAAATCACCGTCGTAGCGCTGATATAACACGTTTATCTCATTTGTTTTAGCGTTCCGGAATACAAAAAACTGATGACCCAAAAGCTCCATCTGCATCTTTGCTTCTTCTATATCCATGGGCTTTACCACAAACCGTTTTGTACGCACAATCGCCGGCATTTTTTCAGCGGTTTCAAAAAGCTCGTCTTCCTTGGCGAACGCGCCGTCGCGCAGCCGCTTTTTAAGCGCCGTGCGGTGCTTGTTTATCTGTTTCTCAAGTTTTTTTATCACGCCGTCCACCGACGCGTACATGTCTCCGGTAGATTCTTCGCCTCTTAGCACTATACCGTCGAACGGAATGGTAACCTCTACTATATGTCTTGATTTTTGGATTGACATTGTTATCTGCGCTTCGGTATCCTCGCCAAAATACCTTTTTAGTTTGGACACCTTTTTAGTAACAAGATCTTTTAAGTAATCCGAGACTTCCATACCTTTTCCCGAAATTGTAACGCGCATAATATATGCCCCCTCTCTGCGAATTATTGATTTTTTATCATTAAGACTGCGCTTATATTTATATTTTACCTCCATTCGAATAATGATAAACAATTGTCTTTATTAACATTACTATTCGCCCGTATTGTTGTTTTCTCCTGCCGAATAAAAAGAACTTTTTGGTACAATAATACCGTGCACCCGGCCCTCGATGCGACATTACAAGAGGTTTTACGGCAGGTTGCTCAGAACAGACTTATCCGAGGCACACGGCCGTTTCCGCTTACTGCTGCTCCCGTCAGGGCCTGACAGGGTTCACGGGCGGCCGTTGCACGGGGCCCATTCCTCAACGCCCCTTACCGTCTCCATACCTTACAATATCGCGCCTTAGGCCGGGAATCAAACCCTGCTGCAGCGGATTGCAGGTTCAGGGCACCGCTAGCTCCCCGTCTGGCACGGTAAACTTAAAAACTTTTATTATTTATAAAACTTATGCCGCAGTATACATTCGCTGCGCTCCGGTCCAACGCCTATCATAGAGACGGGCACGCCCGTTTCGCTTTCTATAAATTCAATATAGGTTTGCGCGGTTTTAGGCAAATCCTCAAAACGTCGCACAGACGATATATCGCTGCTCCATCCGGCAAAATCTTTATAAACAGGCTTCGCAAGAGCTAAAGCGTCGAGCGATGCGGGAAAATTACCAGTTGTTTTATCGCCTATATTATAAGCGGTGCATACTTTAACATTGTCAAAACCGCCCAAAGTATCCATGCGCGAGAGAGCGATGGACGTTATTCCGCCGACGCGTACCGCGAAGCCGACAATAACAAGATCAAGCCAGCCGCAGCGGCGCGGACGCCCCGTAGTAGCGCCGTACTCATGTCCCTTTTCCCTTATTTTATCGCCCGTATCATTTGTCAGTTCCGTTACAAAAGGACCCGTTCCCACGCGTGTAGTATACGATTTGACTACGCCGACAACCTCCGTAAGCGCAGCCGGCGGGAGCCCGGTACCTATGCTGACGCCGCCTGATGTGGGATGCGAAGAGGTAACGAAAGGATATGTGCCAAAATCAACGTCCAGAAGCATTCCCTGGGCGCCCTCGAAAAGCAGTTTCTTGTTCTGCCTGTAATAATCGTGGCAAAGAGGCACGGTGTCGCATATATACGGCGAAAGCCTTTTAGCGTATGCTGAAAACATATCCAGCATGGGCCTAAATTCCAGCGGCTCTTTACCGTAGATTTTGGTAAGCGTTTCATTTTTACCGTTAAGAGCGGCTTTAAGCTTCTGCGGAAAACTGTCCGATATCAAATCACACATTCTAAGCCCGCTGCGCGCGGCTTTGTCGGTATAGCATGGACCTATGCCGCGCTTGGTTGTGCCTATAATCTGCGCTTCGTCGGCAATATCCTCATTAATGCTGTCGAAAAGCTTATGATACGGCATTACCATATGCGCCCTGTCGGAAATTTTAAGCTGCGCAATATCAATACCCTGCTGCGTAAGCAAATCTATCTCCTCAA
Source organism: uncultured Christensenellaceae bacterium (assembly GCA_964586785.1). GTDB lineage: Bacteria > Bacillota > Clostridia > Christensenellales > SZUA-584 > SZUA-584. The sequence goes on from CAZPHS010000007.1 coordinate 44,630, forward strand.
GAAGAGCTCCCGGGTCTACGACAACGCCGTTTCCTATTACGCAAAGCTTTCCTTCATAAAGAGAACCGGCGGGTATAAGATGAAGCGTATATTTTTTTCCGTCCACAATTATGGTATGACCGGCGTTGTTGCCGCCCTGATACCGTATTACTATGTCGGCTTCGTGCGCAAGATAATCGACAAAGCGTCCCTTGCCCTCATCGCCCCATTGCGTTCCGAAAACAGATATTCCCGGCATGTGAATCCCCCATATAAAGACTAGAAAAGCGGGGTTTTTTATTGTCCCCGCTTAATCCCACGCTATATTATCAGAAAAAAGTTTTCGCGTCAACTCAAACAGTCAAAAACAGGTTATACCGCGCAAACTAAATATCTTCCACGACCTTTTTGGGAACCTTGGAAAACAGCGGGCTTACCGATTCTTTTTCATGTATGCGCAGCACCGCCTCGGCGAACAGGGGCGCTACGGATACGGTGATTATCTTTTTGCTTTTTGCCGCCCAAGGGTTTTGCACGCTGTCTGTGCCTATAACCAATTCTATGGGGCTCTCCTCAAGCGCTTTTAACCCTTTTTCTCTTACAATTACATGCGACAGGCAGGCTATAATGCGTTTTGCCCCGTTCTTTTTAAGAGCGTGCGCCATATCGATAATAGTTCCGCCGGATACGGTAAAGTCGTCAACTATCATGCAGTTTTTGCCCTCGACATCGCCTATAACGGAAAGCACGTGCGCCTGTTCGTCGTGACCGTAACGCATTTTGTCTCCTATGGCCACGGGAGACTGAAGATAGTCCGCATATTTGCGCGCCATCTTTGCGTAGCCCGCGTCGGGTGATACCACGCAAATATTGTTCATTATATCAAGCCCTTTAACGTATTCGCACAAAATGGGCAGCGAAAGCAGATGATCGACGGGCTTTTTAAAAAACCCTTGTACCTGCGCGCTGTGAAGGTCCATAACGACTACTCTGTCAGCGCCGGACAGCTCTATGCTTTCGGCGCATACGCGCGCTCGTATGGAAACGCGGGGCTCGTCTTTTTTATCGCCTTTCGCGTAACTGAAATACGGAACAAGAGCGGTTACGGAATTAGCGCTGGCGCGTTTTAGCGCGTCCATCCAAAACAGTATTTCAACAAATTCATTGTTTGGGTTCATGCCTATTGGCTGCACCACATAAACGTCCATATTGCGGACTGTTTCTTTTATTCTGATAAAAATATTACCGTCTGAAAAAGTTATTACTTCTGAATCGCCAAGATCATTCCCCAGATATTTGCACATCCTTTTCGCGAAAGGTATTCCGGACGATCCCGCAAATATTTTTATATCACTGTCGAAGGAGTTCAATGCTCTATCCTGCCTTTTATTTTTATCCGCGCACATATTGTAGCATTATTACTCAATACAATCAATATCTAGCATAACGAAAAGTACGGTATATGTTCAATCAGCGCGTTAAAACTCTTTTGTAAAAACTGCCCGCCTCTTGTTTCGCAGCCTATTTCGACCGGCGTAAGCCTGCCGTGGTAATCGCTTCCGCTTGTAACATACAGCGAATTTTGCCGCGCCGCGCATTCGAATTTTGCGCATTGACTGTCCGAGTGTACCGGATGGTAAGCTTCTATACCCCAAAACCCGAGAGCTTTTAAGGCGGGCTCAAGGGAATCCAATATACCGGCGCTAAGCAGTCCCGGGTGCGCGAGTACGGGCAGGCCGTTAGCGTTTAATATAAGCGCCGCCGCCCGCTCTACGCTTATGCGCCGCCGGGAAACATAATAAGGCGTTTTATCGGATAAATACTTCGCGAAGGCGTCGTTAATGTTTTTCGCGTACCCTTTTCCCACCAGCGCCGCCGCCATATGCGGACGTCCTATTATCTTGCCGCGGCATTCGGCTTCAACATCCGCCGGCCTAATTGCTATGCCGGCGCGCGAGAGCCTGTCAATCATGGCGTAAACGCGAACACGCCGCGCGTTGGAGGCGTTTTCAATATGCGCACGCAACGCTTCGTTATTAATATCTATGCCTAATCCCAAAACGTGTACTTCCCCGTTGTGCTGCGCAGAAAGTTCTATCCCGGGGATAACGCCTATGCCGGAAAAAGAGGAAAGCGTACCCGGCGCCCGGCATTCGTCGTGGTCGGTTATTGCCACGGCGTCAAGCCCCGCGGCAATGGCTTTTTGGACTGTTTGAACCGGCGTTAAATCACCGTCCGAAAATGTGGTATGTACATGCAGGTCCATTCTCATAAGCGCTTTACCTTTGCCCGATACTTATACCGCCGCTATTTATCACAACCACGGCAACCGGATGGATATATTACATTATCTTTTGAAACCTTCATTGACATATGGGGTATACCCGCTTCTATATATTCTTCGCCAAACTCTTTAAAACCGAATTTTTTATAAAAATGCGTTATATATGTCTGCGCGCTTATTATTATGTTTTCCGCGCCCGAAGAAAAAGATTTATAAAGCAGCAGCCTTAGCGCGAGGTCTCCAAGCTTTTGGCGCCGGAAGCGTTTTAGCACCGCGAGACGTCCTATATGAAAATCACCGTCGTGCCATATGCGTCCTGTCGCCGCGGGCTGCTCGTCCGAGTATATAACAAGATGAAGCGCCTGCCCGTCAAGCCCGTCAAACTCCAGATCTTCCGAAATATTCTGCTCATTTATAAACACTTCCCTGCGAATGGCGAAAGGCTCGCTTATATCCTGATTGCCGGGAATAAAAACGCTTGTAATCATAACATCTCCAATTAGTTTGTATTTAGTATATCATACTTTATCTGTAAGCACATACTTAAATCCTATTACGGTGAAAGCAAAGCTTTGGCGATATCGAATTTGATTTCACCCTCGCCGGAGTTCACATCAACCATAACAACAACCAGTCTGTTATAATAGCCCTCCGTCCAGTATCCGGCAAACCACGATATTTCGCGTGATTTATTGCTGTCCTTTTCCGCCGTGCCTGTTTTTCCGGCTATATTAACGCCGCCAATGCGCACGGGCTTTCCGGTTCCGCTGCGCACCACGTCGGAGAGAACAGGGCGCAGAATATCAAGGTTTTTTTGTTTTACGGCGCCGCTTTTCCATATTGTCGCTTCACGCTCCAAAAGAGTCGTGTAATTGGTTTCTTCGGTACGGCATATTTTTTGCACAAGTATGGGCTCGAGCATATCTCCGGTTCCGTTGGCGAACGCCGTATACATGGCGGCAAGCTGAACGGGCGTTATAAGAAGATCGGCCTGCCCGTACCCCATATCCGCAACAATCTTTCGGGTTATGTTTCTGGTGGGGTTAATAAGGTTTGCCTTTTTTAACGGAAGGTCGAAAGGAACCGCCTCGTCAAACCCAAAGCCGCGCAGCGCGTCAAATATAGCGTCTTCGCCAAGCCTTAACGCCGTAAAAGCGAAAAATATGTTATCGGAATGTATAAGCGCGTTGGAAAGCTTTATCGGTGAACCGGAACCATATACGCGCGTTATGGGCGGAAAAACCCATCCGCTTTCGTCGGGAGTCCATTTGTTGTCTATAATTTCGCCGTCAAACTCCGTATCCGAAGTTATAACGCCTTCCCGCAGCGCCGCCGCCGCCACAAAAGGCTTTATAACGCTGCCCGGCGGATACCATTCTTGTGTGGCGCGCGATAAAAACGGTTTATTGCCGTTAATCAGCTCGTTCCATGTATCCTCGGGTATGGGGTATGAGAATAAATTATTATCAAAAGAGGGGTACGACGCCATAGCTTCGATAAACCCGTTGGACGCGTCCATAACAATAGCAACGCCCGCCTGGTCTTGAAGAAGGTTTGCGCTTAAAAGCTCGTAAGCTTTCTGCTGCAGACGGGGGTTTATTGTCAGCCACAAATCCGAGCCTTGCTCCGCGGGCTGTTTAAAAAGCGTCTTAACGTTTTTTCCGAAATTATCTTCAATATATACTATTTTGCCGTCTTTGCCGCGAAGCTGCGTCTCAAAGGCAGATTCAAGCCCCGACAGTCCTATTTTGTCCGACGCGGCGTAACCCTCCGGCAGCTTGTCTTTTGGCGCGCCGCCAGTATATCCTGTTATATGAGAGGCGCTTTTACGCAAAGGGTATTCGCGTACGGGCGTGTACATACCGTCATCAATGCCAAGCCCCGGAACGGATAATATATTCTGTTGCTGTTCTTCCGTAAGCTCGGGAAAAGCGCCGAGCGTTTTGATTTTCTCGCCCTTTTGCTGCGCGTCGTTAAAAAGCTCCATCGCTTCGGTGTTGGTTAATCCGGTTAAGGGCTCCAGTACGGCTGCTACGTCCGTTATGTTCGCAACCTTGCCAACGTCCATATAAACGGTTTTGGCATACGAATTGTCCGCCATAAGACTGCCGTCCGCCGCGAACATCTCGCCGCGTGCGGCCTTAAGCGTTTTTGCCCAGACGCTGTATCCGGCGTCCATCTCCGGAAAGATGAGGGAATAGTCCCAATACACACGGTTATTATCTGACATAGGGATTATTTTTAAGCTAAAATTATCGGAAAAGTCCCCGTAGTCTTTTGTATGATATACCGCGGAATAACTAAAAAGCCCGTTTTCATCAACCTCCGTAAGATTGTTTACTGTTATGCCGGTTACGCCCAGCCCCGAGAAAATGGCTTCGTATTTTTGTATGAAAGTATCTTTGTCGATAGATATGGCCGGTTCGCACAAATCCCACATGGCGTTGTAGTCCATATTTGAAAGCGCGTCGGTATATTCCTCCGCCGTGGGCTGGAAAGCCGGTGCGGGCGCGCATGAAACAAGCGTTATTAATATGCATGATAAAAACAGCGGTTTGATAAAACGCATTGAAAAGGCCCCTTCCCTCACCAAAAGCATTATACACCGCCGCGGCCGCCAAGGACAACATAACCGTAAAAAAATAAGCGGTCGCCCGCACATTATTTTTGTTGTTTTTTTATACGCCTCAGCGTTTTATCAACTGCCTTTGCGATTTGATCGCGCGTTTTGCGGTAAAACTCAATCGGTTCGCGGTACGGGTCAAGTATGTTGCAGCCTGATTCGCCGGGATAACCTTCTGCTTCCGCCGCGAAGCCTAACAGAGTGTGCATTTTATCGGCCTGCCCGGGGGCCATAGCTTCCATTTCTTCTATATGGCGCGCCTCCATGGCAAGTATTAAATCCGCCCATTCCCCCAGCTCTTTGGAGAACTGCCGCGCCCTGTGCCTGCTCAAATCAAGCTTTTTTTCGGCAAGCGCGCTTATCGCTTCTTCGGAAGCGGGCGCACCCTCGCACGCGAACGTTCCGGCAGATTTAAACGCCATGTTTTTTAAACGGGCGCTTTTGCCTGCCGCGTCGCCGGCTATCCCTTCCGCCATGGGGCTTCTGCATGTATTGCCCGTACATACAAAAAGAACGTTCATGGACTTTCCTCCTAAACCTTCACTATATTATATGCCGCCGCCTTATATATTCTGTTCATAACGGCGTAGCCGACGCCCGCTTTGGGAACCGCCTCAAAATAGATATGCGTATACGACATATCATCCGCCTTGCGCAGCAAAGAATACAGATTTTTAGCCGTTTCGGCGGCATTGTCTTTGCCGCCCGTTATTAAAACGTCTCTTTGCCCGTAATGTCTTTTATTTTCGCGCGACGCCATAACAAGCGGGTTTCCGCCTTTTTTCATGGTTTTATCGTAAAGATATTTTATTGCTTCTATGGTTGAGCTCGCATCGCCTTCAACCACCGTTACCCGCGCCAGAGGCGCGTAATGGCGGTATTTCATGCCCGGGGACGCCGGAGACTTATGCGTATTTGGTTCCAGCGCGTTGACGCTTTGCACGGCGCCTATGCTGGATTCTATCATATCCTTCGTTACGGCTCCCGGGCGCAGTATAACGGGAATGCTTGAAGTGATATCGATAACTGTCGATTCTATGCCTATATCGCATTCTCCCCCGTCTATAATCAAAAACTGATTGCCGAAATCCTTTTGCACATGAGCCGCGCTTGTGGGGCTCGGGCTTCCCGATTTGTTGGCGCTGGGAGCGGCAATAGGAACGCCCGCGGCGGATATAAGGCTTAACGCAATATCGCAGTCGGGCATACGCAGAGCTATCGTTTCAAGCCCGCAGTTTACTACGGACGGAACGGCGCCCGTGCTTTTAACCACCAGCGTAAGCGGCCCCGGCCAGAAGCTTTTGGCGAGAGCTTCCGCGTTTTTATTAAAAATACCAAGCTGGCGCGCCATTATAACGCCGTCCACATGCACTATAAGCGGGTTATCCTGCGGCCTTCCTTTTGCGGCAAATATTGCCGATACCGCGTCGCCGTTAAAAGCGTTTGCGCCAAGGCCGTATACTGTTTCGGTTGGTATGCCGACAATACCGCCTCCTTTAATTGCTTCTGCCGCTTTTTCTATTGTTTCGCGCATATTATTTATCATCTGTACGTTAATACTACATCTATATCATATAAAAATCAATCAGCCCTTAAAGCCTCTCTAAGCGTATATCGCCCGCCGCGCCGCAATCGCCGCCGACAATTGCCACCGCCCCAATAACGCCTTTTATGCTTATAATCGTCTCAAGAGAGCGTTTTATATCGGCGGACGTTTTTATTTCGTTGCCAAGGCGTGTTGCGCACGCGTCGGCAAGGCAGGCGTCGCGCGATACCACCGCCGCCGCGTCGGCGTTGCCGAAGCTTACCGAATGACCTACCGTTCCCGCGGAGGTGCATATTGAGAGCGGCGCGGCGCCGGAATCCGCGGTTAATCCTATTTTCATGCTCAAAGGGCTTTTTCCGGCGTATATCGCCACGGTTTTTGGCTTGTCGGTTTTAATATAAATGTCCCCGCCGTTTTCAATTATACACTGGCGGGTTTTTTTTAGCAGCGCGTATCCGGTATACGCGGCAAAAGCGCCGGCAACCGCCGCCATGGGGCCTACTTTGGCGGCATATGCCGCGGAGCACATATCAAGAACAATTTTCGGAGCGTCTTTTTTCGGTTTTACCGGTTTAAAGCTTTCCGCAAATTCGCGATGACGTTTTATATAAGAATCCAGTTCCTCGCGCAAATTTATAACCGTGTCAAGCGCCTGCGAATCAAGCAGTTTTTCGGCGCAAATAAAAAGCTCGGTCTGCTTGTGCTGCGTATGCCAGCAGACAAGACCGTCCGAGGCTATTTTTCGCCTGTACTCGTCGCGGCCGGTATAATCAAAGTATTTCTTCGTCAAAAGTCTTAATGGCGCGTGCGGGGCAAGCATGTACGCAGTGTCCGCATAGCAGACATTTATCCATATCGAACTCAAGCTCCCAGGTTTGCTTGTTCATAACAAGCGCGCCCGAAGGACACACGGACGTGCATATTCCGCAGTGCATACATTTATCTTCGTAGCGGATAACGCTGTCCTTATACGTTTTAACGCTTATACCCTGGCTGCTTAGGTATTCCAAGCTTTTGTCTATATCGCCCGGTTTGCCTTCAAGCTCGAGTATTATATGCCCCGTCTTCCCGGGGGATATGGTGGCCTTTAGTATATTAAAGCTTATGCCGTAACGCACAAGATTGGTGACAATCGGCTTATCAGTTTTTTCCGGCGGAAACGCCAGACCTATTTTGATACGTTTATTTTCCATCTATCTTTTCCTCCGGCGTGTTAAGCACTTTCACGCTTTCCCGAAACGGCAGCGCGGCGGCCGGCTGCGTCATAATAAAAGCGCCGCTTAAAAGCTTTTCTTTAAGTTCTCCCGCTATTTGCCGCGCCTTAAAAAGGCTCGAGAGTGGCGCGGTTTTTATCTTTTTGCCGCAAACTTCAACCTCTCCGGAACGCAGCTGCGCGTATGAGACGCGCCCGAGAGATTTGCGCGTGCGCGAGCTTACCCCGTAGTCGCATATATAGGTGTATAGCTTATCGTCCGGAACCGCAAGATCCGCCATCATATCTTCGTCAAGCACAGGCAAAGGAATACCTATGCCTATATAAAGAGACGTCCCGTAGCCGTCAAAAGCCGCCGCTTTTATATACTCGCTTTTCATTCCTTTCAAGTCGCCAATAAGCGCGAGAGTATAGCCCGCGTAATGCATGTCTCCGTTTTCAAGACGGGCTGCCCTGTTTACCGCCTGCGTGCCCTCATAAACAACATAGCCTTCGCCTCCGCACAGCAAAATACGGGTGCCTATACCAATTGCGCGCAGCTTTGGGTCTTTAAGCAGAGGCGAGAGAGCGCCGGAGGTGGAATATGTTATATTGCCCATATTGGGGAGCAAAGTGCCCATATAAGTTTTTTTAATTTTTTTGGTTGTGTTTGTCGCCGCCGAATAATTCTGATAGGCGTTGCGCGGATTAAAAAGATACGCCTGATTCATATCTTCAAGCTTTATTTTGGTATGTATATATTTGCGGGTATAGCAATCGGTACCGCACGATTGCGCGCACAGTTCGATTTCTTTTCCGGCAATAAGGTCTTCTATTACATGCGCTCCGCCGTATTCTATTCCGGTATTTTTTCCGGGCTGCGTCGCGCCTATATAGGTGTCTACCGCGGCTAATCCCCCGTAAGCCTCAACGCCGTTAAGCGTAATCTCGCTCATGCGTATGGGAGGCTCCGAATGACCGAAATTAAGCATGGCGCCGGACGAGCACATTGCGCCGAATGTCGCCGCGGTTACGACGTCTATCTTTTTTGCGCATTCGGAAACGCCCCGCTCGGCAGCCATTGCCACGGCCTCCTCGGCGGTAAACACCACGGCTTTTCCCTGCCTGAGCTTTTCGTTTATTTCCGCAATTGTTTTTGCCACTGTCGCCCTCCGTTTAAACCGTAAGCTAATACATACGGTAACATAATGTTTCGATTTTTATTTATTCTACTACTATTTGCGTTATGTTACAACCGCAAACAAGCGGGTTATTGTACGGGTAGTATTGCCAATACGCCCGGTCGGGAATATAATGACGTTTGATTAAATAAAAAGAGGCCGGTATGAAACTTGGAATTGTAGGGCTGCCGAATGTGGGAAAATCATCGTTGTTCAACGCGCTTACGGGAGCGGGCGCCGTAAGTGAAAACTATCCTTTTTGCACAATAGACCCAAATGTTGGGGTTGTGCCGGTTCCCGATAAGCGTATGGACTTTTTGCGGGAACTTTATAATCCGGCCAAGTTTACGCCCGCGGTAATAGAATTTGTTGACATAGCGGGACTTGTCAAGGGGGCAAGCCGCGGAGAAGGGCTGGGCAACAGATTTTTATCGCATATACGCGAGGTGGACGCGGTGCTACATGTTGTGCGCTGCTTTGAGAACGACGACGTGGCGCACATAGACGGGAGCATAAACAGCGTCCGAGACGCGGAAACAATAAACTTTGAACTGCTGTTTGCCGACATTGAAACGATTGACAAGCGGCTTGCGCGCAGCGAAAAAATGATAAAGACCGGTGATAAGAAATATGCCGCCGAATGCGAGGTTTTAAAATATGTTAAGAATAAGCTTGAAGAAGGCGTTTTCGCTTCCGCGATAGCGCTTGACAAGGTGCGGCGCGCTATAATCGACGAATTATTTCTATTGACGTCAAAGCCTATGCTTTACGCGGCAAACATTGCCGATGCGGACGCCGCCGCCCCGAACGAGAACCCTTTTGTGCAGTCCCTGCAAAACTTCGCGAGGAATCAGGGCACGGAGGTGCTGACGCTTTGCGCGCGGCTGGAAGAAGAGCTTTGGGCGTTAAAACCCAAGGATAGGGCTGCATTTTTGCATGAGATAGGAGTTGGTCAAAGCGGCCTTGAAGCGCTTATACAAAAAAGCTACAGGCTGCTTGACTTAATCAGCTTTTTAACGGCGGGCGAAAAAGAAGTGCGGGCATGGACTATACGGCGCGGCACGAAAGCTCCCAAGGCGGCCGGAAAGATACACAGCGATTTTGAGCGCGGTTTTATACGCGCCGAAATAGTATCGTTTGACGATTTGCGTGAATGCGGCGATATGCAAGCCGCTCGCTCGCGCGGGCTTGTCCGGCAGGAAGGAAAAGAATACGTTATGCGCGACGGCGATGTTACGCTGTTTAAGTTTAACGTGTAGCTTGCGCGATAAAAACCTTTAATTATTTTGTTATTGTTACAGCCTCGTCGTCCGTTAAAGTTATGCGCTCTATTATCTGCGGCGTAAGCGGTTTGTCGGACGCGTCCGTCTCCCGCGCCGCTATAGAATCTACAACATCTATGCCGGACGTTACCCGACCGAACGCCGCATATTGCCCGTCAAGAAATTTTGCGTCTCCATGCGTAATAAAAAACTGGGAACCCGCGGAATCAAAATCGGACGAGCGCGCCATCGATATAACGCCCCGCTCGTGGCTTATTGGGTTATCAACGCCGTTTGCCGAAAATTCGCCCCTTATTGCGTACCCCGGGCCGCCGGTGCCTTCTCCTTTGGGACACCCGCCCTGTATCATAAAACCGCTTATAACGCGATGGAAACAAAGCCCGTCGTAAAACCCTTTGGAAACAAGGCTTTTAAAGTTAGCCGTTGTTATGGGAGCTTCGCGCTCATACAATTCTATTTCTATTTTGCCGCCGTCCGCCATCAGTATTGTTGCCATTATGTCTCCTTGGTATATTGTTATTGCCGCCGCTATTTTGAAAAGGTACGCGTGCGTATGGTGCCGTTTATGCTTTTTATTTTCTCTACCGTGCTGCAAGGCACTATCTCGTCAAGGTTTATCATTGTGTAAGCTATACCGCCCTTTGACTTATTAACCATATCGGTAATGTTCGCTCCGGACTGCGCGAGCAGAGCGGTCATATTTCCTACCATGCCCGAAATGTTTTTGTGTATAACCGCAATTCGGAATTTTCCGGTGAACGGCAAATCAATTGCGGGCATGTTGACTGAATTTACTATAATACCCGATTCCAAATAATCTTTAAGCTGTTTTGCCGCCATACGTGCGCAATTTTCCTCGGATTCCGGCGTAGACGCGCCAAGATGCGGTATACAGATTATACGCTCGTCGTCAAGAAGCTGTCCGCTTGGGAAATCGGTAACGTATCGCTTTACCGTCCCCGCATCAAGAGCGTTAATAAGCGCGTCGTAATCAACAAGCCCGTTTCGCGCGAAATTAAGCAGCACAACACCGTTTTTCATCTTTGAGAATTCGGCAGTGTCGATGAAGCTTTTGGTGTTGTCCATAAGAGGTATGTGCAGCGTGATATAATCCGAATCGGCAAGAAGGCCGTCTAAACTGACCGCCCGCTTAACGTCATGGTCGAGCCCCCACGCGGATTCGACAGAAATATACGGGTCGTAACCCGTAACTGCCATACCGAGGGCGCGCGCGGAGTTCGCCACCATAACGCCTATTGCGCCAAGACCTATAACGCCGAGAGTTTTATTTGCAAGCTCCGGCCCGACGAATTGTTTTTTGCCCTGTTCGATAAGCGGTAAAACCTCGTCGCCTTTGCCGCGCAGCGTTTTGACCCATTTTACGGCTTCAATAAGATGCCGGCTTGCCAGAAGCATACCCGCCAGCACCAATTCTTTTACTCCGTTGGCATTGGCGCCCGGGGTGTTAAAAACGACTATACCCTCTTTCGCGCATTCGTCAACGGGAATATTGTTTACGCCGGCGCCCGCTCTTGCAATGGCAATAAGATTTTCGGAAAACTTCATATCGTGACATTTCGCGCTTCTTACGAGAATCGCATCATAATTTTGGCAATTCTCGCTTATTTGATATTTATCTTTAGGAAGATAATTATTAACGGCGTCGGAAATAGCGTTCATTTTCTTTATTTCAAACATAATCTAATCCCCTTATAAATTAAAGCGGCTACGCTTTTCTTTCAAAATCCTTCATAAACTCTATAAGCTTTTTTATGCCTTCCACAGGCATGGCGTTATAGATGCTTGCGCGCATACCGCCTACGCTTCTGTGGCCTTTAATATTAACAATTCCATAAGTTTTAGCCTCGGCGACAAATCTTTTGTCGAGAGCGGCGTCGCCCGTTACAAAAGTTATGTTCATAATGGAACGGTCTTTTTTATCGGCGGTGGCTTTATACAGCGACGAACTGTCGAGATAATCATAAAGCAAAGCCGCTTTTTTCTCGTTATACGCCTGCATAGCTTCGATACCGCCGTTTTTAAGCAAATGAGAAAAAACAAGACCCGAAATATAGATGCCGTAGGTTGGCGGCGTATTATACATCGAATCGTTTTTAACATATACGCCGTAGTCAAGCATAGAGGGAGTATTCTCCGGCGCCTTGCCCGCAAGGTCTTCGCGTATAATTACTACCGTTACGCCCGCGGGGCCTATGTTTTTTTGAGCGCCCGCGTATATAAGCCCGTAATCGCTTACGTTTATTTTTTCAGACAATATGTTTGAGGACATATCGGTAACTATAGGCAAGCCGCCGGTATCGGGAAGCTTTGTGTACCGGGTGCCGTATATGGTGTTGTTCTGCGTTATATGAACGTAATCCGCGGGTTCCGTAAACATTTCTTTTTTTAACTCCGGAATATACGCGAAAGCCCTGTCTTCAGAAGAAGCGGGCACCATAACGCCGCCCAGTTTTTTTGCCTCGGCCAGCGCCTTTTTTGCGAACTCGCCCGTTTTAACGTAATAAGCGCGGCGGTGTTCGGTCATAAGATTAACAGGCACCATAGAAAACTGCATAGACGCGCCGCCCTGTATAAAAAGCACATGGTAATTATCCGGAATTGACAGCAGCTTACGCAAATCCGCCTTTGCCTTTTCGTGAATTTCTTCGTAATCCGCGGAGCGGTGGCTCATTTCCATAACCGACATGCCGCTTTCGCCGTAAAACATAAGCTCCCGACGCGCCTGCCGCAGCACGGCTTTTGGCAGGCAGGCGGGGCCTGCGGAGAAGTTATAAATCTTCATGGGTATACCTCCTGATGGAATCTTTGCAATTCATAATATAAACTATGTTAAAAAAATAACAAACTTTTTTATACATTATATGCATCGCAGGCTGCAAACGCAAGCGTTGCCCAAACGACGATATTTTTGCTAAACAGAGTATAATATATCTTTCCGCGCTTGTATACTGCCTTAAAGAAGTTTGGCATATAAGTTTATCATCTTGACAACCATTTTTGCTTGCCATATAATCACCATATTATAAAAACGGGGTAATAACGGTCTGATACGGAAGCTTTTGCTTGTATAATGACGTATAAAAAGCACATATTATCTAAGCGAACGAGTTATATTTTCTGGAGGCGTACATGACAAACGAGCAGGTCATACTCACAAAGGAAGGTTTACGTGAAAAGCAGGAAAACCTTGATTTCCTTAAAACCGTTAGGAGGGCGCAGATTTCCGAGCAGATAAGAGAAGCCCGGGCATTTGGAGATCTTTCTGAAAATGCCGAATATGACGAAGCGAAAAACGAACAGGCTCGGGTTGAAACAGAAATCGCGCGGCTGGAAAAGCTTTTGAGAAACGCCGTTATTGTTGACGATACGGACATAGACACATCCGCCGTAGGTATAGGAACTTCGGTTAAGATACTTGATACCGAGTATAATGAGGAAGCGGAATATTTGATTGTGGGCTCAGTGGAGGCCGACGCGGACAGGAACCGTATTTCCAATGAATCGCCGGTTGGTGTCGCTCTTATAGGTAAAAAGGTGGGCGATATCGCGGAGGTTATAACACCTCACGGCAGTTTTATATTGAAGGTTCTTGAAATAAAGAAGCAGGGCGGGTCTTGATGGACGATATTCAAACACCGGAACAACTCAGCGAAATTCTATCGGTAAGAAGAGATAAGCTTGACGAACTGCGCCGTCAGGGTCAAGACCCTTTTTCGTTTACCCGTTTTGATAAAACCAACAGTTCTTCCGATATTCTATGCGGATATGACCGCTTTGAGGGCAAAAACGTCAAAATCGCGGGCAGGATAATGTCTAAACGCGTTATGGGCAAGGCCGGTTTTTCGCATATACAGGACTTTGACGGGCAGATACAGCTTTATGTCCGCAAAGATATTGTAGGGGACGAGCCGTATACCGCATTCAAAAAGCTTGACATAGGCGATGTAATAGGCGCGGAAGGGGAAGTTTTTAAAACCAACGCCGGCGAGATTTCCGTTAAGGTGCATACCTTTGTTTTGCTTGCGAAATCGCTTATACCGCTGCCGGAAAAGTTTCACGGTCTTAGGGATACCGATTTAAGATACCGGCAGCGCTATGTTGATTTGATAGTTAATCCGGAAGTGAAAAAAACTTTTTTGCTGCGCTCCCGCATAATAAAAGAAATACGCGATTACCTTGACGGTTTAGGGTACATAGAAGTTGAAACGCCTGTGCTTTTAAGCGAAGCGGGCGGGGCGGCGGCGCGTCCGTTTAAAACCCGCCACAACACTCTTGATATTGATATGTATCTGCGCATTGCGACAGAGCTGCATTTGAAGCGCCTTATTGTCGGCGGCTTTGAGAAAGTATACGAGATTGGGCGTATATTCAGGAACGAAGGGATGTCCGTTAAACACAACCCGGAGTTTACAACAATAGAGCTTTACCAAGCTTACGCAAATGTGGACGACATGATGGACCTTTGCGAGAATATATTCTGTCATTGCGCGAACAAGCTTTTAGGCGCTGTAAAAATAGAGTATCAGGGCAGCCGCGTGGATTTTACTCTTCCATGGAAAAGAATATCTATGGTTGATGCGGTAAAAGAATATACCGGAGCGGATTTTTCGGACTGCACGGATGAAACCGCGCGCGATATTGCCAAAAGTTTGGGGCTGGAGGAAACAGATAAACCGCAAACGCGCGGAGAGCTTTTATACGCGGCTTTTGAAGCTTTTGTGGAAAACAAGCTTACAGAGCCAACATTTATTACCGGATATCCTGTTGAGGTATCTCCTTTGGCCAAAAGACGGACGGACGAGCCATGGCTTACCGAAAGGTTCGAGCTGTTTATTACGGGACGGGAGCTTGCCAACGCTTTCTCGGAGATTAACGACCCCGCGGATCAGAGGGCGCGGTTTGCGGAGCAGTGCAAACAGCGGGCTCAGGGCAACGACGAAGCGCATGTTATGGATGAGGATTATATTAACGCCCTGGAATACGGTATGCCGCCTACAGGAGGCATGGGCATAGGTATAGACCGCCTTGTCATGTTGTTTACGGACAGCGCGTCCATACGCGACGTTATACTATTCCCGACAATGAAGCCAAGGTGCGAATGAGCCTTTCGGCTCTTTGATATATTTAAGGCGTCCGGGCGATATAATTATCGTCCGGACGTTTTGCTTTTCAACCAAACTTACCGCCGCGCGGAACACTCAAGTATAGCGTTTAATACCTCTTTCGCCTTTCTGTCTGATTTTTCGAAATCCATATGGGGCGCGTAATATCCCTCCAGAACATCATGAAGCTCCTTTGCGCCTTTCAAAGATGCGACGGCGGCGTTAAGAAGCATTTTGTAGCTTAGCATATCAAAATCAACCGCGGCCTTTTGTTCATCTATTAAAGCGGCATTTTTGTATTTGTCAAGCTCTATTGCCGTTCCGCCGCGCGCATTGAAGGCTTCGTTATTTGACATAACAGCGAGTTTCAATGATGGTATTATAACATGCTCTATCCGTTCTTCGGGCGCCATAGGGCAGTAGTAAATTTCCGCGTCGATTCCTCTTATAAACGCCTCGTAAGATACGCTTGCGAGAAGCTGCGGGACGATGCCGCCAAAACCGTGATTAACGGTATATACTTTATACGAGCCGTCCGTCAGCGTGTCCGCGAGGCTTATTATTCCGGAGGGCGTTACGCCGGTGGCGAACAGCTTTCTTTTTTTGCCGAGTTTTCCTTCCGGCTTGTTATTAAAGTGCGCGTCGGCGATGTTTTGCGCTTCAATATAAGCGCCCGCTCTATTTTCGGCGTTATCATATATTTCCGTAATATCGTCCATTATGTTTTTCGCCGCGGCCATGTATTTATAAGCGCGTTTGAAAAGACGTTTTATTTCCGCGCCGCATTGTATTATTTCACGTTTTTTATCTTTTATCGGTCGCGTGTCCCAATAATCGCCAAGGTTTATTATCTCGTCAACCGCCCCCGGGCTGATTGGATCAATAATATGCGGGGCGGTGCCGTCGACGACGGCGGCTTTAAGCGCGGGAACAAATATGCCGTCAAGAGAATCGGGGTCTGACGAACAACGGAAAAATTCCACATCAAAGCCGGCGTCGCCAACGCCCGAGGCAATTTTCTTCATAAATGTTGATTTGCCTGTCCCGGGGCCGCCTTTCAAGCAAAAAAAACGGTTTGATTCCCGCCGCGGCACAATGTGGTTATAATATGAATAAAAGCCGATGCTGGTGTTGTTTCCGGGGAACATGTGTCTTTGAGCCATATTAACACCTCGTTTTTAATAATATGCCGGCAACCATAAAAAATGCCCGTTAAGCCGCGCATATTAATATTTTGCCCAAAATGGTATGTTTGATAAACGATACGACCTATTAAAAGATAATAGGCATAATGATAGATTGCTTACTTGCGCAAAAGAATATATAATAGCGATAACGCAAATACTGCCAAAAAGCAGGAAGAATAGCTTTATGTTTGCACAATATGATATTAATATAATGTCGCTGGTTATTCTTATAATAGTATTTTGTACATCAAAAACCGACAGTATAGGCAAGGCGCGTCAGCTGCTTTTTCGCGCCTTGATTTTCTGCGCGATGCTGCTGCTGTGTTTTGAAACGGCGGCGGTTATTTTGACAGGTAAGCCGGAAGGGCATCTTATTAATACGGCGCTTTATTTCTGCTATACCTTCCTTGCCTTTGCGGGAGTGTTGTTTTGTTTTTTCTGGGTGTTGTTTTGCGCTCTGCGCCAGGGACGCAGGCTTAAACCCCGCGGGTATGTGCTTCTTAGCCTTCCGCTTGCCGCGGTGGCAATACTGTTAATACTTAACTTTGCAGATGATTATTTGTTTGCCGTTTCACAAGACAACATTTTTCATCCGAGCGGGTTTTTATATATTATAGGCATTGCGACGGGCTGTTATGTCGCGTTTGGCATGTTTATTATTTGGCGAAGCAAACAAAGTATGCCGCAGAAAGAATACTACCTTTTGCTTATACTTCCTCTTATTATAGCCGCGGCGGGGTTTGCTCAGCACATGCTGTATGTACGGCTGGTTTGGCCAAGCGCGGCAGTGGGGCTGCTTATTATACAGCTTTACGCGCTGGGCGAAAAAATGAATATTGACCATTTGACAGGCCTTTATAACCGCAAATGCCTCGATGATTATGTAAAAGATTTGCTTGCGTCCGGCAGGACTGAAAGTTTCGCCGCGTTGATGCTTGATATAGACAATTTTAAAAAGATTAACGATACTTACGGGCATACGGAAGGCGATAAGGCAATTATAGCCGCTGCGGCACTGCTTAAAAAAAGTGTGCGCAAGTGCGATTTTGTCTCCCGCTACGGCGGCGATGAGTTTCTTATAATACTTGACGAATGCACAATTAAAACCACTGAGCACGTAATAAGCAGGCTGCGTGAAAACGTGGTGCGTTATAATTCGCAAAACGCGTCGGCTTATAAACTGGATTTTTCTATAGGATATAATCTTTTTAATAATGTTTTGGGTTTAAGGCCGAAAGATATATTTACTAAGATTGACGGGTTGATGTATAAGAACAAACAAAGTAAAATCAGTACTGGGGATAAACCGAACATAAATACATAAAGAAAGAGACAACAATGAAAACAGACCTTAAGATAGCGCGAGAAGCAAGCCTTGAACCTATTTCGCAGATAGCAAAAAAAGGAGGCATACAGGAAAACGAGTTGGCGCCGTTCGGGCATAACAAGGCCAAGGTTTCGCTTTCCATACTGGAAAGAATGAAGGGCGAGGCCGGCGGCAGGCTTATACTCGTTTCGGCAATAAACCCAACGCCCGCCGGAGAAGGCAAAACCACCGTTTCAATAGGTCTTGCCGACGCTTTGTCGCGCTGCGGTCAAAGGGCGTTTCTAACGCTGCGCGAGCCGTCCTTAGGGCCGGTATTTGGAATGAAGGGAGGCGCCGCCGGCGGAGGATATGCGCAGGTAGTGCCCATGGAGGATATTAATCTGCATTTTACGGGCGATATACACGCGGTAACCGCCGCTAACAACCTTCTTTGCGCGCTTGTTGACAACCACATACAGCACGGTAACAAGCTTGGTATAGACCCAAGACGGATTTCTATAAAACGATGCATGGATATGAACGACCGGCAGCTTCGGTTTATAACGTGCGGCCTTGGCGGGCGCGCCAACGGTATGCCGCGGGAAGACGGGTTTGATATAACCGCCGCGTCGGAAGTGATGGCTGTATTGTGTCTTGCCCGGGATATGCACGATCTTAAAAAAAGGCTTTCCCAAATAAAGGTTGCATACACATATGACGAGCGTCCCGTAACCGCTTTAGAGGTTAAAGCGGCAGGCGCTATGGCAGCGCTGCTTAAAGACGCCATAAAACCAAATTTGGTTCAAACGCTGGAGAAAACGCCCTGCCTTATGCACGGCGGTCCTTTCGCGAACATAGCGCACGGATGCAACAGCTATATAGCGACTAATATGGCGCTTCATCTTGCGGACTATGTGGTAACGGAGGCCGGTTTTGGAGCAGACCTTGGGGCGGAGAAATTTCTTGACATTAAGTGCCGTCAGACAGGCCTGTGGCCGGATTGCGTGGTTATTGTCGTTACAATACGCGCGCTTAAAAGCCACGGCGGGAAGGACAAGAAGAATTTGTCCGAACCGGATGAGGCCGCTGTTATTAAAGGTATGCAGAATCTTGATAAACATATAGAGAATATAAAGGATTTTTACGGTTTGCCGGTTGTTGTGGCAATCAACCGTTTTTCCGCGGACACGCAGGAAGAAACAGAACTGGTGCAAAAGCTGTGCGGCGCGCGTAAAGTTGCGGCGGTGCCCGTGGAAGTATGGGAAAAAGGCGGAGAGGGCGGTCTTTTGCTTGCCAATGAAGTTATTCGGGCTGCAAAAAAGACACAACCGCGGTACCCCTACGCGCTGGAAGACGCTATTACGGTAAAAATAGCGAAACTCGCCAAAACAATATACGGGGCTGACGAAGTCCACTATTCCGCGGGCGTGTTTAAGTCTATAGACATGCTGGCTAAAAACGGATACGGCGGGCTCCCCGTATGCATCGCCAAAACACAGTACTCGCTCTCGCACGATCCGTATTTGATTGGGCGGCCGAGCGGTTTTATATTTACGGTGCGCAATATAAAACTGTCCGCCGGCGCCGGATATATAGTTGTGCTTGCGGGCGATATGACAACTATGCCGGGCTTGCCCGTAAGTCCGGCGGCGGAGCAGATTACAATAGACGATCTGGGGCGGATCGACGGTTTATTTTAAAATTTATTTTGGCTTATTGTTTGCGGTTAATAGTTTTGCTATAATAAGCGGCGGAATTATTATACTTATTATCGGAGCATGTTTATGAACAAAAAAAATAACGGCGCGCTTTTTGTGCTTTTGCTTATAATAGCCGGCGCCATCGGCGGTGTTATTATTTATTTATCTTGTACGCCGTTCCATATATAATACGGCGCTTTTATTTTTCAAGCGCCGATATTCCGCTGTTTATACGCCGCAGCGTTTCGTCCTTGCCAAGAAGATACGCGATTTCAGCCGCGCCCCCGGGCGTTACTTTTGTTCCGGTGATCGCTATTCTAAGCGGCCAGAACAGCTGCCCGCTTTTTATTCCTAGCTGTTCCGCAAGCGCCGATAAGCTTTGCTTTAGCGAATCAACCGTAAAATCGTCGAGAATTTCGAGCAAAGCCTTGGCTTTTTTAAGAACGGGCAGAGATGACCGCGCGTCGGTTTTCATTTTTTTGTGTTTATACAGCGACGTATCAAACGGGGGCATCACGGTAAGAAAAGACAGCTTTTCGGGTATCTCGGTTAACCGCTCCAGCCTTGGCTGTATTAACGCGGCTATAACGTTAAGGTTAAAGCCTAAAACATCCGCCCGCTTAAAATACGGCATCGCCCTGTCAATAAAATCTTTTTGCGGTAACGCGCGTATATACTGCGCGTTCATCCAGGTTAATTTGTCAACATCAAACACGGCGGACGATTTTGACAATCCCTCAAGCGAAAAAGCTTCCGTTAACTCTTCGAGCGAAAATATTTCCCTATCGTCCCCGGGGCTCCATCCAAGAAGCGCCGTATAGTTTATCAGCGCCTCTTTTAAATAGCCTTTTTTTATAAAATCGTCAAAAGAGGCGTCGCCGTGACGCTTTGAGAGCTTGCGCTGCTTATCCTTTTTGACAACGGGCAAATGGATATACGAAGGTATGTCCCAACCGAGCGCGCGGTAAATATGGTTGTACTTGGGTGTGGACGATAAGTATTCAACCCCGCGGATAACGTGCGTTATGCCCATAAGGTGGTCGTCTATAACATTCGCGAGATTATATGTCGGCATACCGTCCGCTTTTAGCAGCACATTGTCGTCAAGACCGGCATTCGGCACGGTTATATCGCCGAAAACAGCGTCTGTATATGTTGTTTCGCCTTCCTTGGGTATGTTCTGGCGGATAACGTAAGGCTCGCCGGCGCTGAGGCGTTTATTTATATCGTGCTCCGGCAAACCAAGGCAATGCTTGCCGTACGTATAGGTTTCGCCGCGTTTTTGCGCTTCTTCGCGTCTTTGCGCCAATTGCTCTTTTGTGCAAAAGCACCTGTACGCCGCGCCGCATTCTACAAGCTTGTGCGCATAATTTTTATAGATATCGGTACGCTCGCTTTGAATGTACGGACCATAACCGCCCCCTATATCGGGGCCCTCGTCATAATAAAGTCCGGTTTGCCTAAGCGTGGAATAAATAACTTCTTTCGCGCCTTTGACCTCGCGTTCCGTGTCGGTATCCTCAATGCGCAGTATAAAAACGCCTTTGTTCTTTCTGGCGAAAAGCCAGGCGTACAGCGCCGTGCGAAGACCTCCTATATGAAGATAGCCGGTTGGGCTTGGGGCGAAACGTGTTCTTACCTGTGTCATAGTATAAACGCGGCTGTATCGCCGCTTATTCTCCTTTCAAATAAAAACATTACGCCTTGTAGCTGTCCTTTAACCCCACAATCAGATTGAATACGGGCATATCCGGAGTGCTGTCGGTATCCGCGCAGAAATATCCCTGCCTTAAAAACTGAAAGCGTTCGCCGGGAACGGCTTTTGCCGCCGAAGGCTCTATGAGCGCGCCGGTTATAATTTTTACGGAATCGGGGTTTAACCTGTCGGCAAAGTCTCCCTCGCCTTCGTTGAGCAGATAATCGTAAAGGCGTACCTCGCAGGGAACCGCGCTTGCGGCGTCCGCCCAGTGCAAGGTGCCTTTTACTTTACGTCCGGATGCGGCGCTGCCCGATTTTGTGGCGGGGTCGTAACTGCAGTATAACGCCGTAACGTTTCCTTCCGCGTCCCGTTCCGCGCGCTCGCATTTGATTATGTAAGCGTCTTTAAGGCGAACTTCGCGCCCAGGCGCCAGCCTGAAAAATTTTGGGGGCGGTTCAAGCGCGAAGTCTGAACGCTCTATGTATATTTCCCGAGAAAAACGAACGCTTCTTGTGCCGGCTTCGGGGTTTTTAGGAAGATTATCGGACGACACAAACTCTCCATCGCCGTTGTAGTTTTCTATAATAACCTTCAAAGGCTCAAGCACCGCCATGCGGCGCCAAGCCGTCGCGCCCAAATGCTCGCGGACGCAGTGCTCGAGCAAACCCGAATCCACTTCGCTGTTGGACTTTGCAACGCCTATGCGTTCGCAGAAATCGTGTATTGCTTCGGGCGTGTAACCGCGGCGGCGCATACCGGACAGCGTAGGCATACGCGGGTCGTCCCAGCCGGAGACAAGACCGTCGTCAACCAGCTTTTTAAGATGCCGCTTGCTCATTATTGTTCTTGTCAGGTTAAGCCGCGCAAACTCGTATTGACGCGGAGCGGGATCGCATTCGCAGTTTATAACCACCCAGTCATAAAGCGGCCTGTGGTCCTCAAATTCCAGCGTGCATATGCTGTGGGTTATTTTTTCGTAAGCGTCGCTTAATGGGTGCGCGTAATCGTACATGGGATAAACAAGCCACTTATCGCCTGTGCGGTGATGAAACGCGCGCAAAATGCGGTATAAAACCGGATCGCGCATGTTAAGATTTGGGCTTGCCATATCAATTTTCGCGCGGAGAACCTTTTGACCGTCCGCGTACTTGCCGTCCCTCATATCAAAAAAAAGACGCCTGTTTTCCTCTATGCCGCGGTCTCTGTACGGGCTGTTTTTACCGGGCTCGGTAAGCGTACCGCGGTATTGCCGTATTTGCTCCGCCGACAAATCGCATACGTACGCAAGGCCTTTGTTTATAAGCAAAATGGCGCGCTCGAACATATAATCAAAGTAATCCGAGGCAAAAAGGACGGCGGACGGCGTAAACCCAAGCCATTTGACGTCGCGCCCGATGCTTTGTATGTATTCGTCGTCTTCTTTTGTCGGGTTGGTATCGTCGTAGCGCAGGTTGCATTTTCCATTGTATTTTATAGCCGTCCCGAAATTTAAGCATATCGATTTGGCGTGCCCTATATGAAGATAACCGTTAGGCTCGGGCGGGAAACGCGTCAGTATACCGCTGATACGTTCGGCTGCCAGATCGCCGTCAATGATATCCTCAATAAAATTTCTGGCCTTTATCTGCGTCATTTATTCCTCCCGGTGTGTGCGGCCGTCATTATATTTTTTTGCCGCGGCAACAAGGTCTTTAAACAGCGGATGAGAGCGAATAGGGCGTGATTTGAACTCCGGATGGAACTGTACGCCCACAAACCAAGGGTGGCTGCCTATTTCTATAATTTCAACAAGCCCGTAATCGGGGTTTACGCCGGACACCCGCATACCATTTTTTATTATTTCCTCAAGGTACTTATTGTTAAACTCATAGCGGTGACGATGGCGCTCGTTAATTTCTTTTGTGCCGTAAGCCGCATATGCAAATGTATCTTTGTTAAGACGGCATTTATAGTTTCCAAGCCGCATTGTGCCGCCCAATTCCGAAACCTTTTTTTGTTCCGGCATAAGGTCTATAAACGGATGCGGCGTGTCCGAACAATGTTCCGTGGAATTGGCCTCGCGGTATAAAAGAACATTTCGGGCGAATTCTATAACGGCGAGCTGCATACCAAGGCATATGCCAAAGAAAGGCACGCCGTTTTCCCTGCAGTATTGTATCGCTTTTATTTTGCCCGCTATACCGCGCTCTCCGAACCCTCCCGGAACTATTACAGCGTCGGCGCGCTTTAGCACAGCTTTTAAATCGCAGGCCTCCTCAAGGTCTACCGCGTTAACCCACAAAATTTCAATATCGAGCTTATTGGCTATTCCCGCGTGCGTTAACGATTCCGCTATGCTTAAATAGGCGTCGTGCAGCTCAATATATTTGCCGACTATGGCTATAGACACCTTTTGCTTTTGCTGTTTTTGTATTTTGATTATATCTTCCCATTCCTTCATATAGGAAGGCGCATCCGGCAGCCCTAATTTTTTGCATACAAGAGTGTCAAGCTTTTCTTTACGCAGCTGCATAGGCACTTCATAAAGTGATTGCGCGTCTATATTCTGGACCACATTGGCGGGGCTGACATTGCAAAAAAGCGATATCTTGCGTTTTATATCATCGTTTAATTCCATTTCGCTGCGGCAAACTATTATATCCGGCTCTATGCCTATGGTGCGAAGCTCCTTAACGCTGTGCTGTGTGGGCTTGGTTTTAAGCTCCCCGACCTTGCTAAGATAAGGCATAAGCGTAACATGTATATAAATACAGTTCTCTTCACCGACTTCCCACTTTATCTGGCGTATTGTTTCAAGAAAAGGCTGGGATTCAATATCGCCCACGGTACCGCCTATCTCGGTTATTACCACGTCGGGTTTCGATTTGCCGGCCACGTTATAAATACGGCGTTTTATCTCATCGGTAATATGCGGAATAACCTGTACCGTTCCTCCAAGATAATCTCCTCTGCGTTCTTTGGTTATAACCTGCCAGTAAACTTTTCCGGTGGTAACGTTAGAGTCGGCGAAAGAGTTTTCATCCGTGAAACGCTCATAGTGACCTATATCAAGGTCTGTTTCCGCGCCGTCGTCCGTTACAAACACTTCCCCATGCTGGAAAGGGCTCATTGTTCCGGGATCGACGTTTATGTAGGGATCGCATTTTTGCAGCGAAACTTTAAAGCCGCGGCTTTTCAGCAGCAGCCCGAGTGATGCGGCGGTGATGCCTTTTCCGAGCGATGAGACAACCCCTCCGGTAATAAAAATGAACTTTGTTGCCATAAAAAAAACCCCTTCAAAAAATAAGTAAAAAAATATTTATAGATATTCCATAACCATTATGCGAGTCCGCTTTTTAAGTGAAGCCTTGTCAATTTTCATTTGGCACTTTCCAAGATGAGAAATATCGTAATCGCTGCGCGCGATTTCAAGAAATTCGTGCAAAGGCGCTATATCAATATTGGTCGCGGACGTTTTAAAGTGCATGGGTAATATTATATTAGGGGCTATGGCCTCGCAAACGGCAAGCGCTTCTTTAGCGTCTATAGTATAGTTGCCGCCAACCGGTACCATAAGCACTTCCGTTCCTTTAAGCTTTTCAAGCACGGAATCTTCCGGCATACAGCCCAAATCTCCCATATGGCAAACCCGAAGACCGTTAACGGTGAGTAAAAAAACCGTGTTTTCGCCGCGCAACTTTCCTTGCTCGCAATCGTGCCATGTTTTAAACCCTTCAATAGTTAAATCGCCGAATTTATAACCGCCCGGTTTGTTTACAACCGTATAGTCGCCTGTAACGTATGATAAATCGCTGTGATCGTGATGCATGTGACTGATAATAACGATATCCGTTTCAATACGAGAGGGTGAATATCCGGTGGCTTCGTCGTAAGGGTCAATCAAAATTCTGGTACCGTTTTTAAGCGTTATCTTAAAGCATGAGTGTCCGAGCCAGTCAATAATCATTTTATCACCTCTGATTGTTTAAAATATAGCATAGACGGGTTTAGCTTTTGCTGTCTTTCATTTGTTTAAACGATAAACTCAGTTTATTTTGCGTAAACATTTCTCCCGATGTCATCTCGTATTCGAGATTTAAACTGCCGTCATCCTCTCCTAGCCGGCTTTCGATACGCAGCGGATATACGCTTAGGTTCATTGTGCCGCCCGGCGTCGAGTAAAAGCCCGAAAACACGCTGCCCGGCGAGAACACCATATGAGTATCAATCGAACCGCTTCTTTGCAGTATAACGCTGTCGTTTTTAAGCGTAAGCTTTGTTGTGCAGCCGTTTATACCGGTTAAAGCGCTTTCTTCATATTCTAACAGATAGCCGTCCGAAAGCCGGCAAAAGCGCCCCTCGGTGACAAATTCTATAAGTTCGTTATTATCGCCTTCAGATTGCGTGCCTTTTATGGTAATCATTATACGCCGCATACTTACTCTCCGCTTATAATCAAAAATAATTATAGCACAAACAATTGCATAAAAACAATTGCACGCTCCAATTTAAAATAAACCCGCGGAATCAATATAAAACACGGCGCTTTTTTTGCTATATCAAAAAATAATAAACATCATTATCCGTTTGTGTTATAATTGATAACAATATTTCATCAAGGAAGGTATTTGATGCGTAAATTATTGTGTGTTCTGTTTTTGTTATACGCATTGTCAACGTTTTTCTGCGGCTGCGGCACGCAGGCTTTAGACGAGCCGGTACTTGCGAAGACGCTAAAGTCGCAGCAGGGGGATATTGTAATTTCCGTGCCGGACAATTGGGTGGAAGATTCTGTTTATATGGATATTATGGTGCTGAAAATTTCCGATAATATATCCGCATATGCCCAAGTTTATTACCTTGCGTATGACGAGCAATATTTAACGCTGGATGATTTTCTTGACGAACGCCTTATTATATACAGCGACGATTATACGGGAGAGGTTCAAACTCTCGAAATTGGCGGCATGGCGGCAAAAAAGTTTGAGTATATTTACGAAGATTTTAC
Organism: uncultured Christensenellaceae bacterium; assembly: GCA_964586785.1. Classification (GTDB taxonomy): domain Bacteria; phylum Bacillota; class Clostridia; order Christensenellales; family SZUA-584; genus SZUA-584. Next base: position 70,720 of record CAZPHS010000007.1, read on the forward strand.
CGAAAATTTTGAGGAAGCAAAGTTTCACGGATTCGAATATTTAATCGACGCTCCCAAGGGTGTTGTTTATATTGATATCTATAATACGCTTATTAATCCAAAGTCGGAAACGGACGAGGTATCAACGCCACAGCAGCGCAGACTGCTTGAAAGCATTGCGGAAAGCGTGAGAATAGGAAAAACCGAATCCGAAACAGGCGGCGAAACATAAGATAAGTGGCGCCTTAAAAACAAATTAACTATTAAAGCCCCCATCGGGCTTTTTTTATACGCTTTTTTAACATGAATAGTTTTTGTGCATGGTGGCAATAATCAATTTGTGTATATTCTGTGACGATTGATGAAGGGATAACAAATATGTCAGGTGATAACGGCGGTAAAAAGAAAATGGCTGTCGCTTTGTTCTTAGCGATAATTATGTTGTTTTGCGGGTGCGCCGAGCCCCCGCTGCGGCTGCATATAAAAGCTAATTCAAACAGCGCGAAAGATCAAAAGATAAAGCTTGTCGTGCGTGATGCTGTGCTTTATGCCACAAAAGATAAAATAAGCAAATGCGAAAATCAGGCTTCCGCCCGTGCATATATTGAGGAGAGCCTAGAGACAATAAAAGAGACGGCGGATAAGGTGCTATCGGACGGCGGCTTTGAGTACGAAACGGACTTAAAGGTAGGCGTGTTTCATTTTCCCGAAAAAACGTATAAGGGAAAAACATACCCGGAAGGAGACTATCAGGCGCTTTCGTTAACGCTTGGCGAGGGTGAGGGCGAAAACTGGTGGTGCGTAATGTTTCCGCCTCTGTGTATCACCGAATTGGAAAAGACTGACGAACAGGATGTAGAATACACATCTTTTCTCGCGGAACTTTTTAAAAGCCTTTTCGGATAGGCCGTTTAGAAACCCTCTTAAGGAGAAGACAAAATGAAAAGCTTAAAAAAGCCGCTGGCGATAATTCTTATAATATTGCTTGCGGTTTTTTCTTACGGTTGTGATATTGCGGCGGCGTCATACAGAATGGGTTCAAGCGGAGACGGCGTAAAGGAAATACAAAGGAGGCTCTCCGACTGGGGATATTACAAGGGCAAGGTTGACGGACAATTCGGCGCTTTAACGCAGGACGCGGTTATAGCGTTTCAAAGAAAGCACAGAATTACGGTTGACGGAGTTGTAGGCGCGCAGACGGCTGAAAAGCTTGGAGTTACGCCGCCGTCGGGGCGTTCCGGAAACTCCGGCGGCAGCAACAACGATAAAGACGTGTATTTGCTTGCGCAGCTTTGCCACAGCGAGGCGAGGGGCGAGCCGTACGAGGGTATGGTTGCGGTTGGGGCGGTAGTGCTCAACCGCATAAAAAGCTCTAAGTTTCCCAACACAATGGCGAAGGTTATCTATCAAAGCGGCGCCTTTTCCGTTGTTGATGACGGCCAGATAAATATGGCGCCCGATTCTGCCGCTTTAAGGGCGGCGCGTGACGCGATAAACGGATGGGACCCTTCGGGAGGCGCGTTGTTTTTCTACAATCCCGCTAAAACGCAAAACAAGTGGATACGCTCAAGACCGGTGTTAATTACAATAGGCACGCATATTTTCTGCAAATAGGGAGGACAAAGATGAAAAGAATTCATAAGCTGATAGCGATAGCGACGGCGGGGCTGCTTATAGCCGGTTTATCCGTATACGCAATTGTGTTGCATGACGAGCGAAATCAACTAAAAAGACAAGTGTCCGCTATTTATACGAGGGCTTTTGAGGATTTGCTTACGGACGTGTCAAGCCTGGAAGGCAAGCTGAACAAGCTTGCGGTATCAAGCGGTCCAAGTCAGCACGAGATGCTGCTTGTGGATGTTTGGCGGCAGGCCGGAGAAACGGAGGGGGCCATATCCGCTCTTCCCGTTTCATTCTCGGGCACGGAGCAATTAACACAGTTTGTAAACAGGGCGGGCGACTATTGCCGCGCTTTGTCCCGCAAACTCGCGTTCGGCGAAACGCTTACCAAGGGTAATTTTGACGAGATTAAAAAGCTGGCCGACTCGTGCAGGGATATTTACGCTTCTCTTGACGCCGTGTGGCGCGACGGCGCGTATCCGGGCGATACGGCGTTTTTATCAAGCGTGTACATGGAAACGGAAGCGCAGGGCGCTAATATTGATTTTGCCAATCAGGAATTTCCGCGTCTTATGTATGACGGGCCGTTTTCGGAAAGCACCGAAAACAAGCGGCCCGAAGGGCTTAGCGGCGGCGAGGTGACGTTAGAAAAGGCCGCGCGGGCGGCGGCTAAGTTTTTGGAAATTTCATCGGACGCGCTTTCACCGGAAGGCGAATGCGACGGCAATATACCGTGTTATAATTTTGCAGCAGAAAAGGACGGAACGCGGCTTAGGATTTTTATAACTAAGAAGGGCGGGAAAGTTCTTTGGTTTATGAGCGGTCACGACGGCGGAATTTCCGCCGTCCCAACGGACGAAAAATACGAGAGGCTTTCTTTGGCAGCGCAAAAGTTTTTGCGTGATAAAGGCTACGGCGAAAGCGCGCCCAGCTACGCGCAGTTCTACAACGGTCTTGCGCTGATAAATTTAGCGCCGGTGGAGAAAGATATTGTGCTGTATCCCGATTTGATAAAGGTTTGGGTGGATATACCGACGGAGACGGTTGTCGGACTTGACGCCAACAATTATTTAATGTCCCATCAAAGCCGCGGCTTTGATACGCCCGAACTGACAAAGGAGCAGGCGCGGGAGAAAATAAACGGCGGCATAAAGATAAATAAAACGCGTCTTGCGCTTATACCGCTGGAATCAGGCGCCGAGAGGTTGTGCTGGGAGTTTACCGGCTCGTATAACGGGCGCGACTATATAATCTACATTAACGTAAAAACCGGCGTTGAGGAGGATATACTGATAATTTTGCACACCAACGACGGAACGCTTGTGATGTAAGGAGTTTGGCAAAAGCCCTGCTTATTGCGGGGCTTTTTTGAGCTCGTAAGCCAATTATATACATTTGGCACAACAGCATGTATAATAAAAACAATAAGGCGCATCGGAGGGTGAAAGGAATGTGGAAGATTATATTTAAAAATATATTTGCTTTTGTGGCGTTATTTATTGCTTTTTGGGGGGTAAATAGTTTTATAGGTTTTATTATTGTTATTCCAGATAAGAGCCCAGTATTTAGTTATATCTATATTTCCTTTTTATTTTATATTCCACAGTTTCTTTTGGGAATTGGCTATGCATATTTATTATTTTCGCTTTTTAAAAGCAATAAACGGTGCTTCCTGATTATGATAGTAAACGCTGTAATTTTAATAATCTTATTTTGCGTTGCTTTTTATTTAGAAATGTTTGCTGATTATATTTTGGACGACTCTTTGATTTTCGAGTTTTTACTGACTTCTGTTAATACAATTGCACCAATGACAATAGCTTTGGCGTTAGTGTTTAAAAATATGATAAAAAGTAGAAACCTAAATATGCAAAAAAAACTGAAGAAGAAAATAATAAATTCGTTGCTTATATTCTCAAAATCGGCCTTCTGCTTTGTAATGCTGACTATTATTATGCATGTGTATTTAATGCTCAGACCTTATGTATCAAAGGCATTTGGATTTTATGGTAGCATGTTTGATTTAATAATAAACAGTATACAATTTGTATGCCCATTAATGGCAATTGCTTACGGCTTCACTTTGTACAGGTTGGTTAGAAAATATATTTATAATAAACTTTTTATTATAATCAATGCGACTTTTCTAATTGCCTTGTGGGGTTTTTTTGTAATTAGTGGAATGCTTAGTTCGGAGTTTTTATATGTACCGGGGACAACCGTTTTTACATACATAACGATATATGTAAATGCCGGTATTTTAACCATCGTTCTCACGTTCATGTTTGGGAGCGTTGAAAAGTATGGATTGGCTAAAAGTGAAACTGAAATTACTGAAAACAGTGTAAAGGAAAGCATATAAACAAGTATATTTTACTGTATACAAAATAAGAGGGCGCAAACCCTCTTACTTTACTTCTCTTTTCGCTATCATCTCTTTGGTTTTCATAAGTCTTATAAGACTGCCGCGCTCGTTTTCGTCCAGCTTCATGCGTATGTATTTTATTGTCTCTTTAAGCTGCGGTATCATAACGTATTCCAAAGCGTTAACGCGCCTGCGGGTTTTCTCTATCTCGTCCGCAAGCATGTTGCAAGTCTTTTCAAGCTCCGCAAGCTCAACAAGCTGCGGCAGAACCCGCGATAATTCCGCCGTTGCGCGGTCAAGCTCTGAAGAAGTGTTCATTAGGCCGTATGGGAAAAAGCTTTGTTCCTGTTTTTTTTCGGCGTAGCTTATTTTAGGCACATTTACGCTCATAACATTTGCGTGGGAGAGCGCAAGCTCCGCCTCGCGCACGGGGTATATCAAAGCTTCGTCTAAGGCCTCTTTGCTCATTGCCACCCGCGCCAGCACAAAGCCGCGCAGAGCGACGCCAAGCGCCTGCTCCACATACTGCCTAAGCTTCTTATTGCGGCGTATAAGCAGAAGAAATATACGCACCATTTCATCGCGTTTGTCTTTTAAAAGCTTGTGTCCCCGGGACGCGGTCGTAAGCCGGTTTTTAAGCTTTGTCAGCTGCATCCTTGTGGGGTTTACTCTAAGCAGCGCCATTGTTATTCCTCATCCGCCGGAAGGTACTTATCGATATAAGAATCCTTTATGCGTTTAAGCTCCGTTACGGGCAGAATTTTAAGCAGCCTCCAGCCAAGATTAAGCGTTTCCTCTATGGTCCTGTTGGTTTCATAACCCTGAGAGATATATTCGCTCTCGAAAGCATCCGCAAACTTGGAGTAAAGCTTGTCTATATCGGACAACGCCGCCTCGCCGAGTATTACGGACAGCTCTTTCGCGTCCTTGCCGCGCGCGTACGCCGCAAAAAGCTGGTTGCTGGTATCCGCATGGTCTTCGCGGGTTTTGCCCTGGCCTATACCTTTATCCTTAAGCCTTGAAAGCGACGGCAGAACCTCTATGGGCGGAGTAAGCCCTTTGCGGAGCAGTTCGCGCGAGAGTATTATCTGCCCCTCTGTTATATATCCCGTCAAATCGGGTATGGGATGAGTTTTATCGTCTTCGGGCATAGACAGTATAGGTATCTGTGTGACGGAGCCCTTTCTGCCCTTTATGCGTCCGGCGCGTTCGTACATAGTCGCCAAATCAGTATAAAGATATCCGGGATATCCGCGCCTGCCCGGAACTTCTTTCCTCGCCGCCGATACTTCCCTTAAAGCTTCCGCGTAATTGGTGATATCGGTTATTATAACCAGCACATGAAGCCCTTTCTCATACGCTAAGTACTCAGCCGCGGTTAACGCCATACGCGGCGTTGATATACGCTCAATTGCGGGATCGTCCGCAAGATTTATAAACAAAACGGTGCGGTCGATAGCGCCGGTCTTTTTAAAATCGTTTATGAAAAAATCCGCCTCGGCGAATGTTATGCCGACCGCGGCAAAAACCACCGCGAAGCTGCCTTCGCCGCCAAGCACTTTAGCCTGGCGCGCAATCTGTGCGGCAAGGTTGGCGTGCGGCAGTCCGGAGCCGGAAAACACCGGAAGCTTTTGGCCGCGGACAAGCGTATTAAGCCCGTCTATGGCGGATATACCCGTTTGAATAAACTCTTGCGGATAGTCTCTGGACGCCGGATTAATAGGGGCGCCGTTTATATCCATGCGTTTTTCGGGTATTATGGCGGGACCGCCGTCCATAGGCTCGCCCATACCGTCAAAAACACGTCCGAGCATATCATAAGATACGGCAAGCTCTATGCTGCGCCCCAAAAAACGCGCTTTGGACGTCGCGATTTTCAAGCCCTGAGCGCTTTCAAAAAGCTGAACAAGCGCCTTATCGCCGTTTATCTCAAGAACTTTGCCGCGCCTTACCTCTCCGTTTTGCTGTATTATCTGTACGAGTTCGTCATATTTAACGCCGTCGACGCCCTCAACAAGCATCAGCGGGCCTACAACCTCGCTTATTGTGCGGTATTCTTTAAGCAATATTAATTCCACCTTCCTCGCAAAGCGCCTCTGTCTGCGACTTTAGGCTTTCGCTTATTTTTGCATAATGCGCGTCAATGTTTTTCTCGTCCGTATATTTGGCGCGGCCTATATCTTCCCTTACGGGCATTGCGGTAATTTTGGAAAGCTCGGCTCCGGAGGCAAGGGCTTTTTCCCCAAGCTCGCCCCACCTTAATATCAAAGAGAGCATCCCGAATTGTTTATTTAGCGATGTATAAGTGTCCGTTTCATGGAAGGCGTTTTGGTGCAGATAGTCTTCGCGTATGGAGCGGGCGATCTCAAGCTTTAAGCGGTCTTTAAGAGAGAGCGCGTCAACGCCCACAAGGCGTACTATCTCCTCAAGCTCGGATTCTTCCTGTAAAATTTGCATGGCCTTTGCCCGTAAAGCGTTCCATTCGCAAGATATGTGCTCGTCGAACCAATCGTTTAAGTTCTCGGTATAAAGAGAATACGAGGTCAGCCAGTCTATAGCCGGAAAATGGCGTTTGTAAGCCAATTGGTCGGACAGTCCCCAGAAAACCTTAACTATTCTAAGCGTAGCCTGTGAAACGGGCTCCGAAATGTCGCCTCCCGGAGGAGATACGGCGCCTATGGCCGTTATGGCTCCTGTGCGGCCGTCCGCCCCAAGCGCTTTGACTATGCCGGCGCGTTCGTAGAAGCCCGCAAGACGGGAAGAAAGATAAGCCGGATAGCCCTCGTCGCCGGGCATTTCTTCAAGACGGCCGGACATTTCGCGAAGCGCTTCCGCCCAGCGGGAGGTTGAGTCCGCCATGACAGCCACCTTATAGCCCATGTCCCTGAAATATTCGGCTATTGTTATTCCGGTATATATTGAGGCTTCCCGCGCCGCCACGGGCATATCGGACGTATTCGCTATAAGCACCGTGCGCTTCATAAGCGGTTCTCCCGAATGCGGGTCTAAAAGCTCCGGAAACTCCATCAAAACATCTGTCATCTCGTTGCCGCGTTCGCCGCAGCCTATATAAACTATAATATCCGCGTCCGCCCATTTTGCCAATTGGTGCTGTACAACCGTTTTCCCGCTGCCAAACGGTCCGGGAACGGCCGCTACTCCGCCCTTCGCTATGGGGAAAAGCGTATCAATAACACGCTGGCCTGTTATCATAGGCTCGGAAGGAGGCAGTTTTTCGGCAAACGGGCGCCCTATACGTACAGGCCATTTTTGCAGCATTATTATTTCTTTTGTTTCGCCCTGCGGAGTTTTAAGCTTAGCGACAGCTTCGGTTATAGTCGCCTGCCCGTCTTGCAGCCACTCGACGGTACCCGTAATTTCCGGCGGCACCATTATATAATGGCGGACGAGAGAAGTTTCCTGAACATAGCCTAAAAAGTCTCCGGTTGTGACAAAATCACCTGTTTTGGCGGCGGGCACAAACCGCCACTTTTTGCTGTGGTCAAGGGCGGCAGGGCTTATGCCGCGGCTTATGCGGTCTCCGGCGATTTCGCGTATTTTATCGAGAGGGCGCTGAATACCGTCGAAAATTGCAGCGATAAGCCCGGGAGCGAGTTCCACCGATAAAGGGTCGCCGGTAGGGTATACCGCTTCCCCGGGACCCAGCCCGCTGGTTTCCTCGTAAACCTGTATGGACGCCATATCGCCCCTAAGTTCGATTATCTCGCCAATAAGCTTTTTTTCGCTTACGCGCACAACGTCGTACATTTTGCTCTCGCGCAGACCCTTAGCAACTATAAGCGGGCCGGAAACCTTTACAATTTTGCCTACCATAATAAACCCTTCCTGAAAGTTAATCGAGTAAAATATCAGCGCCTATGGCTTTTTCTACATTGGCGTGAATACCGCGCATACCAAAGCCTGTCGTACCCCTGTTTCCCGGAATGGGAATAATAGCGGGAAACGGAGTAGTTTTATATCTTTCTATTGTTTCCCGGGCGTGCCGCGCAGTCTGTTCGGTAACAAAAATAATAGCGTAGCCGCTTGAAGCGAGGCGGTTTATAACCCGCGACGCTTCGTCTCCCGTCGCGGGGTATATGTCTATACCCAGTGTTTTAAAGCCGATAATACTGTCCGTATCACCGACGACGCCTATTTTGTTCATATACATCCTTTAAATATAAAGCTGTTTGAGCCGTTTTGATACTATTTCGGCTTCAATACCGCCCTGTTTCGCGGTCATAACCATTCGCACCGACGCGGCCTCGCGCTGCTTGGCCAGAAAATAACCCATAAGCGGACCTATGCCGAACATATCGAATCGGTTTTTGCGCAGCAGGCTTAACAGATAATCGTCCCGCGCTTTTTCCAGCATATAAAGGCTGCCGCTTTTTTGATAGTCGGCGAAAGCTTCCGCCAGAACGCTTGAGTATGCGCCTTTCGCCGCGGAAGAGAGAAAGCTCTCGTCCGCCGTTTCAAAAGCGTCGGAGAGAACGCGCCTGCTTATTTCGCCGCCGTAAAGATACGCGCGTTCAAAAACGGCTTTATCCGCTTTTGACGCCCGCACGCGCAGAAGCGCTATAATGTTCGTCAAATCAAAAAATACCCGAAAGTATTCGCTTACCAACGGATTGCCAAGCTTTTGGGTTTGACGCGTAACGTCTTTGGCATAGGCCCTATCAAGCGCGACCCCGACTATGGACGCGTCCGCCGCGACGGCAAACTGGCTGTCTATATAAGTCAGAGCTTCTTTCATAGGCTCCGGCAAATCATGATAGTTATTATCCGTTATCGCATGCAAAAGCGTTTCAATGCTCAAGTTCCCGGGCGCAAGCGATATATCGGCTAAGTTTTTATCACGCAGAAGCAGCTTAACG
>CAZPHS010000008.1:0-78941 GCA_964586785.1 uncultured Christensenellaceae bacterium
CATTTACGTTATAACCCCTCTGATATGTATAAAACGAACCTTATTATAATCGTATGATGAAAGCGCCCTGTCAAGGCTATCAAAAGTGTGCGTGCAAACAAGCACGTTGTCCGGCGACGGATACTTTCCGACAGACACTATAAACTGCGAATGATAGTACAAACCCGCCGCGTCCGCAAACTGCGAAACGTCCCCGGGCTGCGCATTCTCTATCGATACTTGCGCTCCTATAGGCCCCGCTCCCGCTTCCCTGGTTAGAAAGTTATACAGAAAAGGAACGCCCGTCCAGGAAGGGGCGCGGTTGTTAACGCTTGTGTAATACCAGCCGAACGTAGGCTTATAGTTCATAACCCCGCTTCCGGCATACAGGCACTGCGAAACGAAATTTGTGCAGTCTCCCCCAATACGGCTGAAGTCATAATATTTTGGATTTCGGGCAAGCGCCCACCGCCGAGCGTACGAAACCGCCACGGCGCGATCATATGCAATAAACGGCATAAAAAAACCCTCCCGACGCTATAAGCATATTCGAAGGGTTATATTACTGTTCCGCGGTCAGCACGAAACTGTCTTAACTCCCGGCCCGAAAAGCGCGGCCCTGCCGCCCGAGAGCCGCTCCACCTCAATTTTCACGTCTATGCGCTCTTTTAAAGCGTCCACATGCGATATAACGCCTATAAGCTTGCCCTCGCGGCTGCCAAGCGCCAGCAGTGTCGAAAGCGCCGCTTCCATATATCCTTCGTCAAGGGAGGCAAAGCCTTCGTCAATAAAAAGCGAATCTATGCGCGCCGCGCCCGCCGACATTTCCGATAAACCAAGAGCCAGCGCCAGCGATACAATAAAGCTCTCGCCTCCCGAAAGATTGGCCACGGGGCGCACCTCTCCCGCCTGATAATTATCCGCCACCGCAAGCTCTAACGGCTTTGCCGCCGCCGATTTATCCCTAAGCAGCATATACCTGTCGCTCATACGGCTAAGAGCCGTGTTCGCCTTGCTAAGCAGCGCGTCAAAAGTGATTCCCTGAGCGATACGGCAAAACTTGTCTCCGTCGCGGGAGCCTATAAGAGCGTTTAATCTCTCCCATTTTCGCAGCGTATCTTTATACTTTTCTTCTTCGTCTTTTAGGCTTTCAAGCGTTTGCCTGCTTTGCTCGTTCGACTTTAGTATCTGCCCTATAACTCCTCTTTGAGCATCCTCTTCCGATATTAAAACGGTTATCGCGCCACTCGCGGCCTGCAATATTTCCGCGTCGGGATTATCGCCAAGCCGCGCCGCGGCCTCCGTGAAAACCGCAACATGCGTCTTTATGTTTTCATCTTCCGACACGCCGCTTACCGCCGCCGCGCCCGCCGCCGCCTTTGCATATGCTTCCGCAAACATTTTATTGTTGTCCGCCAAAGCCTTTTGCGTCCGCGCCGTATCAATACGGTTGTTTTCCGCCGCATACCGCGCGATCTCCGCCTGTTTTTGATTTTCCCGTCTTTTTGTCTGCGAATCCCTGACGTCTTTTTGCGCGGCGGCTTCCTCTTCGTCCGCATTTTTATCGCCGAAAAGCTCCCGCCTTTGATTGCCAAGCATCTCGGCGGTTTTTCGCGCGTCCCGCCCCTCTTTTTCACGCGCCGCAGACCGCGTCGCAATCTCGTCTATCATCTGCCTGCGCGCAGACAGTAATTCCGCGTCTTTATCCGTATCCCCGTAGCGCTCCGTAAGCCGCGTTATTTTTTCGGCAATCTTTTTTTGCTCCGCCAAAAAAGCGTCATGGCGTTCAAGCGCGTCCTCCGCGTTGCTTAACTCCAGCAGAAGCTCGTCCGTGGTCAGCGGCTCCGCGCCTCCCGCGTCTTCCAGTTCCGCGCTCTTTATTTTTATGTGCTCCGTCTTTTCTTCTATGAGCTTTTTTAAATCGTCCGTTCGGGTTTCGTTGCTGCCAATCTGCAAAAGCAGCTCGTCCATACTTTTTTGTGCAAGTTCAAGTTTTATTTGCGCGTCTTTTACAAAGCTTTGTTTTTGCTCTCTGCCCGCGTACGGATGCGCTATCGAGCCGCAAAGCGGACAGGGACAGCCGTTTTCAAGCTTGCCGCGCTCCTCAATAAAACTCTGCGCGATGCGGGCGGAATCGCTGTATTCCTTCGCCTCTAGCAGCTGCAGGCGCTTTTTTTCCTTCTCTTCGGCAAGCTTTCCGGAAAGCGCCGTTTGCTCCTTAAGCTGTGCCTGCGCCTTAAACAGCGTGTCCTTTGCCTCAGACAAAGGCACGGCTATTCTTAGCGCCCTCACGCGCCGCTTCCAGAAAGCCTCGTCCTTATCGCCAAGAACCGCCGCCGCCTTATATTGTATACGCTTTTTTTCATTTCTGGCCTGCTCTAAATCCTCTTTGGCGTTAAGCCTTATTTTTTCGCCCGCCTCTTTAGAATCGTAAAGCTTTTTATAAAACGCGTCGTCGGCGTCGGGATAATGCTTTTTAAATATGCTAAGCATATAATTTTTATTTTTTAAAATCTGTTCTTTATCTTCGGTCATCTCCTTCTCTATGTCAAAAATCGTTTTTTGCTGAGCCTTAATTCTTATATCAAGCTCCCTTACCGTTTTTAACACAATTGATAAATTCTCACACGCCTCCGTCCGCGCCTGCTCGCGCGCCGCGGCTTTTTCCAGTCCGCTTTGAGCGGCTTGCGCGGCCGCTTCCAAAGCCGGCTGCCGCCGCGTTATATCTATAAGCTGTTTTTGAATTTCCTGATTGTTTTTATACAAGCCCAAGCATAATGAAAGCTTGTCTTTCACCTCCGTATGCTCCGATATGGCTAAAAGCAGCCGGCTTTGCTCCGCCAAAAGATGCGCCTTTTGCTCTTGCGTTAAAACATTTACGCTTCCTATTCTAATTTGCACCTCATCCATCTGCGCCTTTTGCCTTTTTGTGCGTTCAAACACCGCTACCGATATACGGCGGTAAATATCTATATCGGTTATCTGCTCTAATATTGCGGCGCGCTCGTTGGAATCCGCCTGCAAAAATTCCGCGAACTTAAATTGAGCGAGCATAATAGAACGGGTAAACCGTTTGAAATCAAGCCCCGTAATTTCCTCTATTTTCTCGTCCATTTCGCGTTTGCGCTCGGCTATAACCTGCCAGTCGCCCTCCGGACCGCGGATATACAGTTCGCGTTTCGCGGCGCGGTACGCCTTCCCCGCTTTTCCCCTTTTCTGATAAAATACCGCTTTATATCGCCTGCCGCCCGCGCTGAATTTGGCTTCCGCTCCGCAGTGCGCGCAGTTTTTGTTCATAAGCTCGTTCTGCGTTTCGCTGACAACGCTTATGCGGGGCGTCTGTCCGTATATCGCGAGGCATATTGCGTCAAGCACCGTCGTTTTCCCCGAGCCCGAAGGACCTACAATCGCGAACAAACCGTCCTTGTACGCGCGATCGTCAAAGTCTATCTCGAACCGCCCCTCAAGAGAGTTTATATTTTCTATAACAATTGTTTCTATGCGCATGATTCTTCATCCTCGAGCGCATGTATAATTTCGTTGAAGCAGCCGTATAACTCCCGGCGTTCTTCTTCGCTCACATACTCGCCTATACATTGTTTAAACACATCCTGTACCGACATGCTTTCCAGCGACTGCTCATTATCCGTACTAAAAAGCGCGCTTTCCGATACCGCCATGTTTCGAATGCAAAGCGCCTGCGCGCATCCGCCCTTTACCGCGTCGCTTATGTCCGCCGACATATGCGGCCATATTTTCGCTCCGGTATACTTAACCTCAAGCCATACGTCGCTTGAACGAAGGCTGTCAAGCTCGCTTAGTATTTGCTCTTTACCGCCGCTTACCGTAACAAGCTGCTGGAAAACGGGCACCTTAATTTTTTCCGCGTCTTTATCAAGCGTCGTCTCAAGCACATACTTATCACGTTTCGCTTCCAAAAAACTCATGGGAAGTGGCGAGCCGCTGTAACGTATATGCGATTTTCCGGCGATTTTCTGCGCGCCGTGTATGTGCCCTAACGCCACATAATCAATCTCTTTGGGGAATATATCGGCGCTCACCTGCCCTAGGTTTCCCACATAAAGCTCGCGCACGCCGTCGCCGTCATATCGGGCGGCGCCCGCCGCAAACAGGTGACCCGTCGCGACTATAGGCACATTCCCTAACTTGCCGCGCATCAAAAGCGCCCGCCGAACGGCTTCATCGTAAAAACGCGCGGTCTCCTCGACTATTTTTTCATCGCTTGTCTTATCATCGTCTGCAAGCCGCACCATATCGCTTTTTCTTAAATACGGCACCGCGCAGCATATAGCCCCCGCTTTTCCGTCTTTATCAAAAAGCGGTATCACGTGCCGCTCCGGCTCTGCCGGAGTGCCTATAACATGTATATTAAGCTGCTCAAGCAGCCCCGCCGGCGCCTCCAGCATTGCGGGGGAATCGTGGTTGCCCGCAATTATAATAACGCCGCGGCAGCATGTCCCAAGAAGCGACGTTAAAAAACGATAGTAAAGCCGCTGAGCTGCGCCGCCGGGAATCCCCGAATCGAATACGTCTCCCGCCACAATAAGCGCGTCAATTTCTCTTTCGCGTATCGTCTGCAAAAGCCAGCACAAAAATTTGTCATGTTCTTCATAGCGTTTCTTTGAATAAAGAGTGTGCCCTATGTGCCAGTCCGATGTATGCAGCAGCTTCATGCCCGCCTCCTTTAATGGTTATATAGGTATTTTATCATTTTCGCGGCGAAAATTCTATTGCGCGCGCATATAAAAAGGGCATACCCTTCGGCATACCCCACAGTTTCACTTTTCATATGTTCAGCTTAGCGAAGCGCTCCATCGCCTTTTGAGTGTTCTCGCGCGTGTTGAACGCGGTCAGCCGAAAATACCCTTCGCCGGCGTTTCCAAAGCCCGCCCCCGGGGTGCCCGCCACGCCCGCGTCAAGCAGCTTGTCGAAAAACTCCCAAGAAGCCATGCCGCCCGGCGTTTTAAGCCATACGTAAGGCGAATTAACGCCTCCCCAGCATTCCACTCCTAGTCCGCGCAACCCCTCGCGTATAATCTTTGCGTTGCCCAGATAAAAATCTATCGTCTCAATTATCTGCTCTTTGCCCTCTTTTGTATAACACGCGAGCGCGCCTTTTTGCGTAACATACGCAACGCCGTTGAACTTTGTGGTATGGCGGCGGTTCCACAAATCTTTTATAGAATACGTGCCGCCGTCTTTATCGATTCCTTTAAGCCTGTCCGGAACCACCGTAAACGCACAGCGCACGCCCGTAAATCCGGCGGTTTTCGAAAAGCTTCTGAATTCTATGGCGACTTCCTTAGCGCCGCTTATCTCGTATATGCTGTGCGGTATATCGTCCTCGCGGATAAAGGCCTCGTAAGCGGCGTCGAACAATATAAGCGCGCCCTCCCGCCTCGCGTAATTTACCCATTTCGCAAGCTCGTCCTTTGTAAGCGTTGTGCCGGTGGGATTGTTAGGATAGCACAGATAAATTATATCCACCGGTTTTTCCGGCAGCATGGGTTTAAAATTGTTTTCCGCTCCGCACGGCAGATAGGTTATATATTTATAGCCGTTTTTCTCGGAGTTGAATTTACCGGCGCGTCCGGCCATAACATTGGTGTCTACATATACCGGATACACCGGATCGAGCACGGCGACGCTGCACATCGGGGAGAAAAGCTCCTGTATATTGCCTGTGTCGCATTTTGCCCCGTCGGATATAAATACCTCGTCGGCTTTTATGCCAAGCCCCGCGTAATCATTTTGCGCAATCGCTTCCCTTAACCATTGATAGCCCTGTTCCGGTCCGTAGCCGTGAAAACCCTCGCTCGTGCCCATATCGTCAACGGCGTCTTTCATAGCCGCCACCGCCGCGGGCGGCAGGGGACGCGTTACGTCGCCAATACCGAGTTTTATAATGTCTTTGCCGCGCGCGTTTATCCTTTTCGCCATCTCGGAGAAAAGATAGCTTCCCTGAAGTCTTGCGTAATTCTCGTTGATAAGTATCATGCCTGGCTCCTCTTGTGTTTTTTCCGCCGATAGTAAACTTAGACTTAAGAATCATTTTACTTTAAAGAGCGACGCCGCGTCAATATTTCTTTAAGGTATTCTTACCTTTCTCCCCGGCACGAAATCCGACGGCCTTAAGTTTTCATTCGCGCAAAGCAGCTCGCTTACATTTATTCCGTGGCTTTCCGCTATACGCACGAGGTCTTCGCCTTGTGTTATGGTATGCCACCGTCCGCAAGACGTCCTTAAAGGACGCACGCCCACGCGCTGCCCCGGTTTTACATTCATAAGGTTCGCTTCCGGGTTTAAAAAACAAAATGTCGTAATATCCATACGGAATTTACGCAAAACGTCGAAAAGCCCTTCGTTGTCGCCCACGGTGTAATACGTTTGCGCGCCGCTCCCTTTTGCCTTAGGTATAACTATAACCTGACCGGCAAGGTATCTAGCCGGATTAAGATAAGGATTAGCCGACAGCAGTTCTTCGAGCAAAAGCCCGTTTCTTTGCGCTATGCGATACAGCGTTTCCCCTTTTCTTATAGCGTAATACGCCCCCCTTACGCACCCGTAGGCGAAAGGGACCCGTATAAGCATGTTCCGGCGCAGCGCGTTTTTACCGTTTAAATCTTTTAGTTCCCGCTCGTCAACCCCAAACTGTTCAGCCAATGATTCATACGTGTCGCCCGCATGTACGACATAATGAAAAAAGTTATCTTTGTCCATAATAAACCGCCCGGTAATAGTAATATCATAGGATAATACTTATTCATGCGGACGGCTTTTAATGTCACCGCGCTATTTTTGATCTGTCTTCGATAAGCGAGAGCAGCGGGTACATATCGTTATACTGCTTTTGCAGAAAAAGACTGTTTCCTTCCGATATCAGTGTTTCCGCGGTTTTATCCGCGGCAAAAAGCGCAAGCTGTTCGTGAATGCAAAGCACGGGGGATATTCCGTCTATACTGCCCGTCGCCTGTTTGTTAAGACAGCCGCAATTATGGTTGCAGCGCCTGTTTATAGCGCAGCGCGCGCATTCTTCTCCCATTCGCTCCGCCTGCTCGAAAAGCTCCCGTCGCTTTGTTTCGTCTGTTCCGCCGCGGATATCGCCTATACAATAACGAGCGTCCCCGACAAACTGTACGCACGGATACAGGCGTCCGTCTGTATCCACAGAAAGCTGGCGCTGCCCGAGCCGGCAGCGCTGCGCGCAATATTGCTCACCGTCAATATGCGAGCGCATCTTAACCTCGAACGGCGAGAAATAGAATTTCTCCTCCGCGCGCGTCCAGTTTATATACATACGCGAAAGCAAATCAAACTGACGCTTTAATTCGTCAAAATGCTTCTCTTCCCAGTTTGCCGCCTTATCAAAATTGAGCGAACAGATATAATACGCAAAACCGATATCAAAAAGCTTTTGCACGCCGTCGGCGTAAAGCCCCACGGTATCCGGATTTATTACCATCATGGCGCACGCGTAGGGCTGATATTTAAGAAGCAATTCAGCCGCCGCCTTAACTTTTTCATAGCTGCCCTCGCCGTTTTTATAAATACGGTGTTTATCGTGCGCCGCCTTTGTGCCGTCAACGCTTATCGCAATCATTATACGGTTATCGGTACAGTATTTAAGAAAATCTTCGTCCAGCAAAGTGCCGTTTGTGGTTATTTTAAAACTAAAAGTACGCCCGTCTATTTTTTTGGCGTAATCGACGACATCTGCAATAAGTTCCTTCCTTAAAAGCGGTTCGCCGCCAAAGAATGAAATTCCTGTAGATTTGCCGTTTCGAGCCGCGAAATCAATCGCGGCGCGCGCCGTTTTAACCGTCATTTGTTTTTTCGCCTGCTTGTGAACATAGCAGTAATGGCACTTAAGGTTGCATTCGTTTGTAAGATGCAATGTAAAATGCATTATATAACTCCCTGCGCCTTAAGCCATTCAAAGAAATCGCGCACCTGAAGCTTTAGCTGCTCCGCGGAAAAAGCGCGCGTCTTTTGCTCATAATCCTCATAATTATATTCCAGCGCTAATTCTTTCGCTTCGTCTGAAACAGAGCACGGGTCGTAAAGCACGCCCGTTACAACCGCCGTATCCGAAGCGTCGGCATATTCCAAGGCTTCGGAAAGCTGAGCCGCCGCGTCGCGTATGTCATATTCCCCCGCCGACATTTCCATATGCGGCTTTGGGGACTTGCTAAGCTGCTCATTTTTCCAGTTCCGCACGTCATTTTCCGAAACAAATTCAATAGCGATACCGTGTGCGGCGTCGGCGTAGTCCGCGACAAGCTTCATAAGACTCTGCTCCCCGCATTCGCCCGAATCAAGGCGTACCGACGGCTGCAGCACTTTATCAAAGCTTGGCGTGTTCTTGTCGCGAAAGCTTAAGCCGAACTCTTCCGCGACTTCGTTTATAACTTCCAGCGCTTCGGCTTCCGAAAGGAAAACAGGCGGCGCAACCATTACGCACCCGTACGCGCCCCGCCCTTCACCGTGTATAAACAGCGGCGCGACCGTTACGCTGTGAAAAGCAATATCTCCGTCCAGTATATGTTTAAAAGGTGAGGATTCGGGCGTATTCAAGGAAGGCTGTATGTCAGTTTTTATGGGCGGAGGCTCGGGCACGCCGGCGAGAGGATAATCTTCACAAGCCGTAAGCGATATTGCCGCGAGCGCCGAAAGAGCGATTTTTGCCGCGCCCGAACCCCACCGTTTAGGTACGGTATGCACAAGTATTTTAGTATGTACCCGGTCTTTCTTGGGATACTCCGGTGATTTGTACTGCTTGACTGGTTTTATCTCCATATACACCTCCCGGCAATGCCTTTTGATATTTTATTTAAAGACGTAACGCAAGGCTGTTATGTTCCATATATTTTAAATATAACAAATATCTTTTATATAATCTATTGTTATTTATATATAACAAAACCGCGCCAAAGCAGTACGAACGCGGCTGTTGGTAATCTAATGACCGCACAACAAAAACGGTTTATTTCTTTATATCCGGCAGGAATGACACTACCGCCGCTATAACAAAAGGAATGCAGCCCAGGCAAAGCACCCCCGCCCAGAAAGATATATTATCCGCTATAAGCCCTATCGTAAACGGAATGGCCATTACGCCAACCGTTGTCCCCAAAGTTATTACCGCCGAGGCCGAGCCTTTGTTTTGCGGCATTGTATGACCGGCGATTGCGACCGTCAAAGGCAATACGCAGCCGATAAACGCTCCGGCAATTACAAAACCTATAAAATAACCCGCCGTCGTATTGATTAGCGACATAATTACCATAACCGTTCCGCTGGATATGGCGCCTATAAGAAGCAGCCGCTTTAAGCTGTATTTCAGCGATAAAAAAGAGCTTATCAGCCTGCCTATAATAACCCCGCCCCAAAGCGCGGATACAACAAGACCGGAAGCGAATACGTCCGTCTTTATTTCATTTTCCATATACGCGGGCATCCATGTGGATGTGCCGACCGCAAACCCAACATAAAAAAAGGCCACAATAAAAAGTAAAATCATCTTACGGTTAAAAACCTTTTTTATAGGTCCGGACGTTACAATATCCGGTATCGCTTTCATACCGTCCTGTTTTATAACAAGTACGAAAGCCGCTAAAATAAAACCGCAGAAAGCTCCCAGCGCCAAAAAAATAAGGTTTGTTTCGCCGTCGCCGCTTATAAAAACGGTAGAGAGTATAGGTCCCGAAACCGCGCCCGCGCCGAAAAACACATGTATGATGTTAAGGTGAAACCCCATCTTATCGGGGTATAATATTCCCATATACGCGTTAAGCATAGCCTCAAGCATTCTTGTGCTGCCGCCGACTATAAAAAAAAGCAAAAGTATAAAAATAAACTCCGCGGCGAAATAAAGCAGTATCAGCGCCGCGCAGTAAATTGCGAACAACACGCCTATAAGCGACGATTTTTTAAACCTGTCGGCTACAAACATGCCAAACAAGGCAAAGGTTACGCCCCCAAGCCCCTGAAACAATGTTATAAGCCCGTTGTTGGACAGGGATATCTGATAACGCTCCATAAAGACGGTTATAAGAGGACCTAAAAGCGTAACAGACATAGCGTATGAAAACATCATGAAATAAAGCAACGGCATAAGCAGCTTTGGGTACGTTCTGCTTACGCCCGGACTAATATAATTATTCAACCGCCGCCTCCTTAGCCCGATACCTGTAAATAATGATTAGTTTTGCCGTCCGGACTATACCTTTTGGCAAAACTCTATTTTTTCGGCGTTAGGCCCTTCAATTGTAAAGAACCTAACGCCGTTTTCAAAAAAGGGCAAAAACTGCACTTTATCGTCCAGTATTTTTAAGCCTTTATGCTTTATCTGTTCAAAAGCATCGTCAATGTCCGTAACGCTTATCGCAATATGGTCTATCGCGCCTGCTTTTTGAGCGCACTCTTTGGATTCGTATAATTCAATTGTTAATCCCTTAAAACTCAAAAAGGCAACCTTTGCACCGTCCGGTATTTTGAAGGTATGCGTTTTCTCAAACCCCAGGCTTTCATAAAAGATAACGGAAGCGGGCAGATTGCGCGCGGGCACCCCTATATGCCCTAAACCGGCGGCGTTGTCTTCAATACGCATATAAGCTCCTAAAAAACATTAAAATTTAAGAACAATCTTTTTTTGATTCTCTCTTGCTTTAAACATGTCTATTGCTTTAACGCCGTCCGCAAAATCAAACACATCCGAAATAAAGTCCATGCCGTCCAGCTTTCCGTCCAGCATCATTGTTATTATTTCGTCATGCACCGCGGCCTCCTCATATTTAGACGGCCACTGCACAAACCTTAAATCAAACGTATACGGCGCTTCCTGCCAGTTTATAAGATGCTCGTTAACCGGCGTTACCCCGTATACGCATACCTGACCGAAGCTTCTTACCAGCTTAAGATTGGCGTTTATCAAAGCGGGTACGCCCGCCGCGTCCAAAAGTATATCGGCGCCGTCGGGAAACAGCCTTTTTATTTCCGCGCCCGCGTCCGTTTTTGTGCTGTTGAAAACAATATCGGCTCCTATATGCTTCGCGTTTCGCGTCTTCTCGTCGTCGATGTCTACGCAAACTACGGGGTTTAAGCCCATTAGCTTCGCGAATTTTACAAACGTGAGCCCTACGGGACCTGCGCCGTATATCACAATATTCTGACCTTTTTTAAACCCTAAACGCTTTATGGTCGAGTACACTTCGCGGAATGTTACAATCATCGTCGCCCCCACCGGGTCGAGCGACGCCGGAATAACATTTTGCGCGAAATGAGCGTCGCAAAACACCTCGCCGTCAACGGGCAGCTTATCGTCAGCCATGGCCTTATAGTCTCCCGCTACGGAGTATTGCGCCATTGCGCCCCATGTTGAAAAATAGTCCCCGCATTTACCGGGCGTTAAAGGCATTATAACCGTATCGCCTTTTTTAAGGTTTCTCACTTTACCGCCGGTTTTTACAACAACGCCTACGGCTTCATGACCGATTATTGTCGGATAATCCGAAAAGCCTTTAAGCGAATCGTGCAAAATCTTCATGTCGGTGCCGCATACCGCGCTGGCCTTAACTTCTATAAGCGATTCATACGGATTAATTTTCGGCTCCGGAACTTCCTCTATGGACACGGAACCGTCCCTTTGCGCAACCAATGCTTTCATACGTTTTTCTCCTTGCTTATTTGCCGCAAACAACCTTGTCTCTCGTTATATCCTTAAGGCTCCTGCAGTTCGCTAGGCGCATTATATTCTGCAATTCCCAGAATATCTTCTGCGTATAGATAGAAACGCTGTCCCTGCCGCCTCCGTAAACCGCTATGGTATACGGCCTGCCGATTCCGACCGCGTCCGCGCCTAAAGCCAACAGCTTAAACACATCTTCGCCGCTGCGCACCGCGCCGTCCGCAAACACTCTCATAGAATCCCCTACGGCGTTGCAGATGTCCTCAAGCACATCGCTTGGAGACTGCGACCCTTCGACTATATTACCGCCGTGGTTAGAGACGAGTACACCGTAAGCGCCCGCTTCAAGAGCCTTAACAGCCGTTTTTACGGACATAACGCCTTTTATGACTACGGGTACTTTGATGGCGGCAATCATTTCTTTAAGCTCTTCAACCGACCTTGAGCATACGCCCTCATTTTTAGAGCCTATCTTGCCGGAATACTGATATCCAAGCCCTATGGCGTCAAGGTCTGTGGAAATCGCCATCGCGCCGACTTCCATAGAGCAGCGGACGCGTTTCCAGAATTCCTCCCTGTCAGCCCAAGGCTTTATCGTCGGGACGCCTTTTCCGTCAACATCCTTAAGAGCCTCAACTTGCCCCTCAAAATAACCCGGCTCCTTGTTGTCCCCAAGCCACGCCATTCCGCCGGCTTCGCACGCGCCTTCAATCAGCGCTCTGCCATACGCGTCATTGTTGTTAAAATACGGGCTGTCAAGCTCATAATCCGTTAGTATTTTCCCTATAGGAGACGCAAAAACAGGCAAGTCGAACTGCTTCCCAAAAACTTCGTACGACGTATCGGGCACATAATCGTCGTGAATAACATCCATTACTATGCGTATTTTTTCAAGAGCGTCATAGCTGTTATAAAAGCCCGCGTTGTTGCCTTTTGAACCCATTTCGAGCGAATTGGTAAACCTGCCCGCACAGGCCCTGCCGTTGCATACCTTGCATACCCTGCACGTAGGCTTCATAGCTGTCTTCGCGTGCTCCTGATACTGCGCGTATTTTAGCAGAACATCGTTATAATTAAGTGAATGCTCCATTGTAGTTCTCCTTTGATGTATATTTATGTTCGCCGCTTTCGCCGCCCGCCGCGGCATTATGATACGGTGTTAACCGGATTGCCCTTAAGAAAGCGCATTATATTGTCCGCGGTTATATCCATAAGCCTCTGCCGTGATTCTTTGGGAGCCCATGCTATATGAGGCGTTATAATACAGTTCTCCGCGCGCAGCAGCGGATTGTCCGCCGGTATAGGCTCGGTTGAAACAACATCAACCGCGGCATAGTATACCTTTTTGCTGTCAAGCGCCTCCGCCAAGTCGCTCTCGTTAATCAGCGGTCCTCTCGACGTATTAATAATTATTACGCCGTCCTTCATTTTCAAAATGCTGCTTTTGTTGATAATACCTTTTGTGGATTCAAAAAGCGGACAGTGCAAAGAAATAACGTCCGATTTTGCGTACAAAGTATCCAAATCGCAGTATTCGTATTCGGAATTAACTACCTGCGAATCGTGATATATAACTTTCATACCGAGCGCTTTCGCTATTTCCGCAAGCGCTCTTCCTATTCTCCCGAAACCGATTATGCCCATCGTTTTGCCGGCAAGTTCAATAAGAGGGTAATTCCAATAGCAAAAGTCCTCGCTTTTTGTCCACTGGCCGTTCTTTACCGATTGGCCGTGCGAGCCGACATGATGGCAAATCTCCAAAAGAAGCGCTATGGCATACTGCGCGACCGCTGTTGTGCCGTACGTCGGTATATTGGTTACCGTGATTCCTTTTTCCTTAGCGGCTTGCACGTCAACCACGTTATAACCGGTAGCGAGAACGCCTATATATTTTATATTCGGGCACTGTTCAAATACTTGTTTTGTCAACGGCGTTTTGTTGGTGAGTACAATTTCCGCGTTTCCTATGCGCTCTGCCGTTTTATTCTCGGGCGTGCGGTCGTAGACGGTCAAATTCCCGAAGGCGGATACCGCGTCCCAGCTTAAATCACCGGGATTGAGCGTGTATCCGTCAAGAACGACAATATTCGGCTTTTTCATATAAAGCCCCCCTTTTAATGCTAAATATCAATTATATTTTTCTCCACGCCGCGTCTAAAGTACGTTTCGCGTTGGCTATAACAATTTCCGAATCCTCATCGCCGAACGGCTTTACCTCGAAACTGACTATAGGCCGTTTTTCCGGACATATAAAGCCTATGTCCATCAGAACCTTTAAATAATGCGCGAGCTCGTCCACATCGTTATCCCCGTAGGGGAACCCAAAGCGCGGATGCGAATCGCCGTACCCGGGCATGCTGCTGTCCTTGGATACGCAGTTGCCCATGTGCGCGTGTATTATGTAATCCTTAACCGGCAAAAGGCTTTCCTCTGTGGTTTCGTGCAGAAGAGGTATATGGCTTAAATCCACCATAAGCCCAAAGTTATCGCAGCAAGCCGAAATTTCCTGCGCATATTCTTTTGCCAAGCCGGCCGGACCTATAAGCGATTTTTTATCAACATCATAATCGAAAACTTCATGCGCTACAGTCATGCCGCCCTTTTGCTTCGCATACGCGCACAATTCCTTGGTAGACTTAATAAGCGCGCCGTAGGCTTTGTCTTTTTCCCGGCTGTCGTATTTGCCCGATAAAAACGCGAATGCCACGCATCCAAGCTCATACGCTTGGTCTATACCCATCTTTAGCAGCGCGACGGCTTCCGCCCGCCTGCCCTCGTCCGTATCGTTTACGTTCTTGCCCGCGGCCAGCAGCATCGGCTGCCCTCCAAACGCCGCCGTTACACATGACGCGCCAATCATATCGGCCACTTTCGCCCTTACCGAGGCGTCATTAATCTGTGTTACCTCTATCGCGTCAAAATATGTGTCCGTCAATATTTTTTTAACCGTCTCCTCAATGGGCCCGTCGCCTTTCATAGTCGTAGGGTACGCCATAAAGTGTATAAGACCGGGCTTAAAATAATCTCTCATTGATTCTTTCATTATTGTTTACTCCTTACAGAAAACAGCTGTGTTAAAAACAGCTTTTACGGGATAATGGGGAAAGAAACTTTCCCCATCCCGTCCAATTCTAGCTTCCCTGTATATCTGTCAATCTCCGTAGAATTCGTCAAGAATAGCTTGCGCGTTGCTCTTGTCGATAACAGTTCCGCCCGTGGTGATTTCTTTTTCAATCGTTTTGCCGTTAAGTACGTCAACCGCAGCCCTAACAGAGAAAGCGCCCTGCTGGAACGGACTCTGGTCAAGCGTGTACGCGAGTCTGCCGTCTATAACAGCCTCTATGCCTTCCGGTGTTCCGTCGAAACCGGAAACAAGTATACCGGCTCTCGCCGCGTCCTCTATCGCCTGAATAGCTCCGAGCGCCGTCGCGTCGTTTAATCCCCAAACCATGTCTATGCTAGAATGGCTCTGAAGGATATTTTCCATAACTGTCATAGCCTGTTCTCTTCTTGCGTATGCCGGCTGCTTGTCCAAAACCTCTATGTCGGGATACTTGTCAACCAAATCCAAAACAGCCTGAACTCTTTGCTGGTTAACCCATGCCGCCGGGTCGCTCTCTAAGATGACGATATTGCCCTTGTAGCCCATGTCGGCAAAAACACGCTCGGTCATTTTCAAGCTGCCGTCATAGTTATCGACGCCTACGAATGTCTTCGCGCCTTCGAGGTCTACACGGGAGTTGAATATTATGACCGGTATATTCGCGTCAATGGCTCTTTGGAGCGCCGGCTTAACCGCCTCGCCGTCAATCGCCGCAATACATATCGCGTCAACGCCCGACTGTATCGCGTCTTCAATCTGGTTGATCTGAGCTGCCGTATCGGTGTTCTTCATAGGTGCATATTCAACAATCGTAACACCAAGCTCTTCGGCCTCCGCATAAGCGCCCTGCATAATATACCGCCAGAAAGGCGTCGTCGAATCCTTGACAAATACGCCAATGGTATAGTCGTTTACAACTACATCATCCGGTTCGTCATCCGTTTCCACAGGCGTAACCGGCGGAGCATCCGTACTGGGTCCCGGTGTATCCGTCTGCGCACATCCTGCAGCCACAATGCTTATTACCAGTACCAGTACCAATAATAATTTAAGTGAACTGTTCCTCATCGATTTTTTCCTCCATTATTATTTATTCTTGCTAATAGCAAGCTTTATGTTCTTATGTTTATTTACTGTTCCGACAACCGCTTTGACGCGAAATAGTCTATCAGTACGGCAAGTATGATTATTGCGCCGTTTACGGTACCCTGCCAGTAAGATGAAACGCTAAGCAGGTTCATACCGTTTATAAGCAAGGTTATAATCAGCGCGCCTATAATAGCCCCCCACGCGCTTCCGACGCCGCCCCTGAAGGATACGCCGCCTATAGCCACGGCGCCTATGCTTTGGAAAGCAAACGCTTGTCCTATCTCGCCTTCGGCGGTGCCCAGCCTTCCAAGATATATTATTCCCGCTATTGCCGAGAGCAGGCCTGACGCGGCAAACCCTAAAATAATTGTCCTGTTGGTTTTAATGCCCGAGAATTTTGCCGAATACGGGTTTGCGCCCACCAAATACAGCTCTCTGCCCGCTCTTGTACGCTTTAGCATAAGCGCGGTAAGCACGGTTAACAGCAGCGCCAGCACAATAGGCATCGGTATCTCGCCGAATAACCTCCCGCCGCCCAAATACCTAATCGCGGGGTGTAAGTTAGTCACAACTTCGCCTCTCATTATCGCGTAGGTAAGCCCGCGGAAAATCTCTCTCGTGCCGAATGTAACCAATATCGCCGGAAGCCTTAAATACGCTATCATGGCGCCGTTTAATACGCCTATGGCAACGCCTATAAAAAGCGCGTATAATATGCCGACTATAAGCAACGCCGGATTATCCTGGTTTACAAGCAAACCGGCCGCCATGCACGATGAAAAAGCGAGAGTGGAGCCTATCGATATATCCACGCCTCTTCCAAGGAGCATGGCGCACATCATGCCAAGAGACATTATTGCCAGCATCGACGATTGCCTTAGAACATTAATTATGTTTGTGAACACCAAAAAGTTTTCTGTTCCCAAGGTAAGCCCGACGCATATAAGCAGCAGTATTAGAATTCGAGAATACTTGGCTAGGAAAACGGTAGCTTTCTTCATATCCTTATTCCTCCCCTCTTCTGAGCACGTCAATGGTCAGTATCAGAATCAGGATAAATCCTATAACCATCATTTGCAGAGCGGATGATAACCCAATCATATTAAGACCATTACGAAGTATTGAAAGCGCCAGCGCTCCAAGAAGGGCGCCCCATATTGAGCCCCTGCCGCCCGTTAAGGCTGTTCCGCCTAAAACCGCGCCGCATATTCCGTCAAGCTCAAGGCCAATGCCCTGGGACGGATTTGCGGAGTTCAGTCTGGAGGCAAGAAGAAGGCCCGCGACTGCAGACAGCATACCGTTGTTAATAAATACGCTCATTTTTATTTTCTTTACATTAATTCCCGACGCCCATGCGGATTCTTCGCGTCCGCCGACCGCGTACAGCTTAATTCCGTACGGCCGCGTTTTCAGCACGAATGAAAGTACCAAATAAAGTACGAGCACTATTATTGCCGGAATAGGAATTATCCAAAGCTTTCCGGTGTCAAGCAGTGTAAACGCTTCGGACGAAGCGCGCACCGTACCGCCCGATATAACCATCCCAAGGCTCTCGGCAATACCCATCGTCCCAAGAGTAATGATAAACGGCGATATCTTGGTATATCCGGAGAGTATGCCGTTAAAAAGCCCAAACATCAGCCCCACCGCAATACACAGCAAGTAAACTAGCGCTAACGACATTCCTTCGTTAAACATTTGAACCGCGATAACGCCGCAGAAACCGGCAATACCGCCGACGGACAAATCCATCTGTCTTGTAAGCACCGCCTGGAAAGAGCACATAGCGATAATGCATATTACGGCGGCCTGATGAATAATGTTGTCAAAATTAGCTACGGTAAAGAATTTGTCAGACATCAACGTAAAGCATATAATCAAGCCGACAATTCCGTATACCGCGCCTGTTTGCGGCAATCTTATACGTGAGAATAATTTTTTTATATTCATTATTCTTTTCCTCCTGACGCATAGCTGATGATACGTTCCTGAGAAACTTCTTTATGGTCAAGTTCCGCAACCATCCGCCCCTCACGCATCACGTAAATGCGGTCTGCGATTGTTAGTATTTCGGGCAGATCAGACGATATCATCAGAATTGACACGCCGCTTTTGGCAAGACGGTTCATGATATGGTATATTTCTTCCCTTGCTCCAACATCAATCCCCCGGGTCGGTTCGTCAAATATCAGCAAATCAGACTCTGTAAACAGCCACTTGCCTAAAACAACCTTCTGTTGGTTCCCGCCCGAGAGGAAAACCACTTCTCTTTTTATTGTCGGACATGAAATATTAAGGCTCTTTACCGCCTCGTGCGCCGCGCATTTTTCTTTCTTTAAATTGAGTATTCCGGATTTAGATATCTTTTTTAACGCCGCCTGGGTAACGTTCATATACATTGGCAGCGTCAAGGAAAGCCCGTTTTCTTTTCTGCTTTCCGGCAGCAGACCGGTTTTGCGCTTTATGCACTTGCCCGGATTAGGTTTTTCAACCTTCTCACCGTTTATATTCACTTCACCCGAATCTATCTTATCGATCCCAAAAATAGCGTGTACCAGTTCCGTCCTTCCCGCGCCTACAAGCCCCGCAAGAGCGACTATCTCGCCTTCCTTGACGTTTATCGAAATATCTTTTAACGCCTTTCCCCTGCACAGGTTTTTTACCTCGAGCACAATTTTATCCTTGGCCGTGCTTTCCGCCCTCACTCTTTCCTGAGAGACGGCGCGCCCAACCATCATGCGTATAAGCTCGTCAAGATCGGTGTCTATGCCTTTTGTGCCTATTACCATGCCGTCGCGCAATACCGTGATACGGTCGCCTATGTGCTTTATTTCCTGAAGCCTGTGAGAAATGTATATAATAGAAACGCCCGTATCCTTAAGTCTTCTTATTGTGTCAAAAAGGTTTACTATTTCATTCTCGCTTAACGCGGCCGTAGGCTCGTCCATTATAAGTATCTTAGCGTCCAACGAAAGCGCCTTGGCGACCTCAACAAGCTGCTGCTGCGCAACGCCTAATGAGCGCACTTTTATATCCGTATCAATATTTGCCTTAAGAAAACCCAGAAGCTCTTTCGCGCGTTTTTTAATAGCCTGCTTGTCTATGCAGCCGTTCTTTTTAAGAGGCTCCCTGCCAAGAAAGATATTCTGCGCTACGGTTAAATCAGGTATCAGGTTAAACTCCTGATAGATAATTGAAATGCCCAGCTCTTGTGCGTGGCGCGTGTTTTTTATATTGACCTTTTCTTCGTCAATATAAAGGCTGCCGGAATCAATAGAGTACAATCCGGAAATAATTTTCATAAGCGTTGATTTGCCGGCCCCGTTCTCTCCCAGCAAAACATGCACTTCCCCTTTGAGCAAATCGAAAGTAACATCGGATAGTGCTTTTACCCCCGGAAATTCCTTATTAATTTTCTCGGCTCGCAGTACTGTCTGTTTACCCATCTGCTTCCCTCTTTCGTTAATTCCGCCTCTTTCGGCTATGCCGAAGGAGGCGGCAGACTTTATCATTTATTCATATCGGAGCATGAACTTAACCTTTATTCATGCCGGGCACGAACTCAACCTTAAGCGCGTCGGACTGATAAGCGGCTTTCATAGCCTCCTCGCACTGGTCAAGGTCGAACCTGTGGCTTATAAGCTTGTGCCACGGATATTCGTGACGGTGCCTTACCATCATTTCGTGATGAGCGTAATACATATCATGCGGATGGTTAGTGTTGCCTATAAACAACACGTTCTTTGCCGAAAAATGACGGTGTATGTTAAGCTCAACGCTTCCCGTATCGGCAAAGTTGCCCGTCTCGCAGTATGTGCCGCCCCTGCGCAGCATTTTAAGCCCCACGTCTACAACCTCAGGCCGGCCTACGCCTTCCACAATCACATCCGCGCCTCTTCCGTCCGTATGGCTGCGGATAACCTCCACAAGCTCGTCGTCGGTATACTTGGAAATATCTATGCTTATATCCGCTCCGAACTCCTTCGCAAGCGCTAAGTTAGGCAGCTTTGAATCAAGCGCTATTATCTTTCCGGCGCCCAGCATACGCGCCTTAGCTATCATGGTCATGCCTATAGCTCCAAGCCCCTGCATTACAACCGTATCCCCAAAATTAAATCCGCGCGCTTCTATAGAGCTGTACTGCTTCGCCCTGTCGAGAAGAGCGGACACCACGAATATCTCCGACAGCGCGTTCTCTTCCACAGTCATCTCTTCGTGCGTCTTGTAAACCCATGTCTTCGGGGGAAGGTATATGTACTCAGACCACCCTCCTATAAAATGCGGAGCCTCGGCGCTCGAATATGTCATGCCTATTCCCTGATGATTGGCACAGAACGGGAAGGCGTGTATGCGCCTGCAGTACCAGCAGCGCCCGCATATAACATTGGGGCAGTGGGTTATGCGATCTCCCACTTTAAGGTCTCTTCCGGAATATTCAATATCGGCGCCCTTGCCGTTCATCTCCACCACTATCGCGGAGTTCTCGTGCCCGGGCACGTGCGGATAAACCATGTCCTGCTCGGCTTCCGTTCCGCCGTACAAAGTGGTGTCGCCGTCGAACGCGTGCTTGTCGGTGCCGCATATACCCGCCATCTCAACCTTAGCTATAAGCGCTCCCGGCTCGATTTCTTTCGGCCACGGAAAGTACTGGCATTCTATTTTCCCCGGCCCCGTCATTACAACTGATTTTACTTTGTCTGGTATCATCTCTTTACTCCTCGTTATTCTTGACGTCATGTGGGATAAGCCAACGTATATATGTGCGTGCCGCCCTTCTGCAGCGGTCCTTTTATTACGGCTTCTATCTGTTCACGCGGGCGCATAGTCGAAGCCTCTATAGGCGGAAGCTTGCCGGCGGGATACATGGCGAGAATGTCGTTTATCAGCTTTTCCACATAATCCATAATCGCGTAACAGCCCGGACGAGCTTTCTCGGGGTCCGCGAGAGTAGCGTCTCCCACGACTCCTTCCGGCGTGGAAACAACCTCTATGGCCGACGCGCCAACCTGGAGCCAGAAATCTATGGGCGATTCCGAATGGTACGCGCTGCCCGATTTGTTGATATGTCCCGGCGGGAATATTGTCATAGGCGTTGATTTTTCCGCGTAGCGCTGGTCTATAAGTTCGGGGAACAGCGCCATTGAATACGAAGTCTCAACTTCGTCCGCGTGTATAAACGGCGTTTCGAACGGTCCGCCGTGAGCTTTATCCCTTATATGCTCGGGTATAATAAACCACCAGTTAACCGCCACCACTATAGACGGCACCTGATATTTTTTCGCGAACTGGTGTATGGCAAGCGGCAGCACATAATCCTGGCCGTGCCCGTTAAGCAGTATCATTTTCCTAAAACCCGAGTTCCAAAAACCCGCTATAACGGCGCGTATATATGCCGCTAAATCTTCCTCCGGCACTACGATTGTGCCCGGCATACCCATATGATGGAACGGATGAGAACCGTACCATATAGGCTCCGCCACCGTGCATCCCGTCGCCTGCGCTATCTGCTCCGCAAGTCTTGTTACAAGGAACGTATCCTCGCCGGGGCACGCGTTCTTTCCGTGGTTTTCCGTACTGCCTATAGGGATTATAAGCACGTCGTTCTTTTTTAACCGCTCGTTGATTTGATGTCCGGTCATCGTCTGGTAATATATACCGGACGGCTTCTCCATATGGCCGCCCTCCGGCGGTATTGTCCATTTGCTCATTTTAATAATTCCCCTTTTGCTGTTATTATTTTAAAAGCAGTTTTTCCGTAGTTACTGCGAGCCTTGTATTTTGGATACGTTATGTATTTCGTACTGTGTAATATATTATATACTATCCAAAAAGTCAAGCTATTTTATTGTTTTCGGAGCGCGTTACGGTATAACCGCAACGCCTAATCGCACATAATTCTTAAATTATGTAATCTGTGTTATTCAGCCCCGAGCTTCCCTATCTTTTCCATGTCGTCCGCGACATACGACAGCCCATATTTTTCATATGTTTTGCGTGTGGGGTAGCCGTTGCTTTTGTCCCAGCCGTGCATATCATAATACTCGTCCAGCATACCGTCGTATTTATCTCTGTCAATTTTCCAGCCCTTGCGGGAACCCTTAGGGATAGCCTCGTTCATTTCTCTCTTAGGAGGATAATCGTCTTTACGCGCGAGATCTGTAAATCTTAAGTTTATCGCTTTTTCCATATTAAGCTGCCTCATGGCGATTTCCTCAAGCTTATCCGTTGTAAACTCTTTGCCCGTGGCGGCGGACAGCAGCTCGGCTATGTCATCCAAATTCATATAGTTCATGTCCATATGAATGGTGTTGAATATACATATTCCAAGACAATTGCACGCCCTGTGCAGTATCTCATGATAATACACAATTTTCGCCTTGCCTTCGTAAGCGGCGGGGTCTACTGCAATATCCCCGGGAACTCCCAGAATTTTAAGCGACATCTCATTGTCCATTTCAAGCCCGCTTTGCTCGCAGTTTGGCGTGCCGGTTGTATGCCCTCCCCCGCGGGTGGATACGGCGGTTCCAAGACACCAGCCGTTGGAGCTTCGCATAAGCTCGTATAAATCCTGTTTTTTTACATGAATCGCGTAATAGTCGCTTCCCCTACCGAGAATCTCCGCAGCCCTTGCCGAGCCTTCCGCCAGAAGGTTTCCGAATCCTTTCCTATAGCTCATCATTTCAATAAGCTTAAGAATAACCTGCTCGTCGCCCCACTTTATCTCTATGCCGCCGGTGTCTTCCTTTGTCAGTATGCCGCGATCGTAGCATTCCATAGCCCAGCCGATAGCTCCGCCCGCAACGTCTACATCAAGCCCCAAATCATTGCACAAATCGTTTGCGGCCAGCATAAATTCTCCTGTTTTTACTCCCAGCTTTCCTATAATAGCCCCTACAACTTCCCACTGGCTCATAAACGTATTTAACCCTTTATACGGACCGTCGGTTACATGAACCTGGCGTCCGCAGCATATCACGCACCCCGGAAACCCCTGTCTTGTAACCTGGTATTTATCAATAATGTCCATGGGGTTTAAATTTTTCGCTTCTTCGTCCGGTATCCTGCATTCCTGAAAGTTTTTATACGGTATACCGCATATGTTTTGTTTATGATGCCACGCGCTGGGCGTGCCGTATTCCCCGAGTGTTTTTGTCGTCTCGCGGCTGTTTATCCTGTCGCGGCATTCCAAAACCTTTTTTATAAATCTTTCGGGCTGCGCAATATTAACAGGCTTACTGCCCTTGCATACCACGGCTTTTAAGTTTTTTGATCCCATTACGGCTCCCGAGCCGCAGCGTCCTATCGCGCGGTTTTTATCCTGAATTAAACACGCGTTTCTCGACAAATTTTCTCCGGCCGGTCCTATTGACAATACATGCAGCTTGTTATCATTCAGTTCTTCCCTTAACGCCTCAAGCGTTTTTGACGTGGTTAAACCCCAAAGATGCTTCGCGTCCCTAATCTCAACCTTATCGTCGGTTATCAATAAGTAACACGGGCTGTAAGAGCGCCCCTCGACGATAACGTCATCATAGCCCGCGTGCTTAAGCTCAAGGCCTATATGACTGTCGCTCGAGCCGGTTGCCCATCCTCCGGTTACTGGCCCTAATGTGCTTAAGCTTATTTTGCACGCCCCCGGCGCAACGGTTCCCATAAGCGCGCCGCTTGAAAAAATCATTTTGTTCATGGGGTCGTATGGCGTATGCCAATCTTTTAGTTCATCGTACAGTATTTTTGCCGCAAGGCCGCTTCCGCCCAGCCAGTCATCAAAATAAGCGGAATTATCGAATGTCTTTATATCACCTGTGCTTAAATTAATTCTTAAGGCCTTACCCATGTAAGCGTAACTTGTTTTTTCATTCATTGGACGACTCCTTCCCGACCGTTATAAGACGCTCTTTTTTAAATGTATTTATTAATTCATTCAGGTCCTTGTCTATGTGGCAGTAACGGATGCACATAGGCTCGTCGTGCCCATTGCATCCGTCACATTTATACGCCCCGTCTTCAGCTATTCTCACTATATAACCGGTGTTGTCCTGTTTTTCTATAATATCAATCGCAGTTGCATTATAATTAAATTGCCCCGTTAGCTTAAACGAACATGCAATTTGACAGGTCCGGCACCCCCCGCAATCCTTTAACTCAAAATCCATAACTGCCCCTCCTAACTAAAGTGTTGTTATAATCCGCAAAATAGCTGCGAAATTTTATATGCTGTAATCAATCATGGAATTCAACTATTTCTCTCAAGCGCTTTTTAACGTTGCTAATATGCTCTTCCATCGCGGCTCGCGCGAAAGCCGCGTTTCTCTCTTTAATTTTCGTCAGTAATGCGGCGTGCTCGTCTATAGAGCTTTTTAAGTTATCTACCGATGTCAGCGCATATATGCGCAGCCTGTACAGCAAATCGTCAACGCTGTCCATAACGTCGCGAATCTTATTGTTGTTTAAGCAGTTAATTATTGAATTATGCAGCTTGGTTTCGAATCTGTTATATTCCATTATCCTGCCGTCGTTAACCATTATCCTGCTGTTTTCGTTAATCTCAAATAAATCGTCGATTTCTTTTTCCGAAATTATCGAAACGCTTCTTTCGGCGGCATACCCCTCGATTATCTGCCGTAATTCAAAAATATTATCAAAATCGTTTTTAGTAACTCCGGAAACAAAAAAGCCAACGCGCGAAGCCGAATAAACAAGACCCGACTGCTTAAGACGCAAAAGCGCTTCCCTTATAGGCGTTCTGCTTATACCGAGCTCCTTTGACATATCTTCAATATTCAGTTGGCTACCGGGGCTTAACTCATGCTCTAATATACGCATTTTTATGGTCATGTAAGCCCATTCGTTTAAATCCAGAGGCTTTTTGAAACTGATGTCTTCAATCATGTGCGCCCTCGTATGTAGTATATTTTATATTATATATCTTCACATTTTACTGTCAACAGTTTTTCATTAGTATCAAATCGTTTTAGTGTTGACAATGGATTTGTGATTTAATAGAATGCCTGTATGTGATATATTATATATCACATACACCTATAGGTCAAACTAAATCTGCCGCCGCCGAACGCAATTAGGCTCCGGCCGTAAACAAAGGATAAATATTATGGAAAGCCTAATTATATCAGCGGAAGTTGTCGCACCATTCTTTTTCCTTATGTCTCTTGGGTATCTGTTAAGAAAAAGAAAGCTTGCGGATTCCCATACGCTTACTGCAATGAACAAAATGGCTTTCCATATATTTATTCCCGCCCTGCTGTTAAAAAGCATGTACGAAACCGAAAACATAGGCGCGCATCTTTATCTTGTCGGGTATGCCGCCGCCGGAGTAATAATTTCGTTTGCCGTTCTTCTTTTCGTTGTGCCCCGTCTTTTTAAACAAAACCCTGTAAGAGGGGTACTGGTGCAGGCAATTTTCCGCGGCAACGCTTCAATTTACGGTATACCTATCGCTTTGGCTCTTTGCGGAGACTCTAACATAGACGCGGTCACTGTAACTGTATCCGCTATCGTACCCATTTTTAACATACTGGCCGTCATTTCACTTGAGGTCTTCCGCCGCGAGAAAGCCGATATAAAAAGCATATTCAAAGGAATACTTACCAACCCCTGCATCATCGGTATAGCTTTGGGTTTTCTGCTTAATATTTTAAAGGTTCCCCTTCCCAAAATACTGGCGGGCACCTTAACCGGCACAGCGAACATTGCCGCTCCGCTGTCCTTTATAGTGCTGGGAGGTTTCTTAACTTTCGAATCAGTTAAGGAAAACCGTAAGGCGCTCATACTGGGCGTAAGCGGAAAGCTGATACTTATGCCCCTGGTTTGGATTCCCCTGGCGGCGCTGCTTGGCTTTAGCGGCCAATCTCTCGTTGCCCTTATAGCCGTTTTTGCCTCGCCGGCGGCCGTTTCCTCTTTTACAATGGCTAAGGCTATGGGCGGAGACGCCAAGCTGGCAAATGAGATTGTCGTTTTTTCGTCCGCTCTCTCGGTGTTTACCATCTTTCTGCTATTAACCGTGCTTAAGCTTGCGGCGTTACTATAGTATGTTTAAACCCGGGTCAGCCCCACTGATACAATCCGCCCGTATTCAATATTACGCATCTGTCTGAAATTCTCTTTTTCAGTTCGCACATCGCTTCAATACCGGTGCAATGCAGCGGCACATGCATTTTAACTTCCAGCTTTAGTATTTCATCCAGCGTTTGCCGTATAGTCGTATTGTCCGCGCCGTAAAGATGCATACCGGATATAAGCGCGACTATAGCCTCACCCGGGAATAAAGACTGCGCATATTTGATGCATGGAACAACGCCCGTATGGCTGCATCCCGAAAAAACAAAAACCCCGCCCGCTTTTTTATTCCTTATCGCGAGAAACTGTTCGTGCCGCATATCGTCAATCACATATTCGTTTTTTTCATTCTTGGTATAAAACTGAGCGGTCGGCTCAAAACCATCAATTTTTGGTATAGTGCCGGATACAACTATGTCCTCGCCAATATTTGTTACTCCGTCGGTCAGTATGAGCCGCTCCCTTATTTTATCAAGCATTCCCGTCCATCTGATGCCGCAGTGCGTTTCGCTTAATTTGCCGTCCTCCATAGGGTACGGTTCGTTAAACGCATCTTTATGTATATACACAGGCGACTTCGCGTTAGCCTTCAAGAAATCCGGCACCCCTCCGGCATGGTCGTGATGACCGTGGCTGATTACGGCAAAATCAACATCCGCCAAATCCACGCCCATCTGCCGCGCGTTTTGCACAAACGCGTCCGACATTCCGGTATCGTACAGTATTTTTTTATCTTCTGTTTCAATATAAACAGACAGGCCGTGTTCGCCTATATACTGCGTCTTGTACGTTTTGTTTTCAACAAGTATCCTTATTTTTATCATATTTACTCCTAATTTTACCGGAAAACATTAATCCACTATGTTGCCGGTTCTTCTGGTTGGGGGATAAAGCCTATCGTGCATGTATTTTTCGGACATATACAAAGCGGCTACGGGGTTATGCCCGAGCAATCTGTCCTTAACAACAAGATATGTAACGGGAAGCTTTGTGTTTCTTATAAACAGCGAATCGTGTCCAACGCACAATCCCATAATAACCGCAAGCTCGCACCCCGCTTTTTCAAGATACAAAGCCTGTCCTATAGGATTGCACAGCCCTTCCCAATCCTTCTTTACCTGGTATTCCCCAAGCCCAAGCTCTGTTTTGGAGAATGTTCCCGCCTTGCAGCAAACCGTATCCACCTTAAAGCCGTTCGCGGTGAAAATCTTATAAACTATTCCCGCTTCCTCTTTAAAAGTCATACAATGGGCAATGCCTATTTTCTTATAACCCATGTTTGTCGCGAACTCCATTATTTCTTCGACCCGGGTTCTTTCGCGATATCCTTCGTATTCGGTTTTGCAGGCTTGCCTGGCAAGCTTTAAGTCTTCCCCAACATACAATTCTCTGCTCTTTTTTGCCGTATCCTCATCTCTGCATGGACAGTTTGCAGGCAAGTCCACTCTCGCCTTGGTGTCGCAAGGATGATCTTTCTGGCATAATCCGCATACATACATTATAAATCCCTCCTCTATTGTGTTGAACATCCGGTCCCGATCTTTTATTGTGTTGAACATTCGATCCCGATCTTTTATTGTGTTGAACATCCGATCCCGATCTTTATAATATATTATATACTATATATCATTACAGTCAACAGGTTATCAAAATAATTTTGGGATTATACCTAAAACAAAAGCAAATATTTTATTCTGAATGCTAGCGGAATCATCGAGGCGCCCCCGCGAAGCGCGATTTTGCGGGGATAAGGAAGAACGAAGGGCCCCCGCGAAGTGCAGCTTCGTGGGGAAAAGGAGGAGCAACGGAGCGGGACGAGAAATCCCCAACCGCGAAGCGATTGGGGATTATGAGTGGAGCAAAGTTTGCTCCGACGTAGCAGCGAAACTAGGATTCGCTCCGGTCACTTCGTTCCCTATCACGCCGTCTCCCCTGCCTTCATCCGCCATCGGCGGCGGCAGGCTCGCGTTCGAATCCCATATCAAAAGCAAACAACGCCCTTACGGGCGCCGTTTGCTTTTGGTAGCGGAACTAGGATTCGCTCCGGTCACTTCGTTCCCTATCACGTCGTCTCACCTGCCTTCATCCGCCACTGGCGGCGGCAGGCTCGCGTTCGAATCCCATATAAAAAGCAAACAACGCCCTTGCGGGCGCCGTTTGCTTTTGGCAGCGGAACTAGGATTCGCTCCGGTCACTTCGTTCCCTATCACGTCGTCTCACCTGCCTTCATCCGCCACTGGCGGCGGCAGGCTCGCGTTCGAATCCCATATAAAAAGCAAACAACGCCCTTGCGGGCGCCGTTTGCTTTTGGCAGCGGAACTAGGATTCGAACCTAGACAATACGAGTCAGAGTCGTAGGTGCTACCGTTACACAATTCCGCTATGCTCTTTAAAAGCTTTCAGTCGTTAATATATCCCGTGGTGCCGTCCGCCAGGTTTTAACACCTGCCCCTTAAAAGCAGGTGGGTGCGCCGTCTAAACTTCTGCCCTCCCGTCAAAGCGGGCCCGGCATCCGATTTATGAACAAGTGCTCCCGTAAACATACTGTAGGTTTAAAATCAAGGCGTCATTCGCACACCGCAGGATTGGTGGGGTTAATTGGGATCGAACCAACGGCCTCTACGATGTCAACGTAGCGCTCTAACCGGCTGAGCTATAACCCCCCGAAAGCCGCATTTCATATTATACACAATACGGCGGGTAAATCAATAGCTTTTTTGCGGCCGCCGTTTGTCGCTTTCACGGTATATACCGGTTTGGCGCGCTGTTCGCGCATATACCGGATATCGCTCCGCTCCCTATTGCGGAATTAACCATGTAAAAGCGTAAGCTGTATCGCCCAGGCGTTTCGAATATATCCGCCGCCCGCTTAATCCAAGCTGTCTTTCCTCTTATCCTCTATATATAGTAAGTATAAATTTTTAACAACACCACATTTGCTGTACTATATCAAAAAATGTGGTATAATCAGAATAGATATTTTTGCGGGGAGGTTATGATGCAAATTGAAGCTATTGCACAAAACAAGCTGCTTATATTATATCTGCTAAAAACAATAAACATACAGCTGTCCGAACTGCAAATACTGCGCATAGTGTCGGACAACGGCTGGCTTAACTACTTTGATTTAAAAGAGTGCATGTTTGAGCTTATAGAAAGCGATCTTGTAGAACGCCGCGATACGCCAAACGGTGTGTTTTTCGCGATAACGCAGCTTGGCGGCTCAACGGTTTTTTATCTCGAAAAAGAACTGCCCGCTTCGGTGCGCAAATCCATAAATTCATACTGCGAAAAAAACAGGGACGACCTTAAGCTTGAAACGGAGCTTCATGCAGATTACATAAAAATAGACGAAGGCGAGTACAAGGTGATGCTTAAAGTACTGGAAAATCAGGTGCCCGTTTTTGAGCTTAATCTTGTCACCTACTCGCAGTCGTCCGCCGAAGCGTTTATAAAAAAGTGGAAAAGCGCGGCGCCTGTTATTTACAAGTACACTTATGACAGCCTATCCGAATAACAGCCCTTTATGCCGCGCATCTTTCGCAACATTGCTCTTGCTTTTTAATATGCTTTGTGATATTATTCACATAAAGCGGATAGAGAGCGTTCTTTATTCGTTGTGCCAAGCAAAAATACTGTTCTGACGGCGCAGACGTTAAGTCTTAACCGGAAGGTATGTTGCAATATAAGCGTTAATATTTTAACGGTTATCCGCCGCCTGCCTTTCGCGCAGGTTTTTGTTTTCTTTGGGAATAATATAAGGGAGGGCGTATGAAAAGAATTGCGGTAATAAGCGCTATACTTGAAAATCCGCAGCGTACACAGTCGGATTTTAATACCGTCGTGGCGGGCTTTAAGGGTATCATAAAAGGGCGCATGGGACTTCCGCTCCATGAGCACAACATAACCGTAATCACAATAACTGTCGCGGGCGCTCTTGATGATATTAACAGCCTCACGGGCAAACTAGGCCTGCTGCCGGACGTATTGGTAAAAACCTCTGTATCAAAAAAAGAATTTTAATAAAAGGAGAATTGATTTATTATGAAAAAGATACTTGCAGTATCGCTCGCGCTGGCTATGACGCTGATTTTGCTTATGTCCTGCCAGTCCAATCAACAACAGCAATCACCGGCGCCTGACAGCCCTATAAGAATTGCGACGCTTGCAGGCCCCACCGGTATGGGCATTGTGCGGCTGATGGACAACGACGCTTACGAAATAAGCATTTACAGCACACCCGACCAAATCACGCCAAAGGTAATCAGCGGCGAGGTTGATGCGGCCACAATACCTTCTAATGTCGCGGCGGTGCTGTACAACAAAATGAACGGCGGCATTAAAATAGTCGCGATAAACACAACAGGCGTGCTGTACATACTCGAGAACGGGGATACGGTTAATAGTATTGATGATTTATCCGGTAAAACGCTTTACGCCACGGGGCAGGGCGCCACGCCGGAATACGCTTTGGAGAAGATACTCGCTCATAACGGCGTTAGCGATACGGACGTTAAATACATGGGCGCGCACGCCGACCTTGCCAACGCCATGGCCGCGGGCGACGTCGCTCTCGCGCTTTTACCCGAGCCTTTCGTATCCACCGTGCTGTCTAAAAATCCGGCGGTAACCGTCAAAATCGATATAAATGACGAATGGCAAAAAATATACGGCGAAGAAGCCGGAATGCCTATGGGCGTTACCATTGTAAGCAGTGAGTTTGCGGAGAATAAAGCCGCTATGGAAAGGCTTATTGCCGATTACAGCGCTTCCGTATTATACGTAACTGATAAAACAAGCAACGCCGCCGCCGATATCGCGGCAGAAAAAATAGTCGGAAGCGAAGATATCGCAAAGGCGGCAATCCCGCGCAGCGGCATATCATTTATTATAGGTCCGTCATGCAAAAAAATACTTGACGATTATTTCGCGCTTATGTATGAAAGCAATCCGGACTCGCTAGGCGGCTCTGTTCCCGCCGAAGATATCTTTTTTATGCCGCAGAATTAACAATTGCTTTTATGGGGCTGTGAGTATTGTCTTACAGCCCTTTTTTGCCCCTTTATCGCTTTCGAATAATTATATCGGCCGTTTACCGGCGCTTTGACCGAATTGACTTTTACACACTGTTACTATAAAATAAGCATGATTTTAAAGTCTGATAGTCCTGCGTTTTTTAACGAAAAGGAGGAACTGTTTTGAGAAAATTCATAGCCATATTGTCGGTGGCGGTATTATTATTATCGATATTTACAGGCTTAGGCATAACGGCGTTTGCCGCCAATGTTCACTTTCAAATAGAGGCTGTTCCCGCCGAGCTTACAAAAGGCGGCAATGTTAAATTCAAATATGCCGTATCCAGCGATACAGAATATACGGACTGCGCCATTTATTATGACTCCAGCACTGAAGCGATGATTGAAATAGGAACTCTTAATGACATGGTAAAAACAGGCGACTTCTCAATGAATGTCGATGTGAATATGCTTGATGTTCCGCTTACCTTTCATTTAAAATCCGGAAGCGGAACACCGCTTGCAACCGTTTCGGTTACGGTAAAAAAGAAGACCGACATAAACCTGCAGGCAAGCATAACCCCAAACCGCACTATGGCCGCAAAAGGAGATACGGTTAAGCTTACCGTAAAGCTTGAAAATCCAGGCAATGTTGACGTTACATCCGTTAAGGTAAGCGCGGCGGGGCTTGACGGCGGCAAGGCCTTTAGGGATCCGTTCACCTTAACGCCCGGTCAGGAATGGAAATTCGAATACAGTTTTATTATGGGGAGCACGGATATAACATTCACTCCAACCATTGAGTATAACGCTAACGGCGCCGCGCAACAGCCAAAAAATTTGGAGCCGATAACTATAGTGCTTGAATCCCCCGGCGTTGTATTATCGGTAAACGCCAGCAAAAAAAATCCGAACCCCGGCGAAGAAGTTACCTTTGAGCTTACAATAACTAACAACGGTAATTTATCGTACAGCAATATGAGCGTATCGCTCGACGGCGAAAACGAAAAGTTCCCGTCAAAGCGGCTTAATCCGGGAGATTCATATTCGGAAACATATAAGCGTTCATTCGATGTGTCCACGGATGTCATATTCACGGTTACCCTTAAAAACCATATGGGAGAAACCAAAAGCGTCAGCACAACGGTAAGCATCCGTCTGCCCGTAGATATAGACAGCGTTATTGGCAGCTTAAAACTGTCCGTTTCCGCCGACCGCCTTCAGCTGGCATCGGCGGGCGTTATTAACTTTTCGGGCTATGTACAGAATTTTTCCGAATATCCTCTTACGGACGTGCGCGTAAATGAAGCGAACATAGGAAATATATTCGCCAAACCGTTGCTTGAGCCGGGCGAGCGCCAGGATATACAATGGCGGCAGGATATCAACGATACAACGGAGTACAATTTTATACTTACGGCGACAGACGCCGACGGCAACGGTTACACCATAACCGCCGACACAATCACCGTTACAATACTCTCGCCCCCCGAGCCGTCTTTGGATTTCAATGATGCCGTAACTCTGCCCGCCCCCACGAACGATATCGGAACAACCGGAGTGCTTCTTATTATAGCGGGCGTACTCGTTCTGCTTATAGCGGGCGTAGGCATAGCCCTGATTGTTCTATGGCAAAAGGGGCGTTCGCCTTCCAACCGCTCGACACGCAAAACGCCGCGCAAGGGCACTGCCAAAAAGCGCCCCGCGTCCCGCTCTTACGGGAACAAGAGCTACCGCGACAGGAACAATTTCTGATATGCATAACGATGCCCCCAAAATAACGGGGGCATTTTTATTAATATTAAAACCGATATTAATTATTAAACGCGTAAAATAATTTTGCGCTCGGGCATAAATATTTAAACTATATTCACAAGTGGTTTTTTACCTTTTATCCACCAAAGCATGTGGATAACGTGCTATTTTTAGTGGATAACACGCTTGCGGCCATAATAACGTAAGCTTATCTGGCATTGTTTGGGGATTTAATAACCTGTGGCGTACACATTTTCGCTTGTGGATAAGCGCCGGTAAAACTTACCGGCAAATAAAAAAAGGCGCGAATACACGCGCGGCGGTATACCAATCTGTTATTGCGGTTTTATATATGACGCATAAACATACGCGGTATATGTTTTATACTTAATTGTATGCCATGAAGCGCCCTTCTTTATTATCTCGACGACGTCTCCTTTTGAAAGTTTACCCAGTATTGTTGAAGAAGTTGACGCGCCGCTGCGTACATTAAGCGTTCCCGCCGTCACCGTACCGTAGACCGCGGACGATATGTCGATATACTCCGCGTACATATATCCTTCGATGCCGCCGAACTTAATGTTGTGCCACTTTGACCCGGGCTTTAAAACCAAAACCGTATCACCGCGCGAAAGCGTTTTAAATATCTTGCCGTTTAAATCCGCGGTCTGCCTGAAATTTACCCTGTTAGCGTTAACGGCGCCAAATATCGGAGAAACACCGCCGCCCGGCTCTCCCTGCACCTTAACATAATCCGCATGGATATACCCTTCGGCTCCGTTAAACAAAATC
Source organism: uncultured Christensenellaceae bacterium (assembly GCA_964586785.1). Lineage (GTDB taxonomy): Bacteria > Bacillota > Clostridia > Christensenellales > SZUA-584 > SZUA-584. Next base: position 33,518 of record CAZPHS010000008.1, read on the forward strand.
CTGTGCCAATCCAAAGCCGCGCTTTGAGTGATAATGTTAACCGTCGCACCCTTTTGCAGACTGCCTATTACCGAAAAGGACGTCCCCGCGCCGCTCCTTACATTGAGAACGGAAGCGGTTACGACGCCCGCCGCCTTCGTTTCGTTTTCCAGCTTAACGTATTCGGCAAAAACATGGCATTCCCGATTCGCGTACCATATCTTATGCCATTGCGCGGTGTCAAAGGCTTTTATTATTTCAACCGTGTCTCCCTTCAGCAAGCCGCCTACAACGCTGTAAGACGTGCCGGGACCGCTCCTTACGTTCAGCGCGGAGCACGATACGGTGCCCGTTTGTGAAATCACGGGCTTTTGCGGAGTGCTTATGGGCGTCGGCGCCGGTGATTCGCTGGAAACCGGCGGCTCCGTTGACGGCGGCTCCGTCGGCGGCTCCGTCGGCGGTTCCGTCGGCGGCGGCTCCGTCGGCGGCTCCGTTGACGGCTCCGTTGGCGGCGGCTCCGTTGGCGGCGGCTCCGTTGACGGCGGTTCGTCCGGAACGGGTTCGTCCATCTGTACATAATAAGCAAATATATAGGCGTCTATTCCGCCGAAGTCTATCTTATGCCATTCCGGCGCCGCAAATTGCTGGGTAACGGTTATACGCGCCCCCGCGAATGCCTTTCCTATCGCCGAATGTGTCGTGCCGGGCGTGCTTCTTACATTAACGTAGTTCACGCAATTTATTATTGTCGCGTTGGCGTATTCATTATCTCCCGGCGCGGGCGGGTTTAAAACAGGCGGAGATATATTAAGCTGCGCCAGATCCGTATTTGGATAGTAAAATTCAAGTATCTGCTGATATGTGCGGCCTTGCTTCGCCTGGGTCTGCGCGCCTCTTTGGCTTAATCCTACGCCGTGTCCGTACCTGCGGTGATATATGTTCCAGCTTGTCTCCTTCTCCTCAACCACATAAAGCCTAAGGCTCGTATTGTTAAACGCGCAATATGTGCCGCCAGACTCGCCAAGCTTGTTTAAATCTATTGTAAATGTTACGGTAACGGGCTCGCAGACCTGAGCGTTTCCCGTCTCGATTTCTTCCTCTAAAGTGGCGTTCCTGCTCGCTAGAACCGTCATCGTCACGTCGGCTTTGCTAAAACAGACGCAATTGTTTTCCCCCGTGTAATCCGGCAGCCCATGATTGCCCAAGTAGGTGTGCGCAACTATACCGCCTATCCGCTGTATTTCTATATCCGAAGAAACCGCGGCAATATACCCTTGCCGCGCAACAGCGGCAAGCGCCGATATCTTAAAATAACGCAGCGCGTTCTCGCCCAAAACGCCCGAGCCGGGAATCATTACCCCGTCTTTCATATATTCATACGAAACCGTGCCAAAGTCCGACATATTTTTGGGGAAAATCAGAACTTCCTGTACGCTCCATGCGTTCGCGGTGTCGTACGGGTCTTCTTTTATCACATGATACGGTTTTATCGCCGCGCTTGCCGACCAAACATGCTGGGGAATATCCACATAGCCGCCGTTAGACGCGGCGTAATATGTCTGAACAAGCTCGCTGCCCGATTTGAGAACCTGCCTTGACGTATCGTCAACAGCTTTTATAGCGTTCGCATAAGACGGGTTGTATCCCTTGTAAACCTGATCGGAGGACGTATCGCCCATATCGTATGTACCGCCGCCCATATTCCGCACCGCATATGTACGCGCGGTAACCGCCTGCGCTTTAAGCGCCTCTATAGGCCAGGAATTGCTCATTTCATGCGGAACGACGCCGTAAACATAATAGTCCAGATAAATATGGTTGATTGCAACGATTGTACTGCCGCTTATTCTAAATTCAATATCACCGCGGTAATTGTTTGTACCGTATTTCGTCGTTTTTATAGACGCGTAATTATAAGTGCCCGGCGAAGCCAAAAGCTCCGCGATTTTTATCGTTGAACCCGAACATAAAAGCGTGCCGCCCGAATACAAATTAAGCGAGCCGCTCTGCAGCTTTACCGTATACGAACCTGACGCGAGGTTTACCTCCGGTTTGCCGGAAACGCAGTAATTACCGTTTAACGAAAACGCAAACGAAGCCGTTGATTCTATAGAAAGTTTTATGCGTACAATCGACACATCCGAAGCCTTGGTGTCGCCAATGTGCGCCGAAACAATGCCGACCGCCAAAACAGCAACGACAAGCAAAAAAAAGATTCGTTTCAATAAGTTAACGGTTGTGTTCAAACGCTGTTCCCCTCACTAATATTTACCCGCGATAAATAAACAATAACCATATATATTAATATATCGTATATATTCTATTATATATCGACAATCTCCTGCAAAAACATGCTGGGAATAAAAAGAATCGAAATAGTTTCGTCATTAATTTGTAATGTTTTGACGTATCTCCCTTGTTTGCGCCGTAATGTCGCGTATCCACTTTCTGCTGATAAACCGTTTAAGCCCAAGCATAGCCTTAGCGCCTTCACCCGACAGATATGAAATCATATAAACAATAAAAAGCGGCAGCTCAAGCACAATGCCAAGAAGAAAAGCCGGTACTAAAGTAAACAGCCAGCTGCACACAAGGTCTATAATAAGGGAGAACCGCGCGTCTCCCCCGCTGCGTAAAACGCCGCATATGTTGGTATAATTAAACGTGGCAAGCCAGGCTATGCAAAGCCATGTGTAAACAAGATACCGCAGCGCCTCCTGCGTCTGCGCGGAAATATCGTAAAGAGACAAAAAGGGTTCAAGCCCCATAAGGATAAGCCCCCCGACAACAACTGCCGACAACGGAGTCATCTTTAAAAAACGGCGCGCGTAAATGTACGCCTTTTCCGTCTTGTCTTCTCCCAGCAAATTTCCCACCATAACTCCGCAGGAATTTCCTATAGCGGTATACACAACATACGCAAGCCGCTCTATTGCGCTGAACACCGCCATCGCCGCGGCCACCTCAAGCCCCATACGGTTATAAATTACAGCCATGCCCATGGCGAAAATTCCCCAAAAAACCTCGTTGACAATAACCTTTGTTCCCACTCTAAAGAATTGAATAATATATGGTTTTAATATATAAAACGGCGGAAAAAGCTCGCGCGGCGAGGCGCTCACCTCGTTGCGCCTAACGTTCGATATAACGACGAGCAGCACCGTATCCAACGCCGCGCCGACCACTGTGCCTATGGCCGCCCCTTTAACGCCGAGCTTTGGCATACCAAACTTGCCGAAAATCAGCACGTAATTTATGGCGGCGTTTACAAACAGCGCTATAAGCGCCGTTATCATGGGCAGTTTTGTTTTCTCACATCCCTTTAATACATTGGCGTACGATTGTGAAACAGCCATAAATATATACGATATGCCCACAATTGATATGTAATCGCCGCCTTCTTTCGTAACGCCGGAAAGCGGGTTGAAAATTGCGATAAGCCCCCGCGGCATTGTAACGGTCAGCACAAAAAAAACAGCGCTTACCAAAACAGTGCCCGCAAGACATATGCCGAGCGTACGCTGTATTCCGGCTTTATCGCCCTCGCCGTTATACCTGGCTGTAAACACCCAGCCCGACGAACAGATTCCGACCACAAAAATAAAACACAAAAAGGCGATCTGGTTTGCGTTGCCCACGCCGACAATGGCGTCCTCCCCGAGCGAGCCTACCATTATATTGTCAATGAAAAACATTAACGCCTTTATTAAGCTTTGCGCGGCAAGAGGAACCGACAGTGTTAAAAATTTTTTGTAGAATGTTTTGCTCTCCGGTGCTGATAACATGCGCGTTTTCCCTTATAAGTAAATTACATGATGAGTATTATATCACCGCCGCGGGTTAAGTCAATAAAAAACGGCATCACGCGGGTGCCGATTATTATTCCGCCATAAAATTAATCTTCCGGCGTCTATTGCGTTTCCGATATCCGGCATACCATAACAGTCATATCGTCCTGCGGCGCGTTTTGCGCCCGCGCTTTATCAAGTATGGCATTCGCTGTTTCCTGAGCGCTCTGCTGCGTTATATCACAGAACCACGCGACCGTATCCTCGTTAATCGCGTCCGCCGCGCCGTCGCTGAGCATAACAATCATATCGCCCGCCATAAGCTTTCTTATTGTGCAAAGCGGCGCTACCTCGTCTATTATGCCTATAGGCAGCGCCCCGGGCTGTATTGTCGCGATTCCTTCTTTATTCAATATATACGCGCATTCGGCTCCGATTTTTGTAAACTTGGCGTCGCCCGTTCTTAAGTCAAGCACGCACAAATCCACGGTTGAGAACACGTCCTCGTTGCCGCGAAGAATCAATAGTTTATTTATGGTGTCAAAAATGACCGAATCGTCAAACCCCGCCCTGAAAAAATTCTCAACAAGCGATATTGTAGCCGCGCTTTCGCGGCGCGCGCCCTCCCCGCTTCCCATACCGTCGCAAAGCATCATAATATACCGCCCGTCTTTTAGCGTACCGTATATGTGGCTGTCTCCAGACACTTCGCCTTTAGCCGCAAAAGCAACCGCCGTCTCGGCGCGATATTTGTGCGCCTGCTCAAAAAGCAGCGTGCGGTACATACCTTTTTCATTTGTTTCATTTGTTTTCTGCATGGGCATACCACATGCCCTGCTTAAAACGCTCAAAATATTACATGCGCCGGCAGCCTCGGTTTTCAGTTTTACGCCAACCGTTAAGCCGTTTGCCGCTCTTTCCGCGCAAACCTCCTTAACCCGAACGTTAACAGCGCCAAGAGCCCTGGCTACCTTCTCTTCGACCGCGGGCAGAAACTTAAACCCTGTATCCATCTCTCTCCCCAGCTCCGCAACCACATTAGCCACGCCTCTTAGCTGCCGTCCCGTGATAATACGGGAATCCTCCAGCTTTTTCTGCCACTTTAGGCTTAACAGATACGCGCCGAATACGTTCTGGGCGGCGCTTAATATACCCTTTATGTTGTAACACTTTTTTACGAACAGCGGAGGTATATCCGTTTGGTCGACAGCGCCCTTCTTTTCATACGCGGAGAGAAGCTGCGAGAATACGCTGTATGTGGCCAGAAAGTCCCTGTCCCAGCAGCTTTTCCTGAACACGCAGTCTTTGCACGTGCTGTCGGCAACAACCGAAAGCGCGGAAGAGATGTTCGCGCTGCCCGCCAGATTATGCCGCGCTTCATTAATGAACATATCCCCAGTTTTTACAAAAACGTCGGAGACCTCCAAAAGCCGTTTTACGGTTAGTTCCTTAACCCGGCGAACATGAAGCTTATATTCAAAGTCGTGCTTCGTCTTTATATCGATATACCGTCCGGCAAACGCGAAAGCCTTTCTCGGTATCAGCAAAAACAACAGCGCCGCCGCTGCCGCCTCGATAAGCACATTGTACCAAACCACGGAGGAATAGAACGCCGCGACAAATAAAAGCCCGACAAATACATACCCCGTGGCCGTGCCCGTTTTGCCGAGCTTATGTATAGTACCCGCCAGCAGCCCCAATATGCCCATCATTCCTGTAATAACGGGTTCCGCGTGAATTCCCACGCAAAGCCCCAGCCCCAAAGACAAACCCACTCCGGCGCCCAGAGCCGCCCCGCCTATGTACGCAACGCACAGTATAAAAAAGTGCGCCGCGATATAAGCGACATATACTCCCGAAATGTTAAGCGGACCGAACATAATTACAGCGATAAGAGCGCCCAGCGATAAGCATATTGTTTCCTCGACGGTAAATATGCTGCGTCTCCTACCCCTGTGACCGATTTCTATCAGAGAGCTGAAAACGTAAATCATCACAAGCGATATAAGACATTCCAAAACAGCCGGCATATAAACATTAAGACCGGCGGTTTTAAAAACCGCCGCGCTTACCGCGAAGGCGCTTGCGGTGGTTAAAAGCGTAATCCATCGCTTTAGCCTTAACTGGCCTATGCAAATCAATGTGGTTGCTATAATAAGGGTAACCGTTACAATATACAGCGTGCTTTGCGGCACAAGCAACGCTCCAAGGCACACTCCCGCCGCGGAAAACAGCGATTCCGTTCTGCGCGAAAAAAAGCAGGCCGCCACAAAAGCCGGACCGAACGGAGCCATACCGAGCGTTAATTCAATGCGTGCCAACGCGAAACCGGCAATCATAAACAAAAAAATAAAGGCGGTTTTTTTTATCACGACGGCATGGCGGCGCCAGAACTGCTTTATAATATCTTCCGACTGCAGCTTTACGGAAACGGCTTGAGACGACATATAATCAACTCCACTTTAAAAAGGTTTGTATGCAGATTATAAGCATGACGCCATATGAACATTGTCGCACTATGCGCGGGGCAGGCGGAAAATTTGCCGATACGCAATAAAAAAAAAGAGCTTGTATGACTATTTTGTTCCCTTTTTGCGTATAATATTAAGTTGCCTGTTTTTATTCTCAGCCCGACATTTTAAAACCCCTTTTATAAACGTATTGCCTAAAATAACCGCGCTGTATATAATGAAAAGGTGCCGTCCGGCGGGGCGGGCAAAACAGGGGTATAAAACCTCGGGTAAATATTTTTACGGTTACATTAATCCGTTTTCGGGTTAAAAGGCCGTCCGATGGTTTAATATATTAATACAAAAACGGAATAAGGAGTAAAAAACATGTACACTATTGAGACAATCAAGGCACGCGAGATATTAGATTCGCGCGGCAATCCCACGGTGGAAGTTGAGGTTGGCTTATCCGGCGGCGTTGTGGGAAGAGCCGCCGTTCCTTCAGGCGCGTCTACGGGAAGTTTTGAGGCCGTCGAGCTGCGCGACAATGATAAAAAACGCTATTTGGGCAAGGGCGTGTCGCAGGCCGTACAAAACGTAAACGACATAATAGCCAAAGAAATATCCGGCATGTACGCCTTAGACCAGGCTGCCGTTGACGCGGCAATGACAGAGCTTGACGGCACGCCGAACAAATCAAAGCTTGGGGCAAACGCTATACTCGGCGTTTCACTGGCTGTCGCAAAGGCGGCGGCTTATCTTGCGGACGTTCCTTTATACAAATATATAGGCGGCGTAAACGCAAAAACCCTGCCGGTGCCTATGATGAATATACTAAACGGCGGCAAACACGCCGATAACAGCGTCAATATACAGGAATTTATGATTATGCCCGTAGGCGCCGACAGCTTTAAAGACTGCCTGCGAATGAGCGCGGAGGTTTTTCATAACTTAAAAACGGTGCTTGCGTCCAAAGGTTACGGAACGTCCGTCGGAGACGAAGGCGGCTTCGCGCCCAACTTAAAAGCGGATGAGGAAGCTCTTGAAATAATAACTATGGCCATAGAAAAGGCCGGTTACGCCGCCGGCAAGGATTTTATGCTGGCGATGGATTCCGCCGCCACGGAAATGTACGAAGAAGCAAAGGCAAAGGGCGAGGAAGGAAAGTATTATTTCTGGAAAACCGGACAAATGTTCAGCAAACAGCAGCTTGTTGACTATTGGAAAGACCTGTGTACAAAATATTCCGTTATATCTCTTGAAGACGGCGCCGCCGAAGAAGACTGGGAAACCTGGCGGATGCTTACCGAAGCGCTGGGCGATCGTATACAAATCGTAGGCGATGATTTATTTGTAACTAATACGGAACGGCTTAAAAAAGGCATAGACCTTGGCGTATGCAATTCTGTACTTATAAAAGTAAACCAGATAGGAACGCTCACCGAAACGCTTGATACCGTGCAAATGGCAAGCCGCGCCGGATATACATCTGTTATATCGCACCGCTCGGGAGAAACCGAGGATGTCACAATCGCTGATATAGCCGTCGCTTTGAATACCGGCCAGATTAAAACCGGAGCCCCGAGCCGCACCGACCGCGTGGCGAAATATAACCAGCTTTTGCGCATAGAAGAAGAGCTTGGCGGTCAATCTTTATACGCGGGCAAAAACGCATGGTTTAATCTAAAGTAGGGCGGTTTCAGGCGTTGTATTTCTGCGGTTAAGCCAAAACCCATTATGTTATAAACGGAGCGTTTGCGCGGTATCCCATGTTCTCCATGGGATACGCCTCCCTCCGATTAAAACGCCGTAGTAACCAGCTTTTCAATAGCCGCTATGGCCGCCTCTTCATCCTTGCCGTTAGCAAAAACATAAATGGCCTCGCCCTGTTTAACGCCGAGCGAAAGCACGCCCATTATGCTTTTGGCGTTTATCTTTTTGTTGCCCTTTTCTACGAATATCTGTGACGCAAACCCGCCGGCGACCTGTACAAACATGGCCGCTTTTGAAGCTCTTAAACCGTCGGCGTTTGCTATTGTCAATTCCTTAGCCTGCATCCTACTCCCCCCTCGTTGTTTTGAGTTGATCGGCAATACCGCACAACTTGCGCAGCCTGTGATTGACCCCTGATTTTGAGACGGCGCCGAGCAATACGGTTAATTCGTCAAGTGTCGCCTGCGGATTGTCAAGACGCGCACTGGCCGTCTCCCGAAGCGGCGCGCTTAGTTTTTCAAGCCCCATGTGCGCGCTTATATACGCTATGCTTTCCTGCTGTTTTATAGAAGCGTTAACCGTTTTCGTAAGATTGCCCGTCTCACAGTTTACCTTCCTGTTTACATTGTTTCGTATGCCCTTAAGTATCCGTATGTTCTCGATGCTTAATATGGATGTGTGCGCCCCAATCATTGTGAGCAGCGTTATTATGGCGTCTCCCTCTTTCAAATATACCACGTGGTTTTTTCCGCGCGGTATAGTTCTGGCGGGGATACCAAGCTCACCAATAGTATTCAACAAAACCCGCGCGAATTCCTCTTGACCGCAGACAAATTCAAGGTGGTAACGCCTTTCCGGATTAGTAATGGAGCCGCCTCCAAGAAAAGCGCCGCGGACAAACGCTATATTGCAGCACCGCCTTCCCCGGGAGGGCATATTTTCGCCAAATCCAAACCCCTCGTCTCCGAGTATGCCCACGTCAAGAGCTACCATTCTGGCGGCGGCTTTTTCCACCGATATGGAGTATATATGGTTTCGCTTTAATTGATTGGTATGCCTTCGCATTACGGACAAAAGCCCGTACAGATTTTTAAGCAGCAAAAAGGCTCTCCTTGCCACAGCCGCATTTTCCGTGTCAATCCTCAGCGAAAAAACACCTTCCGATATACGCACGGAGCCCGCGGTATTAACCAGCGCGCTAAGCTCCGAAAGCTCGCAGCATTCCGCGGTCGTCGCCATACGGCATATCTCGGCCTTGGCCGTAGAAGAAAACGACATAATCTCCCCCGTCAGCTTCAGAAAAAAGCCGTATAACAAGCGGCTTTTCAGTTAAGCTTAATGTCCCTGTGTTCAATCGTAACGCGGTGCCCCTGTTCCTTAAGTATACTGTAGAGCTCCTCCGCCATAACCACGCTGCGGTGCACCCCGCCGGTGCAGCCTATAGCGATAACAAGCTGTTTTTTGTCCTGCTCTAAATAATATGGCGACACATAGTTTACAAGCTCATTAATTTTATCAAGAAAAATGCGGGCTCTTGGGAAAGAGAGCACAAACTCCCTGACGCCCTTTTCGCGCCCCGTGTGTTCCCTAAGCTCCTCCTGATAATAAGGGTTGGGCAAAAACCGCATATCAAAAACCATATCGGCGTCTATAGGTATCCCGCGCTTGTATCCGAAGGTTGTAACGACAATCATTATTCCCTGCTCGTCAATTTCGCAAAAAAGCCTGTCTATCGTCTCGCCAAGCTTTTGAGGCGAATAAGTGGTTGTGTCAACAATCTGGTTTGCAATATCAATTATTCCTTTTAGTTTGGCGCGCTCCTTAGTGATGCCTGCGGTAATATTTCCATCGGGTGAAAGCGGATGATTCCGCCGGGTTTCCTTATAACGCCGCACAAGTATTTCGTCGGAAGCGTCAAGATAAAGCACCGACAGCTCAATATCCCTCATTTCCTTCAAACAGTTTATTGTAGGATAAATATCATCGAACATCTCGCCCATACGCATATCAACCACCGCCGCCGCCTTCTTTATAGAGTCTTTTACAAGACACATGGAAGCGAATTCCGGTATCAGTTTGGGAGGCAGATTATCGACACAGAAATATCCTATATCCTCAAGCCTTGTCAGCGCCCTCGACCGCCCCGCGCCCGAAAGTCCGGTGACGATAACAAATTTCATACTGCACCTCCGTTACGTTAATTATACTGTCCGCGGACAGCCCCGCATGTTCTATTAAAGACAACGCGTTTTGCGCCAGCCCCACATTCTCCGGCCTGTGGGCGTCGCTCGATACGACGAACCGCACGCTTGTGCCCGCCGCAGCCCGCAGATTATCCGCGGTCAGTTCACCGTGTTTATTGTTTATTTCAAACAATGTGCCGTAGTCCGCGCACGCCCGCGCTACTTTTTCGTAGTTTACCGGAACGCCGTATCCCGCGTGAGCCAGTATATCGATATCGTTTCTTTGAACGGCGCGCATGTAAGCCCGGGTTATCTTCTCTTCCCAAAAACGCGCCGACGCGAAAGTAAACAATGTGTGAAAATCACGCGGTATTACTGCTTTATGGTATCCCATTATTACAATATCAAATTTTTTGCCGCAAGGCATATCCACACTGCCGTCAAGGCCGGTAAGATTAAGCTCTATACCCGTCTTTATGTCGATAAGCCCGTCATAAAGGCGCTTTACGCTGTCTATCTCGGCAATATATTTATCAATATTACGTCGTTTTATACCGTACATGAAATTCGCGGTACAATGGTCGGCAATACCCACTGTTTCAAGACCGCGCTCAATCGCGGCTTTAACATTGTCCTTTACGCTTCCCTTTCCGTGGCTGTATACCGTATGGGTGTGATAATCCGCATTAAGTCTCATCTTTCACCTATGATTTTAACCTCCGGCTCAAGCAATATTCCGGTAGCCTCTTTAACCCTCGCCTGAACCAGCTTTATAAGCTCGATTATATCGTCCGGCGTCGCTCCTCCGGAGTTTACAATAAAGCCCGCGTGTTTCGTTGAAACTTCCGCTCCGCCTATTTTTAACCCCTTAAGCCCCGCCTGTTCAATCATGGCGCCCGCGAAGCCGCCCTTAGGACGTTTGAACGTGCTCCCCGCGCTCGGGTGCTCAAGCGGCTGCTTCTCTCGCCTTTTTTCGTTAAGCACCGCAAGCTTTTTCTTGCTTTGCTCGGCGCTGCACCGCAACAGCCGCAAATGCACATGCTTAACCGCCATAGGCATGGTTTGAAGTACGCTGCAACGGTATCCGAAACTCATGCTTTCATTCGAAAGCGATAAATCTCCCCCAGGCGCGCAGAAATATACTTCCCTTACAAAATCCTTTATCTCGCCGCCGTACGCTCCCGCGTTCATGTACACTGCGCCGCCGACCGTGCCCGGTATGCCTCCCAAAAATTCGGCTCCCCCAAGGCCTTGCGATATACATTCCCGCACAAGCGCGAACAGAGACGTCCCGCTTTTTACATATACGTCCTCGCCGTTTATTTCTACTCCCGAATAGTTCTCGGCAAGCTTAAGCACCATTCCCCGGAGTCCTTTGCTGGTTACAAGCAAATTTGTTCCGCGCCCTATTACAAGCATGGGTATTTTAAGCTTATGCGCCGTATTAACCGCGTGACGCATCTCATAATCGGACGACGGCACAACCATAATGTCCGCCGTTCCGCCAACTTTAAACGACGTATGAACCGCCATAGGCTCATTCCGTCTTACGTCGGCAATTCTGCCGGACAGCTTTTTATAAGCTTTCTCCAAAACCATGGCAACCCTCTTAAATACTAGTCTACACCAACATAAAGCGTTTCACAAGACAGCGAATATTCAGCCGTCCTTGTCCGATTCAAAATATTCAACAACCGCCCGCGCGGACCGTACATCCATTCCCGGCACGGCGATTATCTCGTCAAAACGCGCCGAGCGCAAGTCTCCGACCGTTTCAAAATGTTTAAGCAGCGCTTTTGAGCGGGCAGCGCCTATATAGGGTATTTTAAGCAACGCGGAGTCTTCGACATTTTTCAGCCGCAAGCCGCGGTGATAAGTGATGGCAAACCTGTGCGCTTCGTCGCGTATACGCTGCAGCAGCCCCAACGCATGGCTGTTCTTATCAATCTCAGCCTTGCCGCCCCCCGCGGTAAATACTTCTTCCTCACGCTTTGCCAGGCTGATTATTGGTATTTCGTCCTCGAGCCCCAGCGACGTAAGAGCGTCGCAGCCGGACGAAAGCTGCCCCTTGCCGCCGTCTAAAACAATAAGTTCGGGGAATTCGTCAAAACCCTGCGCCCCTTCAAGCGCTCTTTTCAGCCGCCGCGTCAGCACTTCGTTCATAGACGCGAAATCGTCCGCGCCCAGCACCGTTTTTATCTTAAAACGCCTGTATGATCTCTTTTCGGGTTTGCCGTCACGGAATACCACCATGGACGCGACCGAATCCGTACCCTGCGTATTCGATATGTCATAACATTCTATTCGGCTTGGGCTTCTTTCAAGCCCCAGAATTTGCGCTAGCTCTAAAACCGCGCCCCGCGTTGTGTCGTACTCGCGCCGCAGCCTGAGCATACGCTGGTTATAGGCTTCTTTAGCGTTGGCAAGCGCCATATCGGCAAGCTTTTTGTTCGCGCCCTTCTGCGGCACGTTTATCGCAACCTTGCTTCCTCTTTTTTCGGAAAGCCACTGTTCTATAAGCGTCTTATCTTGCGGCTCAACATTTACATATACCTGCTTGGCTACGCCGCCGGTTCCCGAATAATACTGCCCCAGCAGATGGGAAAGCACTTTATCCCGCGGTTCGCCCGCGCACGCCATAAAAAAGCGTTCTGTATGGTTAAGCTCTCCCTTGCGGACAAAAAACCCCTGTACAACCGCCTCGTCGCCCTGCTGATAAATGGCGAAAACATCCTTGTCGTTAAGGTCGGGAAATCCGGCCTTTTGTTTTTCAAACAGTATCCGCAGCGCCTGTATGCGGTCGCGCAATAACGCCGCTTTCTCATATTCCATATTCTCGGAAGCCGCCGCCATATCTTCCTCGAGCTGTTTTTGCAGCCCTTTATACCTACCCGATAGAAATTCCTCTATACCGGAAACCATGCGCTTATATTCGTATTCGCTTATCTTTCCGGCGCACGGAGCGAGGCACCGCCCCAATTCGTAATTAAGGCACGGCCTTGTCCTCTCTTTTCCCGTCATTTCTTTTTTGCACAAGCGTACCGGAAAAACCCTCGTGACCGTATCGAGAACTTCGTTCAATGTATGCGCGGCAATATACGGCCCGTAATACCTCGCGCCGTCGTTCTCCACACGACGGGTCACTTTAACGCGCGGAAACCTTTCTCTCATGTCTATGCGTATATACGGATAATGCTTATCGTCCCGCAGCAATATATTATAATACGGACTATACCGCTTTATCATATTGCATTCTAATATAAGCGCCTCAATCTCCGTTTCGGTAAGTATGTAATCAAAGTCGGCTATTTGAGCAACCAGCGCGGATGTCTTTGTATCTTTTCGGGAACCCGAAAAATAACTCGCAACGCGATTTCTCAGCGCGACGGCTTTCCCGACGTATATAACCTTGCCCGCCGCATTTTTCATAATATAAACTCCGGGCGTTTTTGGCAGGCCGCTCAATTTTACGCGAATCTTATCCATTCTAGTATCCAAGCTCGATTGCTTTGCGCAAAACTTTGCGCGCCGCCGGAGCGGCGTTTTTTCCGCCTGAACCGGCTCTTTCCAACACAACGGCAATGCAGAGCGGATGCCGGCTTTCATCTAAAAACCCGACAAACCACGCATGTTCCGCTTTGCCGCGCTTATCCTCAACCTGCGCCGTTCCCGTTTTGCCCGCCACCGCTATATTTTTTATGGCCGCGGCCGACCCTGTGCCGTTTTCCACGGCGGCAATCATCATTTCTTTGAGCATAGAGGTGTCGCCCAAAGGCGCGGCCGCCGTCTTTGGGGTAAGCGTTACCGTCTGTTTTCCCCCGTCCGACACGGAAAGAAGCAGTTTTGGTTCCATCATCACACCGTCGTTGGCAATCGCGCCCGCTATCATGCACGCATGAAGCGGCGATAACAAATCATGATACTGCCCTATTGCCGCCCACGCGTTGTCCGCGGCGTTTGCCGAGGTGTTAAATACGCTTTGTCCCATTATCACATCGTCAAACAAAAGTTCGGTATTAATCAGAAACTTATCCGCCATATCCTTAACGGCCAAAATCCCCACGGCTTCCGAAGCCTGTGCGAAATACGCGTTGCATGAATGCCGCAAAGCGTCTTTTAGATTTTCTTTTCCATGCACACCCGTGCATTTTATTGTTTTGCCGCCTATTTGTACGCTTCCCGTGCATGTTGCCTCAAACCCGTCCATACCGTTTTCAATCAGCGCCGCCGCGGTAATAATTTTAAAGACGCTCCCCGGGGGGTAAAGACCGGAAAACGCGCGGTTTACAAGCTCGCTCTCGCCGCCGCCCTCAAGAAAAACATCCATATCCGCGGGGTCAAACACCGGCGACGATACGCTTGCCAGTATCTCCCCCGTTTTATAGTTCATAACCACTATCGCGCCTTTGTTTCCGCCCAGCGCCTCATACGCGCTTTTGCACAGCTTCGCGTCTATAGTAAGCGTCACGTCGCCGCCCCTGCGCCGGGCGCCCGACACCAGCTCTATAATACGGGTTATAGTATCTTTATTGAATCCAAAAAGGTATTTCGCGTACATCGTCTGCGCGCCGTACGTCATGCCGTAGCTGTCGCCTATTATATGGGAGACAGCCTTGCGTGTTTTGCCGTCCTTTATGTAAGCTCGGTTTCCTTTGGACGTATAAACCAGCTTTATTCCCGCGCGGTCAAGTATATCTCCGGCTTCCACCGATTCTTGTATGTTGCGCAGGCGCGGGTTATCCGGCGATATAAACCAGCGTTCGCCGTACATAACAACCACATATCCAAGATATACGACAAGCCCCGTGAACATAAGGCAGAAAACTGCCAGCAAAGCGCGTATGTTGCGTTTAAGCACATTGCTCATACCACTTCGCCTCCCGCCCTTACAATTTCGTATTCGTCGCGCTCGCCATTTTTAACGGCTACGCCTTCTATTATGCCTACCAGAGCAAGGCTTGCGACAAGGGACGTGCCGCCCGCGCTGATAAACGGCAGCGTTATTCCCGTTAGCGGTATCAATTTTATTACGCCGCCGATTATAATAAAAGACTGCAGGGAAAGCATACACGTCGCTCCAAACACCAGCAGGGCGTCAAAGCGCGTCTCGGCGTTCAGCGCGATAATAAGCCCGCGTATAATAAACACAAGGTATGCCAATATAGTAACAATGCCGAAAATGATTCCGAATTCTTCGCAGATGACCGCAAATATAAAATCGCTCGTGTTTACCGGAATCGCGTCCGGATAACCAAGCCCAAGCCCCGCGCCGAAAAGGCCTCCGGAAGCGATTGCCATAAGCCCCTGAACAATCTGGTAACCCTGCGTACGGTGATACATCCACGGGTTCTGCCATATCTCCACCCTTGTTCGCACGTGTGAAAACAGGTGATAGCTCGCGAAAGCGCCTGCAGATAATACGCCAAGTCCGGCAAATGTCAAAAACGTCCGTCCGGTTCCGGCGAAAAACATTACAAGAAATGTTCCCGCGTACAGCAGCGCGCCGCCTAAATCGTTGGAAAGCACAAGCGTAAAAACACATAAAGCGGTGAATACGGCATAACAGACAATAGCGGGAGCGGGACGCCGTTCGGCAAAAAAGTATGCCGAAACTATAATAAACATAACCTTTGCAATCTCGCTCGGCTGAAACGAAAACTGTCCTATGTAAACCCAATTGCGCGCCCCTCCTATTGTGCGCGCAAACAATAATGTGGATATCAAAAGCCCAAGCACAGCCGCCATCAACAGATAATTTAATCTGCCGAAATCGCTCGCGCGCTTTATTACAACCACCGTTATAAAAAGCACAACAGTTCCAAGCGCCAGCCATATTAGTTGACGCACCGCGATATCAATATTAAGCCTTGCCAGCGTAACCAACCCTATGCTTGTTAGGAAGTAACAGATAACAAGCGTTATCCTGTCTATGTGCCTGAATATAAGCGCCGCAAGATTATATGAAATAAGTATCAGAAACGCGAAGCCAAGCCCGAACAACGCCATACCTATATCAAAGCCGTCGTTTTTAAATGCCAGAAGAAAGGACGCCGAAAGGGAAAACATAATAATCAACGCCAGCAGAGCGCCCGCCCCTCTTCTTTCCAGTATCATTTATTCGTCCTCTTTCAAATGTACTTCCGTGACAACATTGCCTATACATAATATATCCATACTGTAAAGGCGCGCGCGATTCTCCACATTGCGTCCGCTTATAGATATATCGCCTTTATCCAAGCGTTCAAGGTATACCGCGCCCGACAGCGCTTTGTGAATCTTGGCATGTTCTTTATAGACGCTGCGATCAGCGAACATAATATCGCAGCGCTTAGAGCGTCCAAGCAGGTTTATCTCCATAAGGGGCACATTCTCGCCAATAATATCTTTCGGTCCCGATATGACGGATAGGTAACCTATGCTGCTTTGCGCCACATTCATAACATAACGCTTATCCTTATATTCCTTTATTGATATGCCCGCGACTCCAAAAAGTATTATGACTGCCGCAAACATAAACCAATAGCGCAAAGCCAGCGCGGCCGCTTCATAAATGCCCTGCAAAAGTATCACCTCTCAACATAAACATTGTATCATATTTTAAGTTATCTTATCCCCTTAAGTTTAGCTGTGTATAATTTATCCAGCCTACGGCTTGTACGATTATTCTTAAAAATACGGCAGTTTGCGCTTGTTTGTTTTTGCCGCTTAAAATAGCTCCACCACTCCGCAGCCAATGCGTTCTCCGGCGTCTCCCGCCGGCTGTGAAGTGTAATCGTCCCTGTCCCCGTGGACTATTACCGTCTTTCCTATAATATCCCTGACCTCAAATCGGGTTGTAATAAATGTAAGCCACGCTTCCCCCGAATCAGTGGCAATAAGCATAGGGAAATCGCCCGCGTGAAGAGGATGCGGCAATCCCTCCGGATTGTAGTGTCCCCCCGCGCTTTTAAAATCAGGCGGCACGCAGCTGTCCCCCTCATGCAAATGAAAACCGTAAAAGCCCGTGTCGTTCTCCGGCAGCCCGCTTACCTGCGCCTCAACATGCACTCCAAAATGCGTTTCGGTAAATATAACCGTCCCTTCAAGATTGGGCGCGTTCCCTTCCCCCTCAATTACGGCTATTGCCCGGTATCTGCCTTTCATAATTATCCCCCTAATCGATATGTATTCGGAATAATATATTCTTCGCGCGCGCTTATTGTTACCCGCCAAGCCGCCGCGCCGGTTTGACAAAGCACCCCGCCTGCTATATCATATCTGTAGAGGTAGTAAAATGTTTAAGGCGGGAGACAAAATTTCATACCCTATGCACGGCGCGGGATATATTGAAGCCGTGGAGGAGCGGCTTTTTCTCAGCGAGAAAAAGAAATACTACGTTCTCCGCTTTTCCGAGGGCGATATTAAGGTTCATGTACCGGTCGATAACGCGGAAAACGCGGGGCTTCGCTGTATTATATCCGCCGCCGAATACAAGCGTGTTATGGACACTTTCAGCACGGGCGAAGATATAGAAGAATCGTCTAACTGGAACCGGCGCAACCGCGAAAATCTTGAAAAAATGAAATCAGGCGATGTTTTTGAAATCGCTACCGTAATAAAAAGCCTGCTAAAACGCGAAACATTAAAAAGCCTGTCTTCCAGCGAAAAGAAAATGCTGAACACTTCGCTGCAGATACTTGTTTCGGAACTGGCGCTCGCAAGCAATAAGACAGATGAAGAATTAAGAAATGCAATTCTTAGCACAACATAAACATAACTTGTTTTTGCATACGGCGAAAAGACGGAGCCGCTGCGGAATAATATACATTAATTTATTTTGAGGTGATTGATGGGCAGGAATATTGCGCGTTTTTTTATTATTCTGGTTGGTTTGTTTGTCGGCCCCGGCATTATAGCGCTTGTTTTTGAACTGCTGGCGAAGCTTAATAATACCGAGGCTTATAAACTTTTGCCCGAGTATCTTAACCTTCTCGTTTTTATAAGCGCGGGAATACTATCTGGTATTATTTTTCTGTTTTTATCAAAACCTCTCGTGGCGTTTGCCTTTAAATCGGCAAAAGACGCGGACAAAAAGATATCCAAACTGCCCCCGAATATTGTAATACCCGCTGTTATAGGCCTTATACTGGGCCTTGTAGTCGCTTATTTTCTCTCTTCCTTAATAAACAGCTTTATATTGCTCCCGTGGATAGCCGGTATTATCAATGTGCTTATTTATATAATAAGCGTTTATCTTGGAATGTCGATTTTCATAAGATACCGCTCTAATTTTTCGGATATTTTCCGAAGGCACAAGGAAAGCGAGGAAAAAGATAAAGGCCTTGATATTGCCCGCCCTAAGCTGCTTGATACCAGTGTGATAATAGACGGCCGGATATTTGATATCTGCAACACCGGAATAATTGAAGGCGCGTTGATTATCCCCGAATTTGTTCTTGACGAACTGCGCCATATTGCGGATTCGTCCGATGATTTAAAGAGAAACCGCGGACGCAGGGGGCTTGATATATTGAAACGAATACAAAACGAGCTTGATTTGCCCGTCCGTATAATACACGCGGATATGCAGGAGTCTTTGGATGTGGATTCTAAGCTGCTGTTGCTCGCAAAGGAGTTAGGCGGCATAGTGGTAACCAATGATTATAACCTTAACAAGGTTGCAAGCGTTAAAGGTATGCGAGTATTAAATATCAATGAGCTTTCCAACGCTGTAAAGCCCGTTATGCTTCCGGGCGAAGAAATGAACGTGACCGTTGTTAAAGACGGTAAAGAGCCCGGCCAAGGCATAGCATACCTTGACGACGGAACAATGATTGTGGTTGACGGGGGACAAAAAGAACATAACAAACCGATAAGCGTTATTGTTACCAGCGTAATTCAAACCGCCGCCGGCAGAATGATTTTCGCGAAAATGAAATAGTTATTAAAACAAACCCCGCGTTTAATACGGGATTTGTTGTTACGATTTACTTAGCGTTTAACCGCTTTAGGCTCACATCGGGAAAGAAGCATAGCTTTCATCTTCCGGCAAGCTTTCAAACTTCTCAAGAATGGCTGTCTGCAGCATTGTTCTGGCTTCGGAGTTTATAGGATGAGCGATATCCTTATATTCTCCGTTTGGCGTTCTTCTTGAGGGCATTGCAATAAAGTATCCGTTTTGCCCTTCAATAATCTTCATGTCGTGTATTGCAAACATGTCGTCAAAAGTTACGGATACCACTGCTTTGAGTTTACCCATAGTATCAATTCGTCTTATTCGGATGTCTGTTATATCCATTTGCAACCTCCTTGGCGTAAGCGATTGTGTACTTGTTAAAATTCGCTATAGGTGTATGTTTTTCCTGCTTTTGGGCTGCAATTTATGCAATAATGTTAGCTTTTTTAAGTATTTCTGCGCATTTTCTGCAATGCCGCCCCTTCCGTTTCCCTTGCAACTGCCTAAGCGAGTAGGTATAATACAATACATAACACAAAAGCGGGAGACAAATTATTATGAGAAATGTATACGACGTTCTTATGGAAAGAGGCTTTATTAAACAAGTTACGCATGAGGGCTTGTTTGAGCTTTTAGGCAAAAAGAGCGTTACATTCTATATAGGCTTCGACCCTACCGCGGACAGCCTGCACGTTGGGCATTATGTACAGCTTATGGCTATGGCGCACATGCAGCGCGCCGGGCATCGCCCCATCGCGCTTATCGGCGGCGGCACCACAATGATTGGAGACCCTTCCGGCAAAGCCGACCTTAGAAAAATGCTCGGCATAGAGGATATAAATAATAACGCGTTAAGGTTTAAAAAACAAATAAGCCGGTTTTTAGATTTTGGCGAGAATAAAGCGCTTATGGTAAATAACGCCGACTGGCTTTTGCGTTTAAACTACGTCGAGTTTTTGCGCGACATAGGCGTTCATTTTTCCGTTAACCGTATGCTTACCGCCGAGTGTTATAAAAACCGTATGGAAAAAGGCTTAACATTTCTTGAGTTTAACTATATGCTCATGCAGGCATATGATTTTCTTGTACTCAATAAACAGTACGGATGCGGCCTGCAGCTTGGGGGAGACGACCAGTGGTCAAATATTCTCGCGGGCGCCGACCTTATACGGAGAAAGGAGCGGCGCGAAGCTTACGGAATGACGTTCTCACTGCTGCTTACCGGCGACGGACGCAAGATGGGCAAAACGGAAAGAGGAGCCGTATGGCTCGACCCTGATAAAACCTCACCGTTTGATTTTTATCAGTACTGGCGTAATATAGCCGACGCAGATGTTGAGAAGTGCTTATTGCTGTTGACGTTTCTGCCGGTTGCCGACATTAAGCGGCTCTGCGAACACACCGACGAGCGTATAAACGCCGCTAAAGTTACTTTGGCTTACGAGGTTACCGCGCAGGTACACGGCGCCGATGAGGCGGACAAAGCCAAGGCGGCAGCCGAGGCACTTTTTGAAGGCGGCGAACAAAAAGGCTCCGTACCGACTACGGTCATATATGATATCGCCGATATGAAGCTTATCGACCTGCTGCGGGAATGCGGGCTTACGGCGTCGCGCGGCGAAGGCAGAAGGCTTATAATACAAGGCGGCGTCGCGATAAACGGCAATAAGGTGAATGACGAGTTTCTTACCGTAACGGATTCGCTTTTTGAGGACGGCGAAATGCTCATAAAAAAAGGAAAGAAAATATATCATAGGGTGGTTATCGGTTAAAGCGGGCGCGTATACACATTATTGTTATATATAATTATGGTTACTATAAAAGGGACGGCCGAAGGTTTAATTACGGTAAAAAAATCGCGCTTTTTGGGGCTGGCGTGCCGCGCGGAAACGGAAGCGGATGCGCTGCAAGTTATTGAAGAGCGCAAAAGACGGCATCGTGACGCGCGTCATAACTGTTTTGCGTGGATTTTGGAAAACGGAGAAATGCGCTATACTGACGACGGCGAGCCTCAGGGCACCGCCGGAATTCCTATACTTGAGGTAATAAAAAATTCCGGACTTACCGACGCGCTTGTTATTGTAACGCGCTATTTTGGGGGCACGCTTCTGGGAGCGCCCGGTTTGGCGCGCGCCTACGCACAATGCGCCTCTCAAACTTTAGCGTCGGCCGCCAAAATCCGTATAACGGCATACAACGCGTACGACTGTGTGTTCGATTTCGCAACATTTTCACGCGCTCAATTCCCGCTTTGCGCGGCGGGCTGCATAATTGACGAGATAACTTACGGCGGCGATGTGCGCGCAAAACTATATATCTCGCCGGAAAAAAGCGAAATTATATTAAAACAAATAGGCGATTTAACGTCCGGACGAACCGTGCCGATTCCTGCGGGAACAAAACGCATAACGTCGAACGTTTAAGTTTGCCCGTACCGCTTTGTTTATATCGCGAATACGTACCTTTTAATAGCCGCGGCTTTTCGGCGTAAAGTTATAGCCTTCCTTATCCCAAACGCTAAGCCAGCCCCTAAGCTTTTCTAAAAAGGCTTCGTTATTTAATGTTTTTGCCAGCATACCTATCAATTGCTCGGTAATTTCTGACGTGTTTCCGCCTGCCATCACTTTCCTTATCGCCCATATGCCTTCAAGCTCGCTTTTAGTCAGCAGCAATTCTTCACGGCGGGTGCTCGATTTGTGCAAATCAATCGCCGGAAAAATACGCCTTTCGGAAAGCTTGCGGTCAAGATGGATCTCCATGTTGCCCGTACCTTTAAATTCTTCGTATATAATCTCATCCATACGTGAGCCGGTGTCAATAAGAGCGGTTGCGATTATGGTAAGGCTTCCGCCGAATTCTATGTTTCGGGCGGCGCCGAAAAAACGTTTTGGTTTATATAACGAGCCCGGGTCAAGGCCGCCGGAAAGTGTTCTGCCCGTAGGCGGTATTATCAAGTTGTATGCGCGGGCAAGCCTTGTAATGCTGTCCAGCAAAACAACAACATCCTTCCCCTGCTCCACAAGACGCTTTGCCCTCTCTATAACCATTTCCGAAACGCGGGTGTGATTTTCGGGCTTTTCGTCAAATGTGGAATAAACCACTTCGCCTTTTGTGGAGCGCTGCATATCAGTGACCTCTTCGGGGCGCTCGTCAATAAGCAGCACTATAAGGCTCACATCGGGATGATTGGCCGTTATGCTGTTGGCGATTTTTTTAAGCATAATGGTTTTGCCGGCCTTAGGCGGCGAAACTATAAGACCTCTTTGGCCTTTTCCTATAGGGGATATTAGGTCTATAAGCCTTATCGCGAGGTCTCTTGCGACATCCGGACGTTCAAGCGTTAATCGTTTATTCGGATGTATAGGAGTTAATTCTTCGAAGGGTCTGCGCGTTAAGCATTTTTCAACCGTGTCATCGTTCACCTGCTCTATAAAGAGCAAAGCGTTGAGTTTTTCGGCGTCTTTCGCCGGACGGGTTTTGCCTTTTACCCTATCGCCTGTCTTTAAATTAAACTTGCGTATCTGCGCCATAGAAACATATACGTCTTTATTGCCCGGCAGATAATTCTCGCTGCGAAGAAAACCGTAACCTTCGGGCAGAACCTCTAATATGCCGAGCGCGTCGCCGCAGTCGCCTTTATTCAGAAGCTCGTTAACCGCGTCGTTGCCCAAAACGTATTCAATAATTTTCTTTTCCTCACCGTCAGGCTTATCATCCGCGGCGGTATCGCGGCTGTCGATAACATCCTGCTGATACATTGGAATATTGCCCTCTTCCGCCTCATTTTCGTCATAATAATCGTACTCTTCGCTATAATCGTATTTGGGTGTTATCTCTTCTTGAGTTTTTGGCGCGGGCTGCCCGCCGCGCGACTGCCTGTCAAGTTCAAACAGCATATCTAAAAGCTCGCCCTTCCGGTATTTGGTGACGGACTTAACACCGGCCATTTTTGCGATTTCACGCAAATCCATCAAGCTTTTCTGTTTGAGTAAGCTGATATCCAAAATAAATTCTCCTTTTTCAAAATAAAAAATTAAAACCAGACACAGTAATAACGCATACCCGACAAAATTAATATAAATACTGGGAATCAACGTACTAAAAGAAATTCCGGCCGTTTAGACTATACCCATTATATTATTTCGCCTCTTGTATTGTCAATAGTGTAAGACGCCATACGACAATAATACTTATTTTATGCGCAAAGCCAACAAACGCTTTTTGTTCTTTAACGAATTCGCATACTTTTATAGGGTGTACGGAATAATAAAAATAATGATAAAAATTAAGGAGGACTGCAATGATAGGGCGAGGAACACAATTAATAAAATGCACTGTGGATTCGTGCCGTTACCACGATAGAGGTGATAAGTGCCAGCTTTCAAGCATTCATGTGAGCCCAATTTCCGGCGATGCGCAAACATCCGAAGACAGCATGTGCCAAAGCTTCTTAAGGAAGGGTTATAAATGAGACCGCTTAAATGCGGCGCCGCCGACTGCGCGTATAATAAAAACGAGCGCTGCGGCGCCAATACAATACTTATCAGCATAGCTTCGGATGAAACCTTTTGCGATACTTACACTAAAAACGACAGTTATATAGCGTCTGCGAATTTGGCTGATACGGAATTCGGCGAGGAGCCTTTAAAATCGCCCCGCATTAAATGCAATGTTTCGCAGTGTGTTTATAACAAATCATTCAGGTGCCGCGCAAGCAAAGTGCAGATAGACGACCCGCATGATGAGATGATATGCAACTGCCTTACATATCATTCAAAATAAAAGTTTATCAGTATACCGGAAGAGCCGCAACACTGGCTGCGGCTCTTCTTGCCTTTACATAACGGGGGGGTTGAAATGCGCAGACTGGTCTGCACAATGCGGTGATATATACTTGATAATCGTTTTCATGTCCGCCCGCCGGGCGAACCTGTGTTTGTTATGGCGCGATAGTTATATTCCCCCATTTATGGCTGCCCTTTTAAAGGGCTAAGGCGCATTTTTGAGTAAACAAAAAGCTCTGATTTCGGCGGCCGGGCTGTCATGTCCTTTTTGTGGATTTAGACCCCTTAGCTTTGCGTCGCCGGTTTTCACCGGGTTTGCCGTTATCGGCTCATAAGCCATATAACAGGGTTTTTTGTTTGCTTATTTATAACACACAATAGGCAGTTTGAATCAGAATAATAAAATATTTTTAAAACAAAATAATACGGTTACAATATCTTCACAGCATATCCGCAATATGGTATTATTACTCCGGATAAATAAAAACGACGTGAATGCTTTTGTTTTTGGAGGGGTATTTTAATGGATTGTGATAATGTACCGGATTTGCTGCGCAAAATAAAGGACAATATCGATAAGGTTATAATAGGCAAAGAGCACGTTGAGGATATGGTTTTGGCCGCGCTTATTTGCGGAGGGCATGTGCTTATAGAAGACGTTCCGGGGCTTGGGAAAACTACTTTTGTATCAGCTCTCGCGCGCTCTTTAAATTTAAGCTTTAAGCGCATACAATTTACTCCCGATGTTTTGCCGACGGATGTAACCGGCTTTACAAGCTTCAACCTAAAAACAGGCGAACGTGAAGTTAATTTTGGCGGCGTGATGGCGCAGATTGTTTTGGCGGACGAGATTAACCGCACAAGCCCAAAAACACAATCGAGCCTTTTGGAGGTAATGCAGGAGGGGCAGGTAACAATTGACGGCGTAAGCTATCCCGTTCCTTTGCCTTTTATCGTTCTCGCCACTCAAAACCCCGTTGAGCACGTCGGAACATATCCTCTCCCCGAGGCGCAGCTTGACCGTTTTCTTATGAAGATTTCGATGGGTTATCCAAAAATGAACGAGGAAATTGATATATTAAAGCGTCACAAGGGCGTGAATCTTCTTGATTCGTTAACGCCCGTCGCAACCGCGGATGATATTATGCGGCTTCGTTCCATACACCGCAAAATAACCTGCGCACAGCCGATTATGGAATATATAGTCGCAATTTCAAAAGCGACCCGCAGGCATACAAAAATATCCCTTGGCATCAGCCCGCGCGGTTCTTTGGCGCTTATGAACGCGGCAATGGCGAACGCAATGCTGTGCGGCCGTAACTACACAATACCCGATGATGTGCAAGCCATGGCAATGCCGGTTCTGGCACATCGTTTGGCGATAAGCTTTCAAAGAAGCGAACGTACCGAAACGCCGGAAGCAATACTTGACGAAATATTAAAATCGGTTCAAGTTCCGGGTGTGTCATGAAGCTTATAAAACGGGTTTTCTATACGATTATGGCGGCATGTTTGTTAACCGGTCTTTATACCGGTCTTAGGGTATACTATATCGTTTTTTTTACACAGTTTTTTGTTATAATCACCGCGTTTTCAATTAATCTGTGGACGGTACGCTCTTTTAAATTTCAGCAGCTTATTTCCAGCAAAAAATGTGTGAAGGGTGAAGAAACCATTCTCTCTCTGGAGCTTATAAACGAGCGCCCCGTCCCTCTTTCGCTTCTTAAAGTTCACGTAGATGTCGTTTCCCTGCGCGAGAAGGTCGAGCTTACTTTCAGCCTCGCCCCTTTTTCCGGCAGAAAATTTGAAATACCGATTGCTCTTCCTTACCGCGGCAAATTCAGCGTGGGCATGACGACAATTAAAATAACTGATATTTTTGGACTGGTTACGTCCCGCTTTGATATGAGACGCTTGCCGTATTACCGCATGGCGCAGGTAATCGTGCTTCCAAGGGCAAAAGCGGCGGGAACAATTTCGGCGGACATAGTTGACACCAAGCTGTTTGGCGATGCGTATTTTAGGCTCGCCGAGCACGGAGACAGCGTATCCGGAGCGCGGCCTTATAATGCAGGTGACTCAGCCAAGCGTATTAACTGGAAGAAGTCGGCCCAGCAAGGCGCGTTGTTTGTTAAGCAGTATGATTTTCCCGAACGCGAACGAATAAATATACTTGTTGATACGTCGTCTCATGGCCTTGCCGACGAAGACGCGCTTATTTATGCCGACACGGTTTGCGAATGCGCCGCAAGCATTTCGTTTCATAGCCTGCTGCGCAGCCGCGCCGTAAGCATATTCGCCGACGGCGGCTCGAAACCCGTTGAATGCGAAACGCTTTCCGGCTTTGAAAATGCTCGGCACCATCTTGCGCTGCTGCCCTTTGCCGACCACGCGCAAGAGGATTTGCTTGAGAAAGCTTACACCAATATACCGCCCGCTTACGCGTTGTTTTTATTGACAAGAGAAGCGTCTCCCAAGCTTATAAATATGCTGGAAAGCACTTTATTTCTACACAAATCGGTAACGCTTGTGCTTATCGGCGGAGAGAGCGCTTTAAGCCGTATACATACGCTGTATGTTAAGGCGGGCTGCAATGTGTCGGAGTGCTTAAACGGCATCAGCTGACCGAGGTTAAAAAGGTTGAATATGAAGTTTTTTCAAACAAAGCGCGCCTCCTATATTTCAGACTTTATATGCGGCATTCTGCTCGGCGGCGCCGCTTGCGCGGCTGTTTTTCCGTTAATAGGACTTAAAGCTGATATTGGCGGCTGCCTGTTGATTATGACCGCCGATGTTTTGCTTGTTTTTATATTTTCACGCAAATGGTGGATATTGCCCGCCCTTATTATATCAGCGGCGATTATAATTCTGCCTGTACTTGCCTTTACCGATAATCTTGAAATGTTGATTGACAGCTTCTTTGATTTTATAGAATGGGCTTTCCGCGGTTTCGCCGAAACGTCCGCCCTTTCAAATTTCTTAAATTTAGCTTTGGCAAGTGTTATCACGGCTCTTCCCATAGCGGCGCTGTCGTATCTTTACTTTAGAAAGCTGTTTGTTTTCGCCGCTCTGCCCCCCATCTCGCTCGCGCTTATTTTTTGGATGTACTTTAACGGTCTTGAGCTTTTTTTAGACGCATTGGTTTTGCTGCTTGCCGTAACATTTATTTCTTTGGCTAAAATGGTCGGTAACAAATCAAACAGGCATTTGTCCGAATCATACAGAATTCCGGGTGTGTACAATCAGCTCTCCGCAATAATAATAATGCCATTTATATTAGTGCTTACATTTTTGTTTGTTCCTGAAGCCGACGGCGATTTTCGTTTTAAACCGCTGGTCAATATAGTCGACGACTTTCGCGACCTTTTCGGATTTAATGACGATAATCTTCCCGCGCAGGGCACATTTAACATAAGCGCTTCCGGCTTTTCTCCGCTTGGGCACAGGCTCGGCGGCGATGTGGCGCTGAATAATAAAGTTGTTTTAAGAGTAACAACCGCCACCCCCGCGAAGCTTACAGGCGCTGTTTTTGAAACTTATACCGGTACGCAGTGGTACGACTCGCATAAATTAAAGCGATACAGGCTCTCAAGCCTATTCTGGCAAAATAACAGGCTTGAGGCTTTCGGACTGAATAAACCGACGGCCGCTGACAACGCGAAAACGCTTTACGACTCATTAACCGTGCCGGCTTCTTTCGAAATATCCGCGGCTTCTTCCGGCACTACACTTTTTTCCGCGGGGCAAATGCATACCATAAAGAGCGATTCTCTCGATATATCAGATGTATTTTTTAACAGGCAATCGGAGCTATTTGTCTCCGGCGCGCGCCGTTTGTCTTTAAGATACAGCATCGGCACAACGATTTTTGACAGGCATGCCGATGGTTTTGAAACCAACATGTCCGCGCTTGAAACGGCTATGGAGGGCGCGTTTGACCCGGATTATGAAAGTATTAAAAATATTTATCTGCAGCTTCCCGAGTCTCTTCCCGACAAAGTATATGACACCGCCAAAAGTATAACGTCGCACATAGCTTCGCCTTACCAAAAGGCCGCAGCAATTGAACGCTGGCTTTCAAAAAACTGCGGATATACTCTCTCCCCGGGGACCCCGCCGCAAGAGAGGGATTTTGTTGATTATTTTCTTGAAACGCGCGAGGGCTACTGCGTATACTACGCAAGCGCAATGGCTATACTCTCCCGATGCGCCGGACTTCCTTCCCGTTATGTAACAGGCTTTTCCCTAAAGCATGACCCTTACTCAAAATCGCCCGAGGCATTCGTAGCCACAAACGCCACGGCGCATGCCTGGGCTGAAGTATACTTTAAAGGTATCGGCTGGATTGCTTTTGACGCGACGGATTGGAATTATTACGATAACGCCGAAACGGAAAATTTGCATATCGGTCAGTCCGGCAATGCGTACAGACCTTCTGAAAATGTTTCTTCCGACGTCTCCTCTGCCGACGCTTTGGGCGACAGTGAAAACGCCGTAAATACAAGTATCAAGGCCTTAATTCTTTTACTTGTTCTGTTTGTTCTTGCAGCAGCCGCTATTGTATGTGTCCGTTTTGTTAGACTGCTGACGGGCGCCGAAGGGTTTTACAAACGCCTTTGCCGCAAATATGCCGATTTGGAGAATAGAATGAACGCTTGTTACCGCAGAATTATAACGCAGGCAGGCTTTCTTAGGATTAAGCTAAAACCCGATGATACGATTGCAAGCTTTGCGCGGCGCGTCGATAAACAGCTTGGCGGAAACTTAATGTATACGGCGTGCGAATCGGTTATACGAATACGTTTCGCTCTTCAACCGCCGGCCGATAATGATATAAAGCAATTATGCGCATTCAGCACGGAGCTTGAAAAGAAAATCAGAAAAATTTTAGGATTGCGAAGCTATATATGGCGGCGCCTTCTTTTGGGACGCTGACGCCTTCATTTGAAAACCGAGGTTTTGTTTATGGCGTCTGCTTTTTTCCTTCTTCATAAGGCCCGATTATGCGTCTTTGCAACGGACCGTTAATCGCAGTACAAACAATAAGCTGGTAAAAAGGAAACAGTATAATTAAGATTACAAAAATAGTATAGGGAAAGAAAGCTATTGTTAAAAGCGTTGTTATCAGCAGACTGCCGACAATTACCAAGTTTGTTTTCCATTCAGTTACCGACAGAATAAAAGCGTTCTTTGCAATACCCATGTTGTTTAGCTCAAGCGTCGGAAGAAAAACAAATACGTAGCTGGAAAATAGTACAGCAAAACCAAACAGTAAAAAACCTATAGCTCCGGTAAATACGTCAAAGCCGTTTTGTCCGTAAGATATACTTAAACTGAGAAAATAATAGCTGGCGAACAGTATTGCCGCGCATAACAGCCCAAAAAGCATTCCTCTTAAGAAATTCGCTTTAAATTCCTTCCAAAAATCGCTCCACAAAAAGCAGTGCCCTTCGCGCACAAGCTTTATGAGCACACGGTTTAAGCCGCAAAACGCCGCGGGTATCGTTATTACGGGAACACAAAACGCGAGAAGTAAAACGTTGAGCGTAACAAGCTTCCACACATGGTTCCAAAGCAAAAAACCAAAACGCTTAATTCCTTTGTCCGGAGGCGGTTCCATTACTCCCTTACCGGGAGCAAAGCGTTTATTCTTTATCAACTCCGTTATATTCATATTACAATCCTTAGTTTTTCATTCCCGTCATAACAATGCCCTCTACAAAGTAACGCTGACCGAAAATATATACTATCACACCCGGCAAAAACGAAAGGGCTGTGGCCGCAAACATACCGGAGTAATCGGTTTTAAACGAGCCCATGAAAGCGGTTAATCCTAACGCCATGGTAAAGTTCTCCTTAGAAGAGATATAAATTGTTTGCTGCAAAAGATCGTTCCATGTGGTAATGAAAATTAACAAAGACACAACTATTATCGCCGGCCGGATAGAGGGAACAATAATGCTTGTAAGAGTACGTATGTGACCGGCGCCGTCTATTGTTGCCGCCTCGTCAAGTTCCCGCGGTATTGTCCTTATAAACTGGCGGATTAAAAATATATTAAAAGCGCCGCCGCCGCAAAGATACGGAAGTATAAGCGGCCAGAATGTGTCCGTAAGCCCAAAGCTCGCCCATACTATATAAAGCGGTATAAGCGTTACCATAGTCGGCAGCAGCATTGAACCGACGCAAAGCGAAAATATAAACGTTTTACCACCAAACCGCAGCCGTCCGAAAGAATAGCCGCACATTACCGCCGTAACTGTACCAAAAATAACGCAAGGAACGCTTATGGTTAACGTATTCCCTAAATACAGCCAAAAATCAAAAGTAGTCGGCTTTATTACGTAATTAGAAAACAACCATTGTGTCGGTATAAACTGCGGCGGCCATTTAAATATTTCGAGGCTGTTCATAAGCGAAGAACGGATTATCCACCATAACGGTAGCATAACCAAGGCGGCTAATATTACAACGATAACAAACGTTGTGGCGTCCGCAATCTTCTGATTCCTTCTTTTGCTTTTTATAGAGCTTCTAAAAAACATTTTTTTCATTTTCTCTGCTGCCTGATTTGCGGTCTGATTCATTTTTTATCATCTCCAGCCTCATTAAATATCCACTTTTTCGATGTGGCGAACAATATACCGGCTAGTATCGCCGCGACGATAAAAAACACAAACGCAATGGCGCCGGCCTGTCCTAACTGCCTGCCTCTAAACCCAATCTGGTACATCAAATATGTCATAAACATTGTAGATTTACCCGGACCGCCTTTTGTAACGGCCAATGCGGGCACGACAACCTGGAGATTAACGACAAGGCTCATCAAAAGATTATAAAAAATAATGGGTGTCATGCAGGGAATAGTAACGTTCCAAAACCGCTGCCAGGCGTTCGCGCCGTCTATTTCCGCAGCCTCATGATACACCCGGGGCACGTTTTGCAGCCCTGCCATAAATATAACAATAAGGTTGCCCGATGTCCAAACAGCTATAAGCGCCAGTGACGGTATGGCAGTGTCCGCGGAAGACAGGAAATAAGATTTCCCCAAGCCTAAACTCACAAGTATATAGTTTAGCAGACCGCCGTCATATCTAAATAAAAACCACCAGCTAATCATTACCGCGGTGGCGGGAAGTATGTACGGAATATAAAATATTGCACGGAAAAATCCGCGTGCGGGCATTTTGCGATTTAAAAGCAATGCTATAATCATCGAATAAACTATACTGCCGGCAACGGCGATAAGCGAGAACACTACGGTTACCGTAATCGAGTTTAGAAAATCAACGCTCGGGCTTTCAAATATATGAACAAAATTATCAAGTCCAATAAAATTGACTGGCGGCAGCGTGCCGCCTTGTATAAAATGGCCAACATTTAGGTCTGTTAAACTTATACCGAATACGGCCAGTATAGGCAAATAAGTGATAAATGACAAACCAAGAAACGCAGGGATCAACAGCAGATACGCCGTACGCTGTTCTTTTTTAGCGATTATTGATCTCTTTCTCCTACTTTTCATGTCTTCCTATCCCCACTTTCCCGGATATAAACTAGACGGGGCGCCCGCATACGCATTGTAATTTTCAGGCGCCCCTTTTTCACTACGTTACTTCACAAGAAGCAGTCGTTTCCTTATCAGCCGAGTTCGGCCTGCATCGCGGCACGAACCGATTCGATAACATCCGCGGCCGTCTTGCTGCCGTTAATCGCTTCCACAAGAGCCGGTTGCAATGTTTTTACCAGTATCTCGTAGGTATTCGGCGTATAGTACCATCCTGTTTGTTTGGTTACGTTGGTATCCAAGGCAACGTCTACAATAGCCGTTTTGTAAGCTTCGGCCGGTAAAACCGAGCGTAATTCACAATCGTCAACCCACGATTTCAGCAGAGCCGCATCAGTATACCAATTCAATTTGGTAGGCATCCACCATCCGGCAAGTATGGTGCCAATGTTGTTTTCTTCACTGTTATACCATCTTAAGAAATCCGCGGCTTCCTCCGCGTACTGCGTCGTGGCGAATACGGCTGTGGGACCGCCAGTGCAGATGGTAGCTTTTTGCTTCATATAAGGAAGCACGGCGACACCGTAATCAATGCCTTCAAAGCCCGCTCCCCTGTTTCCTGCAGCCCACTGTCCTTCCGTACACATTGCAACGTTTCCTGCTCCCAAAGAGCTGGCAAAGCCATTGTCCAAAGTGCCGTCGTTTAACGGCGCAACGTTGTGTACCAAGTGCAGATCGAAAACCTTTTGCATGGCCTCTACAGCTGCATCGTCAAACACTATCGATTTGCCGTCTTCCGAGAAGAATTTGCCGCCGTTTGAAAGCGCCCAAACCTCAAGCTGCCATGTATATTGGTTTACATAAGCGCCGTACTGTACTATATTGTTCTTGTCGAAGCCGTCCTCGCCCGCATTCTTGCCGTTGGCGTCTATCGTCAGCTTCTTGGCAACATCGATAAACTGATCCCATGTCCACGCTTCATCAAGTGTGGCGGGAGGATATGGTACGCCGGCGTCATCGAACATCTTCTTATTATACCACAACGCGAGTACCTCGTTTGCCGCGGAATAAGCGACGGTGTTGCCTTCGTATTTGAACGCAAGATAGTCGAGCGGCAGATTACTCTGGCCCGCATATATATCTATCTCGGTAGACAGCAGGCCATCTCTCGCCCAGCCTATAACGGTGTCTTCCGCAACCATTCCGCAATCCGGCATTCCGCCGGCCAAAGCCATGGTCTGAAGCTTTTCGTTGTATTCATCGCGCCCAATCTGTAACGCTTTAACGTATACTTTATCCTGCGAATCATTGTATACGTCCAAAGCTGCCTGAGTTATTTCCTGTTCGGCCGGGTCGCCCCATAATGAGAACGTAATTGTAACTCTGCTCTCTTGCTCCCCGCCTTTCGTAGGCGCCACGGGGTCTGTCGGTTCATCACCATTACTAGTCTCCGCCGGCCCGCAGGCCGCACTTGCCAGCACTGTCAGCAGGCAAAGCGCAAAAGCCAACATTCTTTTCAGGTTCATTACTTTATACACTTCCTTTACTTATTTTTATTATACAACAACTATGCTGTATAAACATTAATAATCTGATGATCACTTGATTTGTGCTTTTTGCCAAACTATCATCTCGCCCGGCTGTCTGTTGCACCACAAACAATACGGTATGGCTTTAAGAGTCACAGGCTCCATTAGAAAACCGGCAGTATCATATAAACGTTTTTCGTCCCGGTTAAGTTGTTTAAGCCGCCCGCCCTGATAGGTCAGCGCGGGAAGGTTCCCGGGAAGACCGGTTTGTACGCATTCGTTAACGGCGGCGTCCGGACTTACATAAACCGACGCCAGATTTTCTCCGTTATCCGTTTCCTCAAGACAATAAACACAAGGCCCCTTAATAAGCGCTATTTTGCCCGTGTTATCCCGGACACGCGGATCTGCGGTCACCCATTTTGGGCTTATATCCATCTGCATCTCTATTACGTGCTCATCCGCCGTATTGATTTCAATAACAGCGTACCCTTTTTGCGTCACAGGCCGTATTATCTCCCCATCCATCAAAAAATCGGTTTTCTGCGCGTATTCGGGTATGCGAACGGCCAGAGAGAAGCTCCCCCCCTTCCCTCCGACGCGAAACGCAACTTTACCGCTTTGCATTAGTTTAGAGTCCATGTCAAACGTTACAGGACTTCCCGAAACTGTTGCTTCAAATATGGAGGAAATGAATAAGTTGACATATATCGAACTATCATTTACGGCGTATATATATTGCCCCAAAGACGCGAGAGTACGCGCCACATTGGTAGGGCAGCATGCCACATTAAACCACCGCTGGCGTTCCGGCATCACATGCCCGAGCGACGTAGCCGGAAGGCAGGCGTCCGGCCAAACCTCTAGGGGATTCACATAAAAATATCGGTCCCCGTCAACGCTGATGCCCGCAAGCACCGTATTATAGAGCGCCCGCTCCACTGTGTCGTAATACGAAGCGTCCCTTTCTATATGCGCCATTCGTCTGCCGAACAACGCAAGCCCAACAGATGCGCAAGTCTCGCAATAAGCATAATTATTGGGCAGGTGATAATCAGTCGTAAATCTTTCAAAAAAGCTGGAGGACCCTATGCCTCCGGTTATGAACATACGCTTTTGCGTTACGTTGTCCCACAGCGTCCGGCACGCTTTAAGCATCTTCTCATCCTGATACTCATATGCTAAATCAGCCATTGCACAATACATATAAACCGCGCGGACGGCGTGCCCTTCCGCTGTACGCTGCTTCTTAGGTTCCATGTGCGCCTGAGAATATTTAAGCTCATACTTTTCAAACTCAGGGAATAGTTCGCAGCCTCCCCTTCCTTTAATTTCCGCCTCAAGGTAGTTCGGCTCTTTTCCCCTCTCTTCGATAAAAAACCGAGCGCACGAAAGGTATTTCTTTTCTCCAGTACAGCGGTATAGCCTGACTAAGGCCAACTCAATCTCTTGATGCCCCGGATACCCTTTGATTTGTCCTTTGTCCGGTCCGAACATCCGGCATATCAAATCTGCAAAACGACGGGCTACTTTTAAAAGCGCGTCTTTGTTTGTCGCCTGATAATAAGCAATTGCCGCCTCGATAAGATACCCGGCGCTATAAAGCTCATGCCCCTCTACAAGATTGCTCCAACACGCGTCCGGCTCCACAAGCGTATAATAAGTGTTCAGATATCCATCGCTTTGTTGAGCGCGCCCGATTAACGCTATAACTTCATCCGCAATCTCCTCGTAGCCTGCGCCCGAGCCGTTTTGTATGCAATAGGCCACAGCTTCAAGCCATTTATACACATCCGTATCAATAAAAACAACACCCTTATGCTCGCCGTCAAGTTCGCCGGCAGCGATGCGGAAATTATCAAGACAATGAGAAACTTTTGCTTCCGGCACCTTATCGTTGAGAATGTCCCACTGGTACGGGACAATTACCCTTGCAACCATGTCGGTATAGTGACTCCAAAAATCATCCTTAATGGTTATTCTATTCAAATCAGGCAGCCGCAAAGGTGTATTCATTATAATGCTCCCATCGAAATTATATAATAATTATATTAAACGTTTACCCTGTGTCACACACTATAATATATGTTATCAAATTTGTAAAGATATTTTTTAAAATAATTTTAGCTTTTATCATTCCCCGTTCCAGTATAATCCTTCGCTTCTACTTGTTATTACGTCCATGTAATATATTCTTCCATATTAATCGTTTTATGCGTTTGCTATTTTTTATTAAGCGGCAGCACTATTTTGTCTGCTTTTCCGGAGCATAAGACTAAATATTATTGATTGTTAAACGTTTATATGATATCATTAATTCAAAACATAAGGAGCCGGTATGGCAACTATCAGGGAAATTTCAAAAAAAGCAAATGTTTCTATCGCTACCGTGTCAAAGGTGCTGAACGGCAAAAAGGGCGTCAGTCAGGCCACGATAGACAACGTGCTGTCTATTGCAAAAGAACTTGATTACCGCCCTAATCTGACGGCACGTACTTTAAAGAAGGGACAAAGCCGGACTTTAGGCGTAATCACAGAAGACTTGACGGTATTTAACACGCCGGACATAGTGGACGGTATAGACGCTTATTGCGAAAGCCATGGCTACCATTACATTCTCGGCAATCTGCGCTTTTATAAGCGATATGGCAACAGGCCCAAGGATACTGATGAATGCGCCGAGCTTGCTCTTTCATTGGTCGATACGATGCTGTCAAAGCAGGTTGACGGGATTATTTACATAGGATGCCACAGCCATCCCGTTGTTCCTTTAAGTACGATAAGCAGCACATCGTTTGTCTGCGCGTATTGCTACAGTACAGACCCGGGTATTTCATCAGTTATGTATGACGATCAGAAAGCGTCATTTGAAGCCACGCAATTGCTTATAAGAAAAGGATACAAAAAAATCGGTGTAATTGCCGGAGAACCGGATAGTATGCACACAGCCAACCGCCTGCTGGGTTATCAGGAGGCGCTTTTCACAGGCAACATTCCCTATAACCCCCATCTGACTGTGTACGGGAACTGGGAAAGAGACCAGGGGTATACTCTCGCGAAGCGGCTAATCGATACGGGCGTAACTGCCATATTCGCGCAGAACGACCTTATGGCCATGGGCGTAATTGATTACTGCAGCGAGCACGGGATACAAGTAGGCAAAGAGCTTGGGCTTATAGGCTTTGACAACCGGGAAATCAGCACAGTCAGCCGTCCTGCACTGAGCACTGTCTCTCTGCCCTTATTCGAAATTGGTCAGAATGCAACGCATTTGATGCTCGACATACTGGAAGGCAAGCACGTTACTTACGGGCAAAAGCTTATGCTTGCCTGCACCGTAATCGAGCGTGAATCAACCTGCGGGGCAAACTTAATTTAAAGGGAACGATATGGAGCAAACTGCTATTATAAGCCTTAATGCAAACGATGTTATCTCGGTTGTGGACGAGCGGCTTTATGGCTCTTTTATTGAGCACATGGGTCGGGCAGTATATACCGGCATATATGAGCCTGGGCACCCATCCGCGCAAATGGACGGTTTCCGCACAGATGTGATTGATCTTATTCGTCCTCTGCGCGTACCTATTATCCGTTATCCAGGCGGCAATTTTGTTTCCGGCTATCGTTGGGAAGACGGCGTAGGCCCAAAAACCAGCCGGCCTATCAGGCCTGAGCCGGCCTGGCTTTCCATTGAGACAAATCAGGTGGGAACGAACGAGTTTATGGATTTCCTCAAACTCGTAGACGCAAAACCTATGCTGGCTGTAAATCTGGGCACCCGCGGCGCGCAGGATGCCGCCAACCTGCTGGAATACTGTAATTTCCCCAACGGTACATATTACAGTGATATGCGCATTTCACATGGCTATACTGCACCGCACAACGTAAAGCTTTGGTGCCTTGGCAATGAAATGGACGGTCCGTGGCAGATTTGCGCCAAAACTGCGGAAGAATACGGACGCCTCGCTTGTGAAACTGCCAAAATGATGAAATGGATTGACCCTGACATTGAACTAGTGGTGTGCGGCAGTTCTTTTCGCGAAATGCCCACTTTCGGCGAATGGGAGAAAGTGGTGCTTCGGCAAACGTACGAGCATGTGGATTATATTTCGCTGCATACGTATTATACTAATAACGACGGCGACCTGCCCGCGTTCCTCGCAAGTAATGTATGCATGGACGCATTTATAAAAGAAGTCGCCGGTATATGCAAAGAAATAAAAAAGGAAAAAAAAGCGGTCAAAGATATCTGCCTTTCATTTGATGAATGGAATGTATGGTATCATTTTAAAAAAGACTGCAAAGAGCCGCAAAAGTGGATACCGGCGCGCCCCATCGAGGAGGAGCTTTACAATTTCGCCGATGCTATACTTATCGGGAGCATGCTTACAACATTGATTAACAATTCCAACGTTGTAAAAATCGCATGCCTTGCGCAGCTTGTAAACACCATTGCTCCTATTATGACGGAACCGCAAGGGCGCGCATGGCTGCAGACAACGTATTACCCATTCCTTTATACCTCGCAATTCGGGCGGGGCACAGCGCTTAAAACCAATGTAGCCGCACCTGTGTATAACTGCGATGCCGGCAACGGTATTCCTTATATAGATTGCGCGGCTGTTTTTAATGAAGCGGAAAACGAGCTTTCGCTTTTCATTATAAACAAAAACATTGAATGCGATATTCCCTGTACATTGCAATTTACGAATTTTACATGCCGGCGTATAGTTGAATGGGTGGCCTTGGACGGATACGCGCCGGATGCTGTTAACACCGCGTACCGCACAACCGTAAAGCCGCGGACAAAAAGCGGCGGGGCAATAACCGCAAACAGCGTAAGGCTTGTGCTTCCCAAACTTTCCTGGAATATGCTGCGCATAAGTATGTGCTAAAAACCTATGTCGGTTTTATTACTAAACCTGTCATTGTTTTGTCTTTTACTGAATTCATATTAAAATTGCTGTTTTAAAACTCAAATTCGCGTTTAAGTCTAATTAATAAAACAAAAAAGAATCGAGCGCCCCATGCCAGAGTTAATAAGCCGTGCCGATGACCAAGCGCAATTTAAGCGCAGCACTGCGAAAAGACACAGAATAGCAGTATTCCTCAATGGCATCGGCCACTATTATCAGCACACAATATGCGAAGGCATTGCCAAAAAAGCCGCAGAGCTTAAATTTACGGTGCTTTTTTTCACATCTAATATAAGCTATACCGTCAACGAAAACAACGAAGGCGAGTTAAAAATATTTACCTTGCCGGATATGCGCGACTTTGATAGTATCATTATTCTTACTAATACAATAATCTCCGAACAAGCCGTGGAGTATTTAAAAAAAGCGCTGCCGGCAAATAACATTCCTATAGTGAGCATAGGCCCTCATATAGACAGCTGCTATAGAATTGACTCCGTTGATGACGGCAGTATGGAAACTTTAATACGGCATTTTATTACAGACCACGGATTTACCCGTATTAATTACATTTCCGGACCCCCCGGGAATCACGACGCAAAATACCGTCTGAATGTATATACAAAAGTATTGGAACGGTATCAAATCAAGTTTGAGGACAGCCGTGTATATGTAGGGGATTTTAACAGGGAATGCGCGCGCGAGGCGGTCGCCCAATTTTTACAGCACGACATCCCGCAAGCTATAGTGTGCGCCAATGATAATATGGCGCTTGGCGCATACGCCGAGCTTATAAGGCGCGGCTTTAACGTACCTGACGACATAGCCTTGTCGGGTTATGATTGCACCCATGAAGCGGAACGCCATGTTCCGCGCATCACCACGGTAAAACAACCTATGCTGGAAATGGGCATACGCGCCGTACAAATTATAAACAATGTAATTTCCGGCGTACATGTTGAAAAGGAATACGAGTTTAACTCGCAAGTTGTTATAGCGGGTTCGTGCGGCTGTGAGGACGCGGAACAAATAAGCGAGAGGCGGTTTATCAAAGAACTTGTGCTGAAAACCGATGAATTTCGCACCCACGACAATATCAGCACATCAATGATGGAACTTTTAACAGGTACCTATACAATGCAGGATGTTGTTAACCAGCTTAAATCTTTAGCGCATGTACTGGCATTTAGATTTTTATATTTTTGTGTTAACGAAAGC
This sequence comes from uncultured Christensenellaceae bacterium, assembly GCA_964586785.1. GTDB lineage: Bacteria > Bacillota > Clostridia > Christensenellales > SZUA-584 > SZUA-584. The sequence continues at coordinate 72,520 of CAZPHS010000008.1, forward strand.
AGCCTTATAAACCATATGCAAATTTCAAATACTTACCCGGGTGAAATGACACTGGTGCTGGGTATAGCGGACGACATTATGCGAACCGGCTTGAAATTTAAAACCAAGAATATACTGCCCGAGCTAAGTAACGGCCCGGCAGCGCTCGTTCTCGCGCCTCTTTATTATAAAAATAATACGTTCGGCTATATTGCTTTTGATTTTAATAATTCCAGCGGTTCTATGCAGCGCATTTGGGTTAAAAATCTTCGTCTTGCTCTGGAAAACCTTCGTACTCAAGAAGTGCTAAAACAATATTCTATTTCAATGGAGAAAATAAGCTTGCATGATCCTCTTACCGGCGTACTCAATCGCAGAGGACTGGAAAAACGGGTACAGCCTCTGCTTAAAACGCCGGCGCATGATATGCTTTTTGTAATTTTTGTTGATCTTGATGGGTTAAAGCGCATAAACGACACTTATGGTCATGCTGCGGGAGACGAAGCCATACAGGTTGTGGCGGACATACTTAGGCATTGTTCCCGCCCCGATGATATTATCGCGCGTATGGGAGGCGATGAATTTGTCTGTGTTGGTCTTGTGCCAAACGAAGAAACCCTACGCTCAATACTATTCTCTATGCAATCATATGGAACGTTATACAATGAACGTTCCTCAAAACGCTATACGGTTAACGCCAGCTATGGTTGGTGCCTTGGGCAGTGTAATGAAAAACTTTCTATTATGCAAATGATTGATAAAGCGGACAGAAATCTGTATGAACAAAAACGTTTACGCAGTCAACAGTGATATGCGCAGCCGCCAAGGTTTTTGCAGTTACCAGCCATTCCAAAGTTTATTATTAAATAACATATATAAATTGTGCTTTGCACTTATATATAATTGCTGTGCTTATGTACCCCTTGTTATTGCGATATCGTACTCCTGCGTGCCCGCTATGCCCGTCGGGTCTGCGGACACCACGCGGTCGCATATTTTGCCCGCGGCCGTATAATAACCGTAATCTATTGTACTAACCGCCCCAAGCGGCGCCTTTTTACTTAATAAATTTGAATATAACCTATTATTCTATTCCTACCATTTTATAGTACTTATCCTTTTTCTGCATTTCCACTCTGTCCTTTATTAAATCAAAGCCAAAAAACGTTACTATGCAATCCCCATAGTCTATATACGCATAATGCCAAATTCCATATCCAATTTTCAATATGCCACCATCTTCTAAATAGTAAACAAGGTCAGATTGATTGCCATCTAAATGAATTGGTTCATTGGGCCGTCCCAATCTACTTTTTATTTCTATTGGCATCATTCCCTCTTTTAAAAAGAGAACATCTTTGAAAAAAATCTGCTTTTCCTCATACTCAATTTCTTTGTAATAATCAAGTTCAAAACTGGTCTCATTACCATTTGCATTTTTTCCTTCAATCAATCCGCTGTCTCCTTCCTTATGACATCCGGTCACAATCATCATAACAACAATAGCTACTAATAATAATTTTTTCATTTTACCTCTCCTTCTGGTTGGGACCAACAATAAAATATCCTACAAAGTTTGTATATCTCACCCAATCGCACAGTCGAGTATCATATATTGTTTTTCCTGAATTGTCTATATTTCTGTAATTTGACGCTCTAGGTTTATGTGACCATGTACCATCGGTGCTTCTTCTATACCAATGGTAGTCATTACCTCCTCCTTTTTCATATACAAGAGCAACTAACCAATTGCCATCCGGTACTTTTGTTCCGTATTCATATTCGTAAAAGTTATATCCTATTTCTTCCGCATCTTCTTTAACGTAGTCTACTAGTTTCTTACCATCATATTCTCCGATTAGCCATTTCCCAACGAACATTCCCGGTTGCATTGCCCAGCAAGGATTGCTTCCACCAAGCTGTGGATGTGCAAAAAACTTTTTTCCCGTAATAGGGTTAATAAGTAAATCAAATGCGTAAGCATAACAATTTGTACGCCATTGGTATTCTGAAGTTAAATATAATTCATCCCCAATTATAACTTGTTTTTCATCGTTCCACTTTTCTTCATGCGTATCCGAGGCAATAGTCCCGTTATCCAAAGAACCGAACTTCAGTTTTTGGGCAACATCCGAAGGAACATATGAATCACAATTGGCAAGCCAATTTTGGTAAAATTGGTTTTGCTGCTCAACAGAATAAAACCAATGCCCCGTCGGATCTACAAAGTTCACAGGGTTGTTGCCACAATACGCGTACAGATTCTGCGTCCATGGGTCGTACGGGTTGCCGGTGTAGCTGTCTTGTGTCAGGAAGCGCCCTGTGCTCGGATTATAGTACCGGGCGTTCAGGGTCTGCCCCAGCGAAGCGAGGGTATATAGTGCATACCGGTGGACTTGTCGTATGTGGCGCCGGTAAACTGCGTCTCGTTGTAGAAGCTGCCGCCGCCCTCGGTGGTGTTGCCGAACGTGTCATACGCGTAGTCTTTCTTGTAGCCGCCGTCCGGTTTTAGTATCACCGTTGTGCTGCCGCGCATGTCGTAGTTAAAGTAGTACCACGCGTCCCCGTCTTGCACATCGCCGAAGCGCTTGCTCGATATCACCTCGCCGCCGAGCGTTACAATATTCTCGGATATTTTGACGTTGTTGATATCCGTGGTAAACAGCACCGCATCGCCCGTGTAGTAATACTTTATAGTTTCGGCGCTTTCCTTTAAAATCCTCTGTCCGTCCGCGTTGTATAAGTAATAATCAACAATGCTCAGCGCTTGGTCGGGATAACCGTTCACGTCTTTTACGGACACGTTTGCGCTGTACAGCTCACCGGAGGAATATTAAAATAACCATCAGTTAGTGAACACCCGCTATTTTAGCTTATAATTGTCTAAAGCAGAAAAATCAAGTTCAACATTGTTACTGATAATTTCCCCTGTCTCCATATTTACTTTTACATATAGATGCTGCCCAGGTAAATCCGAACCAAATACTATTGAACTTTTCCTATCAGGATAAGTAGAATATATAAACATCCAATCGCCTGCAATATCAATCATATGGTTTCTCGAATAAATATCTGGCGGTGCATCACAAAGTTTCTCTTTTTCTCCAATTATCTCAGCATCTAAAAACAGTTTGTAAAGTACCCCGTTATCTAGCATGATTATATATTTATCATCAAATGCCAATATCCTTTGTCTTGCTTTTAAATTCAACACCTCCTCGAATTTAAAAGTATCCGGATTCATTCTGTATAGTATTTCATTTTTCAAGGGAGGTGTTTTGTATTTCGTATCGCTCCATTTATCAGCCATAATATAAACATATCCATTTAATTTTGTCATATAATCTATATTAAAGTCCACTGTCAATCCATCAGGTATAAAGCTTTGTTTTACATAGAAAGATGACTTATCCAAAATAACCACCATTTCATTATAGGAGCAGTATATATTTTCTTCGTCCATATGATATGCCTTGATGACATCTTTTTGTTGCAATTTATTATTACCAAGTTTAAATACAAGTCCTCCGTTATTTATATCAATGAAATACGGTTGGGAATTATCAGGAAATCTATCATATTTAAAATCCTCAGTAAGAGACATTGTTACTGCAATCAGATCATCAAATCCATAGATATCTTTTTTCACTTCACCGCTTTTATAATAAAAATTAAATGTTTTTTTGTATTCATTTTGTAATCTATGAACTATTTCGAATTCTTTATTAAATAAGGTTATCTCTTCTTGAATATTGCCGCCGCTTATTAATTTATACCCATTATTTAAAATGGAGAACCCTGAAATGTTATCATATTCATCATAATAAGCGCTGTATTTATTACTCCCTATATCACTAAAATACAATGAATACTTATTCTTTGATTCCACCAAAGGGTCGTGTACCTTTTTAGCAATTTCTCTTAGTCCGATAAAATATATAGTATCGTCAACAATTTGAATATGTGTTACGCTTGGGTTTTTTAACTCTATGCGTACATCGGTTCCTTCAAAATTCATACTATATATGCCTGCATCGCCTTGTTCGTTAGACAAATAGTATATACGATCATAATAAACGCACGCTGCATTTCCATGGTCTTCCATCCTATCGTTTTTCAAACTCAGACTCAAATAGTCTCTATCTGTGAAAACAACACAAGAAGATAAGGTTAATATTATTAATAAAAGCATTATCATTTTAAATATTTTATACATAACTTTCTCCTTTAATATTAACAACTGCCTCCTAGTTATTGTATGTATAGTCATGTTCTTCTCTTAGCGTAACGCCCTGTTCCTTGTACTGTATCTTTTCCACCATGCCGTTGGCGTTATACGTGTATTGCCTGCGCATGTAGCCTGTTCCGCAATCGTCTATATCGTTCCTGAATGTGTCGGTGTAGTTAAGCCTGCCGTTGGCGGAATAGGCGTACTGCTGAACTAGAAATTATGGCGGTTACTCCCGCCTTGTCCGCGGTTGAGAGCACATTGCCGATGTTGTCGTATACGTAAGTGATTTGCGCTCCACCGCCGTGCTTGTTGACCAGTCTGCCGGCGATGTCGTACTCCTGCGTGCCCGTTATGCCCGTCGGGTCTGCGGACACCACGTGGTCGCATATTTTGCCCGTCCTTATTTAGAAGAATATGATTCCCATTACTACGTATAAATTAATTTTCTTGCTTGTATTCTTCATTATCTATTGCTTTTCTAATCTCTGGGTTGTTTAAATCATTTAATGTATACCCTCTTAAGTCTTTTATGTTTTTATCTGCACCATTATTTATGAGTATATCAACTATATTTTTATTTTGGCGTAGTACCGCATAGAATAATGGCGTACGCCCATCCATATCTTTCGCTTCAATATTTGCTCCGTTTTTTATTAAAACTTCAACAACTTTGCTTTTATTCCATCCACATGCAATCATTATAGGTGTAGTGGAGTTTAACTCTTTCTCAAGCCTACCCTCTATATCAACCCCACAAGTCAATAAATACTCTACAATATCGGTATGCCCTTCAGATGCTGATTTATACAATGGCGTATGCCCGCTATCGTCAAGTAAATCCGGATTTGCACCGTGCTCTACCAACAGCTTAATTACATCAATATGCCCTTCCTGCGCAGCCCAATGAATCAGTGAATAGCCTTCTTTGTCACTTGCATAGCCATTGACATCTCCTCCGAGCCCGATAAGACATCTTAACGTTTTACAACAATCCATCGAAGCTGCAAGCATCATTGGTTCATACCATGTTAGGCTCAGTTTATATTTCATCAATAATTCAGCCGCTTCAACATGATCCATATAACATGCGTACTTTAAGGCACTAAACCCTTTTTTATCGTAAATGTCAACATTTACACATAAATTAAGTAATAGCTTTATTGCCTCAACATTATTGCATATTGTGGCTTGATGTATTAATGTTTGACCCTCTTTATTTTTTTTATTTATATTTTTTGAAGTCAGATTAACCTTTAACAAATCATTTTCATTATTCTCTATTGCTTTAAATAGTCTATTAATATTCATTTAGATTCACCACCAATTTTCATATAGCGTTGCGCCAACAAAAACTCGACAGGATAATAATAATGGTCATGTGGTGTCGGCATTTTATTAGGTTTTGGATAAGGAGGTTGTTTAACATCCGGATGAAAATGCGGTTTCGGGTTTCCACTATGCCCATGCGGATGATGTATTGGTTCTTTTCCTTTCCCAGCCTTCTTTGCTTTTTGTTCCGCTTCTTTCCTTGTGTTAGATTTATCTCGGATAGCAGGTTCTTTAATTTCTCTGGACTCCACAACAGTATTATCCGATATTGAATCAACAACCTCTACTACTACAACTACTGTAACAACTGCAGCCACTCCGAGAAGCAACCAACCAAAAGGGTTCCATATATTTGCTGCTCCAGCAATAGCAAAAGCTGCTGCAATATGTCCCGTGGGATCAATATAATTCACCGGATTATTCATACAGTAACTGTACAGATTCTGCGTCCATGGGTCGTACAGATTCCCCGTGTAGCTGTCCTGCGTGAGAAAACGTCCTGTCGCGGGGTTGTAGTACCGCGCGTTCATGTAATGCATACCGGTGGACTTGTCGTATGTCGCGCCGGTAAACTGCGTCTCGTTGTAGAAGCTGCCACCGCCTTCGATGGTGTTGCCGAACGTGTCATACGCGTAGTCTTTCTTGTAGCCGCCGTCCGGTTTTAAGATAACCGTTGTGCTGCCGCGCATGTCGTAGTTAAAGTAGTACCACGCGTCCCCGTCCTGCACATCGCCGAAGCGCTTGCTCGATATCACCTCGCCGCCGCGCGTTACTATATTCTCGGATATTTTGACGTTGTTTATATCCGTGGTAAACAGCACCGCATCGCCCGTGTAGTAATACTTTATAGTTTCGGCGCTTTCCTTTAAAATCCTTTGTCCGT
>CAZPHS010000009.1:0-68129 GCA_964586785.1 uncultured Christensenellaceae bacterium
GCACGTTTCATTATGTTTTGTGCCTTTCGCAGAAAGGAATGGTCATATAAATGAAAAATATAAAAACAGGAGAAATTTGCAGAAGGATTTAAATATAAATCTACAGTTTAATTATCTTTGTTGCCACATTTTCTACGAAAGCTTTGTCATGCTCCACAAAAATAATAGTCGGTTGATACTTAAGCAATAATTCCTCCAGCTGTATTCTTGATATAACATCAATAAAATTCAGGGGTTCGTCCCATACATATAGATGTGCTTTTTCGCATAGACTTCTTGCAATCAATACCTTTTTCTTCTGACCGCCACTAAAGTTCTCAATATTATTATCAAAAAGCTCTCTTGAAAAATCCAGCTTTCTTAGAATTGCCTTAAACAGACTCTCGTCAATGCTATTATTTTCAGCAAACATTGAAAGATTACCGCTCAAATTGTCTGTTATCTGTGAAACGTAGGATATTATCAGTCGGTCACTTTTTATCAACTCTCCCGTATGCGGAATATTTTCTCCGCACAATAGTTTTAACAGGCTCGATTTACCGCAACCATTTTTGCCTTTTAGCGCAATTCTATCTCCTTGGCAAATTTGAAAATTCACATTGTCGCAGATAGTTCTGCCCCCATAAGTGATGGACATGTCTTTAAACTCAGCCAAAGTATTGTTATAGAAATTAAACGGAGTTATTTTAAGGCTTTCAGAGGTTTCTATATTTTTCAACAACCTCGCTTTTTGTTCGATTTTATTTGTTTGCCTTGTCTCGATATTCTTAGCACGTTTCATCATCTTTGCGGCTTTATGACCCACATATCCTTTATCCAGTTTACTGCCGGAATTGGTAGTTCCCTTTTTTGTTTTTTCAACGCTGTTTGACCAGTCGCTGGTTCTATTAGCCGCAGCAGACAGCCTTTTTATGTCACCTTTCAGCTTTTCGTTCTCAGTAATTTCGAAGGAATCCTGCCGTTTCTTGTTTTCCCACCACTGACCGAAATTTCCCCTGCATACCTCTATATTTGTTTTGTTGATAGCAAGGATATGATCAATGCAATTATCAAGGAAGTACCTGTCATGTGATACGAGGATGTAACCCTTCTTACTCGCAAGGTATTTACTCAAGGTTTCTCTTGCCTCAGAATCAAGATGATTGGTCGGCTCATCTATCAGTAAGAACGCATTCTCTTTAAGGAATAATGCCGCGAGCATAGTTTTCGTCTGTTCACCTTTAGACAAGGTATAAAACTCTCTGTACATAATATCATTATCTGAATCAAGCAAAGAGATTTCTTTGAATACCTTCCAGTCCTCAACGTTTGGCACAATCCCTCGAATTACATCAATAGCAAGGCGTTGTCCGTGTTTTACTTCATATGGGAAGTATTCAAATTCTACATCCGCCGAGATTGAACCCGTGTATTCGTATTTGCCAAGCAACAACTTTAAAAATGTAGTTTTGCCTCTGCCATTGCGTCCTGTAAAGCCAAGTTTCCAGTTAGTGTCGATTTGGAAACTTACATCCTCAAAAATATTTATATATGATCCATCATAAGTGAAATTTAATTTATTTACGCTGATTAAAGACATAATTAGTCCTCCTTTGGTTTTATATTATCAAAGGCGGAACTTAGGGCAGTTTATTACTCCATATAGCCACTGCCAATCTCATCCGCCGCTATATGGAGATTATCATGTACAGCTTCTATCTCATTGCTCATTATTGACACCTGCTTTATAATTTCAGTGCATAGTATTTTTCTTTCAAATCTCAAAAAACCTTATTCATGAGCTTTTTAATTTGTAACTAAAATAATAGCACGATTCTTAATACTCGTCCACATAGCGGATAAGCTGTCCGCGAAGACCCGGGCGGCGGGATATACGGTTATGCTATAATTTAGTCAATATACCGCTTGGCTCTTATTGACGAAGACACGGCAATATGATATATTGTTTCTGGCGCATGGCAATGCGGCCAAATATTCGAATAAGGAGGGAATAACATGAAAATTAAGAACATTAACGAACCGCAGAAATTCTTTGAAACACTCAAACAATGCAAAGGCAAAATTGAGCTGGTAACTTCAGAGGGCGACAGGCTCAATCTAAAATCAACGCTCTGCCAGTACATCATGCTTACGCAGATGTTCTCGGAAGCTAAGATTGACGAGCTCGAGCTGCTTGTCTCAGAGCCGGAAGATTTGAACCTGCTGCTAAATTATCTGGTTAGGGGATAACCAAATCTTCAAAAGTCAGCCGCTGATACGCGGCTTTTTTGATATACGGATGTACTTTTTTCAGTACAGGCGCCGTGTTAGAATATAACAAACAAGAAAGGGGCGATGGCGTGGGTTTAAGTATTATAACCGGACGCGCGGGAAGCGGAAAAAGCCGATTCCTTATGGCGAAAATAAAAGAGCTTCTTAAAAATCCATACGAAAAAATAATAGTTATCGTCCCCGGTCAGCTTACTTTTGATACCGAAAAAAGAATAATGGAAGAATGCGGCACAGAGGGGTTTCTTGGAGCGCAGGTGCTAAGCATAACAAGGCTCGCGTTAAAAATTCTCGACAAAACGGGCGCCGAAACGTTTTTATCCAACGCGCAAAAAGCCGTGGCGTGTCATTTGGCGCTTTTGGCTTTCGACAGCCCTTTTGGCGGCGCGGGTCATTTGCCTGATTTTGAAATCTGCCTTGCCGAACTTTTTACGCGGCTTAAAAGCTATTGCCATACTCCGCAGAGCATAAAGTATGCCGCGGAACGTACGGACAGCGCGGTTTTTGGCGAAAAGCTGTCTGACATTGCCAAAGTATACGAAAAATACACACAGATATGCGAGAGCAGGGCTGATACGGCGGATATGTATATTCTGGCAGCCGAAAAAATAAAGCAGGCGGATTTGCGCGATGCTTATGTGTTTATAGACGGAATGGACAGCTTCTCGCCCGCCGTTATGATTTTGCTGCGGCAGTTAATGGCATTGTCAAAGCAAACATACGCCGCTTTCCGCGCTGAAGGGGATGGCGCCGATTCCGATTTGTTTGCTTCCGAAAAGCGTGATATGGATAGCTTGATAAGCGCGGCCGCCGGTCTTGACATAGAAATAATAACAGACCCCGCCGCTCTTGATATACCGGACAGATACGGCGGCAAAGCGATTAAGTTTTTGGAAGAGAATCTTTACAGCTATCCGTATACTCCGTATCGCGGCGCGCCCGATGGCATACGTATTATAGAGGCAAACGATATCGAGCAGGAAGTTAAAGCGTTGGCCGCCAATATAATAGGCGAAGTTCAAAGAGGAAAACGCTTCCGTGATATTGCCGTCGCGGTTGGAGCGATAGATAAATATTTGCCCGCTATAAAGTCCGTATTCGCGCAATGCGGCATATCTTACTTTATTGATGAGAGGCGCAGACTTTCCGAAAACACGTATTTTAGTTTTTTGTACAGCGCTCTTTGCGCAGCCGCGGGCGATTACAGCGCGGTTGAGGGCTATGTTTTCAGCGAATATTCTCCAATAAGCGTACGGCAGCGCACCGCGCTGAAAAGTTATACGCGGCGATACGCATTAAAAGGCTGGCACTATTATAAAAAGTTTATTTACGGCAGCGACGCGCGTGAGATGGAATCTATACGCGAGGAGGCGATGCGCTCTCTTAACACTTTGGCCGAAGGCATAGGCGAGATCGACCCCCGGGCGCAGATAAATTCCATTTACGGTTTTTTGGATGAATGCTCTGTTTGCACAAAAATTGAGGCGCTGTGCGAAAATATAGACGAGGCTTTTTTATACGGCGAAAAAGCGTATCTATCACAGCTGTATGATAAAAGCATAGAGACGCTTGGGGGCATAGCAAGCATTGCCGAGGGGTCGCCGGTTACTCCAAAAACGCTGTGCGGTCTTGTAAAGACGGGTTTTGAATCTGTAAATATAGCCGTAATACCCCCCGCCACGGATGAAGTGGCGGTTTATGATATATCCGTTGCCCGCCTGCCGGGAATTGACGCGCTTTTCGCTGTGGGCGTGCATGACGGCGTTTGGCCTTCACGCGATGATACGGCTGATATTATACCCGCGGCGCAGCTTGAAATTATATATAAGTGCGGCGTTGATATCGGCTTATATGACCCGTCGGAACAAAAACTAAAGGTATATACCGCGCTTGCTAAGCCTAAAGAGAGGCTTGTATTAAGCTATAACACACAGACCGGACAGCCGTCGATTATAATTGACAGAATAAAGCGCCTATTTCCCAAACTGGCGGTTGAAAAGCCCGATATGCCCCTCGCGCGCGTCGCGGACATAGAATCCGAGGCGCTTTTAGCGCTTGCCGAAACGCTGCGCGGCAAAGAGCCGGATGATAAGCTTCTTAGCGGCTTATCATACCGTCTGGCAAACCCGAAATGGCGTAACGCCGTTTGGGAATTGCTTTTGCGCACGAACGCCGCAATGCCTTTGGACGATAAAACGGCGTCGGCGCTTTACGGCGGTATGCGCTGCAGCGCCACGCGTATAGAAAACTATTATAAATGCCCTTATAAGCACTTTCTTGATTACGGGCTGAAATTAAAGCCCAAGCGAGATTACGTACACGACCGTATAGATATAGGCTCGTATATGCATTTTACCCTCGATTTGTTTACTAAAAAACTGCTTTGTGATTCCGCGGATATAAAAAAGCTGACCGCGGACGAAACGGAGCAACGTATGATTGAAGCGGCAAACGCGGCCGCGGAGCAGTATGATAACGGCAAGCTGCTCGGGGACGAGCGTTTCGCCTTATTAAGGATGCAGCTTGAGAAGGAGCTTATAGACACCGCGAAGCGCGTTCGAAGCCATATGATTGGAAGCGGCGCTTCTATATACGCCAGCGAATTAATATTTGAGAACGAAGTGGAGACGGAAGACGGCGTCATTTCAATCACCGGCAAAATTGACAGGATTGACAATATGGACGGATACTTTCGTGTCGTGGATTACAAGTCGTCAAAAACCAAGCCGGATTTGGACGGGCTGGCGGCGGGCACTTCTATACAGCTTGCCGTATACATAGACGCCGCTAAACGGACGTTTGCGGATTTGGAGCCCGCCGGAGGCTATTATATGAGAATTGGCGAAAAGTATTGCGAAAGCGCGGAGCAGGCGCGGAAAGACTCGAGAATGATGGGTATATCGCTTTTTGACGCCGACGTGCTTGCGGGTTTTAGTTCAGTGCTGCCGTCGGGGAGCTTTTCGGCTATAGACCAGGCGCTGACGGCATCGGGCGAGCTTAACAGGCGCGGAGCGGCCAGACTGTTTTCGGCGTGGGAATTTAAAGCGCTGCTGTCGTTTACCCGCCGCATGATTAAAGAGGCGGCAAAACGGATATATCGTGGTGATACGCAAATCTGCCCGACCGATAAAGCGTGCGAGTACTGCGATTATGGGTCGATATGCCGGTTTAATACTAACTATACGGGAAACACAATACGGGAGACCGCGCCCTTTGACCGGACGCTTCTTAGCGGGGAGTGCGATAATGGAAAAGCGTAGATGGAACGACAGGCAGCGGGAGGCTATTGACGCACGCGGCGGAAGCGTTGTTGTGTCCGCCGCGGCGGGCAGCGGCAAAACGAGCGTTTTGACCGAGCGTGTGCTTGCGCTTATTGAAGAGGGCGAAGATATTGAACGGATGCTTATTGTTACCTTCACCAATCTTGCGGCAAGCGAGATGCGGGAACGTATTTACAGGCGCTTGCAGGAGGCGGGGCTTTCATCTCCGCGCTTTGCGGCGCAGGCGGAAAAATGCGCTTTTGCGGATATATCCACGCTTCACGCGTTCTGCGGGCGGCTTATAAGGGAAAACTTTGTTTACGCGGGTACATCTCCGGCATTCGCGATAGCGGATGAAGCTTTAACCTCGCGGCTAAAGCAGTCCGCTTTCGAGCAGTCGCTTGATTATGTCGCGCGGCAGCCGGAGCATTATCCGATGGTTCAAAAGTACGCCGTACGCGGGGACACCGGCAACATACAAAGAATAGTATTTACAATCTACGCGCGCGCCGCAAGCCTTAACGACCCGCAGGGCTGGCTTGACAATGCACGTTTAAATTTTGACGGCGGCGATTTTATTTATGTTCTTTTCGAGCAGTTTTGCCGCATGGTTCGCGAGACAGCCGGCGACGCTTTACCGTATTTGCAAAAACGGACGGATATATTGAGGGAGCGCGGATTTGCCGAACAAGCCGACGCGAGCGAACGGGACGGCGCTTTGTTCCGCAGCCGGGCTGAGAATTTGAGTATAAGCGGCGTGCGGCTGCCAAAGGCCGCGGAGATAGTCTTTAAAGGGGCGCCAAACGGTGAGAGCAAAAAACTGACTAATTACGTAAACGGATTATTCGAAGAGCTGCGCCGATACGAGGGCGATTTTGCGGGTAAGATAGAAAAAGAGCTCTCCTTGACCGCAAACGACGGGCGCTATTTTATTGATTTGACGCAATTATTCATGGAAAAGTACGCAAAGCTCAAACGTGATAAAAACCTTTTGGATCACGATGATACCATGCACTTTGCGCTGCGCGCGCTTTACGCCGATGATGTGGCGCAGCATTATAAGGAACGGTATACGCATGTCTTTGTGGACGAATATCAGGATATAAACGGTGTTCAGCATGAAATAATAAAACGGCTGCAACGCGGCGGAAACGATTTTCTTGTAGGCGACGCTAAACAGTGCATTTATACATTCCGCGAATCGAACCCTAAACTGCTTTTGCAAAGATGCGGGGAGCTGAAGGATAACGGTTTAATTGAAATGAATACGAATTACCGGAGTGCTCCGGCCGTAATTGATTTTATTAACGGCGTAATGCGCCATATGATGAGCGCGGACGCGGGGGGAATAGAATATTCCGGAGGACAGGCGCTTAAGGCAGGAATGAAAGGGCGGGGGAACGTTTCAATAGTTTTGGCGGGGAGTGAAGTAGAGGACAACCTTAACGCCGAGGCGGCCGAATTGGCGGAGCAGATAAAAACACTTGTCAGTAAGGGGTTTGATTATAAAGAGATAGCTGTGCTAAGGCCTGAAATGAGCCGGTCGGGGCAGCATATAGCGGCCGCGCTTAATGCCGCCGGTATTCCGGCCGTTAACGGTTTCGGGGCGGCAAAATCAGATTACGCCGAGCTTGAGGTTTTTAAGAATCTGCTTCTGATTATTGATAATAATGAAGACGACGCCGCTCTTTTAAGCGTGATGCGTTATCCCTATTTTTCATTTACGGAGCCTGAGCTTGCGATGATTAGGATTGCCCAAAAGCCGGACGCCGGCGACGAGGGATATTGCCGCGCGGTAAACGCATTTAACCAAAACTCTCGGCTCGGGGAAAAGGTGCGGGAGTTTTTGAACGAAATACAAACATATAAACGGGTAAGCGAGTGCATGAAACTGCCGGACTTTCTTTTCTGGCTCAGGGAGCGGATAAAGCTGAAAGATTTCGCGGTTACCTCTCCCGGAGGCGTTGGCTGTGACGCCGCTATAGGAGCGTTTATAAGCGCCGTATCTTCACAAAAACCCTTATGCCTGGCGGATGTGCTGGCAGCCGCCGACAGGGCCGGCTCGGCCGGCGACGCGCAGCAAAGCCCGAAAGACGCGGGCGGCGTTTATCTGACCACAATACATAAATCGAAAGGGCTTGAATTTCGCGCGGTAATCCTTTCGGGGCTGCATAAGGTTATAGACCAAAGAGACGCCAAAGGCGCGGTGCTTGTAGGGCGCGATTTAGGGCTCGCGCTTGACGTATTAGACGAGCAGTCGCTTCTGCGGCGGCCGACGTTTCACAGAATGGCGGTTGCCCGCGGCATATTGCGTGAAAAAACAAGCGAGACGATAAGGCTTTTATATGTGGGCATGACGCGCGCCATAGAACAGCTGATACTGCTTGGCGCGGGCGCGGACATAAGAGAGTCTTGGCTTGAAGATAAGCCCGCGGGCTGGCAGCATAAAGCGTATAGATTCTTTGACCTGCTTATGCCCGCCGTACAAATGATGTGCAAAAAAGGCGATATGGATTTGGCCGATATAGTGACGATATCACAAAAGAACGAAGAGCCAAAAAAGCCTATGGATAAAGAGCTGCGGCTTAAGGCTGTTTTCGCGCATGCCGAAAAAGCGCAGCCTTCGGATATTTTTAACGGGTACGCGTATGCCAAAGATATAGGGGTGCCGTCAAAGGTTGGCGTATCCACATTAAAACGGCTTGAGGAGGACAGGGTATTTACGCCGGTTAATATTACCGCTCAGCAGGACGGCGTAACAGCGGCGCAGCGGGGCACCATGACACATCGCATACTTGAATACACCGGACTTGAGAAGAAAACGCGGCGTGAAGTTGAGGCGATTATATCGGAGCTTGAGAATAGAAAGATATTTGAAGCAGGCGCGGGAGAGCATATTAATGTGGAATCTATCTGTTTATTCCTTCAAAGCAATCTGGCGCGGCGCGCGCGGCAAGCGGAAAAACGCCTGTTTGAGCAACCGTTCTGCTTAAAAATGAAAGCGAGCGAATGCGGTTTAAAATCCGGCTCCGATGAGACGGTTATTGTGCAAGGAATAATAGACCTGTGTTTTCTCGAAAATAACAAATGGATAATAATTGATTATAAAACCGACGCGATAAACTTAAGCGACGCGCCGAAAGCGGCTTGTAAATATGCGCTGCAGCTAAAGCTTTACGCGCGGGCGCTCGAGAGAATTACATTATTGCCCGTTGCCGAAAAATACGTGTATTACCTTTCCGCGAACACTGCCGTGCGGCTCGGCTGAAAAGCCATCGCAGAATATAACAAAAAAGCGCCGAACCCTAAGCGCTTTAACATTGCCGCGCATTATTAATAATTAACGATTTCTTTTATGGTAACATTAAGCGCCGTACGGTCGTGCGCCAAGTCGATGTATTTCTCCGTGGGCTTGCCGTCGATAAGAAGCTTGACGACCGGCCGCAGGCTGGCGTTCTCATAGTTTTTAACGACTATGCCGACTTCTTCCGTGCTGAGCCTGATACACGTTCCAATAGGGTAAGGCGCGATTTTTTTTGTCAGCGCGCTTACAACATTCGGGTCGAACATTGTGTTGTATCCGCCCATAATATACTCGAGCGCGTCGGAGGGCAGCATAGCTTTACGGTAGGGCCTGTCCGCGGTTAAAGCGTCGAAAACGTCAACAACGCCCACTATGCGGCCGAAAGAATGTATATCCTCCCCCGACAGCCCGTATGGGTAGCCGTTTCCGCCAAATTGTTCATGATGCTGCAGCGCCATTATTTTGGATTCTTCGGGTATGTCAAGATAATCACAAAGGTAATTATATCCGCGTTCGCTGTGTTTTTTTATCTCATCGAACTCGTCGGGCGTAAGCCTTGCGGGTTTATTCAGTATTTCTTTATCGATAAACATTTTGCCGGTATCGTGCAAAAGCGCGCCGACGGCAAGCTGATGAAGCTGATTTTTGTTATATCCTAAAGTTATGCCAACAACGACGGATAGTATCGCCACGTTAAGACTATGGCTGTATGTATAGTCGTCATATGTCCGCAAATCAATCATGTTGACCATAATCTGGCTGGAATGCATCATTTCATCAATCGTATAGTGGAGCAGCTTGTCTATTGTCTTCATATGAAGGCGAAGCGAATTCGGACGGTTTGTACTCGTGCTGTCAAGCAATGACTGGAGCTCGTTTTTCATAGTCATTTTAAGCTCGGCGCTGACGACGTCGTTTACAAAAAGACCTTTTGAGATTTCATCGTCAATATAAAGGCCTTGATAACCAAGACTCTCAATTTTTTTAATCAGCGAGTCCGACAGCATCCGCCCTTTACGCAACAGTATCCTGTTTCTCGACAGAACAAGGTCTGAAGCCAGCTTATGACCGCTGCGCAGATGTTTAACAGGAACATATCTCATAACGCTTTAACTTATTAGTCCGCCAATATCAAGTATAAGGCAAACGCTCCCGTCTCCAAGAATTGTACAACCCGAAACGCATTTTGTTGAGCCGAGTATTTTCGCAAGGTACATAGGCAGCGGCTTAACTACGGTTTGCTGCTCGCCGACAAGGCTGTCCACAAACAAACAATATGATTGATGCTGATCTTCGAGTTGTATTAACATTCCGTCTTCAAAGTCGGTAACAGACGTTTCAATACCGAATATCTTATGCAAGCGTACGATAGGAAAACAATTGCCGCGCGTATGTATCATTTCATTTCCGTCGGGGTCCTGTAAAATATCTTTTTTGTTAGCTTTAAACGCCTCTTTAATCGAAAGCAGCGGCAGAATAAATATATGCCTGCCGACAGAAACCAGCATACCGCTTATTATTGCCAGCGTGAGCGGAATGCGTATCCGCACAGTCGTACCCTTATTGGGCGCGCTGTCAACGCTTATGGCGCCGCCTAGTTTTTCTATATTCTTTAACGCGACATCCATGCCTACGCCGCGGCCGGAAAACTCCGTTACCTTCTCTTTTGTGGAAAAGCCCGGCGCAAATATAAGAGAGTACGCCTCATTATCCGTAACTTCGTCCGCGGGCTTGTTTATAAGACCAAGTTTTATACCTTTGTTTGCAAGCGCTTCTTTATCAAGACCCCGACCGTCGTCGGATATGATAATAATAACGTCGCTGCCGGAATTGAACGCCTCAAGCGTTATTTGGCCAACCGGATTTTTGCCAAGCTTTACGCGCGCGTCGGCAGACTCCAAACCATGGTCCATAGCATTTCGCACGGTATGCATTATAGGATCCGAAAGATTATCCAGAACATTTTTGTCAAGCTCGGTATCCTCGCCGATTATTACAAGATTTGCCTGCTTATTGGTTTTGGCCGCCATATCGCGTATTATGCGCTCCATCTTGTGAAATGTGGTGGAAACCGGCACCATACGGATAGACATAACAATATCCTGAAGCTCGTCGGTAAGCTTGCGAAGCTGGCGCGACGCTTTATCAAAGCTGTCAAGATTAAGCTTTACAACCTCCGGATTTTTTGTTACCGAGGATTCGGTGATAACGATCTCGCCCACAATATCCATAAGGCTGTCAAGCTTGCTTAAATTTACGCTCATATAATTTTGCTTGCCCGCCTGCACGGCGTCGGCGGCGGCAGCCCTTGACGCTCTTGCGGGTTTTCTGTTAGAGAGGAACGCTTTGGCTTCCGGATTGGTTTCATCCAACTGTTCAAGTTTAAATTTCCTTATGAAAAAAGCTTCCCGTATTTTATTCTTAAGCGTATCATATGATTCGTCGGACAGCATATAAAGCGTAAAGCCGTTTTCTATAATCTCATCGGCGCTGTATTCACCCAGCAGATCGCGGGGAACGGTAGATATTTTTGAACACAGCTTTTCTACAGACTTTACAATGCCAAGAGCCCGTATGTTTTCCATACGGCTTTCTTTTTCAAACAATACATGCGCTTTGTAGCATAACTGCCCTTCCGAAGATTCCTTTAAATTTATAAAAAGCTGATTAGAAGTGGTATCTTCATCATCCGCGGGACCGTCTTTCCTTCGTGTGAGAATATCGTAAAAGCCTTTTACATCCGCGGTTAACTGGCTCAAATCGCCGTCCGGGTTTCCGGTGCTTTGTATTTTGTTAAGCTCGGCCTTTATCGCGTCAAGCGACGAAAAAACAAGATCGCTTATTTTGCTGTGATCGCCCGCGCGCGCGTTGTGTTCGCGCAGATAACCGAAAAGGTCCTCAAGCACGTGGGAGAGTCCGGTAATATTATCAAAGTTCATCATTGCGGACGATCCTTTTACCGTATGCAGTATACGGAAAATATCCGCGATATGATCAGATGAAAAGGACCCTTCCTTTTCGCATACAAGCAGCATAGATTCAAGATTGTCTAAAAGCTGCTCGTTTTCGTACAGATATACATCTAATATTGAATCACCTTTTGGCATGGCTCTTCCTCCTTTCCTGTTTGCTTTGCTTTATGGCAGATTGTTAAACGCCGCGACAATAACGTCTTCTTTAAACGGTTTGACTATAAAGCCTTTCGCGCCTGAAAGAACGGCCTCTCGCACCATGCTTTCCTGCCCCATAGCGGAAATCATTATGATATTGGCGTTGGGGTCGATAGACAATATTGACTTAAGACTTGTCAGACCGTCCATTTCCGGCATTGTGATGTCCATTGTCACGACATCCGGAGCAAGATCTTGATATTTTTGTATGGCTATTTTGCCGTTCTCCGCTTCGCCGACGATTTCATACCCGTTTTTGCCGAGCATGTTTTTGATGGAAACTCTCATGAATGCCGCATCGTCGACTATCAGAACCTTCTTCATTTTGCGCAACCTCCTGTATAAGGTGTAATTTTTATTGCTTATATTGTAATGCTGTTTTTAGCATTTAGATTGACAAGAAACTTTTGGGTACAACCGTGCGCACTGACAAGACACATGTTTCACAACAAAACTCAATGGAACGGCCGGAACTCCCTCCGGTGTCTTCTCCGCAAATCTTTATACTGCGTTCACTCAAAACCCTTTTGCACATTGCCGTATTTCGCTGCCCCACATTCATGATGTCCAATAAACTGGATGTTTTGAACATATGTGCGCCGCCTGCCATTTTTGCCTTCAGCCGGCTTTGCGCCGCTCCGGCCGACGCAAGCAGATCAATTATGTCCTCTATAGCTGTGTCGGCAAATTTAAACCGGTTGGTAACATTTATCGCGTCCGCCGCGCTCGGCAGCATTATATGCACCATGCCAGCCAGTTTTATTATAGGATCGTACAGTACAAGTCCTATACACGACCCAAGACCCAAGGTTGTAATCTTATCCGGCGCTTGCGCAATTTTATGCTCCGCGATGCCAATTGTAAAAACATTGGCGGCACATTTGTTTTTTTCCGGTTCCGCCGCGTAAGCCTTCATACAAGTCCCATCTGTACCATCAATTTATTATAAGATTCTACGTCAGGTATCAAAAAGAACCGGCCGAATAAACTTTTGTTCGAGGTTACAAACTCCGTCTCCATAAATAAAACTCCGTCTCCGTATTCACCGTAGGCAGATACAAGAAGGTTCATAACCGCGCCTGCCATATCTATAACCAGCTCCGGAACCGATGCGGCTATATCAAAGCCGGTCAAAGACGATATAGCGGTAAGATAAGACCCTATGAGTATATTTGACACTTCTTTAAGAGCCGACACCTGCAGCTCGCTTAAATCGTCAATTTCCGTTTTGCTTTCATCAGCGGGAAGCTCCCCTATGAGCATATTTGTTAAAAGACCGGCATCGGGCTTATCAAGCACAAGCAGTATATAGCCGTTTAAATCGTTCGATATGCCGACAAGAAGTCCGGCTACGATGTTTTCGGGGCCTTTGAGTAAATCGCAGATTTGATTATATGCGCAAAACTGAGCCTTTGGAACGCACAGTTCAACATTATCCCCAAGCATAACCGAAAGAGCTGTTACCGCGTGACCGGCGCCTATATTCTCTAACTCACGTAAAAAGTCCAGCTGATCGCTCGGCAAGCCTTTCAGATCAAACATAAGTCGACCGCCTTGTAGTATTATTTGCTGCTTGCTTTTCGCCGCAAAAAGACCGCGGGCTCTAAGGGATTTAATAAGCTGCAGAAACTTATAAAAAAATCCGATAGATAAAAATAGAAGCTATATATCGCAACATAAAGAATATAAACAGAAATATACGGTAAGAAACGTCTAATGTATTAAAAAGGCGGAAAAAAATAAATGAGAATAGAGCATGTCGGGACGGCGAAAAATATTCCCGAAAACGCGCGCGGTCAAGTATTAACGCATGGCGAAATATTGATTGCCGAGGTTATGGGCGTTGACGGCGATAAAGTTATGTTGAAAGGCCAGGACGGAATGGCGCTGTCGGCAAAGCTGATAAGCGATATAAACGTGTCCGTGGGAGATTTTGTTGAAACAATTGTGGACGAGGCGGGGCACGGACGATATGTATTGAGAATTGTGGACATTACCAGGAACCGTCCGGATAATAATATAGGCGGAACCGATACGCCAAAGGTAAATTCGGATTTCGGCGCGGCGCGCACACTGCGCGAAACGCTTAATATAATGAAAATGAATCCCGGGACTGTTCCCAAAGTAGCCTCGTTTATATCACGCCATGATATAGGCGGCACTCCCGAAAACATAGAAATAATCACGCAGCTTTCAAAAGCCGTAACGCCCATAGGCAAACTGTTGGCGGAGGTTATATCGCTTATAAAAAATGGGGCTGTAAAGACTGATAACGCGCCCGCTTTAACCGCCAACGCGGCGCATGTGTCAAATAAGCAGGTTGAAAACGCGGAGTTCGCGCGGAGCGCGAATGAAAAAAAAGAGGCGATACTGGTTGGAGAAACCGAAAAAATTGACGTGCGGCAAAATACGCTAAGCGCCGCGAAAAACAATAATATATCAGTAAAAACAAATCCCGAAGGATACGGCGTACAAACGGACGCATCAGAT
The DNA here is from genome assembly GCA_964586785.1 of uncultured Christensenellaceae bacterium. Taxonomy (GTDB): domain Bacteria; phylum Bacillota; class Clostridia; order Christensenellales; family SZUA-584; genus SZUA-584. Next base: position 14,493 of record CAZPHS010000009.1, read on the forward strand.
ATACCCGACACTTTATCATATGAAAATGCGGCAGTCAGTCCAAAAGAAAACAATTTAACGGAGCAGCCCGAAAAAGAGACGATTTCGCCGCCGCTTAATCAAACGCCTATTAATACCGAAGATACGACGGTTTCGGTAGCAACGCAAAAAGGTACTGTAAGCGCGGCGTCGGATAACGCGGGCGCGGTTATAGCCGTTAAGTATACGGATGTTGCGGCCGTCCGGCGGGCGATAACGAGTTTGGAGCCGGACTTTGTCTTAACAACCAAACCGTATATTAAAACCCCGCCCGTTTTTGCGGAAAGAGACGAAAACGATATGCCAGCGGAGCGGGTATTATCCGAAAAGATAATATCATTATTTGTTAAATTGGGTGATAAGGACAAGCTTGCCGCGAATATAAAAAAAGCCGTTACGGAACTGCCGGAGAATATCAAAGAACTAAAGCTTTTGCTTTCAAGACACGATACAAATAATAAGGACGAATTGGCGGGAATGCTTGAATCTGCCGAAAAACAGTTGTCGCTTTTATCGCAAATAAAGCATTTTAATTTCTTCCATATTCCGCTTTTGCGTCCCGACGGCTCTGACACGACCGCCGAACTGTATATATACAGGAATAGAAAAAACAGAAAGGCGGAAGACGCCGAAAGCTTTGTAATATTGCTCGGGCTTAATACGCAGCATTTGGGACGGGTGGAGACGCTTATAAAAGCCGGAGGCGCTGGGTTATCCGTTGTTCTGTATATGGAAGATACAAGTTTCGCGGAAGGGGACGAAATAAAGCTTTTTAAGGAATCCGCAAAACGGTTTGGGTACAAAACAGTAAATGTAAGCGCCGAAAAGCTTGTATCCAATACTACAATACTAAATTCCGAGGAACGGCTGACTTTTAAGCCGGGCGACGGATTCGGCGTGGATATAAGAATATGAACAAACGCGAAGATAAAAAGGCGCGGGAGGCCGCCGCGTTAAAATATAACGCACAATCGGACGACGCGCCGTACATATTGGCGCTGGGCAAGGGTTACGCGGCGGATAAAATGGTGGAGGCGGCGCACGAGTCGGGCGTGCATGTTGTGCAGGACGAGAAACTTTCAAAGGTTCTGCAAAAACTCAGCGTGGGCGATGAAATACCCGAAACGTTATATCAGGTCGTCGCGGAGATATTAAGCTTTATAAGCCGTATAGATGAAAAGTACGGCGCAAGGTTTGGAATAGATAAAATGCGGTGATATATAATAGACACTTATTACGAAAGGGACAATTATGTCTTTATCCGGTGTTGGCGCGGCGCAGGCCGCCATGTTAAGAATACTGAATCAAAGGGAGCAAACACAATACGGCGCGGGTACGTTTTCTGATGTGCTAAACCAAAGCCTTCAAACCGGCACGGCGCAAACAGATTTGTATTCAAGCTTTACGGACGTCGATATGGCGCCCTTGCTTCTTGTCTCTTTGCTGGGCGGCGGGTCGAGCACTATGCTGCTGAGCCTTGGCAGCGCGCTGGCTATGCACCGCAAACAACAGGCAATGCCCGCTTATGACACATCGGCCAAAGCGCTGACCCCGGTCGCGGCGTCAAAGGCGGTCACGCCCGCGATATACAGCTTTCCTTATAATAGATCGGCGTCTCTTTATAACAGGGTTATCGCGCAGTTTTCAGTGGAAACAAATCCGCGATACGAGGTGAACAAAAAGGGGCGCGGAGACACTTACTGCAACATTTTTGTTTGGGATGTGACAAGCGCAATGGGCGCGGAAATACCGCATTATATTGATCCGAAGACGGGGGCTCCGATGAAATATCCTAATGTTTCCGGAGCGCGCGAGCTTTCGGCAAACGGTACTTACAATTGGCTGCACCAGTACGGTGAAAAGTATGGATGGTATCAGGTAAGCGCGCAGGAAGCGCAAATGCTTGCCAACACCGGCCGGCCGGTCGTCGCGTCGTTAAAAAGAAGCGGCATGAGCGGTCATATACAGATTGTATGCCCTTCGGCCGACGGTTTATACGACCCCAAAAGGGGTGTTATGATTGCGCAGGCAGGGCGCAGGCTTACAAGCTATGCCCCTATAAAATCGATATATAAAAGCGACAGTCTTTCCAAAGTAGTCTATTTTGCGCACAGGTAGCGGCAGGGATGCCGCTAAGTAATTAAGGTAAGCAGGAGGTTTACGATTATGGCGATAAATCCTATAAACTCAACAACTATAAGGCTCTCGGGACTATCATCGGGGCTTGATACCGATGGTATCGTAATGAGTATGCTCAAGACCAGTCAGCTTAAACTGGATAAACAAAACCAGCTTACGGCTAAACTGACCTGGAAGGCCGACGCGTTGCGCGAGGTAAATTCTCTTATAAGGTCGTTTAGAGAGAACAATTTAAGCGTATTAAATTCGGCCAATAACATGCTTTCGTCAGCGGCGTACGACACTTTTTCCGTATCTATGCTTACAGCCACAAATGCCGTTACGGTAAGCGCGGGGGCGTCGGCGAACGTCGGAAAGCTTACCATAGACAGCATTACCCAGCTTGCGACGCAGGCTCAAGTGAAAAGCACGGGCGCCTTTGCGGGTGAAACGATAAATTACGGTACGGCTTTAAAAGATTTGGAGTTTGCTGCTGCGGTTGAGTTCGAAGAGGGCAAAATTTCTTTTTCCATTAACGGCGAAACATTTGAATTTTCCGAGGATTCAACATTAAACGATGTTTTAAACACAATAAACTCATCCGGCGCGGGCGTTAAGATTGGATACAGCAGCCTTACGAAAGGGTTCTCGATAACGGCTAAAACAACCGGAAGCGCAAGCGAGGTGGCAATAGTAAACATTGCCGGCAACGCTTTCGCCGCTCATGGCTTACAGGCCTCCGAAAGCGCTTTTGGCATATCGGAAGGCACAGTAAACGGGAAGAACGCCATAATGAGCATTGAAAACATAACGGTTGAAAGAGCGACGAACAGCTTTACAATAGACGGTATAACATATTCGCTCAAGGATACCATGGGCGCTTCGGTTTCATTCAATGTAGACCGTAATCTTGACGCCACGGTTGATAAAATAGTGTCGTTTATAAGCGAATACAACACTCTTATAGGCAAGCTGCAGGACATGCTTGGTGAAAAAACGTACCGCGCCTATGCGCCGCTGACAGATGAACAAAAATCGCAGATGAACGAAAAGGACATACAGCTGTGGGAGGATAAGGCAAAAAGCGGTCTGCTGCGAAACGACTCGGATATATCATTATTATTAAGCGGCATGAGAAACGCGTTTTCTTCTGTGGTGGAGGGTATGGGCATATCACCCGCCGCGCTTGGGCTTAACACGGGCTTTTATTACGAGCATGGCAAAATAACAGTTGATACCGACAAATTGCGCGCCGCGCTTGAAAACAATCCGGACATGGTTAGAAATGTATTTATTCAAAGCCCGTCGGGAGAGGCTTCGGAGAAGTACGGCAGGTCCGGATTAGTATTGCGTATATCCGACGCATTGTTATCGTATACACAAAAGGCCACCAGCAACACGCTCGTTGGGCTCGACAGGCTGATAAACGATTCAAAAGAAAGAGAGAGCACGTTAACCGATAAAATGGTATCCAAAGAATCGGCGCTTTGGAGAAAGTACTCCGCGATGGAAAAAGCGCTTTCGGTGCTTTACAGCCAGCAGAGCTGGATGACGGCAATGACAAACACATGGATGAATAATAAATAGCGAAATACAAAGGAGCAGCTGCAATGAGCGCTATGGTAAACTCTTATCAGCAATATAGAAAACACGACGTTCTTATGGCCAATCCGCTTGAGCTTATAATAATGCTTTATAACGGTTGTATAAAAAAGCTTAAGCTGGCGGACATAGCTATAAGAGAGAGAAACTATGAGGTTTCAAATTTACATCTGCAAAAAGCGCAGGAAATAATTATTGAGCTTATTAACGGTCTGGATTTTAAGTACGGTATCGCGAATGAGCTTATGGCTTTATATGAATTTATTAACCGGCAAATAATTTCAGTTAATATTAAAAAGGATGCCGACGGCATACAGCCGCTTGTAGAGATGCTGGCAGCTTTGCGTGATTCTTGGATGAAGGTGCAAAAACAGCACAAGGGCGGCGCATACCAGGCATACGAAAGCGAGTCGTAAATGGATAAAGAACAGGGCGATTTACTGTCAATATTGGAGCAGAAAAAAGAATGGCTGACAAAGATGCTAGATATTACGCGTCAGTTTAAGGTTATGCTGGAGGCAGACCGTATCGACGAGTTTGAGGACGGCCTTAAAAACCGCGAGATAATGATTGCCAAAATAGACGGCCTAACAAACATTGAACGCAAAATAAGTACGAAAAGCGGCGCCGATACCGTTATAATAAAAAAGCAGACACAGGAAATAATTAAAGAAATATTAAAAGTCGACAAGGAAAATACCGAATTGGCAACGAAAAAGATAAAGTGGTACAAAGAGCAGATAAAAAGCATAAACGACAGAAAGAAAGGTATGGGCAGTTATTCGCAGGACCAGCGGGGCGACGCGTTTTACGTTGACGCCAAAAAATAAGGCGCGCAGCGGCAGGCCTTTGGAGAGATACGTATGAAGGTTGCGGATATAAGGCATGTTTTGCCGGGTACAAACGAACGGCACGCGGTTGCGGCCAAGAACGCCGCGGCCGATTCCGGTATGGCTTTTTCCCGTCATATGACCGAGCTTAATGAAACACAGTATCATAATTATTTGAACGATTTGCAGGAAAGAATTTTAAAAAAAGGAGAGAAGCTTAAAGAAAGCGCCGATATAAAGGTGTTGCAGGAATACAGGCAGCTTATAGGCGAGCTGCTGGCGCAGGCTGCCGGCAATGCTTACGCTTGTATAAAATCAAGCATATTTGATTCCAGAGGGCGGCACAAGATTTTTTTTGTTATCAGAAAAATAAATGATAAATTAGACCGGCTGGCGCAGGAAATATTGTCCGAACAGAAAGACAATATTAAACTGCTTGAAATGGTGGACGATATTCGCGGAATGCTGGTTGATTTATTCTTATAAGCATATAAAGGAGGATGGATATGATAGACCAATTGTTAGAGCAGCAGGAGGATACACAGTACGGGCGATATTTGACTTTTTACCTTTTAAACGATGTTTACGGTATTGAGATTAAATACGTAACCGAGATTATAGGTGTGCCTCCTATTACATCGGTACCTGAAGTCGCGCATTACATAAAAGGCATAATTAATCTGCGCGGCAAGATAATACCCGTTATTGACATGCGATTAAAATTCAACAAGCCTCCGGCGGAATATGACGACAGAACATGTATAATAATCGTAGAAACGGAAGATCTCATTTTGGGACTGATTGTCGATAGGGTCGCTGATGTAATGGCTATAAACGATGAAGACATAGCGCCGCCGCCCAGCCATAAGTCGGGAATTCGCAACAGGTACATCAGAGGTATAGGAAAAGTCTCCGGAGAAATAAAGCTACTGCTTGATTGCGATAAATTATTCAACGAAGAGGAAACCCAGGAGATAAGCTCGCTGGAGTAAAATATATTTTTTAAACAGGGCAGGGAGCGGCGCTTTCTGCCCTTAATCCATATAATTAAAATTGGAAGTTATAACGGAGCGGCGAATGATTGCTATAAACGATAAAGAGTTTTTTTTACTCGTAGACTTTTTGCAAAAAAAATTCGGTATAAATCTTACGAAGAAAAGGACATTGATTGAGAGCAGGCTCAACAATTTTTTAATCGAAAACGGTTTTTTTAATTATGAAACTTTTTTAAACTGTGCGTTTAAAGACAAAACGGGAAATATGCTAAACCAGATAATAAACCGTCTTACGACAAACTATTCTTATTTTATGAGGGAATGGGACCATTTTGAGTTTTTCAAAGATCATGTGTTGCCCGAGATAAAAGCGCGCGAGAAGCATAACGACCTGAGAATATGGAGCGCGGGATGCTCTACGGGGCAAGAGCCATATATGCTGGCTATGCTTATTGCCGATTCTTTCCGCGGCATACGGGATAATTGGGATACAAAAATACTGGCGACGGACATATCGCAAAAGGCGCTGCAAGCGGCGCAAAAAGGCGAATATGACGACGAGTGCTTGAAAAACGTGCCGCAGGATTGGAAGCGCAAGTATTTTATCCGCCGCAATGACGGTAAATGGGAAGTTAAAAAAATTATCAAGGATGAAGTGGTTTTCAGGCGGCTGAATCTTATTGAAAATCAGTTTTCGTTTAAAAGAAAACTGCATATTATTTTTTGCAGGAACGTGATGATTTATTTCAATCAGCAGACAAAGGCGAAGCTTGTCGAAAAATTCTACGAAGCGACGGCGGATTGCGGATATCTGTTTATAGGACAGTCTGAAACGCTGGATCTAAGTACCATACGATACAAGAATGTAAGGCCATCAATATATAAAAAAGGTGTGTGAGGGTATGGCGGCAAAGGCGGTTAGAGTTTTAATTATAGACGAATCATCTTTTTTTAAAGATAATATTGTTTCCGCGCTTGCGCAAGACCCGGGCATAGAAGTTATTGCGACAGTAGAAGACCCATACAAAGCGCGTAATTTAGTGTTAAAGCTCTCGCCCGATGTAATAGCTTTAGACATAAGCAGCAGAAAAACAAGGGAAATTGAATTTTTAAAGCATCTGCTGCCGGAATATCCTCTTCCCGTGGTAGTCATCGGCTCCGCCGCCGGCGCCGTTTTCGACGCGCTTGAAGCCGGCGCCGTTGATTTTATCAGCAGACCGGCGTTGAAAACAGAGCACGATATGCGGCAATTTTTAGCCCAGATGTCCGTTAAGATAAAAATCGCGTCGATTGCCAAGGTCGATATAGCGACGCGTAAACAAAAACAGCAGCCTGCGCAAAAAATATATAACGTTAAAGCCGGACAAGGCAGCCTTATTGCCATAGGCGCGTCAACAGGTGGCACCGAAGCGATATTAAGCGTTTTAAAACAGCTTGGCGATGATATGTCCGGTATAGTAATTGTTCAGCATATGCCCGCCGGATTTACGAAAGTTTATGCCGAGCGCTTGGATACCTTATGCCGTATGAAGGTTAGAGAGGCAAAAGATAACGATAAGATACTGCCCGGAACCGCGCTGGTTGCTCCCGGCGGTTTGCAAATGACGGTGGAACAGCAGGGCGGCGGCTTGACGGTTGAATGCAAAACCGGAGAAAAAGTGAGCGGGCACTGTCCGTCCGTTGACAATTTATTTGATTCAGTCGCTAAACTGAAGGGTATCAATAGCTTAGGCATCATTTTAACGGGAATGGGCAGCGACGGCGCGAACGGTCTTTTGGCTATGAAGCGAAACGGCTCCGAAACTATAGGGCAGGATAAAAAGAGCTCTGTCGTCTACGGTATGCCCGAGGTGGCTTACAGCATAGGCGCCGTGAATTTTCAGCTGCCTCTTGAATTGATTCCCAGAAAAATATACGAATGGCAGAATAGTTTAACGCTTTAAAAACAGGTATAATGAAAAACCGGATAAAATCCGATAAAATGTGTGATGAGAAATATTGAAAGCATTTATTTATCGAAACTTGAGCGTTTCCAGAACGTGCTTGAACGCGGCGCCGCAAAACAAGGCGGAGCGGTATTCGAAGATATACTTCGTAAAGTTCAGGTGCGTATGAGCGGAACCGTCGCGGCGGAGCCTGCGGCGGAAACGTATGCGGAATACGCCGATCCCGTTTCCGCGGACAAAAGCCAAATTGATTCGGCGATTGAGTATGCGGCAAGAATTACGGGGTTAAGCCCCGCGCTTATACGCGCGGTTATAATGACGGAATCATCGTTCCGTCCCAACGCGGTTTCAAGGTGCGGCGCGCAAGGGCTTATGCAGCTTATGCCGGGCACCGCGAGGGAGCTTGGCGTGCGGGATTCGTTCGATGTATTCCAGAATGTGCTCGGGGGCTGCACTTATCTTAAAAAGCAGATTAAACGGTTCGGGGATTTGCGCCTGGCGCTTGCGGCGTACAACACAGGCCCCGGCCGCGTGGCGTCTTATCGTATTACGGACCCCGACGACCCCGAGCAATACGAAAAGCTGTCCAAAGGCGTGCGGGGTTATGTGAGCAAAGTACTAAAATATTATAATAAATATTCGGGCATTTAAAGGGGGGTACATTTTGTTCGGCAATGTTTTTAATAATGTTGATGTTCTGCACAAGGGGCTTGACGCGTCGTGGCTGAAAAACAATGTGATTGCCAATAACATAGCCAATGTCGATACGCCCGGGTTTAAGGCTTCGTCGGTTTCGTTTGAATCTTCATTTAAGGCGGCGCTTGGGCGCGGATTTTCGGCAAAAAAGACGCGCGCCAAACATATTGACTTTTCAGGAAGCGATATGCGCGGCGTTGTAACGCTCGATAACGGCACAGCCTACAGGATGGACGGCAATAACGTAAACATAGACGCGCAAAACGCCGAGCTCGCGAAAAACACCATATATTATAACGCTCTTGTCCAGCAGCTTTCGAGCGAGTTTAGAAAATTGCGCACGGCTATAAACGAAGGAGGTTAATGCACATGGCTTTTTTAAAGTCGCTTGACATAAGCGCTTCGGCGCTGACCGCGCAGCGTATGCGGATGGATATAATAAGCCAGAATATAGCGAACGCCACAACAACGCGAACGGCAGGCGGTGAACCTTACCGCAGACGAATAGCGGTGATGAGCGAGAGGCCTTCCGCTTTCGAGACGGTGTTTGGCAAAGCGCTGGGCGGCGGCGTAAAAGTTTCGGGTATTGTTGAGGACGCGTCGGATTTTGAATACAAATACGACCCGGGTCATCCCGATGCCAACGAGCAAGGATACGTTGCTATGCCTAATGTGGACGAGGTTGAAGAAATAATAGATATGATGTCTGCCTCGCGGTCGTTCGAGGCTAATGTTACCGTGCTTAACGCAACGAAAGGAATGGCAATGAAAGCGTTGGAGATAGGGCGGTAGTTGTTTTTTTAGGAGGGGTTTAAAATGCAGGTAAACGGTATAGGCGGTGTTGCGTCGCAGGCCGCCGTGAAGGGGACGGAACAATCAAGCGGGCAAAGCGGTTTCGCCGATATTCTTTCGGAAGCTATAGGAAGCGCTAAAGAGGCGGAAAAAAGCGCGGGCGAACAAAACGCCGCTCTCCTTACCGGAGAGGTTGACGATTTGCACACGCCCTTGGTGGAAGCGCAGAAAGCCGAGCTTATACTCAGCCTTGCGGTGCAGGTAAGAAACAAGGTTATTGAGGCTTACAATGATATAATGCGTATGCAGGTATAGTATATTAACCTTAAGAGTGTAGCATATTTTGTTTCATACAAATCAATAAGGGTATATAAAGTGTAGACTGAGAGGGGTCACTGATGGGGGATAACGACTGGTATACTCTTTTTATTATTCTTATTATGGTCGCGGTAATGGTGGGGGCTTATTTCACCACCAAGTTTTTATCCGGTAAAGCCGGACGCATGATTAAAAGCAAACATATTAAAGTTATCGATCGCGTGGCTTTAGCCAAAGACAAAGCATTGTTTCTTACAAAAGTAGGCGGCAAATGTTTTTTTATTGGCGTGACTAATCAAACAATTAACAATATAAGCGAGATAGACCTAAGCGAGTTAAATATTGTTTCAGAAGACGCGGCTGATGTTTCCTCCAAAAACTTTTTCGGCAGGTTTTCGGATTTTCTTGCAAGCGCGAAAAACGCTCCTGAGAATTTGCGCAAAGCAAAAAACGAATATAAACAAACAAAAAATCAGACAGCCGAGCCCGCGAAAACAGGCGTTGACGACGATTATGCGGACCAGATAAGCCGCGCGATAGAACAGCGGAGGGAAAAAGCGGGCAAAAAATCCGGCGGCGCAGAGGGCGGCAAATGAACAATAAAAACTCAAAGCGGCCGGCAAGAAGCCGCCGACGGACGATAAAAAAAATGGTTATAACAAGCGTGATGCTTATTGCTCTTATCTTTTTGTTTTCCGGATGCGCGGCGGATACGGATACATCGTCTGAAAATCCGATGCTGGGAGGGCTGCTCGGCGACAGGGCTCAGACAGTAGACATTCTTTTGTTGCTTACTATATTATCGCTGCTCCCGTCCATATTGATAATGCTTACCTGTTTTCCGCGCATTATCATTGTGCTTTCGCTTATTCGCAACGGTCTTGGGCTGCAGCAAATGCCGCCTAACCAGGTTTTAATAGGGCTTGCGCTGTTTTTGACGTTTTTTGTTATGTCGCCTGTTATTGAAGATATTAACGTAAACGCGTACCAGCCGTATGCGGCGGAACAGATAGAATCGGAAGAAGCGCTTGAGCGCGCCATGGAGCCCGTCCGCGATTTTATGTTTAGGCAGACATATAAAAGCGACTTGGATTACTTTGTATCCATATCGCCGAGCGATAAGACTGTGCAAAGTCCGGAGCAGGTGTCTAACACAGCCCTTATTCCGGCGTTTATAACAAGCGAAATAAAGCGCGGGTTTCAGATTGGATTTTTGCTATACATACCGTTTATTGTTCTTGATATGATTGTGGCCAGCGCGCTGATGTCTATGGGCATGATGATGCTGCCGCCTATAATTATATCTTTACCGTTTAAGGTGCTGTTGTTTGTATTGGTTGACGGATGGACGCTTACGGTGCGCACGCTTATAAACAGCTTCGCATAGCCCGTATTTTAATAAAAAATAGTAGCACGAGTAATGGGGAGGTTATATAGGTTGAGCCAGTCTGAAGTCATCACCGTAATGCAGGACGGAATAACGACAATCATAACCGTCGCGGCGCCGATTTTAATTGTGGCTATGGTTGTGGGCGTAATTATTTCCATATTTCAGGCGACCACACAAATAAACGAGCAGACGCTTGCTTTTGTGCCGAAAATCATAGCCATACTGATTGTTATTTTGTTGTTCGGCGGAATGATGCTGACAAACTTAACGGATTTCGCAAGGCGCATGTTCGGCTATGTTGACACGATGCTAAGATAGACGAGGCGGAAATGGAAGAGATAATAAACAGCGTAACGGCAAATGTTGATTATTTTGTTCTTATGCTTCTGCGTATAAGCGGATTGCTTATTTCATCTCCCATATTTGGCAGGCATAATATACCGAATATGCTGAAAATAGCTTTTTGCCTTCTGGTTACTTACATAACATTTGCTGCGGAGCCGAGCGGCATTGTGCTGTACGGAGGGGCGGCCGATTTTATACTTCTTTGCGTTAAGGAACTGCTCTTTGGGTTGGCGCTTGGTTATGTGACAACGCTGTTTTTCTCAATAGTACAAACGGCGGGACAGGTTATGGATATGCAGATGGGATTCGGCATGGTAAATGTGTTCGACGTGCAAAGCAATATAAGCGTACCCGTTACCGGAAACCTTATGTATGTGGTTATGCTTATAACATTTTTCGGCGTTGACGGGCATATAAAGCTTATACATATTATCCGCGGCACATTCGGGCACATACCGGTAGGCGGGGTTGCGCTTAATCCGGTTATTGGCCTGGTTGCTCTTAAGGTGTTTGCCCTTGCGTTCCTGCTGTCGGTAAACGTGGCCATGCCGCTTATAGCGTCCGGCCTGCTTGGAGAAGTGGCGATGGGGTTTATAGTGCGGGCTATACCACAAATGAATGTATTTGTAGTGGGCATACCTTTAAAAATAGCGATAGGTTTTTTAATGCTGCTGCTTATTCTGCCCGTCTTTATTCACTTTACGGACACGCTGTTTAAAAACATGTTTGTTTCGATAGACGGCATGATTTCGGGGCTTGCCGGATGAGCCCGCAGCAGCAATCCGGAGAAAAAACAGAAAAAGCAACACCGCGAAAAAAACGGGAAGCAAGAGAAAAGGGACAGGTATATAAAAGCACGGAGGTAATCACCGCATTATCCTTAATGCTGGCCTTCGGGGTGCTGGCAGTGTTCGGGGCGGGTATGGTGTCTAATATAAAAAAGCTTATGACACACTTTTTTACCGCCGACGCGCCCGATAATTTCTCCATAGCGGCCGTGTCGCGATACATGACGGACGCCGCGTGGATGTTTTTGCAGGTTATGGTACCGCTTTTGCTGGCGGCTTTTATAGGCGGAATTCTGTTCAACGTGGTGCAGGTCGGGTTCGTGTTTACCACACAAGCATTGCAGCCAAAGCTTGAGCGTATAAGCATGGCGGCGGGTATAAAACGGATTTTTTCGATGAGAACGCTTCTCGATCTCGCAAAAGCGATAATAAAGATAACGATTCTCGTCGTGGTGGCTTATGGGGAGTATGAGAAGAATCTAAACGGGTTCGCGTGGCTTATGCACGAAGATGTCGCAAAGGCGGCGGCGGGTTTTACCGATACCCTTATATCGGTCGCCTTCAGCCTTGGAATAGCGCTCGCTATATTCGCGCCGTTTGATTATATGTTTCAGCGCTGGAAATACAACAAAGATTTGATGATGACAAAACAGGAAGTTAAGGACGAGTACAAGCTTACGGAGGGAGACCCTTTTATAAAGGGGAAAATCGCGCAGAAGCAGCGCCAGATGAGCCGGATGCGCATGGTGCAGGCGGTTAAAGACGCTGACGTTGTTATAACGAACCCGACGCATTACGCGGTGGCGCTTTCATATAAGGAAGGCAAAAACACGGCGCCCGTGGTCGTCGCGAAGGGCATGGATTACCTGGCAAAGCGCATAAAAGAGGAAGCAAAAAAGAATTTGGTGGAAATTGTGGAGAACAAGATTCTTGCTCAGTCGCTGTATTTTTTCTGCGAGGTGGGCGGCGAGGTGCCGGAGGAAATGTATAAGGCGGTTGCCGAGGTTTTGGCCTATGTATACCGCTTAAAGAACAAGGGGGGGCGCGCGTGAAATTTACGGACATTCTCGTGGCGGTTCTGCTGCTGGCAATAATACTTATCATTATACTGCCGCTTTCTCCGGGCTTGATGGACTTTTTTCTGATTGCGAATATAGCGATATCGCTTCTTATACTGCTTATTACCCTTTATACTAAAACGACGCTCGAGTTTTCAACCTATCCGACGATGCTGCTTATAGTGACGCTGCTGCGGCTGGCGCTTAATATTTCCTCTACGCGCCTTATATTAAGCAACGGCGGAGACGCCGGAAACGTAATAAAAACTTTCGGCAGCTTTGTTGTGGGAAGCAATTTGGTCGTGGGGTTTGTTATTTTCCTTATTATTGTTGTGGTTCAGTTTGTCGTAATCACAAAGGGCGCGGAGCGCGTCGCGGAAGTGTCGGCGCGGTTTACGCTTGACGCGATGCCCGGCAAGCAGATGGCGATAGACGCCGATTTAAGCTCCGGACTTATTGACGAGGAACAGGCGAGGAAACGCAGACAGGACATACAGCGGGAAGCGGATTTCTACGGCTCTATGGACGGCGCGTCTAAATTTGTTAAGGGCGACGCTATTGTAGGCATTATAATCACCGTAATAAATATAGTAGGCGGTATTATTATAGGCTTAACCGGCTCCGGCATGGGCTTTGATCAGGTTATACAGGTATATACGCTTGCGACGGTAGGCGACGGGCTGTGCAGCCAGATACCCGCGCTGCTTATTTCGATAGCCACGGGCATTATTGTTACCCGTTCCGCGACCGAAAAAAGTTTTGGGCAGGATGTTTCAAGACAGCTTTTCGGCCAGCCGCTTGTGTTTTATATACTTGGCGGGATGCTTTCTCTTATAGGGTTTATACCCGGGCTGCCCACCATACCCATATTGCTTATAGCGATAGTGCTGGTGATTGCGGGGTATACGCGTAAACGGCGTGAAACCAGAATGGAAGAGGCGGAACAGAAAACGGAAGCCGAGACCACCGCCGCCGAAAAACGCAAGCCGGAAAGCGTTACATCGCTGCTGCACGTTGATTTAATAGAGATGGAGTTCGGCTACGGTCTTATATCGCTTGTTGACGCGTCGCAGGGGGGCGATTTGCTTGATCGCGTGGTTATGATACGCCGTCAATGCGCGCTTGAGCTGGGCATTATAGTGCCTATAGTCAGGCTGCGCGATAACATACAGCTTGGCACCAAGGAATACGTAATAAAAATAAGAGGTCTTGACGTGGCGCGCGGCGACGTTATGCTTGGGCGATATCTTGCGTTAAAGCCCGAAGACGTGGACGAGCCTGTGGAGGGCATAGAAACAATAGAGCCGGCTTTCGGGCTGCCCGCTTTATGGATTGAGGAAAAGGACAGGGAGAAAGCGGAGCTGAAAGGTTATACGACTATTGACGTGCCTTCCGTAATTTCAACGCACTTGATGGAAGTGATAAAGCGGCACGCGGACGAGCTTCTCGGGCGCCAGCAGGTTCAGACTATAATAGACAATATCAAAAGCCAGCAGCCCGCTCTTGTTGAGGAAGTGGTGCCCAAAATGTTCACCGTGGGCGAAGTGCAAAAGGTGCTTGCCAATCTCTTACGCGAGGGCGTATCCATACGCGATATAGGCTCCATACTCGAAATACTCGGGGACTTTGGCAATATAACGCGGGACACCGAGCTGCTGACAGAGTATGTGCGCCAGAAGCTGAAACGGGCGATTACCAAAAACTTTATACCGGACGGTAAAGCGCGCGTGATCACGCTTGACCCCGACGTTGAAAAAGCGATATCCGGCAGCATAAGGCAAACAGACAAGGGCTCCGCGCTTGCTCTCGAGCCTTCCCAGATACAGCAGATGCTCGGCAATCTAAAAGACGCGGTCGAGCATTTCTTAAGCCTTGGTATTCCGCCAATGGTGATTACATCGCCGCAGATACGTAAACATATCAAAAACCTCTCTGCGCAGGTTTATCCGGAACTGGTTGTGCTTTCATACAGCGAGCTTGAGCAGAATGTTGAAATCTATTCAGACTGGACGGTGAGTTTCTAGGTGTTTGTTAAAAGATTTGTAGCGTCCGATATGCAGGAAGCGATAAAGAAAATTCGCAAGGATTTCGGTCCTGACGCGGTAATACTGGACAGCAAGCATGTACGCGGCAAAGGCATAGGCGGCATTTTAAAAAAGAATGTGGAGGTTGTCGCGGCTTACGAACCCAACAGGGCGGCGCCAGTATTAAAGCCAACTCCGGAAGCGCCCGCTGTCGAAAAAGACGCCGCTATTGAACCGCTGGCGGAGCAAATCAAATCGCTTAAAAGCATCGTCGCGGATATAAGCAACAGGATGAGAATAAACACCCGCGATAATTCGCTTAATTTACCGCCCGAATTGCTGGATTTATATCACGCTCTGCTGGACAGGGACGTATGCGAGGATCTGGCGCATGAGCTTGTGACTTTAACGCATGGCGTGCGCAGCAAAAAAGATTTGGAACTCGACGCGGTGGCGCAGCAGATTGTTATGGACAGGCTGGGTGAGCCGATATCTATAAAGCTTAAAAAGTTTGAGCAGACGGTGCTTATGTTTGCGGGGCCGACGGGCGCGGGGAAAACAACAACGCTTGTAAAACTGGCGGGACGGCTCGCGCTTGACCAGAACCAGAAAGTCGGGCTTATCAACATGGATACCTACAGGGTTGGCGCTATGGAGCATATGAGGATATATTCCGATATAATGGACATACCGCTAAAAACCGCCTACAACGCAAAAGAGCTGAAAACGGCTGTTGAGGCCCTCGCGGGTCAAGACGTGATACTTATAGACACGGCGGGAAAAAGCGTAGGCGACGCTTCTTACAGAAAAGAACTCCAAGATTACATTGCCGCCGCGAATGTGGATGAAATATATCTTGTTTTAAGCATTGTGACCGGCAGCAGGGTATGCAAAGATATAATACGGAATTATTCGTTTATTCCAAACTACAGGCTTATAGTGACAAAGCTTGATGAAGTGGGTTCGTGGGGAAACATACTGAATATAGCAGACTATGCGAAAAAGCCGCTGTCGTATATTACAATGGGACAAAATGTACCCGATGATATCAGCCAGGTGGATACCGAGAAGCTGGCGGACAATATCATAGGGAGACGAGAGGTTGTATTATGATGGATCAGGCTGAAAGCCTCCGCAGGCAGATGAATGTGCGGAAAAGAAAAACAACAATCGTAACCATCACAAGCGGCAAGGGAGGCGTTGGTAAGTCAAGCCTCGCGCTGAACCTTGGCATTGCCCTTAACAGGCGGGGCAACAGGGTGCTTATTATTGACACGGATTTTGGATTCTCTAATATTGACGTTATGCTTGGAGTGCATTCCAGGTACGATTTGATGGACGTTATTGAAAACCGCAGGAAGATAGGCGAAATTATTGAAATAGGGCTTGAGGGCGTTCAGTTTATATCGGGCGGCTCCGGCGTTTATGAATTGACTAAGCTTGATTCGAACCGGCTTATGCATATGGTGGGCAGCCTTTTAGAGCTTGAAAACGCCTGTGATACTATAATATTTGATACCGGCGCGGGTTTTTCGGACAATTCGCTTCGGCTTATAAACGCGAGCCATGAAACAATACTTGTCACAACTCCGGAGCCGACGGCTATTGTGGACGCGTACGCGCTTTTGAAAATGGTTCACGAGCAGGGCGAAAATCCGACGGTAAGCCTTGTCCTTAATAAGGCCGACGATATGCGCGAGGCAGAATCGGTAATGGACGGGCTGATACGAATTGTAGAGAAGAATACGAATATACAAATGCGCAAATTGGCGGTTATTCCGCGTGATATAAACATGCAGCACGCAATTAAAAAACAAGTGCCTATACTTATCGGTCATCCCAAATGCGCCGCGTCGGCACAGCTAAACGTGCTTGTACAAAGATTCTTGAGCATACCTCCCGCCGAGCGCAGGAAATTCGGGTTAGCCGTATTTCTTGAAAAGTTTATTGCTAAAAATGACGCTGTGAAGGAGTAGATTATTGTGCGGCTGGAAAAAAACATAAAAATAGGCGAGCTGCTTGAGCTTTATATTAACGGACAGACGTACAGGACCAAGCTGCAGGATATTACGGGTGATACTTTTACTGTGCTTAACCCTACGGATAAAGGTTTGCCGGTGCCTATTTTACAGGATGACATAATAAACGTAAGGTTTTACCGTTCCTCGGGAGTGTTCGAGTTCGACGCGAGGATGCAGGAAAGATTTATAAAAGGCAGGCTGCAGCTTTGCAGGCTTTTGATTATCTCGGAGTTGAAAAGGTCTCAGCGCCGCGCGAGCTTTCGGCTGCCCATTATACTTAAAGTGCAGCTATGGCGGGTGGACGATGAGGAAAAGAAAAAACACAAAGCCAAAACAGTTGACATATCCGAACACGGCATACTGCTTACGTGTTTTGAAATCTTCTCGAAAGGTACAAAGCTGTACGCGGAAATTAATATGACAGACAC
The DNA here is from genome assembly GCA_964586785.1 of uncultured Christensenellaceae bacterium. Classification (GTDB taxonomy): domain Bacteria; phylum Bacillota; class Clostridia; order Christensenellales; family SZUA-584; genus SZUA-584. Next base: position 31,862 of record CAZPHS010000009.1, read on the forward strand.
CGAAAAAAGAATATTTGAAGCGGAGGTGTTACGCTGCGAGCAGCCCTACAATGACAGCGAGCCTAAAAAAATGGTACTGATGTATATCAATATTTCTGAGAGCGATAGAAATTATTTGGGACGCTTTATTATGCGTCAGCAGATATTAGCACGTAAAAAGGGCGCTAGGAAGTGAAAAGATGAGCACAAAACAAAGCGCGGAGCAGTTATGGCAAAAATATGCCGCCGGAAAAACATTGGAAAACAAGAATGAACTGGTGCTGCATTATCTTCCGCAGGTCAAAAGCATTGTATTGAGGCTTATGCCGGTGTATAAGGCGTACAGCAACTATGACGATATGTTAAGCTGCGGTATAATAGGGCTTATGGACGCTGTCGAAAAGTATGATTTAAAACGCGACGTAAAGTTTGAATACTACGCGGCAATGAGAATAAGAGGAGAGATTATTGACAATATACGCAAACAGGACTGGGCGCCGTCAAGCCTGCGGCGGAAAATAAAAGCTATAAGCCAGGCCTATTATGATCTGGAAAACCGTTTGAATCGCGAACCGACCGATAAAGAGGTGGCGGATTACCTTAATATTGACGAGAGCGACCTTCATAGTACGCTCGGAAAATCACAAATGTTTAATATCATTCATTTTGAAGAGCTGATGCAAAACGATATCTGGGAGCTTAACATACAAAGCCAGGGGTTGTCTCTCGAAGAGGAAGTGGAAAACCGAGAGATGATACAGATACTGGGGGATTTAATAGATAATCTTCCGGAAAAAGAAAGACTAGTGGTAACGCTGTATTATTATGAGGAAATGACTTTAAAAGAAGTAGCGTCCGTGCTTGGGGTTTCGGAATCGCGAATATCGCAGATACATTCCAAAGCGGTAATGAGACTGCGCTCTAAACTTTTGTTTGCCGGGGCATATGAGAGCGCCAGAGCGCGCGGATAAAATAAGGAGAGTTATTGATATGGGTATAACGGAATACGCTTTTGCAACATACGTATTTATACTGTTGTGTATTGGCATATGGCTCTTTGGAAGGTTTACCCGCGCCGCGAATATGAAAAGCTCTAAAAAACAAAACGATGCCCATGAAAAGGAGCAAAGGCTGTTTAAGCTTTATCAAAACATAGAAGATTTGCTTGCCGGTTTTGAAGAGTTTACCGAAGAAGCCCGCACCGAGGCGGAAAAAGCCAAAGCGGAGATAATGAATTTGGTTGACGAGGCCATACGCGTATGCGGGGCGGCGCAAAAGGACAGCGAAACAGTAAACGGTATATTTTCAAAGGCCGCCGCGCCGGAAACGCTTCCTGTTATCACGCCCGCAAGCGCCAACGCGCGGGCAGTGTACAAAGCTGTGGCAAGCATAATGCCCGGCGTATCGGAGCGGGAGGGGTATAAAGACAAGCAAGCCGCTTTGGATTCGGAGGCGGAGCCGGATACTGAAAATTTACCCGCTGCCGCTAACGGGCTTTCGCCGATTGAGAGGCTGCAGCTTAAAATACCCGATAAGGTTGCGGATATGAGCGCAAAGGGGCTTGATATAAACGATATCGCGCGGCAGCTTGGTATTTCCGTGCGCGAAGTCTCTCTCGCCATGAAGTTAAGGAAAGTACAATAGTTGCTGAATAAAAACCTAAAGTGACATTGCGCTTTTGCCGATAAGTATTTATGAGGTGATTAAATGCTCAGAAGCTTTTATATAGCCGGCACGGGTATGCTGGCGCAAAGAGCCAGAATGAATGTCCTGACGAACAATATTACCAACATAGACACAACAGGCTATAAAAAAGATACAATTATCTCACGGTCTTTTGCGGATTTATTGATAAAAAATCTAAATGACCCGTACCTGCTTAAAAAATCGGCGTTTATAGGTCCGCAAAATACCGGTATTCATGTGGATGTTATATCAACTTTGTTTTCGCAGGGAGACCTTGAAGAAACAAGACGGTCAACGGATTTGGCGCTGGAAGGGCAGGGGTTTTTTACAATACAGACCCCTGAAGGAAACAGATACACGCGCGACGGCAGTTTTTCTATAGGATATGACGGCTGTCTTATAACCGGTGACGGTTATTATGTATCCGGCCGGAACGGACGAATTTATGTTGGCGACGAATCATTCGTTGTTGACACGCTTGGCAATGTAACCGTAAACGGACAGACGGTTGACAGTTTCAGCATAGTAACTTTTGACGATTTATCCGGTCTTAGAAAAACCGGCGGCAACCTGTATTTAAACTACGCGAACCAGCCGGTAAGGCAGGCCGAAAACGCAAAGGTTATGCAAGGCTATCTTGAGGGCTCCAATGTCAATATGGCGGACGAGGTGATAAGCATGGTTGAAATAAACCGCGCTTATGAGTTAAACCAACGGGTGCTCAGAATAATCGACGAATCGCTGGCAAAGTCGGTAAACGAAGTGGGAAGGGTTTAGGGTGGCCGGAATGCAGACTTTATACGCGGCGGGGCTTGGGATTAAGATGCAGCAGCATCGCGTAAGCACAATAGCAAACAATATCGCGAACATAAATACGACGGGTTTTAAAAGCCAAAGAGTGAGCTTTAAGGACGCGCTGTACACGCGGCTTATAAATCCCGCCAATACCGCAAGCGCCGAAAACCTGCGGCAGGGCGCGGGAGTTTTGATAGCTTCCACATCCCGGGATTTCACTTTGGGGAATCCGCAAAACACCGGTAATTCGCTTGATTTATATATTGACGGAAACGGTTTTTTCACTATTAAAGACAACGGCGGGGGGATAATGTACACCCGCGGCGGCTGCTTTGGCATATCAAGCGAGGCGGACGGACGGTATCTGGTGACGGCGCAAGGAAATTATTTATTGGATACGGATAACAACCGTATAAGCGTGCCCGCAAATACGGAACAGATAACGGTAAGTCCGGAAGGGTTAGTGGCATTCGACGGCGCGGAGGGCGCGACGCTGCAGATAGTTGATTTTGTAAATAAAGAAGGGCTGACGGCGCGGGGAAACGGATGTTATACCGAAACGGACGTATCCGGACCGCCCGTAAAATCGTCGGCGCGTATAGCGCAGGGCGTTATGGAATCGTCAAATGTAGATCTGGCTGTGGAATTATCAATGCTGGTTCGCGCGCAAAGGGCGTTTTCGCTGGCGGGAAGGGCTGTGAGCGTCTGGGATCAAATGGCGTCAAACGCTAATAATATTCGATAAAGTATACGGAGGCACAAATGGGTCCGCAGGTTAAACAGTGTAGAATATGCAATAAGTTGTTTTACTCATTCGGCGCCAACAACTGTCCTGATTGCACCGAGAGGATGGAAAGGGATTTTGAGAAGGTTCGTGATTATATATACGAAAACCCCAACGCCAATGTTGTTGAGATATCGCAGGAAACAGGCGTTTCAGAGAAGGTTATACTTTCGTACTTAAAAGAGGGGCGCCTGACGATAGCCGAAAACAACGGGATGCTGCTGTGCGAGAAATGCAATCGTTCGATATCCACAGGCCGTTACTGCAAAGAATGCAGCAGAATGCTCGAGTACGATTTGAGAGGCGCTTACGTTCCTCCCGAGGAGAGAAAACAAGACGGCGCAAAAGGCTTGGGCAAAATGCATACCGATTATTATCGTAAATAATTTATATATATATATTTTGAGGTGATTGACTGTGAGAATTGATTCTATACCCCCAAAGGATTTGCTTAGGCAGTACACGCATATCAGGGAAACCAAACCGGCGCCGGCAGCCGCGCCCGGCGCGGACAGGGCCGAGCTTACGGAAGGCGCGAAGATGTTCTCCAACGCGCTTAAGGAAGCGATGGATATGATGGATGTGCGCTCTCCCGAGGAGCTTGCGCATATCAACCAAGTTGCCGGACAAATAAGAAACGACACTTATTCTGTTCCGGGGGTAAAAGTGGCACGGAAGATTTTAGGCAAATAGCGACGTCAGTTTTAGATGAAAGGAGACGTTATTGTGGACCGGCTGATAACAGCGCTTCAAGCGGTATTGAAGCAAGAAACAAAAGAATACGGTTTAATTCTTGCACTGGCCGGCGATAAGAAAGAGAGCCTGCTTAAAAATGATGTTGCGGAGCTTGAGCGTATTGTCGCAAAGGAATGGGTTGCGCTTAAGAACATAAAGCAGCTTGAAACCGAGCGTGAGGGTCTTATTGGTAAAATAGCGGTTTTATGCCGTATGCCCAAAGAGACGCTGCGCCTCGAGCACATAATTGATGTGCTGGACAATGACATAAAGCAGGATTTTAAACGCATAAAGAAAGAACTTGAAAGTGTATTGGAAGAGCTTTCGGAGCAAAACTTTATCAATAAAGGGCTTATCGATACACACCTTGCATACTCGGCATTTTGCGTAAATCTGCTTACCGGTCATCTAAACAAAAAACTGGGGGTCTATTCGCACTCGGGCGCGATGATGGACAGGCACGACACCGGCAATTTGTTGGTTGACCAAATGGTTTGAGGTAATATTATGAGTATGTTCTTTGGATTGGAAATCTCAAAGTCGGCGTTGGCGATAAGTCAGCGCTCTATCACTTTGACGGGGCACAACATTGCCAATGCAAATACTGTCGGGTATACGCGCCAGCGCATATTGCAGCAGGCGATAGACCCAAGCCTGGCGCCTTCGCATATAGCCACCGATAAAAGAGCAATTATCGGCGGCGGCGTTGAAACATGCGTTATAGACCAGATACGGAGCGATTATATAGACAGGCAGCTTAGAAAGGAAAACGCGTCGCTTGGGTTCTGGAATACGCGCGCCGAGGAATTGGAGTATATTGAGTCCATTTTAAACGAGCTTTCCGACAGCAGTATTTCGGCGGCCATGAAAGATTTTTTCAACAGCGTAAGCGAGCTTTCAATAGACCCGGTAAACGAAGAAATACGTACAAATGTTCAGCAGAACGCTTTGAAAATGATAGATACCTTCAGGCATTATTACAGGGGTTTGGCGGATTTGCAAACTACTTATAACGAATCGATGAAGGTTACCGTTAGGGATGTCAACGATTTGCTTACAAACATAGCGAACTATAACAAGCAGATTTTCGCGTATGAGCTGTCCGGACAGAAGGCCAATGATATACGCGATAAACGCAACGTGTTGCTTGATCAGCTCTCGGAGCTTATAGGGATTACATACGAAGAGGATTCAAGCGGCTATTTTATTGTAAACTGCGACGGCGTTGAATTGGTAAACCACTCAACGGTAACGCTGCTTGAAGCCCGGCCGACGCTTACGGGAGAGGTGTCGGGCGAGCCGGATTATTACGAAATTTATTATGAGGGCACCGATACGCCTTTTTCTTACAGCGACGGCGTACTGTACTCATACAAGGTTTTGCGAGACGGCAACTCTCCGGACGATGTTGGGATACCGTATGTGCTTCAAAGCCTCAACACTCTGGCAAGGTTTATGGCCGAGGCTTTTAATGACGTTCACAGCAGCGGATACACAATGCCGTACGGCGCCCAGGCGTCTCAGACCGGAATAAATTTCTTCGACGTGCCCGCGGGAGGTTACGGTGACATAACGGCCGGCACCTTGGCGCTTTCGGCGCAGATATTGACGAACGTAAACAACATTGCCGCGTCAAGCGTATTTATTGATTCGGAGGCGCCAAACCCTCAGATGGGCAACAATATAAACGCGCTGGCTTTATCCGCGCTTTCGACGAAAATGGATATACCCGGCGTCGGCAATTTTGAAAACTATTTGAAAAGCACCATTGTGGAAATAGCTATCGAAAGCTCCACAAGCCAAAAGATGACCTACAGCCAGAAAACGATTCTTGACAATCTTGAAAACAGACGCCAGTCGGTTTCGGGCGTATCACTTGATGAGGAAATGGTTAAGATGATTACCTATCAGCACGCTTACGCCGCCGCTTCCCGTGTTTTAACGGCAATCGACGAGGCGCTAGACGTGCTTATAAACAGGACAGGCCTTGTGGGCCGCTAGCCGCAAAGGAGGCAAATAATATGCGCGTAACAAGCAACATGATGCTTAGCGGGTATTTAAAGAATTTGGGCAACAACATGTCCGAATTAAATAAGCTGCAAAACAAGATGGCTACGGGCAAACGAATCACCAAGCCCTCGGACGACCCCATAGGGATTATTTCCAGTATGCAGACCCGCGTTAAAATTTACAAAAGCGAGCAGTATAAAAGAAACGTGGAGAAATCGCTTACATGGCTTGAACAGACGGAATCTTCGGTTTTAGAGCTTAACGATATGCTTAAAACGGCTTATGAGAAAGCCGTATACATGAGCAACGATTTTTTATCGCCGGAGGATAAAATAGCTACAGCCGAAATGATTGAACAGCTGCGCGATCATGTTTTGACCATAGGCAACGCGAAATCGGGAGATAAATATATTTTCGGCGGATATAATGTTACGTCGCCCCCATTTGTTGTGGACGATTCGGGCAATATTTTGTATAATGGGATTGATTTAATCGATGCGTCAAACCCCGCTTTGCTATCTGAAGATAAGGCTTCCATACAATATGAAATAGGCTTTGACGTTGTTATGGACATATCAACAACGGGAACGCAGCTTTTTGGAATGGGTGATAATAATGTTTACACTGTGCTTGACGATTTCTGCAACGCGCTAAGAAACGACGCTTCCGCCGAAGAGATATCGCAGTATATCGCGAAACTGCAGGATTGCCAGACACACGTTATGTCTGTCGACGCAAGTGTGGGAGGGCGTGTTGGCCGTTTAGAGCTTATACAGAACCGGTTCGAAGACGATGTGCTGATGTACGAGGCTATAAAATCTAATATCGAAGATGTTGACCAGGCCGAAGCCATAATGAATTATAAAATGTCCGAATTTGTTTATATGGCGGCGCTGCAGATAGGCAATAATATCGTTCAGACGTCTCTGATTAATTTTTTAAAGTAGAGACGCAATAAAGGGGGGGCGGATATGCTCATTGAAACCGATAGATTCGGTTCTTTTGATACCAAGGATTCAAAGCTGATTGATTTTCCGCAGGGGCTGCCCGGGTTTGAGGAGTTGCGTCAGTTTATTATTCTTGAGGTGCCGCAGACAAAGCCCGTGTACTGGCTGCAGTCAACGGAAAACAAATACATTGCTTTGCCGGTGATTCTCTCGTTTGAGATAATGGATGATTATTATATAGACATCCGTGAAAACGAGCTTGAAGAACTGCAGGTTGAAAGTCAGAATGATTTGCTTGTTATGAATGTTGTTGTGATTCCGGATAAAATAGAGGATATGACGGTTAATCTCGCCGCGCCCATTATTATAAACGCCGTGCGCGGCGTGGGAAAGCAGATAATTATTGACGCGAAGACAATGCCTATACGCTGGCCGGTATACGAGGCAATCATGAAGAGTCTTGACAAAGGAGGAGAGCAGGATGCTGGTGTTGTCGAGGAAAACGGGTGAAGGAATCACGCTTAATCAAGACGTTGTGATAGAGATACTTTCAATTGAGGGAGATAGGGTAAAGATAGGCATAAAGGCTCCAAAGGAAATGAGGATATTCCGCAAAGAACTTTTAGATGAAACAGTGGACTTAAACCGCGCGGCGGCTAAAACACCGGCTATTTCTTTTAGCCGCTGATATTTATATACGGGAGATAACTTAAAGCCCTCGTGCGTTGGAAGCGTGAGGGTTTTTTATTATTACCGATGGCTACATATACGCGCGTTATTTATTTCGCCGGAAGCGGAGAAAAGATGAATAAGAAACTGCCGACCCGATTTCGAGCCGGCAGTTCCTATTATTAGACTGAGAGTCGGATGGACTCTGTGTGTGGCGCCGTTTACCCGAGCAGCGAGAGCACGTTCTGCGGGGCTGCGTTGGCCTGTGCCAACATAGCGGTCGCAGCCTGTACAAGTATGCTGTTCTGGGTGAATACTGTCATCTCTTTCGCCATATCGAGGTCTCTGATACGGCTTTCGGCTGCCTGCAGGTTCTCTGCGGATGTGTCGAGGTTGCTTATCTTGTGCTCAAGCCTGTTCTGCAAAGCACCAAGATTAGCGCGTTGCGCCGAAACATCATTGATTGCCGCGTTGACAGTGCCTATGGCTTCGTTCGCGTTGCTCTGCGAATCAACCGCGGCGGATGTCAAGCCAAGATGGGCGGCACGCATATCGCCTATTGATATGGACAGGCTTTCGTCTTTGTTCGCGCCTGTCTGTATCTGGGCGGCGGTGCCGGATACTGTAAACACGAGAGAAGTTGTGTTGAACGAGTCGGCGGTATGAGAGGCCATTGTAATGCTTACCGTTCTTCCGCCTCCAAAATCAAGGTTGATTGAACCCGCGCCTGTCGGCTGGGACTGTACTACCGCCGTGGCGTCGGAAGCCAGCGTGAAGATGTAATCGGTGCCCGCGGCGCCTACGCGCGTGATGTTGATAGTATCGCCCGCGGAGAATCCTTCGATTCTAACATCGGTAACGCCGAGAACGCCGGGCCTTACGGCGGAGGCGCCCGTCACAGAGGCGGTTGAGCCAAAGCTGCCGTTAAGCAAAACCTTGTTGTTGAACGTGGTTTTGGTTGCGATATCATCGATTTCCAGCTTGAGCTCGGCGAACTCAGAGTTCAACGCGGCACGGTCAACGGTATCGTCGTTGGTGTCGGTTGCCGACTGTACAGCCAGCTCGCGCATACGCTGAAGTATCGAGTGGGTTTCCGTAAGCGCGCCTTCAGCCGTTTGTACAAGCGATATGGCGTCTTCGCTGTTTTTGGACGCCATCTGCAGCCCGCGGATCTGCGCTCTCATTTTTTCTGAAATCGCAAGACCGGCGGCGTCGTCGCCCGCGCGGTTGATTCTAAAGCCCGAAGACAATCTCTCCGTTGATTTTGATACGCTAGTGTTGTTCATAGCGTACTGACGATGTGTATTCATCGCCATAATGTTGTTGTTAATACGCATAATTTTTTCCTCCCTGAAATTTTAATCGCATCCTTGCGTGATTTATAAAAGAAAAACAAACGTATCTGGCGCCTTCGTCAACGTTCATATTTCTCCTTCGGTTGATATATCGGTAATTAAGCGTTAAGACTTTAACAATTTATTGATTAACAACAGAAAAAAAGTTTATTAATAATGCGAATCAACCTATATTTATATAAATATATTTTTTTATGTATTGGGAAGGCTTTATGGCGAACGCAATAACGAAGATACCCTCAAAAATTTACGATGCTTTTAAAAAGATGGAAAAAGGCCAGAAGGTAAGACTGTTTATACTTATAGCGGTAATTATTATCATTCTTGTGCTTGTCTCGGTGGTGTTAAATCAAAAAAATTACGCTGTTTTATACAGAGGCCTTAGCCCGTCCGAGGCGGGAACAGTATTGGACATGCTCGGTGACATGGGAGTTGACGCCATAGCCGAGGGCACGGGCACAATACTTGTGGACGAATCGATAGCGGACACCGTGCGAATGCAGCTTGCGGCGCAGGGATATCCAAGCAACGGCCTGCCTTACGATATCTTTCAAAACGCTTCAGGCCTCGGCGTGACCGATATGGAAAAACAGATTTATTACCAGTTCCAGCTGCAGGAAAACCTGCGCCGTACAATAATGAAAATGAGCAAGGTTGAAGACGCGGTGGTAAACATAGACCTGGGTGAAGACAGCTCGTACGTTTTCTCCGGAAAAGAGCAGGCGCCCACGGCCGCGGTGCTTCTTGAGCTGCGGGGCGGCCAAAGGCTTACCGGAGACGAGGTTAAGTCTATAGCCGATCTTATGTCCAAAAGCGTTTCGGGGCTTGACGTTGAAAACATAAGCGTTACCGACACCGCGATGAATCAATACAGCGTTAAAGGCGATAACGAGATTGAAAGCGTTGATTCGAGGATGGGTCTTCAGGCGAGCGTTTCAAAACGCCTTAAGGACCAGGTTTTAGATTTGCTCTCGCCGGTATTCGGCGATAAAAATGTAATGGCCGAAATTAACGTAAAGCTCAACTTTGACACAAAAGTGATTGAATCAATTGAGTTCGAGCCGCCCGCGAACGGAACGGAAGGGCTTGCCGTAAGCATGAAGGAGCTTGTTGAAACCATAATAAACGACGCCGAAGGGGATGTGGCGGGTATTGACGCGAACGGCGCGGCATCCGAATATTTAGCGGCGCTTGAGGGAAACGATAACGCCGTATATTATAACATATCACGGGAAGCGAACTTAGAAATAAATGAGACCAAAACATTAATAGAGCAGGCGAAGGGGCAAATTGAAGAGCTTTCCGTTTCGGTAATCATTAACAGTGAGCAAGCTGACGACTATACAAACGAAGTAATAAACCTTATTGCTACCGCTATAGGCGTGGATAAGTCGCTTATCACTGTCGCCATGCTGCCGTTTATTACTGTTGAAAGCACGGACGAGATAAACGACTCTTTTTTGCAGCAGCGGGAGATACTCCAAAAAGTGCAGGACGCCGAGACGTTTCGTCTTGTAATTATTGTCGCCGCCTCCATTGTCGTTTTGATAATACTGTCGGCGGCAATAAAAATGATTGTCAACAGCGGTAAAACGGCGGTAACTGAAAGCGGGTTCGAGTATATTGTTGACGATCAGGCTACGCCCGGCGAACCGCAAAGGCCTTCATTTGACGATATACGCATCGAGGATCTTGACAAGACCGATAACAAACTTTTGATACTTGAGGACTATATAGGAAAAAATCCTGAATCGGTTGCCAATCTGCTGCGCAACTGGCTTAACGAGGACTAGGAGCAAATAATGGCAAGGGAAAAGCTATCACCGAGAGAAAAGGCCGCGGTGCTGATGATTACAATGGGAAAAGACCACGCGGCCAAGGTTTACAAATTTCTGTCCGAGGAAGAAATAGAACAGCTTACGCTCAGCATTACCGGCATGAGGCGCGTTGACCCCGAGCTTAAAGAGACGGTGATTGACGAGTTCATGCAAATGTGCATAGCAAGAAAATACATATCGGAGGGCGGAATTGACCTTGCCAGGGAGATACTTAACAAGGCGTTCGGGGAAGCGCGCACAAACGACCTTATAGGAAGGCTTTCGTCGTCGCTTCGCGTTAAACCGTTCGACTTTATTAGGAAAGCCGACAGCACGCAGGTTTTAAACTTTATTCAAAATGAGCATCCGCAGACCATAGCGCTTATACTGTCGTATGTGGAGCCAAAGCACGCCGCGCAGATACTTGCGGCGCTGCCGCTCGAAAAGCAGACAAGCGTTATTGCGCGCATAGCGAATATGGGAATAACGTCTCCCGAATACATAAAGGAAACCGAAAGGGTGCTGGAAAAAAAGCTTTCTACTTTAAGCTTTGCCGACCAAACGATAACAGGTGGTATAGACAGCCTTGTTACAATACTGAACAGTGTTGACAGGGGTACGGAGCGGCATTTGCTTGAAGCGCTTGAGGAAACAGACGCCGAGCTGGTAGAGGAAATAAGAAAACGCATGTTTATATTTGAGGATATTGTTAAGCTCAGCAACCAGGCGGTGCAGCGCGTATTAAAAGAGATTGATAACCGCGACTTGGCTGTTGCGTTAAAAGGCGCCACCACTGAGGTTGCAAAGATTATATACGACAATATTTCAAAACGTCTGCAGGAGATGATAAAAGAAGACATCGAATATATGGGTCCGGTGCGGGTGAGGGATGTCGAGGAAGCGCAGCAGAAGATTGTAAACGTGATAAGGCAGCTGGACGATTCCGGCGAGATTATTATCTCACGCAACTCGGGGGATGAGTTAATTGTTTAAAATCGACAAAACGCTTGTTGACAATATGAATATTAATAAGTCGTGCATTGTCATAACCCATAAGGAGACGGCAAAAAAGCCGCCGAAGCCGGAAAAGATGACGCTGAATGACGATTCGCAGCTGCCGGCCGAAATTAGGGATAAGGCAATGGAGTTCGTGCAAAGCGCCAATGTGAAAGCGCAGCAGATAATTGCGAACGCGCTGGCGGAAGCCGAGGAGATTAAAGAGGAAGCCCGCCGGCAGGGTGTAACCGACGGTATGTCGGAGGCCCGTGATAAACATGATGAACAAGTTAAAGATTTTCGTGACAATCTTTTAAAGCTTGAAAAATACAGGGATAGTCTTTTTGAAGCCTTGCAAAGCGATATACTTGATTTGTCCGTCGATATAGCGGAAAAGATTATAAATATTGTTATTGAAAAAGACGATACAGCATATAAGGGGCTTGTTAAAAATGCTGTCGAAAGCTTAAAAAAAGCAGACAAATTTGTGTTGTATGTAAGCCGCGGTGACTATGATAAATTTTTCAAGGACAGTCCGCCGTGGATTTTAACCGAAGCGGGAAGCGCGGAACCTGAGGTTATTTGCGACGCGTCCTTAAAAAGAGGCGATTGCATCATAGAATCAGACAAAGAAATTGTGGACGCGGGCATATCAAGGCAATTAAGCAAGGCGCGACAGCATCTTAAAGAACAGGTGGATTAAGATGTTTCCTAAAACTCAAAGATATAAAAGCGCATTAAAAGACAAATCTTTTTTGGAGTACGGCGGCAGGGTAAGCCAGGTATACGGGCTTACGGTGGAAGCGGTGGGCATGTCCGCCAAGCTTGGCGATATATGCCGAATATACACGGATAATAAAGAGCAGTACGTTCTTGCCGAAGTAGTGGGCTTTAAAGAAAGAAAAATACTGCTTATGCCTTTCGGGGAACTGTCCGGCGTAGGCCCTAACAGTTATGTGGTGTCCGACGATCGCGCTCTTAGCGTCGCCGTGGGAAGGGATTTTTGCGGCCGCGTTCTCGACGGTCTTGGAAATACAATGGACGAGAAGGGGCCGGTTAAGCCCGAGGGGTTTTATCCCATAATGAACGCTCCCCCCAGCCCCCTCGAAAGGCGGCGTATTACGGAGAGGCTGCCGCTTGGCATAAAAGCAATAGACTCAATGCTTACGCTGGGAAAAGGGCAGAGGATAGGCATTTTTGCCGGAAGCGGAGTAGGCAAAAGCACGCTGCTTGGCATGATTGCGCGCAACACATCCGCGGATATAAATGTGATTGTGCTTATAGGCGAGAGGGGACGCGAGGTACGCGATTTTATAGAAAAGGATTTGCAGGAAGAAGGTCTATCGCGCTCGGTACTGATTGTGGCTACTTCCGACCAGCCCGCTCTTGTCCGTTTAAAATCCGCTATGGTGGGAACCGCCATCGCGGAATATTTCCGCGACCAGGGTATGGACGTTATGCTTATGATGGACTCGCTGACAAGGTTCGCCATGGCTCAAAGAGAAATCGGAATGGCTATAGGCGAGCCGCCGGTGTCAAGGGGTTTTACTCCGTCAGTATACGCAATAATGCCCAAACTTCTGGAACGCGCGGGAATGTGCGGCAAAGGGTCAATCACCGGACTTTATACCGTTCTTGTGGAAGGCGACGACCTTGACGAGCCTATATCCGATACGGTAAGGGGGATACTGGACGGGCATATAGTGCTATCGAGAAAAATGGCGAATAACAACCATTATCCGGCTATAGACGTGCTGCAAAGCGTAAGCCGCCTTATGCCGGACGTTATGAGCGATGAAGAACAAAAAATGACATCATATTTAAGGGGAGTGCTTGCCGCGTACAGGGATGCCGAGGATCTTATTTCAATCGGGGCGTACAAACAGGGCTCAAGCGTTAAAATAGACGAGGCCATAGCCATGATAGATGAAATAAACAAATTGCTTATGCAGCAGGTGCCGGAAAGATTTACATTTGAGCAGACGATGGAAATCGTAAATGAAATATATGATATGAGAGTTTAAAGCTATGAAGCAATTTGTGTTCACGCTGCAGCAATGGTACGACTTGCAGACAGGCACGGAAAAGCAGTACAAACTGCAAATTAACTTATTGGAAAACCGGATTGCCGTTTTAAGAAACGAGCTTAGCATACTCGCGGGCTGTTTTGACAGGACAAAGGTTGAATTCTGCGACGCGGTATCAATAGGTATGCCGGCTTTGCGCGCGGGTGATTACGGAAATTATTTTGAGTGTACAAAGATTCAAATGGCGGCGGTGCAAATACAGATAGCCAATCTTGAAAACGAAAAGGAACAATGGGTTAAAAAACTTGTACAGGTTCGCAGGGAGATAAAATTGCTTGATAAACTGTACGAAAAGCAATACAAGGAATATATTGACGAAGTCAAAAAGGAAAACGGAAAGATTATAGACGACATGGTTTCATATAAAGTAACTGTTTCATAAAGGATGGATTTATGCGGGAAGATATTTTAGAAAAAGAAGAGCAGGGGGCTTCCGATAAGAAGAAGACGCCCAAACCGCCCAAAGAACCGAAGGCGCCCAAACTTAAGCCCGAAAAACCGGCTAAAACGGCGTTGAAAAAACCGGAGGCAAAACCGCAAACGCGTAAAAGCGGCGGCAAATCATCCGGCGGGGTAATCGCGTGCGTATTTTTAATAGTGCTTATTCTCGCCGGCGCGATGGTTGTTTATTTTAACGTCGGCGGTTCGGCGGAGGCTGTGGTTGCAATTTTAAAAGAGAACCTTCCGGCTGAGAAAGAATATGAAGGTCCCTCGGCCGAGGAATTGGAAAAAATGCATACCCAGTTATTAAAATTAGAACAAACACTTGAGAAAAGGAAGACAAATGTCGATAGAAAAGAAGACGAGGCGGTTTTGCTCGAAAAAGACTTAAGCGAACGCGAGGAAACTCTTGCGCAGCAGCTTGAGGCTTTTAAAACACAGTCCGAGGAAGTTTATGCGCTTGCGCAGGCACAGGCCAGTATAAAAGCCACGGCAAATATTTATGAGAAGATGGATGTGCAAAAGGCGGCAGACGCCATAAGCCAACTTAGACCCGTGTCTTATATCGCTCAATTGCTTAAGGCGATGGACGAAGCAAAAGCGGCTCTGATACTTGATAAAATGAGTACCAAGCTTGCAACGAGTGTTTTATCAGAAATGATGAAATAAAAAAAATAAAGGGGGCGACGCCGGATTGTTTAAAAACTTAATAAATTGTTAAGGAGGGGATCAACAATTGGATGCAATAACGGTGTTTGCAGAAACACCAAACGTTGCGGCTCCGAATATGGTTCTTGGCGGCGGCGGTTTGAAACAAGTAAAAATGAAGCCGGTTTCGGCGGAGTTTAAACAACAGCTGAAAAACTGCCTCGAAAACGAACAAGCAATTAACTTTCAAGCGCTTTTTGGAAACCGCGACACGGACGATAACAGCATGGTCATCAATTCCACGGTTCTTAACTTAGGGATTGCTGGCATTCTCGAAGGATTCGGATTGCTGGATTATCAAACAGACAACCTCTTATTAGCCGGAGACGACGTTTTGCCGGCATTGCCCAAAGCGGCGCGGGAACAGACGGACGCAGCCGATATGGCAGGCCTGCTTACGGAATGGATGCGCGTTGATAAGGAACCTAAAGAAGGTGAATTGTCTGAGCAATTTGCAAGGATGCTATCAAACAAACAGCTTAATACTTCTGATTTGCAGCGGGTGTTAAGCGAGGTAAAAGAGTATCTGGGCTCCCTCGAGAGTACCAACAAAGAAAAGGCGTCAAATACGGCGGCTGAAAGCGTAACGGTATTGCCGGATACGGACGGCGCGGCGGACTTTTTAAAGCTGCTGCTGCAGGCAAAAATGCAAAAGCCGTCTTTTAAAGCGCAAATGCCGCTGCCGGCTGAAAATGCTGACCGGAAGGTATTTTCAGTTAAACACGCTGTGTTTGAAAATTCACAGGCTGCCGAAGAAACCGCCGTACACCGTGACTGTCCGGCCGAAGCGCAAGAAGCGGAGATAAAGGCCGCTCTGCCGAAAATGGACGGCGGCATATCCGGCGCGGCGCGGCAAAGCGGAGACGGAGAATCAAAGGAAACTACTCCGGACGCTGTGGACGCGCGGGATATTACCGAAGGAACGGCGGCGGCGGCGGGAGGCGTTCAAAGGGCAAAGGCTCCGGAAACGGTTGCCGAAACAACGGCCGAGCCGCGGGTTATCTCCGAACAGCCCGATTTTGTCAGGGACAATGTCGTGCGTATTGTTGACAGTATAAAAACGCAATTCGACGGCGGCCGGCACGAATTCGACATAGAGTTAAAGCCGGAATTTCTCGGAAAACTGAACATTAAACTGACAATGGAAAACGGTAATATTCGGTTGACCGTAAAGGCGGGCGACTTGTCGGTTAAAGGAATGATATGTGAGCATGCTCCGGCTTTGCAGGATATGTTGAAAGATAAGGGAATAACCTTAACGAGCGTAGACATCTCTTATCAAAGCGAGACGCCGGCGGACGGCGGTTACGAGGCCTACAGGCAAAACGGCCGCCAAAGCCAAGCGGATAAAGGCGGCGGGAGGCATACGCCGGAGTGGCTGACAGGAACAAGCCTTTACGATTCGGCGGCGGCGGCGGATTATTACATTCACAGCGGCAGCTCCGTCGAGTATCTGGCGTAATAAAAGGAGGCAAGGTTATGTCGGTAGATCAAACATCGGCTGCGGCGTCAACCCTAAGGACGCTTGAAAGCTTGAATAGAACAACGGGCAACAGCAATCTGTCCCAGCAGGACTTTCTAAAAATACTTGTGGCTCAAATGGCCAATCAAAATCCGCTTGAACCCGCGGGACACGGAGAGTTTCTCGCGCAGATGGCGCAGTTTTCGCTGCTTGAGGGTTTTCAGACGCTAAGCCAAAGCTTCGCTACAAGCCAGGCTTACGGCATGATTGGAAAATATGTATATATAGAGGATTCCATAGGGCTGATTTTCGGCAAGGTTGACGGTGTAGTTAATGAAAACGGCGTCAATTATGTTCTGGTAGGCGGAGAAACGTACAACACCGTAAAGGTTGCCGGAGTTATGGACCCTTCAAGCATTGAAAACAATTTGGATACAAGAATACTTCAGGGAGCCAATCTGATTGGGAAAACGGTGTCGGCGGCAATCACTGCCGAAGACGGTACGGTTACTACGATTACCGGTCAGGTTGAACAGCTCGTAATAAAGGACGGCGACATATTTGCCGTTGTCGGCGGGCAGAACATTCCCGTGACAAGCATAACACAAATAGCATAACAGGAGGAATAAAACCATGATGCGTTCACTGTACTCCGGTGTTACCGGACTTAGAAACCATCAGACAAAGATGGACGTTATAGGAAACAATATCGCAAACGTAAACACTATAGGATATAAATCAAGCCGCGTGGTATTTCAGGACATATACAGCCAAACAATTAAACCGGCGTCCACAACGGGCACAGGCTCGGGCGGAACAAACCCGCAGCAGATAGGCCTTGGCGTTCAGGTCGCCACAATAGACGTGCTGCATACAAAATCTACACCGCAGTATACCGGCAACTCGCTCGACCTTTCGATTGAAGGCGACGGATACTTTATAATGTCCAGCGACGGGCAGCTGTCGTATACCCGGGCAGGCAACTTCTATCAGGACGTTAATCACTATCTTGTTGATTCAAACGGCGCGTATGTGCAGGGTTTTGAAGTGGATTCAACCGGCGCGCTTGTACTTGACGCGGGAGGAGACCCAATACCGACGAATATCTTCTTAAACCCAAGTTATTATGACATTTCAATAAACAGCAGCGGTCAGGTGGTGGGTATAGACCAGACGACAAACCAAAGTCAGGTTATAGGACAGATAGCTTTGGCGACATTCGCGAACCCGAACGGCCTTGAAAAAGTGGGGCAGAACACTTACCGTGTAACGGTAAACTCGGGCATAGAGGTTAGGCATACACCGGGCGTAGGTACCGGCGGATTGCTGAACCCGGGTACGCTTGAGATGTCAAACGTAGATTTGACAAGCGAGTTTGCGGACATGATTGTAACGCAAAGAGGCTTTCAGGCCAACTCAAGAATTATTACCACAACAGACCAAATGCTCGAGGAACTTGTCAACATGGTACGGTAACGGCTAAGTTATGCGTCGTGCGGCGCGGCTAAATGCCGCGCCGCATAGATTCTATTAGGAAGGAATGATGAAATGGTCCGCGTTCACCGTTTAAACAACCAGGAATTTTTAATAAACTGCGAGCTTATTGAGTTTGTGGAGGAAACGCCAAATACGGTGGTTTCCATGGTTTCGGGCAGAAAGCTTGTGGTATCGGAAACAACAACCGAAATACAGAAGCTGATTATTGAATACAAACAAAAAATATTTTGCGGAAACGCTTTGGAGAATAAAGAACTAGGGGAGCAATGATGTGGAAAAGACAACTGCAACGGGCATAATATTCGGGTTTGCTTGTATAATTATTTCTATTTATCTTTCGGGCACAATAGATTCGTTTATCGACCCCGCATCGGTTCTCATTACGGTAGGCGGTACGATTGCCTCAACAATAGTGTCCTATCCCGGTAAAATGCTCAAATCGCTTAAAACCGTATATACGAACGCTTTTAAAAGCATAAAAATTGACTTGAACGAGGATATAGAGTTAATCATACAGATTGCAAACATAGCGCGGCGCGAAGGTTTGCTGGCATTGGAAGACGCGATGGAGGAGATTGAAAACCCGTTTTTAAAGAAAGGTATTATGCTTATAGTTGACGGGGCGGATACGGAGCTGGTAAAAAGCATACTCCAGACCGAGATAGCGTTTATTCAGGAAAGGCATTCACAGGGGCAGGAGATTATACTGAGCATGGCAAGCTACGCTCCGGCTTTCGGCATGATTGGAACGCTTATAGGGCTTATCAATATGCTTAAAAATTTATCCGACTACGGTTCGCTCGGGCCGAATATGGCGATAGCGCTTGTTACCACGTTCTACGGCATAGTACTGGCGAATCTGGTTTTTACGCCTATAGCAAAAAAGTTGAAAACCCAAAGCGACGCCGAAAGCCTGCAAAAAGAGTTATATATGGAGGGCCTGCTTTCCATACAGGACGGGGAGAACCCGCGTATTATAAAGGACAAGCTAACGTCGTTCTTATCCCGCCGCGAAATAAAGAAAGAAGACGAAACGAACCCCGAAGTACAGGAGATCGAATAAGGAGAGCAAGTGGATTTCAGGAAGAGAAAGCCGCCGCCGCAGGAAGAAGGGGCGCCGGCTTGGATGAATACTTACGGAGACATGGTCACATTGCTGCTGACCTTTTTCGTACTGCTGTTTTCTTTCTCAACCATAGACGCTCAAAAGTGGGAGAAGATTGTCAGCTCTCTTTCCGGCACGCCTTTTGTGGCGATACAGGCTATCGATCCGGGCGGCACGCAAAGCGAATCGTCGTCCGAATTAGACTTAAAGCCGACGCCCACGCCGTCCTTGGAATCGGACGCTAATATGGAGCAGATAAAAGAAAAGTTTGACGAGCTGTACGAGAAAATTAAAACGCATATTGAGGTGAATAATCTTGGCAGCCTGCTTAACGTAGAGGAGCAGGACAACGCAATACTTATACGCATGTCGGATTCGGCGCTTTTTGATTCCGGCAAAGATTTTTTGAAAGCCGACGCGAAAATGATACTCGGCTCGATTTGCGTGATAATAGAAGAATACGATGATTTGATAAAAAGGATACGCGTTGAGGGGCACACGGACAACGTGCCTATTCACAATTCGCGGTTTGAGGATAATTGGGAATTATCCGCGTCAAGAGCGCTTGTAGTCGTAAGGTATATGCTAAGCATAACGGACCTGCAGCCGCAAAAGCTTATACCGATGGGATACGGCGAATATCATCCCGTAGATTCCAACGAGACCGCGGCGGGAAGAGCTAGCAACAGGCGTGTGGATTTTGTTATTGAAAGCATTTTGAAGGACTAGGGGGGGTTTTGTTATGAAAAAAGTGATAACAATAATTGTTTTTGTTTTGATTGTTGCCGGAGCCGCGGCGTACTTCCTTTTTTTAGCTCCGCCGCCGGAGCCCAAAACAAGCTTTTTTGTGCCGGGTGACCATTTTGTAACAAACATTAAAGACAGCACGCGGCTTTTAAAGGTGACAATAGTGATTGAGCTGAGCACATTGAACCCGGAGGAGACAAAAAGTTATCTGACTGAACGCAGTCACATAATACGCGATGTAATAGTATTTTTATTGCGGAGCAAAACAGAGGAAGAACTGCGCAGCAATGAAATACAAAACACATTGCGCGGCGAAATCGTCGACAGGTTAAAATCCGAGTTGAAATTAGATTATATTAAAACAATCTATTTTAACGATTATGTGATACAATAATATTACTATATATTCTCTGCCGATAGGAGATAAATTTTGGCCAATATTTTATCTCAAAATGAAATAGACGAGCTGTTAAGCGTATTAACGTCGGGTAAAGACGCGCATGTTGACGATTTTATAGCGGAAGACCCTAAAATGGCTAAGCCTTACGATTTTCGTACGGCGGACAAATTTTCCAAGGAACAGATACGTACGCTGCATTTTATTTACGATAATTACGCGAGCAGGCTTTCCACATATTTATCGGGCACGCTGCGCACGCTTTGTGAGGTTGACGTAATTTCAATTGAGGAACAGACTTTTTCCGAGCTGAGCAACTCTATGCCCGAGCCCGTTGTTGTGTCTATTATTAATATGCCGCCGCTTCAGGGCTCGTCTTTGTTTGTTATCTCTTCCGCTATCTCTTATGAGATTATAAGCCGGCTTTTAGGCGGGACCGGTGAAATGCAGGCAGTGGATAAATCTTTTACTGAGATAGAACTGTCGATTATGGAGCGCGTAATAAAAAAAGTGTTGTCGCTTATGAGCGAAGCGTGGGAGAGGATAAATAAAATAAGCGTTCAGCTTGACAGGGTTGAGACAAGCTCGCAATATGTACAAATAGTATCTGCGAACGAGCCTATAGCCATAATCACGATGAATGTAAAAATCGGTTCCGTTTCGGACATCATCAACATATGCATACCTAACGTGGCGGTTCAGCCTATTGCTAAACAATTAGTTATGAAAACCTGGTATTCCGAGCAGAACTTTAATAAAGCGCCTATGAATACTAAGGAATTAAAGCAGGGGCTTGCGGGGGTGTCGTTGACGCTTTATACTGTTTTTAATGAAATAGAAGCGACGGTTAAAGACATACTTAGCATACAGGTTGGCGATGTGATTAAAATAGCGCATAACATAAGTATGCCTGTTACGGTAAACATAGAGCACATACCTAAATTTAAGGGTTTTATAGGCATGCAGGATTCAAACTACGCGGTGAAGGTTGCCGATATTTTAAGAGAGGGGACGGAAGATGGAGCAGACGTTGATGAGCAATAATAGTGAAGGTCAAGCCGTCGCCGATTCGTTAATGCTCACCGATAAAGAAAAGGACGCTCTCGGTGAAATAGGAAATATATGCATGGGCACTTCGGCCACCACGCTATCTCAGCTTTTGGGCAAACGCGTAACCATAACCACGCCCAGGGTAAGCCTTGTTAAAGGCAATGAATATCTGGACGAATATGAAAAACCCATAGTGGCCACGGAGGTATCGTATACAAAAGGACTGAATGGATTTAATATTTTTCTTATAAAGAAATCCGACGCGCTTTCCATAACGGAAGTACTTATGGGCAGCGCCGCCGGCGCGGATGAGATGTACATAAGCGCCATAAGCGAAGTTATGAACCAGATGGTTGGGTCTTCTTCCACGGCGCTCGCGGATTTGCTTCGTTTAAGCGTTAATATTTCTCCGCCGGTCGTTAAAGAAATAATTAATAATAATGATGTGGTCAGCAAGGAAGGTCAAATGCTTATAAGGACAAGCTTTCTTCTTGATATAGAAGGCTTGCTCAAAAGCGATATTTTGCAGATAGTGCCTTATGATTTTGGCAAGAAGCTCGCGTCCACTCTTATAGGCGAACAGCCGGAATCAAAGCCCGGTGAATTAGAAACGCTTTCCAATATAGCCGGCGTTTCTAACCCAACGCTTAATATGCGGCAGCAGAGCGCTACTGCTGCTTCTGTAACAAAGGATGTAAAAATCATGAACAATGAAAACAAAGAGGAGAAAATTGAATTAAAGGAAGTTAAGTTCCAGTCTTTCAACGAAAAACCGGGTGATTTTACATTTCCTACGGATTTGTCCAACATCGATCTTATAATTGACGTGCCGCTTCATGTAACAGTTGTGCTTGGGAAAAGTAAAAGAAGTATAAAGGAAATTCTCGAACTTAACCGCGGTTCCATTATTGTGCTCGACAGGCTTGCCGGTGAAATGGTGGATGTTCTCGTAAACGGCAAGCTTTTTGCGCGGGGCGAGGTTGTTGTAATTGAAGATAACTATGGCGTTCGAATTACGGAAATCACATCAATTGAGCATTCGAAGGATAAATAAAACAAAAATGCGCCCCTTGTTTTGAGGCGCATTGAGGGTTTAGGTTATGCCTTTTTGCTGTTTAGCCATTGCAACCATCCGTTTTACCATCTCGCCGCCGATAGGGCCTCCCTGCTGCCCGTTTACCCTGCTTGGCAGATCGCCTTTGTACTCGTCGTTATTTTCTTTACAGTACTGCGAAATTCCAAGCTCATCGGCGCATTCAAATTTAAACTTTGTCCACGGGTGATTCTGGTCATATTTTCGATTTTTAGACGCCAAATCAGACACCTCCTTTCCGCCGGTATATTAAGAAACCAGTATCTATATTTTTTGCGGAAACGGCCGCAATTACACTGTTAATAATTTGTTTATCAATATGAAACGTATATCAGTAACAAACGCGAAATAAAATATTTAAAAAAATATTTATTAAAAGGGAGAATTATATGCAGGATTTTAGATTTTTAAACACGACGGAGATTGTGTTTGGAACGCGGGCGCAGTACGCTGTCGGCGAGCTTACAAAAAAGCACGGCGGCAAGGTTTTGCTGCATTACGGCGGCGGGCATATAAAAAGGGCGGGTTTATACCGGCAGGTTACAGATTCGCTTAATAATCAAGGCGTCGATTTTGTTGAACTTGGCGGCGTGCTGCCTAACCCGAGGCTGTCGCTGGTAAAGGAGGGAATTGAAATATGCAGGCGCGATGGTATCGATTTTATACTGGCGGTAGGCGGAGGCAGCGTAATTGATTCGGCCAAGGCTATCGCGGCCGGCGTACCGTATGACGGTGATGTTTGGGATTTTTATATTTCGGATATGCAGCCAAAAGAGGCGCTTGGCGTCGGCGTTGTGCTTACCATACCCGCCGCGGGCAGCGAGGCAAGCAACAGCAGCGTTATCACGGACGAAGCGAATAACAATAAACGCTTTCTTGATAACGATTTACTGCGTCCGAGGTTTTCACTGCTTAATCCGCAATTGACATTTTCGTTGCCGCCGTATCAGACCGCGTGCGGCGCGACAGATATAATGGCGCATATTATGGAACGGTACTTTACGCGCGTAAAGGACGCGGAAATAACCGACAGGCTGTGTGAAGCCGCGTTAAAAACGGTTATAGGCAACGTTTATAAAGCACTTAAAAAACCGGATGATTACGCGGCGCGCGCGGAGATTATGTGGACGGGCACGCTGGCGCATAACGGGCTTTTAGGAACAGGCCGTATTGAAGACTGGTCGTCGCATATGATTGAGCACGAGATCAGCGGCCTTAATGATGTTGCCCACGGCGCGGGGCTTGCCGTTGTTTTTTCGGCGTGGATGAGCTATGTATATAAACATGATATACCGTTATTCGCGCAGTTTGCTTCAAGAGTATGGAATGTGGAAATTGACTATAATAATCTTTCGTATACGGCGCTCGAAGGAATAAACCGCACAAAATCATTTTTTAAATCAATAGGTTTACCTACCAGTTTGGGTGAGATTGGTATAAGCCCTAAGCATTACGGCCATATCGCGGCGAACTGCCGCAGGGCCGACGGCAAAACGGTAGGCAACTTTGTAAAACTGCAAAGCGACGATATAATTGAAATACTAAAGCTGGCCGAATAGTATATAAACTAAAAGAAGCTGTCCCGGAAACGGACGGCTTTTTTTAATTCTGCGATAATAAAGTACGCGAAAAACAATATTGTAAATAATTTTTATGTTTATGTGACTAAGTCACGGTATTGCGAATTAAACTATGCTTATATTAAATTGTGAAAAAAATATCTAACACGGCATAGGAGAAAAGAGCAATGAAAGTTGTGATTGTGGGCGGTGTGGCCGGCGGGGCAAGCTGCGCCGCGCGTTTGAGAAGGATTGATGAATCCGCGCAAATTGTGATGATTGAGCGCGGGGAATACATTTCGTTTGCCAATTGCGGGCTGCCGTATCATATAGGCGGCATTATAGAACAGCGCGAAAAGCTGCTTTTGCAAACACCGGAATCTTTTAATGACCGGTTTAACGCGGATGTGCGTATAAACAGCGAAGTGACGGCCATAGACAGGCGGGCTAAAACCGTGACCGTGAAAAGCGGCTCTAAAACTTATAATGAAAGCTACGACTATCTTGTTTTAGCCACCGGTTCGTCGCCGATAATCCCTAATATACCCGGTGTCCGGAATGATAGAATTTTGCCGCTTTGGACTATTCCGGACATGGATAAAATCAACGAGTTTATACGTGAAAAGGGAGCGAAAAGCGCCGTTGTTATAGGCGGCGGATTTATAGGCATAGAAACCGCGGAAAATCTTAAACATGCGGGGCTTGACGTTACTTTAATTGAAATGCAAAACCAGGTGATGCCTTCCGTTGACTACGAAATGGCGCAGATACTGCACAAACATTTAGCGGAGAAAGGCGTTAAGCTGGCGCTTGCGGAGAGGGTTGAGAAGTTTGAGGAACTAAACGGCGGTTTGACGGCGGTTACTAACAAGCGCACGGTTAAGGCTGATATCGCGGTGCTCGCGGCGGGTGTGAAACCCAATACAAAAATCGCGGCGGACTGCGGGCTTAATATAGGATTGCGCGGCGGCATACTTGTTGACAAGACGCTGCGCACTTCCGACAACAGCATATATGCCGCGGGCGATGCCGTGGAGACGGTAAACTTTATAAGCAAGGAGCGTGCGGTAATGCCTCTCGCGGGACCGGCAAATAAAATGGGGCGCATGGTTGCGGATAATATTTGCGGTTTAAACCGTAAATATTCGGGCACGCAAGGCTCGATGGTCGCCAAGGTGTTTGATTTGACCGTGGCCGCTACAGGCAGCGGCGAATCCCAGCTAAAAAGCGCGGGAATGAAGCTTGGAGCCGATTACAAGGTAACGATACTGCACCCGCTTTCGAACGCGGGATATTATCCCGGAGGAATGACGCTTACAATAAAGCTGATATTTGGCGCGCGGGACGGGCGTGTGCTTGGCGCGCAGGCGGCAGGGTACAAGGGCGTGGAAAAAAGGATAGACGTTATCGCCGCGGCGATTCGCTTCGGGGCAACCGTATATGATTTGGAAGAACTTGAGCTATGCTACGCTCCCCCGTATTCCACAGCCAAAGATCCGGTCAATCTGGCGGGATATTCGGCCGATAATCTGCTTTCAGGGTTGGTTGATAATATTACTTTTGGCGAATTGGACGGAATTCACGCCGCGTACCTTGACGTGCGCACGGCGGCGGAATACGATATGGGCGCCATACCCGACAGTATAAATATACCTGTCGACAGTATAAGGGAAAGCCTCGATAAACTGGACAAAGATAAAACATACATTATTTATTGCGCGGTGGGTATACGCTCGTATATCGCGGCGCGTATTCTAAAGCAAAACGGTTTTGACAAAGTTTTTAATTTGGCGGGAGGTTATACGACATACCGCGTGGCAAGCGGGGATTATACCATAGACGGAGGCGGCGGCAGCGCCGTGGAAAGCGAAACGCGGATTAATACGGAATTACGCGGAAAAACTATTCATATAGACGCTTGCGGTCTTATGTGCCCCGGTCCTGTGATGAAGCTGTATGGAGCAATTAAGGAAGCGCGGGACGGCGATATAATCAATATAATATCAACCGACCCCGGTTTTTTCGCGGACGCGGCTTCCTGGTGCTCGCGCACAAAAAATACATATATAAAGGGAGAGGCGATTGAAAACGGTTTTTCCGTTTGGATTAAAAAAGGCGGCGAAACCACGCCGGCTAATGCTTACGTACCGGCGGCGGGGAACGATAAATCAATAATAGTTTTCAGCGGAGACCTTGACAGGGCGCTTGCGAGCTTTATTATTGCGAATGGCGCGGCGGCCATGGGACGGAAAGTAACGATGTTTTTTACATTCTGGGGCTTAAATGTATTGCGCCGTCACGGCAAGGTAAAAACAAATAAAAATTTAATTGAGAAGATGTTCGGAGCTATGATGCCCCGCGGAGCGCAAAAGCTTAAGCTTTCTAAAATGAATATGCTTGGTTTGGGCTCAAGCATTATGCGCGGCATAATGAAGAAAAAGAACATCGATTCATTGGACGCGCTTATAGCGCTGGCTTTAAAAAACGGCGTCGCGCTTGTCGCGTGTACTATGTCTATGGACGTTATGGGAATAAAGCGGGAAGAGCTGATTGACGGCGTTGCGTTCGCGGGAGTGGCTTCGTATCTTGGGGCGGCGGAAACGGCTGATACAAATTTATTTATTTAAAATTATCTCAATCGGGCGGAGCGGCGCAGCATTTGCTGATAACGGCAAAGCGCCGCCGCCTAAATCTAGCAATTAAAACTATACATAAATTTTAAAGAAGCGTTAAACAAGCATTTTTAATGTGTCATACATCATATTATGTAAGAATACTTTGTGTTTGGATTAACGCTTATGTTATAATACGTTAAAAGAAGGGAGGCGCGAATGCAGGAAAACAAAATATCGGATGCGGTTATACACAGGCTGCCAAAATATTATAGATATCTGTCTGAGCTTGAGGCGGCGGGTATAGAACGCGTTTCATCTTCCCGCATGAGCGCGGATATGAGGCTTAACGCCTCCCAGATAAGGCGGGATTTAAACTGCTTCGGGGGCTTTGGGCAGCAGGGCTATGGATATCAGGTAATACGCCTAAGGCAGGAGATTAAAAATATACTCGGTATCGGAGCCGAATATAAAGCCGTTATAGTGGGAGCCGGCAACATTGGACAAGCGTTGCTAAAATACAGGCATTTTGCTCAGGAAGGCTATCGGATAACGGCTGTTTTTGACGCGGACGAGAGGACAATAGGTCACGATTTAGGCGGAATATCCGTCAGGCCGATGAGCGAGCTTACCGGATTTATGGGCAAAAATGCCGTGGACATCGGCATTATCGCCGTGCCGAAAAAATACGCGCAGAAAATCGCGGACGAACTTGTCAGTCTCGGCGTTAAAGGAATATGGAACTTTGCTCCGGTTGACGTGCAGGTTCGCAGGGGAGTAAGCATAGTTAATGTTCACCTGAGCGACAGTTTGTATGTATTATCGTACAGAATGAGGCGGAACCGTGAAGACAATTAATATAAGAACAAGCAAGCGCGGCGAAATGGTTGATATTACTGGGGAAATACAAAAGCGCGTTAATGAAAGCGGTCTGCAAAGCGGCCTTGTCTGTATTTTTGTGCCGCATACCACAGCCGGCGTATCAATTAACGAGAACGCAGACCCGGATGTGGCGAGGGACGTGCTGTTCGCTTTTGACCGCCTTGTGCCAAACAGCGGGTTTGCACATGCTGAAGGCAATTCGGACGCGCATACTAAGGCGCAGATAACGGGATTATCGCTTACCGTTATCATTAAGGACGGCAGGCTTATGCTCGGCACATGGCAGGGCATATATTTTTGCGAGTATGACGGACCGCGGCATAGGCGCGTTTATGTGAAGTTTATAGCCGATTAAATAAGACATATTTGTTAAACAGTACGTATCTGTGTTTACAAAGACTTTAAAATATTGTATGTTAAGCTATGCGACACCAATGCGGGAGAGATAGTTTATGCAGAAAAAAAAGTATCAATATTTTAAAGCGTTGCTTGTAACATTCGGGGTGCTGGTTGTTTCACTTATAGCAGTGTTGATATTAATGCTTACGGGCACCGCTTTAAACGCTAATGAGCGTCAGGGCAAGTTTATAGAAACGGCGCGCTTTCTGTCCGGCATAACGGTAGGGGGTGTTGACGTTTCCGGAAAAAGCTATGAAGAAGCTCTCGCGGACGAGCGGATTCTGGCCGCAGCGCGGGCTTTTGAAGAAAGCTTTACATGTTCATTTAATGTGATTAATACCACACATACTTTTACTGCGGCGGAGCTTGGGCTTGCCGTCAATACGGAGAATGTGCTCAAGGATGCTCTTTGCTTCGGACAGCATGGCGAGGGTGATTTGGTCGCCTCGCAAAAGCGGCGGCTTGAAGAAGGCAATGTAAATATTGATTTTTATGTCTATGGCGACGAATTTACGGTAACATCCGGCATATTGGATTTAAAACCCGTAATTGATACGGTTCCGCAGGATGCCAGGTTTGAGATTGCCGATAATATAAGAGGCAATACCGACGCCAAATGCTTAGAAGACATTGAAGGTGTAACAATTGTGCAAGAGTCTGTGGGCGCCGACGTCGATGCCATAGAGCTCGCTAAGCTTATCTGCGGCAATATAAACAACGGCGATTACGCTGCTGTCGCGGATGCGCCCGTGCATATCACAAATCCTCAAGTGGATACGCAAACGCTTAAAGCCAATACGGTAAAAAGAGGCGAAATGACGTCTTTGTTTAACGTAAAGCCGCTTAATAACTCTAAACGCGTTAAAAATATAAAAATTTTCGCTAATATAATTAACGGTTCCATACTTAATCCGGGGGATATATGGTCGCTAAACGAGGCCGCGGGGCCAAGAAATGAAAGAACGGCGAAAACTGTCGGCTGGGAATATGCTCCCGGAATAAGCAACGGACGCTATGAAGACCAGCTTGGCGGCGGCGTTTGCCAGATATCGAGCACGGTTTACAACGCGGCTTTGCGCGCGGAGATGACTATTGTTCAAAGAAGACCTCACAGCTGGCCTTCGTCATACGTGCCGGAGGGGCTCGACGCGACTATAAGCACCGGCGGGCCTGATCTTGTGATAAGCAACCCGACCGACAGCCCCATTTATATGGTTGCGTGCGTGGACGACGAAGAATACAAGCTTACCGTACAGTTTTTCGGCGCGCCGCAGCCCCACGGTTTTACTATAGATTTTATAAGCGAGCTGGTTAGAACAGGAAAAGCGCCGGAACCGGTATATAATTATAATTCGGCAGCCACGCCCGATGGCGAGCCGATTGGCGAAGGCAAAACGGTTACATGGATAAAGCCGCGCGGAAGCCAGACATGGCGGATATATAAACAGTATAAAGACGCGGACGGAGTTGTAATAAAAACAGAGGTATATGGCAAAGATGTTACATACGGGGCTTACGGGGGCGTTTATTATATAAACGGTCCGGATCCGTCTTTGGCGCCGTCCGCACCGGTTACCGGCCAAGACTGAATACGGTAACGGTATACGTAAAATTTCGGAGGATAAACAATGGACGATAGGGCAGAGTTTGTGTTTAACGAACCCAATAATAAAGACGAAAAGAAACGCAAGATATTTCTGATTGCGGCCGCGGGCGTTCTTGTGGTTGCGATAGTTATTTCCGCCGTTTTAATTTTCGGGAACGCGCAGGCGAGCGATAACGCCGAAAGGATATTGGAATTCGGCACGTTGATAAACGGCGTGTCAATAGGCGGCATTGATATATCGGGTATGACGGCGCAAGAAGCGCGTGCCGCCACGGAACTTCTGCCCGATATTCTGATAGCTCAAACACGGCTGTCGTTTGATATCGACGGCGCGTTAATCGCGCTTGAGGCGCAAGACTTGGGCTTTGCGACAGATTACGAAGATATTTTTAATGATGTTGTAAAATTTGGCCGCACAGGCAGTTTTGAAGAGAGAGTTTTGGATATTAAGGCGGCCGGCGAGGGCGGCGGGGCGTTTGAAATAAGAATATGCGCGGACGAGGCCTCGGTGCAAGCCGCGCTTGTTGTTCAGTACGATAAATTCAACAACGATCCGCGCAACGCCACGTACATTTTTATGCCGAACGGTTACCTTGAAGACGGCACGCAGTTTGAGCCGGGCGCGTTTAGCGGCAAAGCGATTGAATATCCCGATACGCTTGTTCGTATTCCGGAAGAGCAAATGCCAAACCCGTTAAGATATCAGTACTGGAAAAAAACAAAATATATAAAAGACACCATACCGACCGACGCTAACATCTCACGCTTTTTGTATATCGAGGAGGAAAAAGGCTTAAACACCGATATGGACGATTTGGGAGCGCAGATAATTAAAGCCGTGGAAAATGCGGATTTCTCCACGGTGATAGTTGCGTCCACGCACGTGACTGAGCCTGTGGTAACGCTTGAGCAGGTAAAGGAGAGAACGCAGCTCGTTTCATCGTGGACGACGTGGTACGGGCATAGTTCTAATAAAAACAGGGCATCGAACGTTGGATTGCTGGCAAGCAAAATAAACGGCACGATTCTTGAGCCAAATGTGCGCTGGTCCATAAACAAGGATATTGGGCTGCGGACAGTGGCGGGCGGCTTTAAGCCCGCGGGCGCTTTAAGCGGCGGCAGAATGATTGAGGACGATGTTGGGGGCGGGGTCTGCCAGGTGTCAAGCACGCTTTTTAACGCCGCCATACGCTCGGATATAAGAACGCCCGAACATAACCGGCATACGATTCCATCCGTTTATCTGCCTATGGCGTTAGATGCCGCCATAAGCTCAAGCCCCGACCTTGCGCTTCTAAACGAGCATGATGTGCCTATGTACGTTGTATCGTATATGGACTTTAAAAATAAGAATATTACTTTTGAAATATACGGACCTACGGTAGTACACGAAACCTATGGCGATGTGATACTTGATTTTGACGGCAAGGAGACCGGCACGGGGCCGGAACCCGCAACGAAGCATTTTTACAACAGTACGGTGACGCCGGACGGCAAGCCGATTACTGAATATAAAAGCGTCGTATTTGTTAAGCCGCGGGCCGCCACCTACTGCAGGGCTTATATTATTTATCGTGATTTAACAGGTAAAGAGTTGGAGAAAAAGACGTTTTACGATGATTCATACAGGGCGTTTATAGGGCAGATATATTATAACCATCCCGAAGGCTGGGTGCCCGGAGACGATCCACCCTCCGAAGAGGGAGGAGAAGGCGGCGCCGGCTGATTATTATTAAGGGAACAAATTACGCTTCACAGCGGCATTTTTTGCGCGCTTAGTGTTGACGTATTTTTATTTTGGTGATAATATTAATAAAATATGTATTAAGTGATTGATACATACAAATACTATGGTCGAGAAAAGCCGATGACAGAATTTCTACCGCGTAGTGTTCGATAGAAACATTGGGCAGGAGTTAGGAAATATCATATCGTCTTTAGAAGCCATGTTTAAAAAAAAGGAGAAAAAATGTTTCAGGACAGGACACTAACGTGCGCAGATTGCGGAGAAAGCTTTGTGTTCTCTGCTTCAGAGCAGGAATTCTACCGTGACAAGGGCTATGATAACGACCCGAAAAGGTGTCTGTCGTGCCGCCAGCAAAGAAAGCAGCAAAAAAGGTCTAGCGACCGCCCTATGTATGACGCTGTTTGCGCTGAATGCGGTATGGACACGAAAGTGCCATTTCAGCCGACCGGCGAGCGGCCTGTTTTCTGCAGCGATTGTTTCAAGGCTAAGAAAGACCGGTATTAAACTTTAACAAACAAGCGCCGTATTCGGTTGAATATGGCGCTTTTTGCATACAAACGGCCGCGGATAATTAATCTTGGGCGTTTGACGTTTTGCATGTTCCGGTGGTAGAATACCAAAAACATTCATTATAAACGGAGGAGATTTCAATGAAAAATGGTTTATGCGCCGAGATTCTTGATATGCTTGAAAATGACGCCAAAATAAGCGTTGAAGACATGGCAGCCCTTGCGGGCGTTTCAAGCGAAAAGATAACAAAAGCCATATCGGTAATGGAAAAGGAAAAAGTAATTGTTAAATATACAGCGATAACAAACAGGGAAAAGCTTGGCACCGACGAAGCGGAAGCGCTCATAGAGGTTAAGGTTGTGCCTATAAGAGGTCTTGGATATGATGATCTCGCGGAACGCATATACAAATTTACCGAGGTTAAGTCGGTATACCTTATGTCGGGAACTTACGATCTTTCGGTTGTGGTAAAAGCGGACAATATGAAGCAGATATCCCAGTTCGTATTTGAAAAACTGGCGGTGCTTGAGGGCGTTTCAAGTACGGTAACGCACTTTATTATGCGTAAGTACAAAGAGCAGGGAGTTATACTGACGACGCGGGAGCAGGAGGACAGGCTGGTGATTACACTATGACAACACAGCGCTTTGTTTCGTCAACGGTACAAAAAGTCCCGCCGTCCGGAATACGCAAGTTTTTTGATATAGCAAGCGAAATGAAGGATTGCGTTTCGCTCGGGGTTGGGGAACCCGATTTTGATACGCCATGGAACATACGCGAAAGCGCGATATACGCGCTTGAATCCGGACGTACGCATTATTCATCAAACCACGGCGGCACCGAGCTTAGGAAAGCGATAAGCGAATACCTTGATTTTCGTTTCGGGCTGAGCTACGATATCAAACAGGTTATTGTAACGGTGGGGGCCAGCGAAGGTCTTGATCTTGCGTTTCGCGCCATTATGAACCCGGGCGATGATATAATTACCCCGTCGCCCTCGTATGTTGCGTATATGCCGGGAATCAGTTTCGCGGGCGGCAATCCCGTGCCTATGGCGCTGCGCGAAGAAGACCGTTTTATAATCACGCCCGAAATACTAAAAGCCGCGGTAACAAAAAAATCAAAGGCGATAATAATTGCTTTTCCGAATAATCCTACGGGCGCGATAATGACCAAAGAGGATTATGAGAAAATAGCGCCTATTATTATTGAAAACGATTTGCTGGTGATATCCGACGAAATATACGCGGAGCTTACATACGGCGCAAAACACTTTTCAATTGCCTCTCTGCCCGGTATGCAGGAGCGTACCGTCGTAATTAACGGTTTTTCCAAGGCATTCGCTATGACGGGTTTCAGGTTAGGATTTGCCGCCGGACCTAAGCCGCTTATAGACGCCATGGTAAAGATACATCAGTATTCCATGCTCTGCGCGCCGTCTATAAGCCAGGACGCGGGAGTAGAGGCGCTGCGATACGAATGCAGCCATAAATTTTGCCAGGTTAAAGCTATGGTGGCGGAGTACAACAGGCGCAGGAGGCTTATGCACGGCGCGTTTAATGATATGGGGTTAAGCTGCTTTGAGCCTCTTGGAGCATTTTATGTTTTTCCGAATATTAGCTCAACGGGATTGACCGCGGACGAATTCTGTACACGGCTGCTTTACGAAAAAAAGGTTGCCTGCGTGCCCGGAACGGCTTTTAGCGATAATATGAATAATTTCATACGCTGCTCTTACGCCACATCGCTCGAGAAGATTAAGGAAGCGATTGTAAGAATAAAAAGCTTTGTCGAAAGCCTTTAATCAACATATATTTTTCTGTTAAAAATCGCGCTTTTATTTGCCGTACCGTTTTCTAGCGCCGGTAAACGCGGTTTATATTTTTGTTAAAGCAATTTGGTAAGAATGCCGATATTTCTATATGAGAAGGAGTCTTTAGTATTGGCAAGGAGGCCGGAATATGAAGATTGACAATTACAGCATACAGCAAAACAGCTCTCACAGCCTGCAAAAAAGCAAGAGCGAAACAGAGCGTTTGGAAATGTGGCCGGCGGAGGCGCAATCCGACGAACCGTCATATGTTGTTGATATTCAAAACAGAACCTATGATTTTTCTGTCGAAAAGATAAGAACCAATAACGATATAAAGATTGACAGAGAAGCTGAAAAAGCTCCGCTTATCAAGCTTATAGAGTCTTTTGTGTATCAGCTTACAGGCAAGCGAATAAAGCTCAACTATGAAGCGGCAAAAATAAATGAAAACGCGGGGGCTTTGGGCATATCGTTTACGGGGCGCGGCGCGGGGCAGGACGGCGGCGGCGGCGGCTTTGGTGTGGTATACGAGTATCAGGAAATTGTAACCGAGCGGGAAAACGTCAAATTCAATTCCGGCGGCTATGTGACCACTGAGGACGGACGCACTATTGCCTTTAACCTGGAGTTTGAAATGGCGCGCTCGTTTTACATGCAGACGAATTTAAGCGTTCGATTGGGCGCCGCGGCAAAAACGGTAGACCCGCTTGTTGTTGTGTTTGGCGGCGGCGCGCCGTCTTTAACTTCAACCAAGCACGCGTTCGATCTTGACGCGGACGGCACTGACGAAAATATTTCTTTTGCAACGGGCAACAGCGGTTTTCTCGCGCTGGATAAAAATCTTGACGGAATCATAAACGACGGTACGGAGCTGTTCGGGCCGGCCAGCGGCAACGGATTTTTGGAGTTAAGACAATATGATACCGACAACAACGGCTGGATAGATGAGAATGATGAGATATTCGGACAGCTTATGCTTTTGACGATGACTCGGGACGGCGAGAGAACCTTGTTTAAATTGGGCGACGCCGGTATAGGCGCTATTTATCTTAATGATATCACTACACAGTTTTCACTTAAAGACGAGGAGAACGAATACGGCGAGTTAAAAAGCAGCTCCGTATTTTTACGGGAAAACGGTACGGCGGGAACTATTCATCATATAGATTTGTCAATATAAACGAAGGTTAAACGCCCCGCGCCAAGGGGCTTTTTTCTTTTGCGGCAGATTTGCTTTAGAGCAAAAAAGATATATAATGGTTGTAAAAAGCGGCGGGAGGGCATTTGGGTGGCAAAGGATAAAACCGCTTATGTCTGTGAAGAATGCGGTTATACAAATTCAAAATGGCTGGGGCAGTGCCCTTCGTGCAAAGAGTGGAATACGCTTTTTGAGACGGTGCCGACAAAGCCGATGGCGGAGGCCGCGCCCTTGGGGGATGCGCCCGTTTATTTAAAGGATGTATCCATGGAGTATACGGCGCGCTGGAAAACCGGTTTTGCCGAGCTGGACAGAGTGCTCGGCGACGGCGTTGTCGAAGGCTCGGTGGTTTTGGCCGGCGGCGAACCGGGTATAGGGAAATCGACGTTGTTTCTGCAGGTTGCCGACGCAATGGCAAGGTGCGGCAAACGCGCGCTTTATATAACGGGTGAAGAGTCCCTAAGACAAATCCGTCTTCGCGCCAATCGGCTTAAATGCGGGGGAGACGTGCTTTTGCTTTCACAGACCGAGGTGCAAAGCTGTATTGCCCGCATAAGGCAGACCGCGCCGGATTTTATTGTGATTGATTCTATTCAAACTATGTACTCGTCGCGGCTCGGACCCGCCGCGGGCAGTTTAAGCCAAATAAAAGAATGCGCGGCGCAGCTGACGCGTGAGGCGAAAACAAGCGGAGCCGCGGTTTTTATTATAGGCCACGTGACAAAGGAGGGCGCTATAGCGGGGCCCCGGGCGGTTGAGCACATGGTTGATACGGTTCTTTATTTTGAGGGAGAGAGG
Organism: uncultured Christensenellaceae bacterium; assembly: GCA_964586785.1. Taxonomy (GTDB): domain Bacteria; phylum Bacillota; class Clostridia; order Christensenellales; family SZUA-584; genus SZUA-584. The sequence continues at coordinate 67,346 of CAZPHS010000009.1, forward strand.
CAGGGTACGTTCAGAATACTGCGCGCCGTAAAAAACCGTTTTGGGTCTACAAATGAAATAGGCGTTTTTGATATGCGCGAAGACGGTATGCACGAGGTTGAGAACCCTTCCGGACTGCTGCTGGGCGAGCGCGCGAAAGAGGCGTCGGGCTCGTGCGTGTATCCCGCGATAGAGGGTACTCGTCCTGTGCTTTTGGAAATTCAGGCTCTTGTATCGCCAACCTCTTTCCAGATGCCGCGGCGTATGGCGGCGGGCATTGACTACAACCGAATGGCTCTTATGGTTGCGGTTCTGGAAAAACGCATGGGGTTAAAGCTTTATACACAGGATGTATATTTAAATGTGGCGGGAGGCATACGCTTAGCGCAGCCCGCCGCGGATCTCGCTATGGCGGCAAGCATAGCGTCAAGCTTTCGCGACGCCGCAATCAGCGATGTGGCGGCCATGGGGGAGGTTGGCTTAACGGGAGAGATTCGCGCCGTAGGGCAGGTGGAAAAACGGCTTGCCGAATGCGCCAAAATGGGGTTTAACAGAGCTGTAATACCAAAATCAAACCTTGCCGGACTGAAAGTTCCGCGGGGGCTTGAAGTTCACGGGGTGCGCCATGTTTTTGACGCCCTTGAGATTTTGATAAAATAGTAATCAATAAAAAGAAATCCGGCAGTACTTTAGTGTGTTTACAGTATACTTGCATCAATGTGAATATTTTGTTAAGCATTAACAAACAGACTGTTTGCATAATATTTTAATTTCCCCCTATAACTGTTTATCCTGCTTTATAAAT
>CAZPHS010000010.1:0-61673 GCA_964586785.1 uncultured Christensenellaceae bacterium
TCCAAATATGACTTTGCGCCTATATTTCGGTGCAAACACTATATGGTATTTGCAGAACGATTTCTGTCAAGAGTAGTTATGATTTTTGTCTGATTTTTTGTAGGTTTGTTAAGCATATTGGACACGGTAACGATATAGGGCAAGGATGAACCTTGCCCTACGGAACCACTTGAAATTATCTGACTTTCGGAGAATACACAAATTTTGGCGCTATCGCTCGTTGTCATTATTTTTTTTAGCCCCACAGCGCTGGCAAAAAGTATTCCCTTCTGTCCATGGATTTCCACACTTAGCGCAGTAACGGGCTGTTTCTTGAGGCTGAGTAATAGACTTATGTTTTTTCCTCATAAAGATAATAATTAATAACGTTGTGATAATGGCTAATGCCAATACCAATCCAACCCAAAGCCATGAAAATGATCCATTGCTTGTTAAAGCTGCGTTGTCCTCTATGGCTGTCGCATCGTTTATAGCAGCCATAAAATCTTCAGAAGTGTTCGGTTCTACTGATATCTCAAAATCCTGAGCGAAGCTGCCATCCAACAAACCATTCTCGATAGTTGCTGTTATAACAATTGTACCTGGCGTTGCAGCGGTGAGCGTATTTCCAGATATACTGGCACCAGTGTCACCCGCATCTTTGACGCTCCATATGATGGTTTGGTTCGTCGCGTCGGCGGGCTCAACCGTACCCATAAGAGTCAAATCAGTTCCAGCCACAGTCTTAAGTGGAACGTCCATTATGCTCGTAACAGCCTCAAATACCGCAGATCGAAAATAACTGTCCGTACCTTTGTATGCTGTTTCAGTGTTGAACGGGCTTCCTTCAAGCAGTGTTCCGAGAGAACTTTCACCTACCCAAACATATATCGGCACTTCAGTTGGTGATATCTTCACATCGACACTGTCGCCATTTAAACCATCACCAACAGCTACGTAGCTTCCAGAAGCTGTTAGCTTACCACCTCTAATAAGAATATTAATGCCATCGCCACCGACGCTACCGCCGCCAATGCCGACGTATTTGCCGATCGCTTTAATATATCCTCCATTTATGGTGATATTTTCGCCATCACCGCCATTGCTTTTTGATTCATCTTCTTCCCCGCCACCGCCACCGATACCTGCGCCGCTGCCAACCCCTTCAGCTGTGACCGTTCCACCGTTAATAGTTATATTGCTGCCTTTGGCACAGCCCCCACCGCCGATACCTGCACCACCATACCATTTGGAAGTGCCGCCCGTGGCGATGACCTCGCCGCTATTAATTACTATATCTATGCCATCACCCTTAGCTCCGCCGCCGATGCCAGCGCCGCCGATTTCACTGACAGCCGTAACGCTGCCGCCGTTGATGACAATATTGCTTCCAGCACCGCTCTCTCCTCCGCCGATTCCTGCGCCTCTACTGCTTTTTGCTGACACTATACCTTCATCTATGATAATGTTGTTTCCGCTGCCGCCTTTATCTTTGCCCCAGTCACCGCCGCCACCGATACCTGCGCCGCCTTCGGAGCCCTCGGCTGTAACCTTTGCACCACTGATGGTGATGTCACTCCCAGTGCCACCTTCGAGATCGCCATAACCACCACCGATTCCAGCAGCACCGTAATTCAATGAAACCCCGCCTATTGCTGTAACGGTACCACCGCTGATGATAATATGGGTACCGTCTCCGCCTTTGTGTTTATCACCAGAGTTGCCGCCGCCGCCACGGCCGCCGCCAATGCCTGCGCCGCCGTACGTACTTTGAGCTATGACCGTGCCGCCGCTAATGGTGATGTTTTGCCCTGCGCCACCCTCGGCCCCATACCACCTATTATTATAGTTACTGCCACCACCACCAATACCTGCGCCGTCATCGGCACTTATAGCGGTGACAGTACCGCCATTGATCGTAATATCATTGCCTATTCCGGCAACCTGTGCAATATCGCGCCTACCGGTTGCGCCGCCGCCGCCGATGCCAGCACCCCCGGCACATCCGGTAGCTGTTACGATACCGCCATTTATTGTGATATTACTGCCGACACTACAGCTACCGCCACCGATACCCGCGCCGCCGCCGCCACTTCCAGTTCCGGCCAGTGCTGTAATATCGCCACCATTAATAATAATATTCTTAGCACCACCTCCATCTCCACCACCGATGCCCGCTCCGCCGCCGCCTGTAACGGTCAATGAGCCTAAACCTTCGATGGTTAGCGTCCCAATTCCCTCTTCGCTGCCGTTCTTTTGCAGCCCGGCACATCCCAGACCGCTTGTCAGTTCATTGCTGCCTGCTAACGTTATTTTCACATTGCCAATAGAATTATCCGCAATTCTAAATGCACAGAGATTTTCTTTGTCCGCAACGTTAATAATAACATTCTCCAGCGTAACATTAACAGAAATGTCCTTTTCTACTGTTATGGTATTTGTAGTGACTTTACCCGTTCCCATGATGGTATAGTCTCCATCTGTTGATATCGTTAGCGGACCGTCTGCATTGATGTTGTGTATGCTTTCTGCTTGAGCAACGACAGGAACACATGATAGCATCATAAAAGACGCTACCACCAACATAAACACTTTTTTTGTGCGTTTCATAATTTCCTCCAAATCATTATTGTGCGTTTCATAAAGTTACTGTTTTTTGATCATAGTAAGTACCTTTCAATTATCGCATTCACAATACATTTTAATCTAAAACCTGCTGCTCCGAGCCATCTATGCGCATTCTGTATAGACTCCTATCAATATAATAGTAAATCCAGCCATCCATTACGTATATGCCGCTATTGGTATTATCACTCAGCTTAACCGCGTCTGAACCGTCCGTCCGCATTTTGTTAAGCCCATCTTCATTAGAGTAGTAAATCCAACCGTTTATCACGTTAAGACCGCGACCATCATCAGATAGTTTTGTTTTCTCCGAGCCGTCTGTACGCATCTTGAAAACCCTGTCATATTCACCATCACGTACGCTGTAATAAATCCACTCATTGACAACGTTAACATCTCGGCCATACTCATCGCACAGTTCTGTTATCTCTGAGCCATCTGTACGCATTTTATACATTCTTTCTATGCCGTATTTTCTAACAGAATAATAAATCCAACCGTCCGCCACATTTGTATACATGCCATCATTTTGGGATAACAATGTTCCCTCCGTACCATCCGTACGCACTTTGTATATTCTTCCATTCCCAGAATCCCCATGAAAATAAACCCAGTCGTCAACCACATTGACATAGTTCAATCTGAATCGAGCCAAAGGACTATCGCTAGGATCAGTCAACATAACATACTCTGAACCGTCAGTCCGTATCTTGTATAGTAAATCGCCAAGATCTTTGACTGGTATGACACAATATATCCAGCCGTCCACCACGTTTAAATATTTTGCATTGCTGTTAAATATCTCTGATTTGCTCGAACCATCTGTTCGCATTCTGTAAATCCCAGGTTTACCTGCATCGTAGCCACCTAAAAAATAAATCCATTCACCCTCTTGTGCCACAAGTCCGCCATTTGCGATATTACCAACAGTGTTGCCTCGTGGCTCATTTGAATCTTGTGGAATTGTATCGAAATCCACATCAATTTCGGTATTATCAAGTGTTGATTGTTTGGCAGATAAATCATTTTCTAACTCGAGTTCAGTAGAAGAATTCTCGTTGATCTTATTTATTTTGCTAATAATAGCAGTAAGGATGTGATTTTTTATATCATCTTCAGCTTCAGAAAAGTTATCAGAATAAATATCATGCTCATCGCCTTTATGCAAGTGACAATCTGACCATATATGATCATTTTCTTTAAGATTGCGCCTAGTCGCTCTCACAACCGACGGCATTGCTTGATCTAAGTCCCAGTAAATCCAATCATAGCTATCAGTATAGGAACTTGGCGTGTCCACGCCCTTCCCTTCCTTTTGCACGTCATTCATTCTTGCAAGTAAAAAATCACATGCGTTGTTTATATCATTTCCAAATACATGATGTTTGTTTAGGTGAACGGATTCAACACTATCCCGCAAAATGCTTTGATATAATGCATTTGCTGATTCTCCGGCTTCAGACGAGGATTGCAGCCAGCTTTCCACATTGGAACGCACTTCGGCAACTGTAAATGTTCCGCCATCTCTTATGCGGTTCAGTTCAGTGATAATTTCATTTAAAATATTGTCCAGAGTTTTTAGTTCAGTAAGATACTGATTCACGGGTGCAAATTCCAATTCTATGGTATCAAGCAGCAGCGATATTTGATTGGTTTGCGAAATAAAACGACCATCCAAAGATGCTTCATATAATTTGATTGTACTAATTAGTCCCCTAGCCTCATCGATATGATCTTGCTGATAAGCTGCAGGTTCCTTTTCTGCTTGAATCATAGTTTTACGCAATTTTATGTATTGCCAAAGTGCAAATGCTTCGTCTCCATCTAAATGAGTGAGCGTTTTAGATGCAGCGTCATACTCTCCTTGTAATGCCTGCGTTTTGGCAGTTTTGAGCATCACATAAGGATTAATCACAAAAATGATTACCAAAATCACAAGAATTGTTATTAAACAAATAGATGCGATAATGATGGCTTGTTTGGTTGGCTTTGATTTGATATTCGAGAGCTGTTTTAGCCCTGCAGTCGGAGGCCTAATTGAAGATTTCCCCTTTTTGCTTAAAGAATTATTGGTATCGGTAACCGCTGTATTCGAATTAGTTGCGTTTATAATTCTTGAGCCGCATTTCTGGCAAAAGGAATCGTCGTAATTGTTTTCTGCGCCGCATTTTGAACAAAACAAGATAATGCTCTCCTCAGTTTCTTTATTTACTAAAATTCAATGTAGTCAATCCATATTTTATAAATCCATAATCAACAAAACCCCTCGAATAATACTATTGGATTGTATTTTAATTCGATTTCGTTATTAATGTGGCGACCCGCTTTGTAGTTTCTCAAAAAACCCGGTAGCCTGCTCAAGGCTTATATCTCCATAAGTATCAAGCCAAATCCACCGACATACATTATTTGACCTGTCCGAGCCCTGAAAATAGCTTTCGTATTGCCGGATAAAATCTTCCCGCGATACGGCCTGTCCATCCACCTCGTAATTCGTTAACACATCCCATATATTCATTTCCTGATCAATAATATCGCTCCACCAATCCCGACCCGGGGCGGGATATGCCAGAAACTCTTTGACAGTCAATTGCCGGTCACTTGTCGTGATAATCAAGATATGTTCTCTGTCCTCATTTTGCCCTATTTCAATTATCAAGTAATGCCGTCCATCTAATTCAAGATACGATATCGCACCACCCTCATCAGTTTGAAAAAACCCAATTCCCAGTTTTTGTTCCATAAGCAATTGCGCCCGTTTGCCGTCAAATTGATATACTCTTATCAGAACTTTCACTCCATCAGGGCTATAAGCGCAAACCATTTCATCAATACCATCCTGATCGAAATCAATCAGTTCGCCATAGAAAAACCCTTTAGGGTAAACACGGTCCCATCCATTAGAGTCTCGCGCCTCCTCAAAAATCCCATGCTCTTGAATAATGGCAGCAATAACATCAGCATAGGCCTTATTAACGTCCTCAGGCCTTATTTCGAATACATCGTCGGGCGGCAGTTCTGAAGCCACACTATCTATTGCAGTGGCATCTGCATCGGAAAGATCCTCTATGGTATCATTAACGGTACTTGAGATATCGTAACCATTATTACCGCCTTTTCCGGCACAACCAGTGAGAAGTAGCAACATAGCTATAACTATTGTTATGATGGCATTAGCTTTCATTTTAGCTCTCCTTAATAAAAATATCTTTTTCATACATCATATTATGGTCTGCGAAACGCTTAACCTATAGGCTGTTTCTCCGAACCATCGATATGCATCCTGTATAACTCGCCATCGTTGTAATAATAAATCCATCCATTTAGAATATTGAGCGAGTATGAAAAATCACTTAGTCTGCTTTTCTCTGTACCATCCGTACGCATCTTATAAAGGCTACCTGATGAATCGAATACATCAGTATAGAAAATCCAGCCATCCGCTACGCTGATCTCACCGGAATATTCGTCAAAGCTCACGAAATCAGAACCGTCGGTGCTTATTTTAAATATTTCTCCTTTATTAGACGATGGCGTATATTTTCCGCCAATACAGTAAATCCAGCCGTCAATAACGTGAATACTGTTTGCTTGGATTTCCCACCCCAATTCAGCTTCGTTACCGTTTGTGCTGATTTTATGTAGATAACTATCCCTGTCAATGAAATAAATCCAGCCGTTTACCACATTTATATCAATAATCGACTCCGTTTCATTAATTTTGGTGTTCTCCGTGCCGTCTATACGCATTTTGTATAGTCCGTCATACGCATAATAAATCCAGCCGTCCACCACACTGATATACCTTGGAGTCCACACCTCACTCAAAGCTTCCCGTGCCGTGCCGTCCGTACGCATTTTATACAAGCCACCAAAATCATTCCCACTTTCATCTCTAGATGTGCCACAATAATAAAGCCAGCCGTCCGCAGCGTTAATATATAGAGCCTCATCATCGCTTAGTTTCTTTTTCTCTGATCCATCCATGAGCATTTTATACAGCTTTCCATCGTCAGCGACATTGCGATAATAAATCCAGTCACCCTCCTGCGCTACCATACCGTAGTTGACTATATTGCTTGGGGTGTTGCCACGGGATTCATCGGCATCTTCCGAATCTGCATTGTTAACCAAAACCAAATCATTGGTGACCTCGTTGCCATACGCTGTATCGATAGCATCTTTGCTGGTATTCATTTCGGTAACATCGCCATCTGAATGCACGCCAGTTCGTATCCTGTAGATTCCATTTTCACGGGGAATGAAATAGTAAATCCAGCTGTCTTCTACGGCGATATGGGCGTGACGATCATCAATTAGCTTTGTTTCCTCCGAGCTGTTCAATCGTATCCTGTAAATACCATCATAGTTAGCGTAGAAGATATAGCCGCCGCTTACGTTAAATTGTTCTGATAAATAGCCGAGTTTTGACCTCTCCGAACCATCCGTGCGCATTTTATAAACCCCAATGTCGATGGGTTCTCCATCCACATCTAGTGTGCCACCGTAGAAATAAATCCAGCCGTCCACGACAACAAGGTATTCGGCGGTATCGTCGCTCAGCTTTATTCTATCTGAACCATTCAAGCGAATTTTGTAAATACAGCCATCACTGCAGTAATAAATCCAGCCGTCTGCTTCTTCTGCTATATGGGATGCGTAAAGACCAAAATCATCATCGCTCAGTTTTGTCTCGCCTGTACCGTCCGTACGCACTTTATATATTCCAGGCTCAAAGAGTGCCTTCGAAATAAAATAAATCCAATCGTCTGCAACGGTTATAAGTTCAACATCACCATCGACTTTGTGGATCAATATATCATCTGATCCGTCAGTACGCATTTTGCGTATTGTCCCAGTATCGTTGCCTAAGTAAAATATCCAGTCGTCAATTACAATGATACCTGAAATAACATCGTTGCTCAGCCTTGTCTTCTCAGAACCGTCTGCACGCATTTTGCAAAAGCTGGCATTGTTAAGCGTTCCATTGTCAGCAAGCGTACCGCCGTTATAATAAACCCACCCATCTGCCACAGTTATATTATAGGTGGCATCGTCGCTTATTTTTGTTTTCTGCAGCGGGTTGCCTGTAAGTATTAATACGAGTGTGACTAGAAGTCCTACAGCCAGCGTCGAAGCTGTGATGATCAGCCACGTTTTTCTCATTCTTGTAGGCTTCGGAATAACAGTTTTATTGGGTTGATATGACTGCGCGGGCGGAAAGCGCGCCTCATGAGTTGAGGTTGGCTGCGCGGGCGGCTGCTGAACAATAAGGTGCTCGCCGCATCCCTGACAGAACGAATTGCCGTCCGGGTTTTTCGCACCGCATTTTGAACAGAACATTGAGTGCCCTCCTGATAGTTTTTTATTGTCGTAGCTATTCTTATCATCACATATTTAAAGTTAGAAGCACGGAATCATCCTCAAGTACCTCTTCGCATGCAACGGACATATTGTTTTCTGCAAGGCTGCTTTTTACTTTATCATACGTAAAAGCCTGTACATTACGCCCATATTCATTTTCCAACGAATTGAGGGAGGAAATTAGGCTATCCATATCGTTAACATTCAAAACTTCCAGAGAAAATGGAACGCTTGGCTCAGTGCGAAAATAGTGCAGTGTACCGCACTTTGTTTCAATGAAGAACTCGTTCTTGTTCTCCTGTTTGACAGTTAACCCATGCTCAGATAAGGTTTTAACAAGCATTTGCCCATCCATAAATACGGTTTCAACAGGTTCTAAATTCTTTTTATTCTTGGGTTTAAGTGAAACCAAGGTTGCAATTGTAGATGAGCCTAAAGACATACTGATAGCAATTGCTATGGGTATTAACACAATAACTACTGACACGTTTAAATCCTCCGTTTTCTATAATTCAAAGTCAACAATGCGGCCGCCCTGCTTTTTCAGCGGTTCGCGCTGCTGCTTTCCATCGTCATATGCTTCTCGGTCTTCCTTGGCTGTAGCTAAAACCGCTCGTTCAGCAGCCCAAGTACGCAATGCTTTGATTTGCTCACTTTGGGTTACAGATAGCGCGACGCTTTCACGAATGCATTTTTTTAAATCTTCCTTGCGCAAACCCCTTTCAGCATAAAACGCTTCATAGAGTGCGGCTATTACAATTTGCTCTATTTCCGCCCCGACAAATCCTTCAGTCATATTAGCCAATTCGGAGTAGAGCTCGGGCGCAAGTTGAATTTCATGCGTAACAAGCGAATTATCAAGGCGTTTTTCAATATGTACCTCAAATATCTTTTCCCGCTCCCGCTTCGTTGGCAAATCCACAAAAAAGATTTCATCAAAGCGTCCCTTTCTTAATAACTCCGGCGGCAAACAACTGATGTTATTTGCAGTGGCAATCACGAACACCGGTGCAGTTTTTTCCTGCATCCATGTCAGAAAAGTACCGAATACGCGTGAGGAAGTGCCCGCATCGCTATCAGATCGTATTCCGGCAAAGCCCTTTTCTATCTCATCCACCCAAAGCACAGACGGAGAAATTGCCTCTGCCGTATGGATCGCTTTGCGCATGTTTTCCTCAGAGCTTCCCACAATGCCTCCAAAGATTTTTCCTACATCCAATTTAAGCAGCGGAAGACCCCATATTGCACTCATCGCCTTGGCGGTCAAGCTTTTTCCGCATCCAGGTACTCCAGTTATTAAAACACCCTTTGGCGCAGGAATGTTATAGGTTTTTGCCTTTTCACCCCAAGATTGATTTCGTCTCAGCAGCCATTTCTTTAAATTTTCAAGGCCGCCGATATCCTCAATGTTCAAGTCGGATTTGACAAATTCAAGCACACCCGTTTTTTTGACAACCTGATTTTTTTCTTCATGGATGATTTCAAGTGCTTTTATGCTGATTCCTTTTTGGTATACGATAGCGCGGCAAAATGCGTTCTCGGCTTCCTGCAAAGTCAGGCCTAACGCAGAGCGCACCAACTGGCGTTTTTCGCCATCACTCAAATGAATATTCTCTTTGTTCAAACCTGCGAGCAACGCGTCCAGTACTTCCTCCAACTCTTCCGCAGAAGGCAGATCAAAATCCAGTACGGATATTTCCTTTTCCATATCGCACGGTATCACCAAATGCGGCGAAACGAATGCCACAGTTTTTCGGCTGCTTTTTAGCATCGGAAGAATATCGCGAAGCTTTCTGATAATCGCATAGTCAGGCCTGGTGTTTCTGTCAACGCCGAAGTATACATGAAAGTCCTTCAGAATAAATATTGCATCCTCTTTATTACTGCCAATAAAATCAATCGCAGCTGCGGGCTGCATTGTATCTTTACATCGGCTCTCATCGCACACCATTCCGTTTGTTTGCGTCCAGACATAAACCTTACGTTTCGCTTTAATCAGCTCGGTGTTTGTGTTGATACGGTTGATGATCTCAACAATACGCTCTTCTTCATATGTGGAAATATAGATATATGGGAAGCCAGCGTTGATCAGATTGGCGAAGCTCTCATCGAATAATTTATTAGCCATAAAAATACCTTTCCCTTCACATGTCATCAATAATTTATTAGCCGTTCTGCCTCTGTAAAGCCGCCCATACCGTTGAAACGAACGACGCCATTTTTATCAACACAAATCTCGATACAGTTTGCGTATCCTTCAATGCTTAAATCATATCGATCCGATAAAAAGATAAAGCGCTGATTGGAGGACCCAACCCAAGGTCGGGAAAAATCGCGAAGCGCCTTTTCATATCGACCATCAACTAAAAGGTCGGTGGCCGCAAGCAGCCGCATGATATCGTTGTCATGAGATTCGATAAGCTGCTCGTGGGAATACCCCGTGAATGTCATCACGGAAAGCCCAAGACTGTGTGCCGCTTGCGCGATGCCTGCCAGTTTTTCTGCCTGTTCAAACGGCTCTCCCCCAAGAAGCGTGATACCTTCAATATGCAGTGCTTCGTTTCGGATTATTTCTATGATTGCAGATTCTTCATACGCAATTCCGCCGTTGGCGTCCCATGTCGCTTCTGCAAAACATCCCTCGCAATGATGGCTGCATCCCTGTACCCATATGCATAGCCGCGTTCCCGGCCCCTCTGCTTTGGTGCGCCGGATAATTCTGTGGATACGGATCATGGCTAAATATCCAGCGTCCTACGGGGACGGCTCGGACTGCTAACCACAGGTGTGAAAGACGCAGTTGCAATACTAAATATCTGCGCTGCAAAGTGGGGTTTAATGTTCAATTTGGAAACAAACGCGTCAACGGAGGCAAAGCCGCCGTTTTCCTCCCTGTAAGTAATGGCACGCTTGGCGTCCGCAAGGGATATTCCGGGCAATTCCATCAAATCCTGTTCTGAGCATGTATTGATGTCTATTGGATTAGCCGAAGTAGGCTTCACAGGGTTTCCCTCAGTTGCCGCTTTATCGGACACCGGTTTTTCCTCGACCGCCTTTGGCTTTTTCTTCGGTATTGCTTTCGATTTTCTGCCGTTTGGCAACGGCTTCGCCAAATTCTGCGTTCGCTTTTCCAATGCAGCGCTTATACTGGCTTCACCGACGTTAATATCGCTTTCTTCACCTCGCTTCCCGACGGCCTGACGGAAACGCTCCTGATCGGATGGCGATGTAAGGTCTGCGAGAATGGCTGCGTCTGCGTCACCTTTGTATTGTTCCGCCACCTTCTCCAGATACCGCTCGCGGATGATGGTGCACCCGATAAATGTTGCGATCCAGAGAACAGACAAGATTGCATAATAATAACTACTCCATAACTCCCCTGATAACGCCACTATAGTATTGGCTATATTAGCTGCTAAAACTGCAAGGCCCGTCAATATCCAACTGCGTGTTCCTGTCCTGATACCTGCTTGTATGAAACTTGCTCCCCCGCAAAAAGGCAGAAGTGACCATAGCATCCATATCGAATTTCTAAAACGCCACCTCTTATCACTTAAACAGAGCCATCGTTTTCTACTCTCTTCCCAAGTGAGCACAATTATATTCAAGTAGCTTCTACGCAATATAACGCACTGCACAATATTTGATACATACAATATAAATACGAGGAACAGTGAAAATATATTTAATGCATTAAATCTATGGTTAATGGTAATCCAAGAGGCCCATGAACCCAGACCAATAATATCGGTTAAAAGCGAAAGACAAATAAGCCCTGCGACAAAGTACATCCACCCATGTTTTTTCCATGTTCTTATTCCTGTCCGATATCCCATATGAATTAGGCTAAATCCTCCAAAAATAGGTATGAAGCTCCATATCATCCATAGGGATTTTTTACGGGACCAACTGCGGTCACTAAGAAGTGTGTGCGATCCGTGCTCTCGACTTTGAACAATGGCGAGGCGCTTTAGGTAATCTGGCCTTATTATTATTGCACTGATCAAGCTTATGAGATATGTAAGACTCATTACTATATATATTATCCAAAATTCCCAATAATAGCTCCGTTCGAATTCATAGGATAACCAACCGGTTTCTTTCAGAATTAAACATAGTGCGATAGTTACCGATAAAAATAAGAAAACAATACCAAACCACATCCAGCGCTTAAGTTTTGCTTTATAACCAATATAGAAAAATGCAATATAGTTTAATAGCGGTATTGCCGCAATTATAAGCCACAGGGAATTTTTCCTTCGCCACGCTTTATTCTGCAACAAAGTATCCATCAGACGTTGACCTCCTCAATGGCATTGTTGTTTTGCAAGACATCCGTTTCATAATATTCACCCGTATAATCAGAATCCACAGTTCTTGCGCTTGTTAACTGCTCAATAATCTTGATATAATCAAGACATGCCTTACCCTTGACTCCATGCGTCTCCGCTTCTATTTTTCCATCCGGATAAATACGAAGTGTGATTTGTTGCATAATGACCTCCGTTAAATAAACAGCATTTAACACACTGCAATTTTAAGTTTTTGAATGCTGTTTGTTTATATTAAGCCTGTATAAGCCGAATCACATGTGATATAGAGTATTTGGAGCTTATATCCTATAATATAGGATATTAATGCGTTTTGCAATAGATAAAGTGTAGGCTACTCTTATTGAGATTCTTTATTCTTTTTATACTTTTTATAACTGAAGAATACTCTTATAACGCTATTAATAAACAACAAATCCGAACCCCTCCCCGACGAGGAAAAGGTTTGGATTGATTTGGCGTGGCGATCTGGTGGTAATGCCAAAAGCAGTCTGCTAGATCATCGCAGATGAAACGTCTATTGAACCGATAGCAATACTGATCAAGAATACTGCTAACTGCGAAAAAACTACGCCCTCTCCCTATATTCGTTTCGAACCGAGCCTCAAAGCGGGGCGCTTCCGTCCCCCCCCAGAGCATTACCTCTCCATACCGCGTGAGCGGTGAGTCCTTGTTTTCTGTTTGCTCCTGCTCATCAGCCGCTCCACGTTCCGCTTAACGATTTCTGCTTCGCTGACTTCCTCTTTCAGCGTGTTATGTTGCTGATTGAGCGCGGCCCTCTCGGTGAGCAATTTTGCATGTTCCTCTTTCCATGATTGGAGCGATGGGATATGGCCGTTCAGATGTTGTTCAAGATAGCGGTGCGCCGATTCAAAAAGCGCAATCTCCGTATAGTGTTTTTCAAGGAACGCCGCCTGCTTTTTCGGCCTTTTTATCTGCCGGTACTGCCCGTAAATCTCCCTGTGCTCTTGGTAATATCCCATGTGCCGAATATGCCCATCCAGCATGTGCAAACGGCCATCTATCCTGTTCAGCCTGTCACCCATATCAAGTCGCCTGTCGTACATCTCGCCCACCTTTTCCCGCAATCCCGCCATGTCGGTGATTTGGTTTCCCTGTAGAAAATTGAACACTCTTGCCATCGTGTTGGAGTCGGAAATCTGACCGTATTGGTTTTTATGTTCATGTCCATCCAGTATGCCGCGAATGACGTCAAAGAGAGTGGGCAACGCAGTGTTTGTGGCTTTGGTTTTTAGCCAATCCTTCAGCTTGTTGATTCGCACCCGGAGTTGGCGTAACAACTTGTTGCTCACTTCAATTTCGCGGTTGAGGTTCCCGCGCTCGGTGGCAGTTCCCTTGCGCTCCATCTGCGCAGCAGCCACACCCAAATGAACGGTCGGGATTTCTTCCTTGCCCTGCCGCAAATATGAACGGTGGTCTATCCGTTTTTCTAAGCCCTGACGCTCTAAAGTGGCGTTTACAGCGTCAGCCCATGCCGCCCGCCATTCCTCCGCTTTAGTCTGCTCGTTCCAATCCATCATACCGATTTTACGGGTTTTGAATTCGCCGCTTTTAAGCTTAATTCTCTCGCCGTTTTTATTCAGCAAATATTCTTTCCTGGATTTCGCTCCCCACTCGCCGCCCTGTTCAAACGGGCGCACAGTGAGCATGATATGGGCGTGTGGATTTCCATCGTTTTTATCGTGAACGCAAACATCGGCGCACATCCCAGCCTCAACAAAATGCCCGTTCACATAATCGCGGACGAGAGAAATATGGTGCTCCTGCGCTAGCTCCACAGGCAGGGCAAGCTCGATCTCGCGGGCAAGCTGTGCGTTTTTGTTTTTCTCGATCTGCTCCACTGCGTTCCACAAGGTTGAACGGTCTGCATATTCTTTCGGCGCACGTTCTGGCAACAGGATTTCGGTATGGACAACACCGCCTTTGCGGGTGTAATCATGGGTGATACCATCGTACTCGTTTGTTATAGTTTCGCCCGCCCGGTAAGCCGCCGCCGCGACAGCCGACTTGCCTTTACCCCTGCTTATGATTTTGATACTCAGATGATAGATTGCGATATAAGTGCCCTCCTTACAGTTATATTTGAATAGGTTGTTGTGTAGTGTTATAATTTGGTTAAACTCGGAGAATGTGAGGCGAATTTGTGAAAATAGAAATGGGCGAATCCCTGATATATTCCTGGCTGCGGCATGAAAAGCAATGTCAGTTGGCGCAAACAAATTGGAAGCCGTCCCATTATTGGGCGCTTGATAATTATGATGAACTACAGACGCTTGTTGAGAAATTTGCGCTATATTATAAAGACAAGTACGGATACGATATTTTCAAAGGCTGTACTCTGGCGCAATTATTAAAACAAGCGGAAATCGACGCTATTGGCATTGCTTTTTCCGAATCGGCCCACAGCATCTATGCTGTCGATATAGCGTACCATGAAGCAGGTTTGAACTATGGCGACAAGGAAAAAACGCTGAGCAAAATTATTCAAAAATGCGTGAGAACGGCATTATGCTTATATGGGTATTTCAACATCGCAACAGGCGAGATAATTTTTGCTTCTCCGAAAATCAATCCAGCTATCGAACGGGAGCTTAAAACTGTGTTTGAAGAATTGACACATCTTATCAAAGATTTTGGATTAGAATTCAGCGTCTTATTATATTGCAACGATACTTTTTCTTCTGAAATTATGCAGCCGGTACTTGTCAAGGGAACTAAAATAGCGGATACATCGGAATTGTTTCTGCGCAGTGTTCAGTTATATCAAATGTTTGCTCCATCGGGCTTGCAGGCGGCAACATCCCCGCGTCCAGCCCAAATAGACAGAACACGGCTTTCTGAACGCAAAAACTCTGATGACGGCTATGGCACGGCAATCAGCAGAATCCCCAAATGGGCCGCAAGCCCGGAACAGAACAACTATAAAATAATAAGAGCCTATTATCAGATATCGGATGAGCACGGCAGAGTTAACCGCCCTGCGCTTGAAGCGCGTTGCCAAAATATGCAGGAGCATCCCGATACATACGTCAGAGATTTCAGAGGAAACTTCGCTTCCATGAAAACCGATAAAGGGAACAGCCACGGTAAAGTTTTTACCGACGACGGATACAATATCGGGATATGGAGTGAGGTCAATGAAGTTTTAGAAAGATACCGCAGTCTGTTCATGACATGACCATCTTAATTATGACCTAATAACAGACATAGCGGCAAGGGATTTGGGGCGTGTAGCTCCCCATCGCGCTCATCAGAGCGCAACAGCCTCGCAGAGCGCACACACCCGCAAGGGTGTATAAGTGCGCCCTTCGGGGAGGGGAAAGGGCTGGTTAGCCCGCTTCCCCCTTTGCGCTGGCTCCGTCTTTTAGCGCAGCCGGTTCGCCCCGAGCCGTGGTCAGATTTGCCAACGCTTTGCGCGCGGACTCCGTCCGGATGGTCTTTTCGAGAAACGCCTTGATTTGCTCGTTGGTGAATGTTTCCGCTTCCGGAATAAGGCTTTCCAGTATCGCCCCGCGCTCGATCAGCCGTTTGGTTCTGGCCTTGCGCTCCCGCTCCTTCTGCTCCTGTATCAGCCTCTTTTTCTGATTCTCAAGCTGCCGTATCTGCTCCTGTACGCTCTCGATTCTTTCTTCCGTGGTCTTTGCCATATTGGGTGCTCCTTTCGATTATTTGCATAGAAAAAGCGGCCTACGGTGTTATCCGTAAGCCGCCCTATGCGGATTGTTTGTTACGCGCCGGGCTACTTTTGCTTCCCAGCATACCGCCGTTGTGCCGCGCGGTGCCGTGCGCGCTTCTCTCGCGCCTGTTCTTCCTCCGCGATTTTATTCGGCGCAGGTTTCGACGCGGGTACTTCAAATTTGCCGATGAAATTGAGATAAACATCAACTTTCTGTTCACGCTCCCCGCTTGACCTGTCCGCCTCATGCACAATGATCTTCTCTATAAACTCGTTGATCATCGGCGCTGTTAGTTCGAAAAAATCCGTATACCGCTTCACGATCTCGATAAACCTGTCCGCCCGTACACTGTCGGCGTTGAAACCGCTGAGTTCAGCTTGCAGATTTTCAATGGATTGCTCTAATTCCGCCTGCTCGTTCTCGTATTCGGCGGATAGTATTTCAAACCGTTTATCCGTCAAGCGCCCGGCCACATTATCCTCATAAATCTTGCGGATCAGCGTGTTCAGTTCCGCCACGCGCTTTTGCTCTTTGGCAATGCGCCGCCTGTGCGCCTTCGCCGTTTGTTCCTGCCGTACCGCTGAGGTTTCGCGCACCTGCCGTATAAACTCAGCTTCATTGGACTTCACAAACCCGCTCACCGTTTTAATCGCCTCCAGCGCAAGCTCCCGGATGACAACGGTGCGGATATTATGCGCCGTGCATTTGCCGTCAAACCGTCGGCTGGTAAGCGAATACGTTGAACAGGTATAGATATCGCTCGGGCATTTGTTGTAAATCCTGCCGTTCGGATGCCGATACTGTATCGGGTGCGGCCTGCGGTGGTTGTACATCTTCGCGCCGCAGTCCGCGCAAAACACCAGCCCCGTCAGCGGATTGGCCTCGCCCAGGCTGTCGGTGCGCCGCACGGTCTTGCGGCAGCGCTGCGCCGTTTCCCATGTTTCGGAATCCACGATTGCGGGATGGGTGTTCTCAAATATGACCCAATCCTCTTTGGGCGCAAATTTTGACCGTTTGTCCTTGTACGAATCCTTGTAGGTGCGGAAGTTGACCGTATGCCCCATATACTCCGGCTTTTGCACGATGTTGGCAACCGTATTGCCGTTCCACGCGTAGGGCATGGAATGGTCGTGATGGGCAAGCTTCACGATACCGCGCGTATAGAGGTAATATGACGGGCGCTCGATCTTGTCATTGGCCAAAATACGCGCGATCTCACACGGCCCCCTGCCCACGATGGTGAGCGCAAAAATGCGCCGCACCACTTCTGCGGCTTCGGGATCGATCAGCCATTCGTTTTTGTCGTTCGGATTTTTGACATAGCCGTAAATCGGGAAGAACGTCAGCCGCTTTCCTTCCATGCCCCGCGCCCTGTGGCTGGCTTTGACCTTGCGGCTGGCGTCCCGCAGATACCATTCCGACATGATGTTGAGGAACGGCGCGAACTCGCCGCTGTCGCGGTTGATGCTGTCGATGCTGTTGGCGATGGCGATAAAGCGAATGTTCTTTTCCCGGAAGAACACTTCCGTGTAAAAGCCCGTTTGCAGATAATCGCGGCCTATCCTGCTCATATCCTTGCAGATGACCGTATCGACGCGCCCGCTCTCTATCCCGGCAATGAGGGCTTTCCAGCCGGGACGTTCAAAGTTTCCGCCCGACCAGCCGTCGTCGGTAAAATGGACAGGATTAGAAAAACCATTCCTGTCGGCGTAGTCCTCCAGCATTTTCTTTTGCGCGGTGATGGAATTGGATTCGCCGCTTTGCTCGTCGTCGCGGCTGAGACGCTCGTAAAGAGCGGTGATTTTAGGCTCCTGCTGCCTGATGTTCATACCGAACTCCTTTCAGGCAACCGGCTCATTTGCAGTACCTGTATCATATCACAAAAGTGGCGGTACGGGAACATCCTTCTCATTGCGTCACCTCGTTTTTGATGAGGCGCAGGATTTTATCGTTCACTGTTTCCCGGCTGGTTTTGCTGAAATGAACGCTCACCCGGTAGGTGGTGGAGCCGATTCGTTTCGTGAATGCTTTCGATTCACGCGGGTGTTCCTTTTTGGCTGTTGTCGTCTGCATTTGACCCGCCCCCTCTCAGATGATAAGATTGATTTGTGATTTAGTTCTTGTTGATGTAATCTGTTTGCGTTGTCGTTTGCGTGTGTTTTCCTCCTTTCCCGCGCAAAAATGGCAGGGGTAAGGTAAAACCCTTGCTTTGCCCGAAACAGGCCCGGAAACCCGCTGTTTATGCGGCTTCCTGGAGCCTAAAGCGTTACATCCCGCCCGCGATGCTTTCGCACCCGCGCGGCGGCGGCGGCTTTGCGGGCGGGTACGGCACAGGCTTCGCAGTACGCCTGCCTGCCGTTGACAGGAAATTTCCTGCCGCAACGCTTGCAGGCTTTGAGCGGTTTGCGGCTGAATATAGCTTCCAGTGCCGGATCGAGCGGCAACACCGCGTTTTGGAACCATTTGCACAAAGAGCTGCCCGCAAAAGCGATGGTGAACATATAGCAGGCTCCGTCCAGCGGCAGGCATCCGCACTCACAGTCGTAGTTGGCGCACTTGGATATGACCAGTCTGCGTATGGCCTGCTTCTCTCTGGCGGTCAGTTCCCGGTATAGATTGCTCACGGTTTTCCTCCTTTCCGGGGTATCTGTAACCTGTAGTTTTGTTATTCAAATTACTCCCTCCACTTATAGGTCAAAAACAGGGGGTAGATCGGAACTCTTTTTTGAAAATTTCTATAAAAATTTTTCGGTTAGCGGGAAATGGGGTAAAAACGGCGGTGCGACGCGAACGGCTGAAACGGGAAATAGAGAGGGCGGCGCTTACCCGTATGGAAGATGCCGCCCGCGATACAGACGACTTCCGGAATGTTGTGAGGGAATGGAACCGTTTGGATAAGAACAATGAGCGGCGATGGGACAGGCATGAGATAGGACGCTTGAGCGCTGAAATGCTGCATTGGGACAAGCAGAATGAAAACGATGAAAAAGGCGTGCTGAAAGGCTGGCTTGATACGGTTATCCCCGCCCCGCTTGACCATGTATGGTGGAGGCAGCTTCTGGCCGGTAACTTCCTTGATGTGATCTTTGACTGCCCGCATGAAATGCATGAACAAACATCCAGCCGGCCGGTTTTCGATATCCTGCAAACCTTAAACGATAACCAGAAGGAAGTGCTGTATTATTGGGCCATACGGCAAGAATCTCCCCGGCAAATTGCCAAACGTCGCGGACAGACAGACCGCAATATCCGCAAGGTATACGACACGCTGATATCGCGAATACGCGGGAAGCTGTATACGCGGCTTTCTCCGCGATATTTCGCTGACGCGCCATTAACCGTAGCGCAGCGGCAGTTTGTGGCTGATTATATCGCGGGAAAATTCAAAAAGGAAAGCCGTCGTTGACAGCGATGGTGATGAGTGATATGGTTGTTATATGATAACGGCAATATCTGATTACATATCGGGGTGAACCATGAACAGCCTGTTTCAAAAGACGAGTTCCAGTTGGGTGAAATACAGCGAATATGTGTGCAGGGAAAACGACGACGTTTTGTATGTCATGCCTGCGCCCAAAGCGAAGCCGGTGATTATCGACCCGCTTGAGGACGCGGACGCTATGGTACTGGCTGCGCTCAATGTCGGTATACTCCAGATGAACCGCAGCAAGGATACCGTCATCCGTGAAGCCCTGATGGATTTCGTTTCAAAGTATGGTTTGCTTGGGTTTATGACCGCGCTGCCCACCACGCCGCGTTTTCTGGATTACGACTCCGCCTACCTACTGAAAAACCATTTTATCCGGGACGAATCCATGCTTGTGAAGGATTATACAGCGCTGTTCTTCCCATTTAACCAGCCGGACATGCTGTTTACGGAAAGCGGCGTGCAATGGGATATTTCTGGCGACAGGGATATGATGGCGCTGGCGATGACGATGACTGACAAGCCAATGGCGCTGAACCTGTGCTTCCAGAGGGAATACGCCGAACGGTACGACTGGCTGCTCACGCAGTTTAAGGATTTGGCTTTCACATTCATGTCCAGCTATTTGTTTTATGAGGATTACGACAGCTTGGACGATGATACCCGCAACCTGTACCGGCAGGGCATGGCGGCTTTTGGCGGTATCGCGCCCACATACCATATCGCCCTGTTAGACAAGCCCACGATCGTTTGGGATTTTCATTCGCTGCTGCTCGGTATACAGATGATGCTGAGTTTTATGATAACGGATGAGACCAAGCCGCTTCGTATTTGCAAGCACTGCCAAAAGGCGTTTGTGGCGGGGCGTCCCAACGCTGTGTTCTGCTCCCCGCGCTGTAAAAACCAGTACAACGTCTACAAGAGCAGGGAGAAAAAGAAATAAGCAAAAGAGCGGCATTGCTGCCGCCCCCCGCGTATGTGGTACAATAGGGTTAAACGTAAATCAGTTCATTGCGAATGATTTCATCCGCACAGGCGCAAATGTTGTTGGCCTTGCCGACCCACAGCATTTGGTTTTCGGCTTTGAGCCGTTCGTTTACGCCTTGCATTTCCATCATCTGTTTTACAATGCGTTCCCGGCGTTCGCGAGCCAAAATGTCGATTTCATGCAGATGCGTCCGTAGTTTGCCGGTAGCAAGCAAATTGGTATACAGCACACGCTTGTGCCTTTTCAGATAGTCAAGCCGCCGCTGTCCCCAAACACCGATGTGAATTTCTTCGCCCAGCCCATCATCCAGCAGGGCGAGATTCGGGATTTGATATCCATTCACATCCCGGTAGGTGATTTCGCTTTTCATATGTTTGTACCTCGTTTCCTTTGTAGATTCAATACGGTCGGTCTGTGCGTTAACTCCTTCCCACTTCACGGAACCGCCTAATCTGCAAATGAGCCGGTGCCATGCTGTTTAGTAGTGGTTTATCATTACCACCCTTTACAGAATAGCTTCCAGTTCCATTTCGTATGTGCTAAGCTTTTTGTGTCTTCCATCTGGTTGACCTCCTTTTGATGTTGCTTTTGCGGCTGATAGACCGCTTTCAGTATATCAAAAGGAGTTTTCTTTACCATAGCTTAAGCTTTTTTGAACCCCCGGCATAGCCGGGGGTATTCTAAAGACAAAAAAGCGCCGGAGTGAACCGGGCGCTTTTCCATTATATATCCCCGTATTATTTTTTAATTTGGAAATACCAATTACTTAAGCGTTATTTTCCGGCCATCTGGCGTTCGACCTGTTCAATCATACGCTTCACCATAAAGCCGCCGACATATCCCGCTTCTTTTGAAGTTAAGTCGCCATTGTAGCCCTGCTTTAAGTTGACGCCTATTTCATTGGCTATTTCAAACTTCATGTTCTGAAGATTCATAATATTCGTAACCTCCGTTTCTATCTGTTTTTGTCGCAATTTCAGGCGATATTATTTGGAACCCTTCGCCTGGTTAATCATTCTTTTAACCATTTCCCCGCCTACCGAACCGTTCTGTTTAGCGGTTAAATCTCCGTTATAGCCTTGTTTTAGGTTTACGCCAAGCTCGTTTGCTATCTCGAACTTCATTTGGTCTAAACCATTCTTAGCCTCACGTACAATAGCCCTGTTTCTAGCCATATTTTTCACCTCCTTAATTATTTGTTACCTTCGCTAAATATAATTTGCCCAATAAATTAAAATATACGCTGGTAATAATATTGAGGAGTGGCAAAATTAATTAATAGTTGTTTTATAGAATCTTTTTGAAAAACGTTCGTTGGCATAACTTGATAATTTATTGTACAAATCAAAATCCGTGTTTACCATATTAGCCGCGATACCGCGTGTTTTTTCAAGCAGTTTATAGTCTTTTACCAATCCCGACATATAAATATCGCTTCCGCCGCTTTGCCGTCCGCCGAGCAGCTGTCCCGGTCCGCGCAGCCGCAGATCTTCTTCGGCTATTAAAAAACCGTCGTTAGTTTTACATAGAATCTTAAGACGCTCATTGTCTTTTTTTTCAGACATTAAGAAACAATAAGACGGTATATCGCCGCGCCCTACGCGGCCGCGAAGCTGGTGCAGCGAAGCCAAGCCGAAGCGTTCCGCGTTTTCAATTATCATTATTGTCGCGTTGGTCACATCGACGCCGACTTCTATAACAGTCGTTGACACCAGTATGGCATATCTTCTTTCTTTAAACTTTGTTATTACTTCATTTTTATCTTTTGAATCCATTCTGCCGTGCAGCTGCAATACTCCATATTTGGCAAAACGCTTTGAAAGGTGTTCATAAACCTGCTGTGACGAACGTATGTCCGTATAATCGTTATCTTCAACAAGCGGGCATACGACAAAGACTAAAGCGCCTTCCGCTATCTCTTTTTCTATATACTTATACATCGCCTCGCGCTTTTTTTCCGGCACGCAGAATGTTTTTACCGGTTTGCGCCCGGGCGGCATTTCATCAATAACCGAAAGGTTTGTCTCGCCGTACAGTATAAGCGCAAGCGAACGGGGTATAGGCGTTGCGGACATAACAAGCGTATGTGGCGCCGCCGATTTTGACTCAAGCGCAGCCCGCTGCGAAACTCCGAAACGGTGCTGCTCGTCGGTGATGATAAGCCCAAGGCGGGCAAACCGCACGTTATCGTACAACAGCGCGTGAGTGCCTATTATTATATCTGCCTGTCCGGCGGCTATGTTCTCAAGCTTTATTTTGCGCCGCGACGCCGTCATACCGCCCGTTATAAGCTCTATATTTATTTTCATATCAAAAAAAAGGCGTTGCGCGGAATTAAAATGCTGCTCGGCGAGCACTTCCGTCGGCGCCATAAGCGCGCACTGAAATCCGCTTTGAACGCATATATGCATCGCAAAAAAAGCCGCGGCTGTTTTACCGCTGCCTACGTCTCCCTGCACAAGCCTGTTCATAGGCGTGGTTTTTTGCAAATCCGATTCAATTTCCCGCATAACGCGCAGCTGCGCGGCGGTAGGCGAAAACCGCAGCTTATCAAAAAACAAGTTTATTGCGGTTTCATCGCATTTTAAAGAGTACGCGTTGTTTAAGACGGAACGCTCTTTTTCGCCAAGGGCAATGCTAAAAAGCAAAAACTCCTCGAACGCTATTCGTTTTCTCGCCGGCTCGAGCGCTTTAGCGGACTTTGGGAAATGAATATCAGACAGCGCGCTTTTTATGTCCGAAAGTCCGTGCTTTTTTCTGAATTCATCCGGAAATATTTCGGTTATGTTTTGAACGAAGCCGAGCGCCGATTTTACGGCAAGCCTCATGCTTTTCTGCGACAATCCGGCGGTTAAGGAATAAACGGGCAGCAGCCCGCCGTAATCGGGCTGTTTTTTTGACAGCGCCGGATTAGTAAAAGAAAGCCGGTTTGAATAACGGCGCACTTTGCCCGACAAATAAATCTTCTCGCCTTTTTGTGCCATACCGCATACATAAGGCCGGTTAAAAAAAACAGCCTCTACGCTGCCGGTTTCATCGTAAATCGAAAACGCGGTCACGGAAAGGCTTTTTCTTATTCTTTTTGTTTTTGGTTCTTCAGATACGTATCCGGCGACAGTATAAACGCGGCCTTCGGATAAACCGGAAATGTTTGAGAACCGTCCGGACTGCTCATAGCCTCGGGGCAGGCAGTATAAAATATCGCCTACAGTATTTATGCCTATTTTTGACAACAGCCGCGCCTTTTTTTCGCCTATGCCTTTAATACTGTTTACGGGCAAATCCATTATTCTACGGCAAACACAAAAGGATACACCGGCTGTCCGCCGAACTGAAGCTCGATATCGTATTCTGAATATTTCTTTTCAACGAATACGCTCATCTGTTTCGCTAAATCCTCGGTAACGTCTTCACCGTAGAATATAGTTATTATGCTGTCATTGTCTTCGTCTATCATGCCGAAAAGCAGTTTTTCGCACGTCTCGAACATATCGCCGGAATGGCATGTAATCTCGCCGTCCAAAATGCCTATAATTTCGCCTTTTTTTATTGTGTGGCCGTTTATTCTCGACTCGCGTATAGCGTAAGTAACCTGGCCTGTTTTTACGGAGTTAATAGCTTTTTCCATGCGTTCGGTGTTTTCTTCAAAATCAAGGTCGGGATTGTATGCCAGAACGCCGCTTATACCCTGAGGTATAGACCGTGATGGAATCACATGGACGTTTTTATCTGAAAAACGCGCCGCCTGCTCCGCGGCCAGTATTATGTTTTTGTTGTTCGGAAAAACGAATACGTTGTCGGACGGAGCGCTCTCAATTGCGTTGCTTATGGTTTCCGCCGACGGGTTCATCGTCTGCCCGCCTTCAACTATTTCATCAACTAAAAATTCTTTAAAAATATTTATAATTCCTTCTCCCGCGGCAACCGTTACCATGGCCATTTTCTTTTTTTCCATGCGGTCGTGCGGGTCTGCCTCGCTAAGCTCCGTATGCTGCTCGCGCATATTGTCAATCTTAATACGGGAAAGCTCCCCGAACCTTAACGCAAATTGCAATGCCTTACCCGGCACGTTTGTATGAACGTGTGTTTTCACAAGCTGCAAATCGCCTACAACAAGCACGCAATCGCCTATCTTCATAAGCTTTTCACGATATCGGTCAATATCATACTGCGTGACGGATTCGTGTATGTTTTTTATAAAAAATTCGGTGCAGTAGCCAAATTCAAGCTCCTCACCTCCGGCGACGGCCGAAAAATCAACGGTGGCTTCAGGCTCTAAAACTAAACTGTCCGTTATCGCCTCGCCGTCAAGAGCCATTTTAAACCCTCTGTATATTATAAGCAGCCCTTTTCCTCCGGCGTCCACAACGCCCGCTTCCTTAAGAACCGGCAGCATGTCGGGCGTTTTGCGCAAAGTTTGCGCCCCCTGTTCAAGCACGGTGTCAAGCATCAGATAGATATTGTCGCCCCGCGCCGCGTTTTTAAGCGCCGTTTTCGCCATATCTTTGGCGACGGTTAATATTGTGCCTTCTTTAGGCCTCATAACCGCTTTGTAAGCGGCGTCTACGCCGTCCTGCATTGCCCGCGCGAAGTCCGCGGGAGTAGCCGACTCAAGCCCTTGAAGCCCCTTGGAAATACCCCTGAAAAGCTGCGACAGTATAACGCCGGAGTTGCCTCGAGCGCCTTTAAGAGCGCCTAAAGAAAGCGCGTCGCCTATATTGCATATTTTAGAAGAATCCGCCGATTTTACTTCTTTTACCGCCGACATCATTGTTAAAGACATGTTTGTGCCTGTATCGCCGTCCGGAACCGGAAAGACATTAAGAGCGTTAAGCCCTTTTTTGTTCTGCTCGAGCAAAGCGGCCGCCGAAAATATCATGTCCTTTAGCAGCTCGCCGTTAAGCTTCTCTTGCATAGCTTATCCCCCTATACCCGTATGCCGTTAACCGTAACATTTACCTTGTCAACATTAAGCCCGGTTATTTTTTCAACCTTATACTTTACAGTATCAATTACATTTGCCGCCACGGCCGCTATGGATACGCCATATTCCACAATAACAAACAGGTGTATACGCACCGCGCCGTTTTCGGTTGTTATCTTGACGCCTTTGTTAAGGTTTTCTCCCTTTAATAATTCAACAATGCCATCCATGGCCTTTTGAGAAGCCATACCAACGATGCCGTAACATTCCATAGAAGCCAAGCCGGCCAAATTAGACAAAAATTCGTCAGAATAATCGATTTTACCGTATGAGTTCTGCTGCATTACAGCCATCTTTTTATAAGCCTCCCCTGCCATAGTTATACATAAAGGAAATCCTCCGGCGAGATAAATCTACTCTGTTTTTGTTTATGCGTCAAGCCTTTTACCAAAATGAAACGAAATTTTAAGATTTGAACTTGCAAAACACAGTCGCAAATGATAGAATACCAATCGGTGATTTTCAATAAGAGAGGTGCTAAACGTGGCAAAGTTTTGTGATATATGCAAAAAAGGTATAATGTCCGGCAATACGGTAAGCCATTCAAACAGGAAAGCCAGAAGGACGTGGTCTCCCAATGTTCAGCGTGTGCGCGCCGTTATAGACGGAGCACCCAAAAGGGTATACGTATGCACAAGATGCCTTCGCTCGGGTAAAATTTCCCGCGTGTGAGGCTTGCATAGCCCGGGGCCGCCGAATTTGGCGGCCTTTTGCGTTTTTACCCAACCGGTAAGTTATCCCCAAAGTTTATGTACGGCTATTTAAAAAGCTTCTTTAGTATTCCGCACAGGCAGCGCGGCGCTTTAATACAATAAATTTTCATAATATACACCTCCATGGCAATCAGAATTTTCTAAGCAGAATAAAACACCCCATGCACACAAGAAACGCTCCTATGATTGCGAGCCAAACCCAAAACGGAGTGAAGCATAAAAGCAGTATAACTCCTATGAAAATTATTAAGCAGGCAATAATACGACGCAAAAAGCAGTTCCCGCAAAACAAGCCCATTCACCCCCCGCTTCAGTGCCGGTCTTGTTTATAATACTATTCATTGCCGCTAAACGTTACGGTTTGCTTAAAATCTTTGCCACTAAAGCAAAACCGCCCGATACGGAAAGCCGGACGGGGCTTTTTATTATCTCGTTGCTTATCCCGCGGGAAGAGCCTATGCAAAGCTTAAGGTCGCAAAGAGGATATTTTAAGTTGTCGGCGTTTACAATTATGTTTCCGCCGAGCGGTATTATTGATATTGTCTGTCCGGCGCGACCTTTAAGCTCGTAATCGCCCCTAACCGCGGTTATATCGTTATAACTGTCTATTATACGGCAATCTATTCCGGCGCGAGCGGCGCGGACAAGCATAGATATATTGGCCAACGTATGGTCTAATCTAAAGCCGGTGGCTCCAAGAATGACAATTTTCGACGCTCCATTTTCTATAGCGTAATTTACCGCGGCTTCGGTGTCGGTTTCGTTCTTTTCTATAGGCAGTGTTATAACTTTAACACCGCCGTCTAAAAATCGTTTTACGACGGCCAAATCCGCAGAATCAAAATCTCCTATAAGCACATGCGGATAAACGTCCATGCTGTCAAACAGCTCCGCTCCGCTGTCCGCGGCTATAACAAGCGAAGAGTCGGACATATGCCTTTTAAATACGGCTTCCGCCGGAAGCTCGCCGCCGCAGACAATAAGGCATTTCATTTTTCAAGCCTTAGCCGTGATATAGCTTCCGTCATGCTTTCGGCGGTAAAAACGGCATTACCGGCGACAATTACGTTAACGCCCGCCTCTATGGCGTCGCGCACATTATGAGGACCAAGCCCCCCGTCCATCTCTATATCAATCGCGTAAGAATTCTCGTTTATTATTTTTCTAAGCGCTTTTGCTTTATCAAGCACATATGGAATAAAGCTTTGACCGCCGAACCCCGGGTTTACCGACATTAAAAGCACCATGTCAATTTGCGCCAATATGTTCTCCAGCACGCAAACCGGAGTATGCGGATTAAGCGCCACCCCGCACTTTTTACCGTTATATTTTATCTGCTGTACTATTCTGTCAAGATGAACGCACGCTTCCGCCTGCACGGTAATAATATCCGCCCCCGCCATGGCAAACTCGTCTATATATCTCTCGGGCGAATTGATCATAAGATGAACGTCGAGTATAAGCTTGGTATGCCGCCGAATATCGTTAACCATCTTTTGCCCGAAAGTAATATTAGGCACAAACATGCCGTCCATAACGTCACAGTGAATGTAATCCGCGCCCGATTCCTCAAGCATCCGCACGGCTTCATATATTTTTGTAAAATCCGCGGATAATATTGACGGCGCCACCTTAATCATATTTTTTTGACCTCCTGTCCTTTAGCTCATTAAGTATTTTTATATAACGATTATAACGCTTTTCGTTTATATCGCCCCTTTCTACGGCTTCTTTTACGCCGCAGTCCGGCTCGTCCGCGTGCAGGCAAGAAGCAAACCGGCACTTCTTCGCGTATTGGAGCATGTCTTTATACTGTGACGATAGCTGCTCCGGCTCCAAAGCCGCGCTTTCAAGCAGAGAAAAACCCGGTGTGTCTATAACGCATATGTCGTCCATAAAAAGCATTTGCGCATGGCGTGTGGTATGGCGTCCCCTGTCTATTTTTTTTGAAAGCCCGCCGGTTTCAAGATTCAGCGAGGGAAACAGCGCGTTGAGTATAGATGTTTTGCCCACCGCCGACTGTCCCGCGAAACAGGTGCAATAACCTTTAAGCTTTGTTTTTAGTTCGTCAATACCGCGGCCTGTTAAAGCGGATACGCGCAAAACCCCGCATACTTTTTCGTATTGCCCGCTAAGCTCGTCAATAACGCATTGTTCCGCGGCGTCACATTTGTTTATTATAAGCAAAGGCTTTATGCCCGACAGCTGCGCCTTTATTATCTGTTTGTCAAGCAGCAGGCAATCCGCTTTCGGTTTTTCCGCGGATATTACAATTGCCGCTATGTCAATATTGGCCGCTCTCGGCCGCGTTAACTCATTTTTGCGCGGATAAATCTTTTCTATATAGCCGTTTGCGTTATCATTGTAAGAAAACAAAACTTTATCGCCGAGAATAGGCGCAACGCCTTCTTTTCTAAAGCGCCCGCACGCCTTGCAAATACATATGTTCCCGACGGTATCGCGTATATTGTAAAAACCGCCGACACCTTTTAATATAACACCTTTCTTATTCTTCGTCGACAAATTCAACCTCTTGCGTACTTATAAGCTCGTTATTAACGTATATCCTCACCGGAGCCATGCCTTCAATTATGCTTGAAAGATTAAATGAAAACATTTGAAGTCCGGTTTCAGACGCCGGCCACTCTTGCGCGATGTTTATAACAGTCCCGTCTATGGGAACCTCAAGAACGGTGCGAATAAAAGAACCGGGTTCGGATATATCTATATTCATCCGCAATACGGCGCAGTAACGCTTATCGGTAAACGCGCTGATCCAAAGGTCGACGCGGTTTGAAAGCAATGTCTGTATGCCCTGCTGGGGGCTTTGGCTTGTTACCGTGCCGGAAGATTGTTGGCTGTCTTCCTCGTAGACTAAGCAATATGTAAATCCGGCGTCATTTAACATTTTTACGGCCTGTTGGACATTAAGACCAGTCAATTGGGGCATAGATATTCCTTCGGGAGACTGCGTGCCCGATACTACAAGCATTATAGTATCGCCTTTCTCTATAACGGTGTCGGCGAACAACGATTGAGAAATAACGGTTCCGGAGGGTATGTCGTCACGCGGTTCGTATACCACCTCTCCGAGAATAAGCCCCATTTCTTCTATAATATTCAGCGCGTCGTTTATAGCCGCGCCGTATAAATCCGGCATAGTCAACGCCGCCGGCCCTAACGAGACGACAAGCGAAACGGCGCTCCCGAACGATGCGCAGCTTTCGGGCTCGGGGCTTTGTGAGATTATAAACCCTTCCTTTATAACCTCGCTGGGCTCATAAGTCACCTCAACGCTAAAGCCCATATCCGCCAGCACCTTAAACGCATATCCGGCGTCTTGGGCATAAAGGTTCGGCACCGTCAAAGCCTTGTGTGATGAAGGGGTAAGCAGGCTTATACCGAACACCGCGGACGCCGTGATCGCCAATATAAGCGCCGCGAGTATGCAGATTTTTATGGTTTTATTTTTTTTATGTTTTTCCGCAATCGTCTTTTGGTCCATATACTGCCGTACTTTTTGCTCCGCGAACGCACCCTGCGGGTCGGCAAGCGCGCGCAGCAAATCCTCTTTAAACGCGTCGGCTGTTCTGTATCTCTCCTTTGGGTTTTTGCTTGTCGCTTTAAGAACAATATAATTTATCGCGGCGGACAATTTAGGGTTCTTTGAAATAGGGGCGGTTATCTGTTCGTTTAAATGCTTAAGCGCCACGGACACGGTTTTCTCGCCCGCGAAAGGAAGCTCGCCGGTGAGCATTTCATACAATACAATTCCGAGAGAATAAATATCGCTTCGGGCGTCAACCTCTTCTCCGCGCGCCTGTTCCGGCGATATATAATAAACGGAGCCTATTACCTGGTTTTCTTTTTCCTGTGAAACTCCTATGCTTTTAGCGATTCCAAAATCGGTTAATTTAATATTGCCGCTGATATCGAGCAGTATATTGTGCGGCTTGATATCACGGTGTATAATGCCCTTTTTATGAGCGGCCGAAAGCGCCGAGCATACCTGCACGGCATATAATACGGCGTCTTTTTCATCAATAATTTTCTCTCTTTCTATAAGCGCCTTTAGGCAAGAGCCTTCGATATAGTCCATAACCATATAATACACGCCGTCGTCAAAGCCTATATCGCGCACGCGCACTATGTTTTCATGGTCGAGAGAAAATGTGGCCTGAGCTTCCTTTTTAAAACGCGTTACATACTCCGCGCTGAGCGAAAACTTTTCTTTAAGTATTTTAAGCGCGACGACGGTTTTTGTTTTTTTGCAAAAAGCCTTAAATATATGCGCCATACCGCCGGAATTCACTTCTTGTATTATCTCGTACCTGCCTCCAAACACGCGCCCTATCATATCGCGCCTCCGTTCATGGCGGCGATAACAACGGTTATGTTATCGGCGCCGCCGCCGTCCAAAGCGGCTTGCACCAAGCGCGGCGCGGCGGTTTCAAGCCCATCGCCAAGTATTTGATTAATGTCTATGTCGGGAACAATGCCGCAAAGCCCGTCGGTACATAATAGCAAAGCGTCGTTTTCTTTTAAAAATACGGAATATATATCGGTTTGAACATTCATATCCGTGCCTACGGCGCGGGTTATTATATTTCTTTGCGGATGACAAAACGCTTCCTCTTTTGTAATTATCCCTCTGTCAACGAGGCTTTGCACAAACGAATGGTCGCGTGTTACCTGTGATAAGCTTTTGCCGCCGTAATGGTAAACGCGCGAGTCTCCCACATGCCCTATTATAGCCCGATTTGCGCAGAAAACCGCAAGAGAAGCGGTGGTGCCCATACCGTGCTTTGAGGGCCTGCGGCGCGACTCGTTAAAAATCTTTTTATTCGCGGCGGAAAACACCGCCTTTATATCGTCAGGCAAAACTTTTGCGGCATCCAATCCAATAAGCATTTCTTTGGCGGTTTCCACAATAATGCCGCTGGCCGTCTCTCCCGCGCGGTGCCCTCCCATACCGTCCGCCACGAGCGCGAAAAAGCCGTCCCCATACCGCGGTATGAAAAAGCTGTCTTCGTTGTTGCTGCGTACTTTTCCCTTATGCGACTGAGCGTAAAATTTCATTCTGCCTCTTTTTTATAAACAAGCTGTCCGCACGCGCCTTTAATATCGCCGCCGAGCGCCCGCCTTACCGTAGCGCTTACCCCGCTGCTTTCAAGAGCCGCCGCAAACGCGTAAGCCCCTTTTGCCGGCGGCGCTTTTAAAGAGCAGTCCGTATCATCGCCTGTATTAAGCGGTATAACATTCACATGGCACGCCAGCCCCTTCAGCAAACGCGCCAGAGCCTCAATATCGTCCCTACCGTCGTTAAACCCTTTTATAAGCGTATATTCTATTATAATGCGCCTGCCGGTTTTTTTAAAGTATACTTTTGCGGCTTCTAAAATTTGTTTGATATAATACGCGTTGGCTACGGGCATTATCTTTTTTCTTTTTTCATCCGTCGCGGCGTGCAGCGAAATACAAAGCGTTACGGGAATACCTTCATTTGCAAACCGCAGAATACCGGACGCCAGCCCGCAGGTGGATAACGATATGTGCCGGAATCCAATGCCGAAATCGTCCGGTAGAGCCCGTATAAATTTAAGAGTGTTGTCGTAATTGTCTAAAGGTTCTCCGCTTCCCATAAGAACCACATTGCTTATCTTACTGTCAAAACTCGCGGCGATAAGCTGCGCGCGCATTTCTCCGGCGTTTAAATTGCGCTTTAAACCATTTTTGCCGGACGCGCAGAAAACGCAGCCCATACGGCAGCCTGCCTGCGTTGAAACGCATAAAGTGTTTCCGTGCTTGTAGCGCATTAAAACGCACTCTATAAGTATTCCGTCGGATAAACGCAGTATATATTTTTGCGTGCCGTCTTTAGAGCGGTGCTCTTCAACCAACCGCGCGTATCCTTCCGAAAAGCTTTCCCTTAAACTGCCGCGCAAAGACGCGGAAAGATTAGTCATGTTTTCAAACGGCACGCCTTTGTTAAGCCATTGTTTAAGCTGACGCGCAACAAATCGTTTCTCGCCCATACAGGCTAGCAGCTCTTCAAGCTGCCGTATATTCATGGATAAAAGTTCTTTTTTCATTGCTTTCTCATTACCGCGTAAAAGAAACCGTCGGAACCGCAAATATGAGGATATAGAGTGACGGCGGGTTTTTCAAGCGAAAAATTATTGGCGCTTTCAAGAAACGCGTCTATTACGCCTTCGTTTTCTTCCCTGTTTACCGAGCATGTCATATAAGCGAGTTTTCCTCCGGCTTTAACATAACCGGCGCAGCCTTTCAGCAAATTTCTCTGCAACACCGGCAAAGCTTCTATATCTTCCTTCTTTCTCTTATATCTTATATCGGGACTGCCCGCCATAAGCCCCATTGCGCTGCACGGCGCGTCGATAAGCACAACGTCAAAGCAGTCATAAAGCCGCGGCCCAGCTTCGCGCGCGTCACGCAGCGCCGTTTTGGCTTTTACGCCCAACCGTTCAAAGTTCTTTTTCATCATTTCCACTCTGTGCGGATGAATATCCCATGCGGTTATATCAACGCCGCCCCCCGTCAACGCGGCGGCATAAGCGCTTTTTCCGCCCGGCGCGGCGCAGCAGTCAAGGAGCTTGTCAGAGGGTTTTATTCCGACGGCCTCAACCGCGCGCATCGCGCTTTTGGACTGCACCGCTAAAAGACCGTCCGCGAAAAGAGACGTATTCTCGATATTTAAAAACGCGCCTATGTAATATCCATCCTCCGCGCCGCTTTCTTTGCGGGAAAGACCATATTTGTCAAGCGCCGCCTCAAAATCTTTTTTATTGGTTTTAAGGGGATTCATACGCACATGCGTATCCGTTGAAGCTTTCGCGCCCAGAAGGGCTTCCGCAAATTCGTAGCCGAAGTCACTTATGTATTTTTCGCAAATCCACAAAGGGCAGCTTTGCCGTATAGAAAGCGCGTAGGCGGTTTTGCCTTCGGGGTATTTTATACCGTCTTTCCCTTCGGCAAGCGCGCGCAGCGCCGCGTTAACAAAGCCCGCGGAATGGGGTTTAAACTTTTTCGCGAGAGCGACGCTTTCGCTGACCGCGGCGTAGTTTTGAGTGTCCAGTATCAAAAGCTGGCAAGCGCCGAGCCTTAAAATATTGCGCAGCGCGCCCCGTGCGGATTTTATAAAAGCGCTTAAAGCAAAATCTATGCGCAGCAGATTTTCCAGCGTTGTACGCACAAGCAGCGAAGCAAACCGTTTATCCTCGGGCGAAAGATTAACGGGCAGATGCTTTTTTAGCGCCAGCGCCGTATAAGCGCCGTCTCGGGTGACCGCGTTAAGCGCGGCGAGCGCGGCTTCCCTTGCGGCGGTCACGAAAAATCTTTGTCGCATATCACAAACTTATCGCAAGGCAAGCATCTTCCGCGCAGAAAGTCTTGTACCGCCATCCTTTTGCAACACGGGGCTTGAATCTCCGTAACGCGCAAAAGCCCGTCGCCCGTGCCGACGATAAGACCGCTTTTTGCGTCCGCGCAGACGATACTTGCCGGCTTGGCGCTGCCTTCAACGGCCTGCGCGCTCCAAATCTTAATCAATCCCGCTCCCGTATGCGCGACAGCGCCCATACACGGGTCGAGCGCTCTTATAAGGTTCGCCGTCTCCTTCGCGCTTTTTCTCCAGTCAATCACAGAAAGAGCGCGCGATAAAGGAGGATAATAGCTTGATTCGTCGTCTTTCTGGGGCGTTCGCTCCGCGGCGCCTTCTTCTATTTTTTTGAGCGTTTCCAAAAGAAGCCGTGCGCCTATTAAAGAGAGCTTTTCGTATAATTCCCCGCCCGTTGTTTTGGAATCTATATCCGTCTCCCGCGCGGATATAATATCTCCGGTATCGAGCCCTTCGTTCATTTGCATTATTGTAACGCCTGTGCGCGTCTCACCGTTTATTATAGCCCACTGAACCGGCGCCGCTCCGCGGTATTTTGGTAGCAGAGAAGCGTGTACGTTTACGCAGCCGAATTTTGGCATATACAGTATCTGCTTTGGGAGTATCTGTCCGTAAGCGGCGGTTATTATTATATCGGGGTTTACGCGTTTTAAAGCGGATTCCCCTTCCCGCTTTATGCTGTCAAACTGCAAAACGGGTATGCCAAGCCGCGCCGCGAGTAATTTAACAGGCGGCTGACAAACGCGGCGGCCTCGCCCGCTTTTTTTATCCGGCTGCGTTACCGCCGCCGCTATATCGTATTTGCCGCGCGCAAGTCCTTCCAGGCTTGGAACGGCAAATGAAGGCGTACCCAAAAAAACTATTCTCATTGCGTTTCCCTTATCATTTTGTCCACAAAAAGTATACCGTCCAAATGGTCTATTTCGTGGCAAAATATACGCGCGACTATATCCGCAACCTCAATTTTATGCTTATTTCCGTTCCTGTCCGTATAGCATACTTTTATTATTTGAGGCCTTTTCACCTGCCCGCGCACTCCCACCACAGAAAGGCATCCTTCTTCCTCCAAAGTTTCACCCGCGCTTTTAGTTATTTTAGGATTTATAAGCTCATATAACTTATCTTCGTATTCAACTATAGCGACCCTGCGCAGCACGCCGACTTGGGGCGCGGCAAGGCCTACGCCGTCTTCCAAACGCAGCGTTTCCCGCATATCGTCAAGCAGCGTTAAAATATGCTTATTTATTGTTTTTACCTCGCGCGAGATTTTTCGCAGCGCTTTATTGTCGGCTCCCGTTACGATATCCCTTATTGCCATTTTTTAATCTCCTCTTATATCATGCTCTGCGGATTTATCTCCATACCAAAAACACAATCGGTATAACTTTTATTGTCGCTATAAATATATAGCCTTTCGCGCAGCCGCGCAAGAGTGCCGTCATTAAGCGTTTTTATAAGCACCTGCCAGCGGTACCGCCCCTCAATCCTTCCGATGGGCGCCTCCCCCGTATCAAAAAGCAGCAGTTTATCCATTATGTCCGAAAACTCTTCCTTGAACCCCTCGGCAAAATCAACGCACGCGCAGATAACCTTTTCCCTGTTTTCTCCGGTGAACAAAAACCTTATAAACACCGAGTAAGGCGGCAGCAGCGCCGAGCGCCGTATGCGCATTTCTTCTTCAAAAAAGCCGGTGTAATCGTGGTTTTGCGCGTAGCGTATGGCGTAATGCTCGGGGCAGCATGTCTGTATAACAACTTTCCCGGGGTCTTTTCGTCCCGCGCGCCCCGAAACCTGCTCAAGCAGCGAGAACGTCTTTTCCGGACTTCGGTAATCCGGTATAAAAAGCGAGTTGTCCGCCGCTATAACCCCGACGAGCGAAACTCGGGAAAAATCGAGCCCTTTCGCTATCATCTGCGTGCCTATCATTATATCGGCGTTTCCTTGCCTGAACTGTTCGTAAATTTTTCTGTGCGCGTCCTTGCCCCGCGTTGTGTCAAGGTCCATCCTTAAAACCCCAGCCTTTGGAAAACGCAGTTTTGTCTGCTCTTCCAGCTGCTGCGTTCCTACGCCGTAATGCTTCAAATACGGTCTTTGGCACTTGGGGCACACATTGCCTAATTCGCGCGTTTTTCCGCAATAATGACATAACAGCAATCCCCTGTTTGCGTGATACGTCATAGTCACTTCGCAATTGTCGCAGTATTCTACGTTACCGCACGCGCGGCACATAACAAAATTAGAATAGCCGCGCCTGTTTAAAAACAGCATAACCTGTCTGTTTGACGATAACGCTTTACATATTTCATTATACAATACAGATGAAAAAATGGTTCTGTTTCCGCGAATAACCTCGGCGCGCATATCCGCGATTACAACCTCCGGCAGACTTAAACCGAAAAGACGGTTAGGCATTTCGACAAGCTGGTATATACCGTTTCTCGCTTTAATATAGGTTTCCACCGAGGGCGTGGCGGACGCGAGCACAAGCGCGGCTTTTTCTATGTTGGCCCTCATTCGCGCTATCTCGTGCGCGGTGTATTTGGGGTGCATATCCGATTTATAGCTTGTCTCGTGCTCCTCGTCTATAATTATTGCGCCTATGTTCCGCAGCGGGGCAAACACCGCCGAGCGCGCGCCTATAACAACCTTCGCGTCTCCCGTCGCCATGCGTTTCCATTCGTCGTACCTTTCTCCTGCGGACAGCGTGGAATGGTAGACGGCGATATTGCCGCCTATACGCTGCGTAAACATTGCGACAAGCTGGGGAGTAAGAGAAATTTCGGGAACAAGAACTATTGCGCTTTTGCCTTTTTGCAGACAGTCGTTCACTATGCTTATGTAAACCTCTGTTTTACCGCTGCCCGTAACGCCGTGAAGAAGGTACTTTCCCGCGGTCGATTGTATTGTGTTTACGGCGCAAAGCTGTTCCTCGGAAAGTTTAAAAGAATCAAGCGCAATATGAGTTTTGCGCGGGCTTCTAAATACCTTTACGGCGTGTATCGAAAGAAGCCCTTTTTTAACAAGTGCGTCCCGCGCGGAGGCGCTTGACGGAAAAACGCGTTCCAGTTCGGCTGTTTTTACCGCGCGCTTTTTTTTCATGTATTTTAGAATGCTCAGCTGTTTTGGAGCTTTTGGTCTTCCGTCTTTATAATGCAGCTTTTTTATTGCCTCGTCGTATTCTGTATCCGAAAGCGGGAAGCGAAGCTCGCGCTCCGTAAGCTCTCTAACGCGCCCGCCGCGCATTTGCGAAGGGAACATGAGCCTTAACGCCGCCGCCAGAGTGGTATGATAGTATCTGCGCATCATATACGCAAGTTTTATCTGTCCCTCGGTTAAAGCGGCGAAATCGGACAGCACGCTAAAAATGTTTTTTAAGCCGCCTCCGGTATATTTCGCGGTATCCGAGAGCGCTATAACATAGCCTTCGCGCAGCGTGTTGCCTTTTCCGAAAGGCACCTTTACCCTAAACCCGACATTTAAATTTATATCGTCGGGCACGCGATATTCAAATATTTTGTCTACTTCGGAATTAACGATATCTACAATAACAGACGCGAACATAATTATAACGCTTTGCCGGCGGTATACTGTTTATACAATATATCTACAATGCCGCGGGACAGCTCTTGCTTTTCGGCGCTGCCTAAATCGGTTTTCCGTCCGCCGCGGAAAAAAAGTTTAATGTTGTTGTAATCAGACTCGAAACCTTCCCCCTGCCGTGAAACATCGTTAAGAGCGACAATATCTAAATTTTTTTCACGCAGCTTACTTTGGGCGTTCGCGTCGCAATCGTTTGTTTCCGCCGCAAACCCAACGAGAAGCTGACCGTCTTTTTTACGCCGTCCGAGCGTTGTTAATATGTCGTCCGTGCGGACAAGCTCTAAAACAGTATTTTCGCCTTTTTTAATTTTCAATTCGCTGTATTCTTTAGGCCTGTAATCCGAGACGGCGGCGGTCATTACAATTATATCGGCCTCGGCGGACAAGCCAAGCATTTGCTCGTACATAGAGGACGCCGATATAACATTTATAACCCGCGCTCCGTCCGGCGGATTAAGAGCAACCGGCCCCGATACCAAAGTTACATCCGCGCCCCTTTTAACGGCGGCTTGAGCGATGGCGTATCCCATCTTGCCCGACGAACGGTTGGAAAGAAAACGCACTGGGTCTATCATCTCCCGGGTAGGTCCGGCCGAAATGAGCATTCGAATATTATGCATATCGCGCCGCGCCGCAAGCACATCGTCCATAAAAGATATTATCTCGTCAGGTTCTTTCATACGCCCTTCGCCCGTGTCTTTGCAGGCAAGGGCGCCAAAGCCGGTATCCATAACATTGTATCCGCGATTTTTCAACAGCGATAAATTATGCCGCGTCGCTTCGTCTTTAAGCATTGCCTCGTTCATGGCGGGCGCGAATATCACCGGACACCGCACGGCCAGCAAGGTTGTGGTAAGCATATCGTCCGCAATACCGTGCGCGGCTTTCGCAATCAAATCGGCGGTGGCGGGCGCGACAATAAGCACGTCCGCCTTTTTGGCAAGCGAAACGTGATTTACGCTGTATTCACCTTTACGGTCGAAAGTATCGGTTAAAACGGCATTGCCGCTTAAAGTTTCGAATGTAACCTCGCCTATAAACTGATGAGCGTTTTTTGTCATCAGCACATGCACGTCACAGCCTTTTCTTACAAGCGCGCTAACAAGATAAGCGCATTTATAAGCCGCGATTCCGCCCGATAAGCCGACAACAACACAAAGCGGCATTATATATCAGCCTTCCTCCGGCACGATATATGTAATCTTATCATGCAGTATTTCTATCGCCGCCTGCGAAACGGGGTTTTCCTCACATGTTTTTGTAAGCGGCTCCGCTCCGTCGACAAGCTGCCTGGCTCTTTTCGCCGACTCTATAACAAGCGTGTATCTGCAGTCCGCCTTGTCTTTAAGTTCGCTTACTCCGGGATACATCATTTTTATCTCCTTAATCGGTAACTTTATTTTCAGTATATCTTACGCTGCGAAGCTTCTCCGCTTCAATAATGCATTCTATGCGGCTTATTACGCTATCGACAGTATCGTTTACTATAACATAATCGTATTTGTTTTTATACTCCATTTCACTTTTCGCTTTGCCAAGCCTTGATATTATTTGCGCCTCCGTTTCGGTGGCACGGCTGCGTATACGCTTTTCCAACTCGGCTAAAGACGGAGGAACAAGAAATATATAAACGGCGTCGGGGCGGTTTTGTTTAACTTGCAAAGCCCCCTGAACGTCTATCTCGAGCAGAACATCCCGCCCGCTTTCAAGAGCTTTCTCCACAAAGTTTTTCGGCGTTCCGTATTTATGCCCGAACACGCCGGCATGTTCCAAAAAAGCGTTATCGGCAATCATGGAATCGAACTTATTTTGGTTTATGAAAAAATAGCTCACGCCTTCTTTTTCACCGGAGCGCGGCTTGCGCGTCGTACAGGATACCGAGAGCAGTATATCTTTTCTTTTTGAAATCAGCGTTTTGCACACCGTACCCTTGCCTGTACCCGACGGACCGGACAGCACGATAAGCAATCCTCTAGTCATGCGCTATTCCTCAGAATCATCGTCCTTGCTGGACACGCGATGCGCAACCGTTTCAGGCTGTACCGCCGAGAGAATCACATGGTCGCTGTCGGTTATTATAACAGCCCTGGTACGCCTGCCGTAAGTCGCGTCTACCAAATTTCCTTTTTGCCGCGCTTCCTGTATAATCCGCTTTATCGGCGCTGACTCGGGGCTGACAATAGCAATCAGCCTGTTAGCCGAAACAATATTGCCGAATCCTATGTTTATTAGCTTTATTCCCATCAGCTTTCCTCCGTTTACTCTATATTTTGAATCTGCTCGCGTATTTTTTCAATAAGGCTTTTAGCTTCAACAACCAGCCCGCTGATGCCTGTATCGTATGATTTTGAGCCTATTGTGTTTATCTCCCTGTTAAGCTCCTGTACCAAAAAATCAAGCTTTCTGCCCGCGGCGCCGCCGTCTTGAAGGGTTTGCTTTATCTGGCCTATATGCGCGCGCAGGCGCACCGTCTCTTCCGTAATATCCGCGCGGTCGGCCATAAGCGCCACTTCTGTCGCAAAGCGCGCCTCGTCAATATCGAATCCTAAAAGCAGCTCGTTTACGCGCTTTTTCAGTTTATCGGCATATTCGCCGGCAATTCGTATATTCCGTTCCTCTATTTTTTCACAGACGCCCGAAAGTGTCTCTATGCATTCCTCTATGCTTTTTTTAAGCTCCGCCCCTTCGCGGGAACGCATGTCTATCAGCGCGTCCACAGCGCCGTTTACCGCCTGGGATAAAATATCTTTAAGCAAATACTCATCCGCCGGTTCTTCTTCAACAGATATAATATCCGGTATTTTTATTATATGAGACAAAGCCAAATCATCGTTTACGCCCGCTAGAGCCGCGGCCTCCCGCGCCGCTTTAATATATGAACGGAAAAGACCTATATCGACAACGGCTTTTTTATCTTCGCCCAAAACCTCGGTGTAGTTTATAAAAATATCAACGCGTCCGCGGGAAAGCTTTTTCTTGATTAAGCCGCGTATATTATCCTCCGCGAACAAAAGCGTTCGGGGCATCCTTATGTTAATATCTAAAAAACGGTGGTTTACCGATTTTATCTCCACGGTAAGCCTTCTGCCGCCGTCTTCCGACTTGGAACGCCCGAACCCCGTCATGCTGTGCAAAAAAATATCGCCACCTTAATCAGATAATCCGTATAAAAACGATTATAACACAACCGGAGCAAAATAATAAGCATATTGCTTAAAAAAGCTTTCGTTTTTGACGCTTTTTAAATTGCCTCTTTATGCTTTATCAAGCTCTTCACGCACAAGTTCATTTAATACCCGCGGGTTTGCCCTGCCTTTTGTCGCCTTCATTACCTGCCCCACGAAGAACGTTAAAGCTTTCGGCTTTCCGCCCTTATAATCGGCCGCCGGACCCGGGTTATCCGCTATCGCCCGCTTTATCTTTTCCCTAAGCTCATCGGTATCGCTTATCTGTTCAAGCCCCTTCTTACGCACTATGTCCGCCGGCGCCCCGCCCGTTTTGAACGACTCCTCAAAAACGGCTTTGGCAACGGTAATGTTCACTTTTCCTTCATCGGCCAGGCGCAGCGCGGCCACAAGCTGCTCCGGCTTCGCCGGATTATCTTCGGGGGCGATTCCGCCCTCGTTTAGCAGCCGCAGAAGGTCGGAGGTTATAAAGTTGCATAATTTCTTTGGCTCGTCGTACAGTTTCAGGCACTCTTCAAAAAATACCGCTATATCATATTGCGCCGCAAGAACCTTGGCGTCGTAAGCGGAAAGCCGAAGCCGCTCCGTGTATCGCTTTTTCTTTGCCTCGGGCAGCTCCGGAAGCCTCTTTTTTATGCCCTCAATCATATCGTCGGTTAAAACCACCGGCACAAGATCGGGGTCGGGGAAATAGCGGTAATCATGCGCCTCTTCCTTGCCTCTCATTGCGGCGCTTTTTCCGCTCGCGTCGTCGAACCGCCGGGTTTCCTGCCTTAGCGTCTCGCCCTCCTGAAGCGCTTTTATCTGGCGCTCCCTTTCGGCTTCTATGGCGCGGAAAGCGGACGAAAAGCTGTTTAAGTTTTTCATCTCAACGCGCGTGCCTAATTCCTCGGCGCCTTCTTCCCGTATTGATATGTTAACGTCGCAGCGGAACGACCCCTCCTGCATTTTACAGTCCGAAACGCCCGTGTACCTTAAAATGCTTCTCAGCGTTTCAAGAAAAACGCGGGCTTCCTCGGCGCTTCGCAAATCGGGCTCCGTAACAATTTCTATTAGCGGCACACCGCCCCTGTTGTAATCCACCGCCGTCCCCGCGCATATATCATGCAGCAGTTTTCCGGCATCCTCTTCTATATGTATGCGCGTTATTCTTATACGTTTTTCCGTTCCGCCGGCTTGTATATCAACATAACCGTTCTTGCATATAGGCAAATCAAACTGCGATATCTGGTATGCCTTAGGCAAATCGGGATAAAAGTAACTCTTTCTGTCCATTTTAGAAAACTTTAATATTTCGCAGTTTATCGCAAGACCGGCAAGCACGGCATATTCGACAACCTTTTTATTGAGCACCGGCAATGTTCCCGGCATACCGAGACACCCCGGGCAGCAATGCGTATTAGGCGGGCTGCCGAACTTGTTTTCACACCCGCAGAATATTTTTGTGTTGGTTGACAGCTCAACATGAACCTCAAGCCCTATAACCGTTTCATATTTCATTTTAACCCCTTTGCAATAACAGGCTTGCCTATAGGCGGCAGCGCCCGCTCGAGAGAATACGCGGCGCGAAGCAGCCTCGCTTCGTCAAACGGCTTGGCGATTATCTGAAAGCCCGCGGGCAGCCCGTCTTTGGTAAGCCCGCAGGGAATCGTAATCGCGGATATGCCGGCGATGTTAACCGGCATAGTATATATGTCCGTCGCGCACGCGGAAGCATCGTCGCGCATTTCGCCTGCTTTAAACGCCGCCACCGGTGTAGTGGGGGAAATAAGCAAATCATATTTCTCAAAAAGCGAATCAAAATCGCGTTTTATAAGCGTTCTGACTTTAAGCGCTTTTAAATAATATTCGTCATAATAACCCGAGCTTAAAACGTAGTTGCCCAGCATAATACGCCGCTTAACCTCGTCTCCAAAACCCTCGCTGCGCGTTTTTACGTACAAATCGTACAGGTCTTCATAATCCTTAGCGCGGTAACCAAATTTTATACCGTCAAAGCGCGACAGATTGGACGCGGCTTCCGCGCAAGATATTATGTGGTAAACCGCAAGAGCGTATTCAAACGTTGGCAGCGAAGCCATCTTTACGCAAGCGCCTAATCCCTCGAGTATATTTACGCAATTATCAAAGGCGCTTTTTATTTCGGGGCTTAGCGCGCTTATGAAAAACTCTTTTGGCAAACCTATTTTCAAGCCTTTCATTCCGCCGGACAAACATAGCGTATAATCGGTGTGGTTTATATTTATCGAGGTGGAATCACGGTTATCATAGCCGCATACGGTATTGAGCGCAAAAGCGGCGTCCTCCGCCGAACGGGTTATCGGCCCTATCTGGTCAAGCGAAGAAGCGAATGCCGCCGCGCCGTAGCGTGAGATTGCCCCGTACGTGGGCTTTAACCCCACTACGCCGCAAAAAGATGCCGGCTGCCTTATGCTGCCGCCGGTATCAGTTCCAAGCGCGAATGGCGCTAAGCCCGCGGATACCGCCGCCGCGCTGCCTCCGGAGGAGCCACCGGGAACGCGGCTTATATCCCACGGGTTAAAGCTTGGGCCGAAATAACTGTATTCGGTGGACGTGCCCATCGCGAACTCATCAAGATTGGATTTTGCGAGAGGTATTATGCCTTGCGCCCTAAAGCGCTCTATAACATGCGCGTCATATTCGGGAACAAAATTTAAAAGCATCTTTGACGAGCACGTTGCCGGCATTCCCTTAACACAAATATTGTCTTTTATTATCGCCGGAATACCGTCAAAAATGCTTTTACTCGTGCCTTTTAAACGGCGGCTGTCGGAAAGCTTGGCTTCTTTAAGAGCGTTTTCTTCATCAATATAGTTTAAAGCGTGAAGCTTTGGCTCCGTCTTATTAATTCTATCAAGCAAGCCGCTCACAAGCTCAAAGGAGCTGATTTTATTGGACGAAAGTAAATCCGCGGCCTGTTTTAAACCAATTTCGTAAATCTTCAATGCGCCACCTCATTCAACAACTTTGGGAACAATAAAACACCCGTTATAATGCTCGGGCGCGTTTGCCAAAAGCTTCTCGTTTTCCATGCTCGGGGTTATATCGTCCTCCCGCAGAACATTGTTTAT
Organism: uncultured Christensenellaceae bacterium; assembly: GCA_964586785.1. GTDB lineage: Bacteria > Bacillota > Clostridia > Christensenellales > SZUA-584 > SZUA-584. Next base: position 43,404 of record CAZPHS010000010.1, read on the forward strand.
CCCTTGTATATGCGCTGTAGGCAAAATGCCCGAGGTGTCAAGCTCGCGCATACCGCGCGCCGTTTGCAGTATTGCTTCCAAGTACTTTTGATGCTGAATTTTTTCGTTTTCGTTAAGCTTGAGCCGTGTCAGAACGGCTATTTCCTCAACCACAGATATTGGAACCCGCATGTAGCCTCCTTAAAAATATATAATAATATAAATTATGCGCTTATATCATATATGAATGTCGCAAAAAAACCGTTTCCCATATTATCGTCAATATAATCGACAAAATATATTGTCGCGGGCTCCGCCGCCGGAAAGAAAAGGGCGGTTCTGCAAAACGAATCTTTTACAAGATTCCCGCTTAGCGTATCGTATACAAACAGGGCGAAACCGAACTCTTCGGAGCCATCGTCGGTTGTGTAATAAACCTTCCCTCCGCTTTGGGAAAAACCGAAGCTTGTTATATCGGTATTGCCGGCAATAGCCGTCTCTACCCCCGTTTCCATATCATACAGCTTAAGGCCGGTTAAAACCCTCTCGCCTTTAGACGCTTCTTTTTTCAGCACAAGCAGTTTTTCACCGTCCGGAGAAACCGATATATCGATTCCCCGGGTTATCTCTTTGCCGCTTTCATCCAGCAGGTACACTTTTTCTTTTTCACTGTGCGCGAAAAATATTCTGCCCTGAGAAACCGCGAGCCTGCCTTCCCCGCGCGGCCATTCTTTTTTCTCGTCGATTATTTTCCCGCCGTCCGAAAAAAAGCACGATATTATTTTAGCGTCCATAGCCGCCGACGAGGCATATACGGTAGCGTCGGTATCCGACCACGCAAAATCCGAGGTAAAGCTTCCGAAGCCTTCTTCTCCAAGATTATGCAGTATTTGGGTCTCAAAGTCGTAAACGTACAATACACTGTTTTCCACAAACGAATCAAGTATGCCAATATACCGTCCGTCCGCCGAGAAAGCGGCTTTTTTTATAGAAAAAAACTCCGGTATGTCTACGCTTTGTATTCTATCGTTTTGTAAGCGAATCCACAAGGTTTCCGAAAAAATATTTCCCAAATCCAACGTCTTATTATCAAAGCTGCGGCTTCTCGCGAAGGCGACGCGCCCGTCCGCCGCGGCGCAAAGATACCTTCCGTTGTTTATAAGAAGCGGCGTATTTTTAACAGCGCCGTCTTTTAATACGACGGCACGGTTTTCAAGCAAGGAATAATCGACGTCTATAGAGTATTCGGGCAATACGCCTTCGGATAACGCAACGACGTTAAGCGTTTTTTCCGGCAAAGATTCTTCAAGCGATTCCAAAACGTACCGCATGTATTCGTGCGCTTCTTCGCGCGTGTCAAACGGCTGAGAAATTAAAAGCTTGTTTGTAATATCCGCGCATAAAACGGGCTGCATATCAAGGGCTTTAGGCCAGCGCCCTTCCTGATGTTCTAAAAACGCGTTGGCGACGCAAAAGTATTTAACATCGTCGTTTAATTCCAAAGGAGCAAGCTTAAGCGTTAGGCTTCCCTCTTCCTCCACGGGAGTAAAAGACACGTTTTTCGCGAGCTGTATGTATATTTCCAAAGAATCGTCTTGAGCCGGCACTTCCCTGAAAATGCCTAATATACATTCGGGAAATGAATTCGTATCCGTAATTTCATAGTCCCAGAAGCTTATGTTTTCAAATTTTATTTTTATACGCTGCGGCCGGGCAAGCACCGCGATTTCGTATACCGGAAGCTGTGTAAGCTTTTTTTCGGCATAGCCGGTTTTGCGGCTGCCGCTTAAAAATGAGAATGTAATAAAAGCTTCTCCCTGACGCTGCGATATGCTTATGTCTTTAAGGTTTATATTTTCCGCAACGCTGTATACTCCGCCGCTGGCCTCCGTCTCCCGCCGCTCATCTTCCGATTCATTTGCCGGCGCGCACGCGGACAACATAATAAAGCATATCAGTGTGTATAAAACTGCTTTTATAAAAAATTTCACGCAAGACCCCTTTTGAATTAAATAAGCCGCGCCGCATGATATGCCGCCTTGGCTTTAATTTCGGATATGTCTTTAAACTTTATCTCCCCGTTTTCATAAATAATATTTCCGTTTACCATTGTAAGCTTAACGTCGCAATCGCCGCCGCTGTAAACCAAATGATTAATAAGATTGGTTTTTGGACAATAACGCATTCCTTGCGTATCGACAATTATTATGTCGGCTTGTTTTCCGGCTTCAAGGCTTCCCGTTATGCCGCCTATACCCAATGCCTTCGCCCCGTTAATTGTGGCTATGCGCACGGCCTCCTTCGCGGGAATAACCGCCGGATTAAGCTCAACTCCCTTTTGCAGCAAAGCGATAAGCGACATTTCTTCCATCATGGAAAGATTGTTGTTGCTTGCCGCGCCGTCGGTGCCGCAGCTTACGTTAACGCCAGCCTTTATCATTGCCGACACGCGCGCGATACCGCTTCCCAGCTTTAAATTGCTGCCCGGGCAGGACAGCGCGCTTACGTTTTTTTGCGCCATCAGCGCGATATCGTTGTCGCTTACCCACACGCAATGCGCCGCCATAACGGGCAAATCCAAAAGCCCCAGGCTGTCGAGCGGTTCTATTGGGGTTTTGCCGTGCCGCTTTACGCATTCTTCGTGCTCGCCGCGCGTTTCGGATATGTGAACATGAATACGCGTATTATGCTTTTGCGCCGAATCGCGCACTTTTTCGAATAAAGCGGGGCTTACGGTATACTCGGCGTGAGGACCTAACGCCGCGCCGATAAGCGGGAAATCTGAAACTTCTTCTAAAAAGGCTTCGGCGTCTTTCAGCCTTTCCCCGCCCCGTCCGTCGGTATCCAAAATTCCTGTTGATATCAGCGCGCGCATACCCGAATCCCGCGCGGCTTTCGCTATTTGTCGGGTAAATCCGTACATATCGGAAAAACACGTGACCCCGCCCGCCGCCATTTCCGCGATAGCGAGCATACTTCCCCAGTACGCCGCGTCTTCGTCCATCTTTTCTTCCGCCGGCCATACGCTTTTTGTCAGCCATTCCATAAGCGGCAAATCATCGGCATATCCGCGAAGCAGGCTCATCGGAACGTGCGAGTGCGTATTTATAAAGCCTGGCATTACAATGCCGCCTTTGGCGTCTATAACGCGGTCTGCCGGTATGTCCGGACTGTATTCGCCCGGCCCCGCGTACACTATTATCTCGTCTTCGATAATTATACAGCCATTCATGCTCTTATACTGTGAATCGGCCGTTATTAAATAGCCGTTTTCTATGCGGGTTCTCATGAGCGCTCACCGTACATATAAGCCTTTTGATTGTCGGTTAAACCGTCTATTTGTATACCTTTTGCCGCAAGCGACATTTGCGCGACCTGCCTGTCTATGTATTCCGGCACTTTATGAACGCTCACCGAAAGTTTTTCCTTGTTTCGAATAAGATATTCAAGCGACAAAGCTTGAACGGCAAAGCTTAGGTCCATTATCTCTATTGGATGCCCGTCTCCCGCGGCAAGATTAACAAGACGGCCTTCGGCCAAAACATAAATAGTTTTTCCGCCGATTTTATACGCGGCGATGTTTTTACGCGCCTGATAAAGCTTTTCGGACATAAGCTCCAAAGAATGCAGGTCTATCTCCACGTTAAAATGCCCCGCGTTGCACAGAACCGCTCCGTCTTTCATTTTGCCGTAGTGCCTCGAGTTTATAACTCCGCTGCACCCCGTAGCGGTTATAAAAATATCGCCCTTTGCCGCGGCGTCGTCCATGGGCATAACGTCGTATCCGTCCATTGCCGCTTCCATCGCCCGCAAAGGGTCAACCTCCGTTATTGTTACGCGGGCGCCGAGACCTTTCGCACGCGCCGCTATGCCCTTGCCGCACCATCCGTAACCCGAAACGACCACTGTTTTGCCCGCTATGACAAGATTGGTGGTTCGCATTATACCGTCGAACACGGATTGACCGGTGCCGTATCTGTTATCAAATAAATGTTTGCAGTACGCGTCATTTACCGCAATTACGGGATATTTTAAGCTGCCCGCCCTATCTCTCGCGCGAAAACGCATAAGGCCTGTCGTTGTCTCCTCGCAGGCGCCTATAACATTCGCCGCTTTTTCAAACTCGCGGGTATGCAGCGCTTCGGACAAATCGGCGCCGTCGTCCAGCACCGCGTGAGGGCTGTGCGCTAAGGCCAAAGATATATGCCTGTCGTATTCCTCGGGCGTTGCTCCATGCCACGCGTACACGTCTATACCGCCTTGTAAGAGCGCGGCGGCGATATCGTCCTGGGTTGATAACGGGTTAGAGCCGGTTACCGCCATTTTCGCCCCGCCTCCGGCAAGTACGCGGCACAGATAAGCGGTTTTCGCCTCAAGATGAATAGACAGCGAAACTTTTATACCGTCGAACGGTTTTTTTTCGGCAAATTCTCTTTCTATGCCGCGAAGCACAGGCATATGAGCTTTTGCCCAGCTTATTTTTTGTTCCCCTTCCGGCGAGAGCTTTATATCTTTTATCTCACTCATTTATCAGTTCCTTAACTACCCCTTTAAGATACGCTTTAAAGCTCTCGTTCAAATCGTCGCGCATAAGGGCGATTTCCACCGTAGCCTTTAAAAACCCCAATTTGTCGCCCACGTCATAGCGTTTGCCCGAGAATTCATACGCGTACATTCCCGTATTTTTGTTCAACGTTCTTAAAGCGTCGGTAAGCTGAATCTCCATGTCTTTGCCCGGCCGCTGGCCGTCGAGTATATCAAAAATATCAGGCGTTATAATATAACGCCCCAGTATTGCAAGGTTTGAGGGCGCGCACTCAAGCTGCGGCTTTTCTATAAGATCTTCCACATTATGAAGCCCCGGCTGCAGCGTCCCTATCGCGGGGAGTACTATGCCGTATTTATCGACTTGCGAATAAGGCACTGGCTGAACGCCAAGCACCGGTTTGCCGTGCTCCGCGAACACCTCTATAAGCTGGCCTATAGCCGGTTTTTCCGAAACGACAATATCGTCTCCAAGCAGCACGGCGAAAGGCTCGCTGCCGACAAAAGCTCTAGCGCAGCTTATAGCGTGCCCGAGCCCTTTCGCTTCTTTCTGACGAACGTAGTAAACATTTACTAAATGGGATATATCCTCAACCATGCTGAGAAGCGAAGTGTCGCCTTTTCTTTTCAGTTCTGATTCTAATTCGTATGATTTGTCGAAATGATCTTCTATATTGCGTTTGCCTCTGCCCGTAATAATAAGTATGCTTTCAATACCTGCGTTTATCGCTTCTTCCACAATGTATTGTATTGTCGGCTTATCTACTATTGGCAGCATCTCTTTCGGCTGGGCTTTTGTAGCGGGCAAAAACCGGGTTCCAAGTCCGGCGGCGGGGATAACTGCTTTTTTTATCCTCATTCAAATCCTCCGTATTAATAACATTACTGTTTATTATACAATACGAAACTTTGCAGTTGGTTACATTTCTATTAATATTACTTGTCCGTTATTGGTATTAAGTCAAACCGTTAAAGCATACGTCAGCCGGGCGGCCATCCCATAGCTCTTCCGCCCATAAGGTGAAAGTGCAAGTGCCCTACTGTCTGGCCTCCGTCGCGTCCGGTGTTTACGACAACCCTAAAACCTTCTTTTAAACCAAGGCTCACCGAAAGCTGATTTATCACCCGTATAATGTGCGCCGCTATATCATAGTCCGTAATTTCGGCCAGCGATTTAATATGCGGTTTGGGAATAACAAGTATATGTGTTGGGGCTTTGGGGTCTATATCCCTAAAGGCAAGCGTTTTCTCGTCTTCGTATACCTTGTCCGACGGTATTAAACCCGCGGCTATTTTACAAAACAGACAATCGTTCATTCTTTTCCTCCTTAACCGCCTAAAACAACGGCTCCCCGCTGTTTTAGAAGCGTAACGTTTTTTATCTCGTTTACCCGCGCTTTTGCCGCAACGCGTATATAGCGTTCGCAATAACCCTCATAACAATCCGGAAAAACTTCGGAGGGCGTTTCAAAAAGCACATTCGCCCGCGTTCCCAAAAGATTTCGTATATACTCGTTTTCAAGCTTTTTACCCAAAGAGATAAGCTCGCGGGAACGTCTGCCCGCCGCGGATTTTGCTACGCGCGGCTTTAAATAATACGCCGCGGTTCCTTCCCGCGGGGAATACGAAAAAACATGAAACCGTGAAAACGCCGCCTTTTCCACAAATTCCAGCGTTTGTTTGTGCTCGTCGTCAGTTTCCGCCGGAAAACCCGCTATTATATCCGTTGTTATGGCGGGTTTCTCAAACATCTCCCTGAGCCTGTGCAAATAACCGAGGAACTCCCGCGGCGTGTAATGCCGGTTCATTCTTTCTAGCACCGTTTTGCTGCCGCTTTGCAGCGACAGATGAAAATGCGGACAAAAGTTGCCCGCGGCGGCCGCCTTTTCGGCAAAATCAATATTACCCGGCTCTAACGACCCAAGCCTTACGCGCAGCCCTTTTAATCGGCCTAGCTCTTTTATCACATCTCCCAAAAGCTTGCCCTTGTAATTGTAAGACGTTATGTGTATACCGGTCAGCACAATTTCCTTTATGCCGTTTTCGTAAAATAACCGCGCCTCGCTTAACACGTCGTCAAAATCCCTTGAGCGGGAACGGCCGCGAACGTATGGAATAATGCAGTAGCTGCAAAAACAATCGCAGCCTTCCTGTATTTTCAGTACGCCCCTCGTACGGTTTGTATCTCCCGCCGACTTTAGCGGCTCGTATACGCACTCATCAAGTGTGCGCGCAATATTTATGCCGCTCTCTCCCTCAAGCAGCCTGTACGCTATCTCTACAATCCGTCCGCGTTCCTGCGTGCCTATTACCGCCCCGACGCCTTCTATATCAAGAACCGCTTTTGAATCGCGCTGGCCAAGACACCCAGTGACGATAACCCGCCCGCAAGCCGCCGCACGGCGTATAACGGCGCGGGATTTTTTATCGGCCGTCGCCGTTACCGTGCATGTGTTTACAACAACTATGTCGGCTTTGCCGCCAAAATCAACGGTCTTGAATCCGTGCCGTAAGAAAAGCTCACGCATCGCCGCCGAATCATATGCGTTTACCTTGCACCCCAAGGTGCAGAAAGATACCTTTTTCAAATCTGCCCCATATCGTACATTATCGCCGAAAGCACAAACATTCCGGCTGTCTGCGTCCGAAGTATCCTCGGACCTAAAGTAACCGTAACGCCGCCGCGTTTGCGCATACTTTCCACTTCGTATTCCTCAAAGCCGCCTTCCGGACCTATAACCACGGCTATATCTTTTGGCCGTCCGCAAAGCGCCGTTTTAAGCGAGGTGTTCTTTTCCCCCTCCCAGCATACTATAAGCCTTTCGTGCCTTTGCATTTTTTCCAGCGCTTGCTCAAAATTTAAAATACCGTCAACAGCCGGCAGCACGCTGCGGCCGCACTGTTTTACCGCCGATAGAGCCACGCGCATAAGCCTTGCCGTACTGTCGGGCTTTTTTACGCACCTCGCGGATATGAAAGGGACTATGCCCGCCGCCCCAAGCTCGACGGCCTTTTGAACAATCTCCTCCATTTTGCCCGATTTTGGGTACGCCTGATAAAGCGTTACGTCAACGTCAATCTCGCACTCGTTTTGCCGCCGCGTTATAATATCCGCGCGGACAAGCTTGTCCGTTTTCGTTATACGGCAATGATAATCGACGCCTGTTCCGTCAAAAGCTATAAATTCGTCGCCTTCGCGCATACGCAAAGTATTTTTTATATGCGAAGCCTCGTCTCCCGTTATTACAAGCTTGTCCGCAAAAACGGTTTCGGCAAAAAACCTACGCAATATCTCTCACCGCCGCCAAAGCGAACCACTCGCCTATATTTATTTTTTCTATTACACTGTATCCCCTGTTTTTCAAAGAGTCGGCAACCTCGTTAAGACGCTCGCCTATAATGCCGGATACAATGTATATACCACCCCGCGCAAGGGCTGACCCCGCTTTTTTGTTCAGTTTAATTATTGTATCCGCAATAATGTTCGCCATTATAATATTATAAGGCCCCGTATCCGCCCTTTGCAGCAAATCGGATTCGCGCACCTCCACGACGCGCGCCCCGTTGGTTTCCGCGTTATCCATGGCGACACGCACGCTTACGTTATCATAATCCAAAGCAAGCACATGCCCAGCGCCAAGCTTCGCGGCGGCAATGGCCAGTATGCCCGAGCCGCAGCCCACGTCAAGTACGGCGTCGCCCCTCTTTATATATTTTTGCAGCAGCTCAAGGCACATCCTTGTGGTTTCATGCACTCCCGAGCCGAAAGCCATACCCGGGTCTATCTCTATTACTATATCGTCCTTATTTGCTTTGAACTCTTCCCATGTGGGCTTGACTACTATCCGCCCCGCCGCGCGAAACGCTTTAAAATGCTTTTTGAAGTTTTCGTTCCAATCCGCGTCCTTCACGGTGCAGACATCGAAGGCAAGCGTTTTCGCCTCCGGAACGCCGAGCATTTTCAGGCTCTCTATCCGTCCCCTTATGTAAGCCTTTACGCGTTCAAAATCGTATTCACCGTAATAGGCTTTAACGGTAACGTCATTACCGTTCGCGACGGCGCCCGATTCGCATTCTCCGGCGTCCGGCACCTGACCGCCGACAATCTCAACCCCGTGAGCGCCCGCGTCAAGCAAAACCGAAGAAACGATATCCGACATTTCATCAGAAGTCTTTACGTTTACTTGTTTCCAGTTCATTTCCCTAATACTCTTTCAAAAAAACTAAATTCTTTCTTATCAAGCTTATCAAACTCGCGAAGAAGCGTTTTTTGCTTCTCGCTTATTTTTTTAGGCACCTCAACCTTAACCTGTACGTACAAGCTTCCCTTTTTCGCGGAGTGAATATGTTGTATGCCCTTATCTTTAAGCCTAAATACCGTGCCTGTCTGCGTCCCCGCGCTTATTTTATATTTTACCTTGCCTTCAAGTGTCGGGACGGTAAGCTCGGCTCCGAGCGCCGCGTCAACAAAAGATACGGGCATCTCTATAATAATGTCGTAACCCTCCCGCTTGAAATACTTATGGGCGGCGACCGTAATATAAATCAATAAATCTCCCGGAGGACCGCCTCTTTGCCCCGCGCTGCCTTCTCCCCGTATTGTAATAATCTGGCCGTTATCTATGCCTGCCGGTATGCTTACGCTTATTGTTTTCTGTTTGCTGACTATTCCGCGACCGCCGCAGTCCGGACACGGGTCTTTGTTTATTTTGCCGCTTCCGCCGCATTCCGGACAGTCCGCCACATTTACAAAACTGCCAAAGGCGGTATTGCGCTGCTGCTTTATCTGCCCCGCGCCCGCGCACACACCGCATGTTTTAAGCGTTGTGCCCGATTTAGCGCCTGTCCCGCCGCAAGAAGCGCATTCCGCGTCTTTATTCAGCCTTACTTCTTTTTTTATTCCGAAAGCCGAGTCTTCAAAAGATATTTTAAGCTCCATGCGCAAATCCGCGCCCCGCGTCGGACCGGAACGCCTTGCCGCGCGTCCGCCGCCGAAAAAAGAATCGAATATATCGCCGAAGCCGCCCATAATATCATCAAAGCCAAAACCGCCGAAGCCGCCCCTGCCGCCTCCGTCAAAAGCGGCGTGCCCGAAATTATCATATTGCTGCCGTTTCGCGGAATCGGACAAAACGCTGTATGCCTCGCTGGCCTCTTTAAATTTCTCCGCGGCGTCTTCCTTTTGCTCGTTTACATCCGGATGATACTGCTTTGCCAGCTTTCTGTATGCTTTTTTTATCTCATCGCCGCCGGCGTCTTTGCCGACGCCCAACACCTCGTAGTAGTCTCTTTTACCCGCCAAAAATAAAACACCGCCTCAAATAAATGTTACACGATTATCCATTCAACTGACACCCGAAAAGCCAAAGCGCTCTAAAACAGCGCTCTGGCCTTCTTTTCTCATTTGAATATGATATTCTATTTTTCCTTTTTATCATCGTCGACCACTTCGTAATCGGCGTCAACCACATTATCGTCCGGCGGAGCCTGTTCGCTTTGCTGCGCTCCGGCCTGCCCGCCCGCCGCCTGCGCGTTTGCCTGCTGATATACTTTGCCGAAAACGTCATATGAAACCTGCGAAAGTTTATCCGCGGCGGCTTTTATGGCATCTATATCGGTGCCGGCAAGAGCCGATTTTACATTTGAAACCTCGGCGTCAATTTTGCCCTTATCCTCGCTCGCAACCTTATCGCCAAGGTCTTTTAATGTCTTCTCGGTCTGGAAAACAAGCGCGTCGGCGTTGTTGCGCGCCTCGACCCGCTCCTTTTCTATTTTGTCTTCCTCGGCAAACTTTTCCGCGTCTTTTACGGCCTTGTCGATGTCTTCTTTAGACATATTCGTTGAAGCCGTAATTGTTACCTTTTGCTCGTTGCCCGTTCCCAAATCTTTCGCGGACACATGCACTATGCCGTTTGCGTCTATATCGAAAGTAACCTCAATCTGCGGAATGCCGCGCGGCGCCGGAGGAATGCCCGTAAGATTAAAGCGCCCCAGCGTTTTGTTATGCGACGCCATCTCTCTCTCACCCTGAAGAACGTGTATCTCAACGCTTGTCTGGCCGTCTGCCGCGGTTGAAAACACCTGGCTTTTCTTTGTGGGTATCGTGGTGTTGCGCTCAATAAGCCGCGTGCATACGCCGCCTAAGGTTTCAATTCCCAGCGAAAGAGGCGTTACGTCCAGCAGAACGATATCGTTTACCTCTCCGCCTATAACTCCGGCCTGTATAGCCGCGCCTATAGCGACGCACTCGTCGGGGTTTATTCCTTTGTACGGGTCTTTGCCGGTTATCTCTTTCACTTTATCCTGCACTGCCGGAATTCTTGTGGAGCCGCCTACCAATATAACGCGTGAAAGATCGCCCGTGTTTATGCCCGCGTCCTCAAGCGCTTTTCTTAACGGCATAGCGGTTTTTTCAACAAGGTCTGATGTCAGCTCGTTAAACTTCGCGCGGGTAACCGTTACGTCAAGATGCTTAGGCCCTGAGGAATCAGCCGTAATAAACGGAAGATTAATATTTGCCTGAAGCACTCCCGAAAGCTCGACTTTGGCTTTTTCAGCGGCTTCTCTTATGCGCTGCATTGCCATTTTGTCTTTTGACAAATCGATACCGTTGGATTTTTTAAATTCCGATATAATGTATTCCATTATCTTTTCGTCAAAATCATCGCCGCCGAGCCGGTTGTTTCCGTTTGTCGCCAGCACTTCAAACACACCGTCTCCAATTTCCAAAATCGATACGTCGAATGTGCCGCCGCCGAGGTCGAAAACGAGAATCTTCTGCTCCTGCCCTTTATCAAGGCCGTATGCTAAAGCCGCCGCCGTAGGCTCGTTTATAATACGCGAAACGCTAAGCCCCGCTATACGACCCGCGTCTTTTGTAGCCTGTCTTTGGCTGTCCGTAAAATACGCCGGAACAGTTATAACGGCGTCTGTTACCGTCTGCCCGAGATACGCTTCGGCGTCGCCTTTTAACTTCTGAAGTATCATCGCCGATATCTCCTGCGGCGTATATGTTTTACCTTCGATCTTTACCTTTCTGTCGGAACCCATATCCCTTTTTATAGAGCTTATCGTCTTATCGGGATTGGTAATCGCCTGGTTTTTAGCCACCTTGCCTACCAAACGCTCGCCCGTATTGGAAAATGCGACAACAGACGGAGTTGTTCTGCTTCCCTCCGCGTTAACTATAACGGTCGGCTCGCCGCCTTCCATTACAGCCACGCATGAATTTGTTGTTCCAAGGTCAATACCTATAATCTTGCCCATAGCTTGATTCCCTCCCTTTATGTAAATTTATGATTTATTAACTACAACCATGCTGTTCCTTATGATACGATCTCCCATGACATATCCTTTTTGCACCACCGCCGCCACGCTTCCGGCGGCCGCGCCCTCGTCCGGTTCCACCATCTGCACAGCTTGATGCAAGGACGGGTCAAAGGATTCACCCAAAGCCGGTATCTCTTTTACGCCCAGCTTTTCAATCGTATCCTTAAGCTGCCGGCAAACCAACTCAAAACCCTGCAGCAGCCCTTTGTCCGTTTTTGTCTCGTCTATCTGCTCAAAAGCGCAGTCTATACTGTCAAGCACCGGCAGCATTTTTTCTATAACGTCAAGCTGCCCGTCCTTAAACGCGTCGGCGCACGATTTGAGCGTCCTCTTTTTATAATTGTTAAAATCGCTGAAAGTTCGCTGGTACTTATCCTTAAGCCCGTCCCTTTCGATTAACGCGTCCTTCAACGCGCTTTCAAGCGCTAAGTCCGTTTTTTCTGCCGCGTTTTCCGTCTCGTTTACCTTTTCGTTTTTTGTTTCGGCGGCGCCTGTTTGCGTTTCGTCTTTTTCGCTACCGCCATACTTTTGTTCATTCATTTTTTACCCCCTTGTTTATATGTCCGAATCTATAAAGTTTGAGAGTATACTGTTTAAGCTTTTGCTTACATACTCAAGTATTGACACAACTTTTGCGTAATCCATCCGCGTAGGACCGATAACTCCGAAAGAGCCTAAAGATTTGCCGCCTATTTTATATGTGGCGGTGACGACGCTTAAATCGCTCAGCTCCTTCACTTCGTTTTCCGACCCTATGGTTACCGAAAACTCAAGCTCCGCCGCTTTTTTCATCATGTCATAAAGCATTTCTTTTGTTTGGAGCACGGAAATAAAGTCTTTTGCCTTCTCAACGCTCATATATTCGGGATAATCGATTATGTTCTGCGTCCCTCCCAGCACTATGCCCCTCTCGCCCTGCGGCTCGACGCTTGCTTCGATGGATAAAAGTATTTCGGAAACAAACTCGCTGTCGTCGCTTATGCGGCTTATCAGAAAACCCCTTAAATCGTGGTTTGCCTCGTCAAGTGTTTTTGACGATAACTTTTCGGTAAGCATCGTGCCTATCATCTCTACATAATCCGAAGACATGCCCTCGGGTACGCTTATTACGGTGTCCGTTACAAGCCCCGCGCTTGTCACAACAAGCAGCATGGCCTTTCTCTCGGTTATTTTAACAAGCTGTATGCGCTTTATAGTGGAATTTCTCATCTGCGGCTTTAATATCATTGATATGTGATGAGTAGTATCCGAAAGCACTTGAGCCGCCTTCTCTATAACCTCGCTTATTTCCGACATTTTGTTCTCAAAATAGCGTTTGATATTTCCGGCTTCGGCGTTATTCAGTTTAACGACTTTCATCAGCCTGTCAACATAATATCTGTAGGCCTTTTGCGAAGGTATGCGCCCCGCCGATGTATGCGGCTGCTCCAAAAACCCAAGCTCCTCCAAATCGGCCATTTCGTTTCGTATCGTGGCCGACGAGAACTCAATACCATGTTTTTTGCTTATAGTACGCGAACCGATAGGAAACCCGGTCATAATATAATCGTCAATCACAGCCTTAAGTATGCATAGCTTTCTTTCGCTTAAATTCATAGGTCCCCCTTTCCGCCGCGTTTGTTAGCACTCTATTTAGATGAGTGCTAATATCAAAATAGCACTTGCTGTCTGCAAAGTCAAGTATTGAATTGATTTTTAATGTTATTTAATAAATTCGCATATGAGAGTGTTTTGCAAATCGAAACCCTTTTTTGTCGGTCTTATACCGTCTTTGTCCGCAACTATAAGCCCCATCTTTTGCGCCGCCGATATTTGATTTAAAAACTCCGCGGAAAAATCTTTATTAAAGCGCGTATTATAGTCGTTAAAGACAATTCCGTCGGCGAGGCGCATACGCAGCATAATATATTCCTCTGCTTTTTCATGCTCGCCAAGCTTTGTCATATCCGCCGCCTGCGGCAAGCGGCTTTCCGTAGCTTCCATATAATCTTGCAGGCTTTCCGTGTTGGAGCGGCGCGCATCGCCCGCGAAAGAATGTGCGGCAACGCCTAATCCTAAGTACTCCGCGCATGTCCAATATTTAAGATTATGCCCGCACTCAAACTCCGGCAATGCAAAATTAGAGGTTTCGTAATGAACATAGCCCGCGGATTCAAGCATATCGACGGCTCCATGATACATCGCCCTGTCAGTATCCTCATCAGCTCCGGAAAAACTTTTCGCGAGGGGCGTTGTTTGTTCAACCTTTAACGAATAAGCGGACACATGCTGCGGTTTTAGTGAAATAACCTTTTCTACAGTTTCAAAAAAGCATTCGGTTGTTTGCCCGGGGAGACCGAAAATAATATCGGTATTAATGTTTTTAAAAAAGCGCGAAGCATCGGTATAGGCACGCAAAAAATCATCCCATGTATGGCGTCTGCCTATACGCCGCAGTATTGTATCGTCGTGGGACTGCAAACCAATGCTTACGCGGTTTATTCCCAAATCTGAATAGGCGGATAGTTTTTCGGCGTTTAATTTTTCCGGATTAGTCTCTATGGTAAATTCTTTTATATGATGCCGGAACGCGTTATTTATACCGCTAACCAGTTTTATTATATGCGGAATTTCGAGAACCGACGGCGTGCCCCCGCCAATAAAAACCGTATCGACTACGTATTCTTTAAAAAGCTTTTTATACTGTTTTGCCTCCGCAATAACCGCGTCAATATAGCGATTAAAAACGCCTTCCATGCCGGAGAATGAAACAAAGTCGCAGTAATGGCATTTACGGCGGCAAAACGGTATATGCACATACAGCCCGAGCGGGCGCATCAGTCCATTTTGAGGACGGACATAAACGCCTCGGACGGAACCTGCACGCTGCCGACCTGACGCATACGCTTCTTGCCCTCTTTTTGTTTCTCAAGCAGTTTCTTTTTGCGCGTTATATCCCCGCCGTAACATTTCGCGAGAACGTCTTTGCGCATAGCCCTAACGGTTTCCCTCGCAATTATTTTACCGCCTATCGCCGCCTGTATGGGCACCTCAAACATCTGGCGCGGTATCGCGTCCTTAAGCTTCTCCGCAATGCCGCGTCCGCGGGCGTACGCCTTGTCACGATGGACTATTATTGACAAAGCGTCGCATACCTCGCCGTTAAGCATTATATCAAGCCGTACCAAATCACTTTTTTTGTAGCCTGTCAATTCGTAATCAAGCGATGCGTAGCCGCGCGTGCGCGATTTTAATATATCAAAAAAGTCGTAAATAATCTCGTTAAGCGGCAGCTCATAATGTATCATAACGCGCGTTTCCTCTATGTATTCCATGTTCTTAAAAATGCCGCGTTTTTCCTGGCATATATCCATCACCGCCCCCACATATTCGTCCGGCATCATTATTGTCACATCGGCGAAAGGCTCTTCCATATATTCTATGGAGGTTGCCGGAGGCAGGTTTGTAGGGTTCTCGACTATAACCTTTTCCCCCTTTACAGTTGTGACGTGGTAGCTTACGCTGGGCGCGGTGGTGACTATGTCCAAATCGTATTCGCGCTCCGTGCGTTCCTGAATTATTTCCATATGCAGCAGCCCCAGAAAACCGCAGCGGAACCCAAAGCCGAGAGCAACCGAGGTTTCGGGCTCGTATATTAATGAAGCGTCGTTAAGCGACAGCTTTGCCAGCGCGTCGCGAAGGTCTTCATAATTCGCGCCGTCGGCGGGGTATATACCGCAGAACACCATAGGGGTTACATGTTTATAGCCCGGCATAGGCGACGCCGCGCCGCCTTTGGCGTTTGTTATGGTATCCCCTACACGCGTGTCGGATACGTTTTTTACGCTGGCGGCGATATAGCCTACCTCGCCCGCGCTTAAACTTTGCGTTTTTAACGGCGCCGGCAGAAAAACTCCCGTTTCCGTTACCTCAAAGCGTTTTCCGGCGGCCATGAAAAGTATACCGTCGCCCTCGGAAACGCTTCCGTTTTTAACGCGCACGTAGCTTATGGCGCCTTTGTAATTGTCGTAATACGAATCGAAAATAAGCGCTTGAAGCGGAGCGCTAAAATCGCCCTTTGGAGGCGGAAGGTGCTTTATTACAGCTTCTATGACATCGTTTACGCCTGTGCCCTCTTTTGCGCTTATGCGCGGCGCGTAAGAAGTATCAAGCCCTAATACGTCTTCGATTTCCTTGCACACTTCGTCAATACGCGCGGAGGGCAAATCTATTTTATTGATTACGGGCAGTATTTCAAGCCCGTTGTCCATAGCAAGGTATACGTTGGCTAAAGTTTGAGCTTCTATACCTTGGCTCGCGTCCACAACGAGTATAGCCCCCTCACATGCCGCCATGCTACGCGACACTTCGTAGCTAAAGTCCACATGCCCGGGAGTGTCTATAAGATTAAGAATATATTCCGCGCCGCCGAACTGATAAAACATACGAACGGCCTGCGCTTTAATAGTAATGCCGCGCTCTTGTTCCAAATCCATTGTGTCGAGTATCTGTTGTTTCATATCGCGCTGAGAAACGGTGTGCGTAAGCTCAATAAGCCTGTCCGCCAAAGTTGATTTGCCGTGGTCAATATGCGCGATAATGCAAAAGTTTCTTATTTTCTCCATGTCGGCCGCCATACAAACTAATCCTCCCATTGTCACGCAAATTATATTATATAAAACATCGGGGAATTGCAACAATTGCTTTTGCGTCATTCTTGTTATATTATATATAATATATTATCTGACGGCTTTTTTAGGAGGGACATTATGAGCAATATTGAAAAAACTTTGGCGGCGCTTAATAAAAACGGGTTTAAGGCCGTTTATGCGAAGGACGCGGCGGCGGCCAGGGATTATGTTAACTCGCTTATTGGTAAAGATGATACTGTAGGTTTCGGCGGCAGCGTTACGCTTTTTGATACGGGCATAGCGGATTCGATTACGGAGCGCGGAAACACCGTTTATTCGAGCGAGCTGGCCGCGCGAAAGGGCGAAGATACAAACGAGGCCAAAGCTAAAGGAATGGGCGCCGATATATATTTAACATCGGCCAACGCCGTAACGCTTGACGGAGTGCTCGTTAATATAGACGGCACGGGCAACCGCGTGGCCGCTTCTTTCTACGGACCTCCCGTTGTCATTTTCGTCGCCGGCCGCAACAAGCTTACAAAAAACACCGGCACGGCTGTCGCGAGAATCAAAAAAGAAGCGTGCCCGCCCAACGCGAGAAAAAATTCTCTTTCTACACCGTGCGCCACGCAAAACCGCTGCATGGACTGCGACAGCGAGCAGCGTATGTGCAATGTCACCGTTTTCCTGCACCGCCCCACCAAGAACAAGCGGATACATGTGGTTCTTATTGACGAAGATTACGGGTTTTAGGGCTGGATGGTGTAAAAGGCGTTTGAGGGTTAATCCTAATATGACCGTCAATCAGAAGATTAATTCTTTTGGTTGGCGGTTTTTTGTAATTTGTATTTGTTATATTTTTAAAAGAAATCATTATTGACATATAGGTCTATCCGATATAGACTTATAATATGAAGTCGATATTAAATAGACCAAGGAAATTTACCATGAAGTATTATAAACTCGCGGAAACTGAAGAGAAATTTGCGGAACTAATCTGGCAAAACGAGCCGATTGGCTCCGGCGCTCTTGTGAAGCTAAGTATAAAAGAAATGAACTGGAAAAAGTCCACAACATATACAGTGCTTAAAAAGTTATGTGAAAAGGGTATTTTTCGAAATGAAAACGCGGTGGTTTCATCGCAAATTACAAAGTATGAATATTACTCAAATCAGAGTATACGTTTTGTTGAGGATACCTTTGGAGGATCGTTGCCAAAATTTCTAACATCATTTATCAGCGGTAAAAAATTAAACAATCATCAAGCCGAAGAGTTGAAAAAATTGATTGATGAACACAAGGGGTGTAATAATGAATGAACTATTTCTTACAGTTTTAAATATGAGCTTGACGGCAAGTTATATAATCCCCTTTGTAATACTAATCAGGCTGCTGCTTAAAAAATCTCCAAAATTTATCTCCTATGCCTTATGGGGTGTGGTTGCTTTTCGCCTTATAATTCCATTCTCCTTTGAAAGCATATTTAGTCTTATGCCACGAAGTTCAAGTGCTGTGCCAATCCCTTATGATATTATCTATCAACAAAGCCCACAGGTTAACAGTGGGATAGGAGTAGTTGATTTCCCCGCACCGTCTATTGGGGCAAGTGTGAATCCACTTCAGATTTACGTGGAAATAGGAGCATACGTTTGGGTTTTAGGAATAATAGCTCTGCTTGTTTATAGCTTTGTATCTATTCTAATCTTAAAAATTAAGCTTAAAAGCGCACAATTAATAGAGAAAAATATATTTGAAGCTAAGAATTTGAAAACGCCATTTGTGCTTGGCATTTTTCGTCCGAAAACTT
>CAZPHS010000011.1:0-58330 GCA_964586785.1 uncultured Christensenellaceae bacterium
CTCATATCTATATACATGAGTGAAGGGAGATGTGTGTATGAATGCGAATGTGGCGGAAAAAAGCGCAAAGAAAAAGCCGGCGGGCGTGTTCTTGAAAAACGCGCTTAAAGGCACTTTGGTATCAATGGTGTTCACCGTTGCGGTAATACTGCTGTTTGCGCTGATAATTAAGGAAACAGGCCTTGCCGACAGCGTTATAGCGCCTATAAACCAGATAATAAAAATAGGCGGCATAATGGCGGCGTCGTATTTTGCTATAAAAGGACTGGCAGAAAAGCAGTGGATTACGGGCGGTCTTGCGGGCATGATGTTTATACTGTTAAGCTACCTTGTTTTTTCTCTCATAGAGGGGATGTTCGGAAATATCGCCTTGCTTTTCTCGGATATGCTTATGGGAATGCTTGTGGGCATGGTGTTCGCGATTATTATAGCCAATTTTACAAAAACGGGGCGAAGAACGTCGAAAACATCGAAAAAACGGTCTCTGCCGTTTAGAAGGTCAAAATAATAAGGTTGCATTCATACTGCCGTTTATTATATAATCGGTAATGTAAAAACGGCTTTTGTTCGCATTGGAGGGTTACTTATGAAGCATATTAAAACGGTTGTAAAGGGAAGCTTGAAGGACAATAAGGAAAAAACAGGCTGCGGAGAGTGCCAAACCTCGTGCCAGTCGGCGTGCAAAACATCGTGTACGCTTGCCAATCAGCGCTGTGATAAAAAATATCGTTAGAAAAAAACCACGTTTATAAAAGCGGCTGAAGCGGTCCGCTTTTTTGTTTTTGAAAGAGGATTTAATTGATTCACGCGTTTACATACGGCGGCGGCCGGTACGTGCTCGATGTTGAAACGGGCAGCATACATATGCCGGACGAAGAAAGCTATAAAGTTTTAGAGGAGCTGGAGCGGACGGAGGCGCAGGGCGGCGATATTAACGCGGCTTTGCGCGGCGGCGGAGAGATAGCGGACGAGCTGCTTGAGTTAAAGCGTGCGGGGCTGCTGTTTTCCGCGCCCGATAAGGACACGCCGATGCCGGAAAACGTTATAAAGGCCATGTGCCTGCATTTGGCTCACGACTGCGACCTGCGCTGCGCTTACTGCTTCGCCAAGGGCGGCGCGTTTGCCGGGAAGCGTGAGCTTATGAGCGCCGAAACCGCGAAGGCCGCCATAGATTTTGTGATAAATATTTCGGGTGCGCGGCGCAATATAGAAATAGATTTTTTCGGCGGCGAGCCGCTTCTTAATTTTAGCGTGCTTAAAAAGACGGTGAGCTACGCGCGAAGCAAAGAGAAGCAGTCCGGAAAGCATTTTCGGTTTACCGTAACAACCAACGCTTACGGTATAACGGATGAGATGATAAAGTATTTAAATCGCCAAATGGATAATGTGGTTGTCAGCATAGACGGGCGGCAGCATGTACACGACGCCGTGCGCAAAACGGCGGGCGGAGCGGGAAGCTACGAAAGGGTGGCGGAAAACGCTTACAAGCTGCTTGCCGGCAGGCAGGGAGAATATTACGTGCGCGGCACATTTACGGCGAATAATCTTGATTTTTCGCGGGATGTGCTGCACTTAGCCGATTTGGGATACTCCGGCGTTTCTATAGAGCCGGTAGTCACCGCCGGAGCCAACGCCATAAAAGAGGAGCATCTGCCCGCGGTTTTCGCGGAGTACGAAACGCTTGCCGCGGAATATGCGCGGCGCAGGAAGGAAGGCGCGGGATTTACCTTCTTCCACTTTATGGTGGACTTAAACGCGGGGCCGTGCAAGCTAAAGCGCATACGCGGCTGCGGCGCGGGCACCGAATACGTGGCGGTGTCTCCCGCGGGGGATATATACCCTTGCCATCAGTTCGTTTCGCGCCCCGAATATAAAATAGGCAGCGTGTTTAAAAAAGGACTTGACGGGGCGATAACACGGCGGTTTGAACAATGCAATATAAACAATATATCGGAATGCCAACGGTGCTGGGCAAAATATTATTGCAGCGGGGGATGCGCCGCCGCCAATTTCAACATAAACAACGATATATTTGTTCCGTATAAAATAGGCTGCGCTATGCAGAAAAAAAGGCTGGAAATCGCGCTGGCCGTCGCCGCGGCGGAGCAGGCGGAAGAAATATGATTGTTATTCGTGCCAAAGGTCTCGGCAGCTCGTGGATATGCCCACGGCGCCCGCCGAAAGCGCGGCTACCGCTTCCTGCCGTTGAGTGATAAGCCCTCCGGCTATAACGGGTATATCAACCGCCTGTGTAAAACGCTGTATAACGCCCGGTATTATGCCGGGCATAAGCTCCGCCATAGACGGTTTTATACGGGCGGCGGTACGCACCGCGTCGCCTAATGACGCGCTGTCTACCGCAAAGAAACGCTGTATGCAGAAAATGCCCTGTTCGCGCGCATATTTGATAAGAGAAGTATGCGTGCTGATTATGCCGCTCGGCTCCATACTGGAATATACGTAGTCAAGAGCCCTCGAGCCGGACGCGAGCCCGTCAATTAAATCCATATGTAAAAAGATGCGGCTGCCCGCGGATTTCGCGGCGTCCACACACGCCTTGGCTGAAAATATATCGGTGCCGAGAAGTATTATATTGGACACGCCAAAAGCCAGCGCGGCTTCAAGCGCTTCGCGGCTTTGCGCCGCCGCGATAACGGGGTTATCGCATATATCCTCTATAAAGCTGTGCATACGTCCGCCCCTTTTCTCGACGTTTTTACATTATTATACCACGATGCCGGCACTATTTACAAAGAATATGAACAATGATATTATGACGTGCAGGGGAGTTATTTACGGACCCGAAAAAGAAGGAAGTTTATACTGATAACCGGCTTTAAAAGTAAAGCGTAACATTATAGCAAGCCGTGCGGCGGTGAATATTATTGCTTTAAGCAAAAAAGCGGCGCAATCGAGAAACAAAACAGGGGAGGGAAGAAAATGCTCTTGGATGCCAATTATGATGAGGGACACAGCACTTGGGATGTTCACCTGTACGGAGAGGTCGATATTTACAACGCGGAAAGTTTGAAAAGCGAACTTCACGCTCTTATTGACGAGAAAAAAGCCGATATTGTTCTTGACTGCGAAAGCTTAAAGTATATTGATTCGACAGGGCTTGGCGTACTCGTCAGCGCTTTGAAGAAGGTGAAAGAAGCTGAAAAGCAGATAAGCATAATCAACTTAAAACCTTACATCGCAAAAATATTTACATTGACGGGGCTGGACAGAATATTTGCAATAGAGGTGAGCGATAAGTGAACAGCGATATTATCCGTCTTAGCGTTCCGGCCAAGCCCGATTATATACTTGCCGTGCGGCTGGTGGTTTCCGCCGTGGCCGAGCGTGTCGGTTTTGATATAGAGGATATAGAGGATTTAAAGGTGGCAAGCGCGGAGGCGTGTACAATGCTGCTTGCGGCGGAGCCCGAATCAATAGAGCTTTGCGTGACTGTTAATAACGGTCTTTTTTTAAAATTTGTCGCGGCGGGGAAAGCCGCGGGAGTTGCGGCGGACAGGGAGGCCAACGGCGAGTTAAGCCAGTATCTGTTGGACGCGCTGGTGGACGAGTGTGATTTTATATCCGGCGGCGGCGCGGTAAGCGCCGTTACATTGAATAAAAGGCTGCCGTAACAATAAACGGACAGGCATATAAGCGGAAGGGATTAAAGCTTTTGGCGTTTGGGGAAGGCTATGTGTGAGCGATTCGAAGATCTGAAAGAACAGGAATTGTTTTTAGAGTATGAGCAAAGCAGGGACGAAACTCTAAGAAATTATATTCTTGAGAGATTTTTGTATATCGCCGAGATAGTCGCCAAAAAGTTTGTCGGCAGGGGCGTGGAATACGACGATTTGTATCAGGTCGCGTCGCTCGCTCTCGTCAAAGCGCTCGAGCGTTTTGAATGCTCGCGGGGTGTAAAGTTCGCCAGTTTCGCCACGCCTACTCTTGTCGGGGAGATAAAAAACTATTTTCGCGATAAGACGCGCATGATACGCATTTCACGCAGGGAAAGTGAAATGATACGGAAACTTGAGGACGCAAAAGGAGCCATATCGGCGCGGCAGGGGCACGGCGCGACGCCGGAGCAGGTGGCGGAGTATCTTGGTTTTTCGGTTGAGCGCATACTCGAGCTTATGGAAGCGCAGACGGCCGG
Source organism: uncultured Christensenellaceae bacterium (assembly GCA_964586785.1). Lineage (GTDB taxonomy): Bacteria > Bacillota > Clostridia > Christensenellales > SZUA-584 > SZUA-584. The sequence continues at coordinate 4,154 of CAZPHS010000011.1, forward strand.
CTACGCCGCTTCGCTGGATAGTTACGTAGCCGTTAATGAAGACGCGAAATTTATTAAACTCGTGGGCTGCACCGACAACGCCTACGAAAAGGTTGAGGACAGGGCTTTTCTTGCGTATTGTTTTGATCATTTAAGCGACGTTGAAAAACAGGTAATACACGAGCGTTATGTGGGCGATAAAAGCCAGCGCGAAGTGGCGGCGTCCCTTGGAGTATCTCAAATGTATGTGTCGCGTATTGAGCGCAAGATACTTTTAAAGTTCCGAAATTTCTATGAGAAATGAGTTTAGAAAAGCTTGCTTGAGGGTATATAGATGTTGAGCACGGTACACGGAGCGGAGCGCCGGGTACAACTCTTTGTGCTTTTGGTGCTTTTTAATGAGCTATTCAAGCCGATATGTGCTGACATCTATAGATGATATTAAAAAAGTTGCGGAGTGTGTTTTAACTGGAATACAAAAGCACGCGCCGCTTAGCGAAGAAAGAAGATATGATATAACGCTTGTTATAAACGAGCTTTTGGTAAACAGTTTTGAACATGCCATGCCTACGGTGCAGTCACCCGTTATATTTAAAGCGGGGGTGGTGGGAAGGCAGCTGCGCATAGGCGTTGCGGACGGCGGCAGAGGTTTTGTGCACGAAAGCGTTATCGCGAAGCCGGACGATGTATTATTTCGTGAACGCGGACGGGGGCTTATGCTTGTGCGCGCTCTTTGCGAAGAGATAAGGTACAACAGATGCGGGAATAGCGTTGAGGTCAAAATGGCGCTTTGACATTTTTTTTAGGCTGTACCGCACGGATTCGCGGTTTTTTTATTTTCCCTGTCAAAGGGTTTTGCTAAACATACAGAGAATAGTTATACATGCACCTTGGAAGGGGTTTTTATGGCGGTAAGGCGCAGACCAAGATTTAAGTTCTTTATAATTATGTTTGTGGTTATAAGTGTCTTTGGCGCCATACTGGCAATGCTTCTGCGCAGCCGCCCGACCGTCGCTGTGGAATGGGCTTCGGCGGAGTTTGACGCAAGGTTTGAAATGCTTATTGTTCGCGATGAAGTCGTCTATCTGTCAAAGAATTACGGCAAAACGAAATTTATTGCGGAAGAAGCCCAAAGTGTCGTAGCGGGGGACGCAATAGCGGAAGTTTATGAGTGGGGCTACAACGACGACTCCTTGTCAAAACTGGTGGAGCTGCAAAAAAGCATATTAAAGCACCAGATTGAAGAACGGCGCAAAGGGATAATTGATGAAAAATTAAACGAGATAAACGGAAGGATTGATTCTAACGCGCGCGATATTCAGCAGGCTGTTCATAAACAAAATAATTTTGTCATGCTTGGCCTTGAGCGGCAGATGGAAGCGCTGCTAAGCGAGCGTATGCAATATCTTAAGGGCGTGACAGTGCCCGACGATCATTTGAGAGACCTTTATGAGCAGGAAGAAGAACTGCAGAATATGTTCTCAAAATGGCGAAAACTGCTTGTCGCGGAAGACGGCGGCGCCGTAAGTTTTTACTTTGACGGCTGCGAGAGGCTAATGTCGAAGGAGAACATAGGAAAATTTACGCGGGTCGCCATTGAAGAGGTTATGGCGGGCAAAACGGTGCAGATATCGCAGGATAACCAGGCTTACGCGCCGCTTTACCGTCTGGTAAATGAAAACGAGTGGTATGTGGTTCTTTTGTCAGATAAAAGGATACCCGAGATGTATAAGGGCAACACATTTTCAATTGTTTTTGACGAGTACCTTCATATGCGTTATAACGGGGTGGTATACGACGCGTCGGGGCTTGAAAATAATGACGGTTTTGTGTACACTATAATGATACAGGATAATATAGGGGCGCTTTTGGGCGACAGGCGCGTATCGGCAAGGCTCTACGGCGTGCAGGAATCGCTGCGAATACCTAAAAGCTGTGTTATAACAATAGAACGCGCTGATTATGTGGAAACGCTTGACGGAGAGTATATACCTGTTGATATAGTTGCGGACGACGGTGAATATGTGCTTATAAAGAATTATCAGCAACAGCCCGCATTAAAACTTGGTCAGATGATTTACAGATAAAGAGCGTCATATGTTAAGGCGGACAAATAAATGACCGATATAATAAGAAACATAGAGATTATTAAAGAAAGGGTTGATGCCAGCGCGAAAAAAACAGGAAGAACAAAAAGCGATATTGCTATTGTTGCGGTCAGCAAAACGGTGGGCATCGATGCCGTTGGACAGGCTGAAAAAGCCGGCATACGGGATTTCGGTGAGAATCGTGTCCAGGAGTATCTGAAAAAACGTGAGGAATTTTCAGAAAACGTTAACTGGCACATAATAGGGCCGCTGCAAAGCAATAAGGTTAAGTATATTATCAATGGAATATACTTGCTGCAATCGCTGGACAGGCTTTCCCTGGCGCGGGAGATAGAAAAACAGTGCGAAAAAAATGGCACGGAACTCTCTGCGCTTGTGCAGCTTAACATCGGCAAAGAACCGACAAAATCAGGCATATACGAGGAAAACCTTGAATCTTTTCTAAAAGAGCTGTCTGTTATGAGGAGGATTCGTATAAAAGGGCTTATGGCGATACCGCCTATGGCGCTTGAAGCGGATGACAACAGACCGTATTTTGTAAAGATGCGTAAGCTTTTCGAAAAATTCAGGAAGGTATATACTTCGTTTACTTACTTATCTATGGGTATGTCGGGCGATTTTGAGGCTGCTATAGAAGAAGGCTCAAATATGGTCAGAATAGGGACGGCTGTGTTTGGAGCGAGGTCAAATTAAAAATTCAGGGGGTTACAAATATTATGGCGAGAGGTTTCTTTAACCGTATTCTTGATGCGGTGGGCCTTGAAGAGGAAGAGTATGAGGATGAAGAGATGATGGATGATGATGAAAACTTCTACGAGGAAGAAGCACAGATACAGGAGGATTCACGTTCAAGGCGCAGACAGTCAAAAGTAATCGGTATGCCCAACTCGGCTGCGAAAATGCGTATGCTTGTATATCAGCCATGCAGTTACGAGGAAGCGGAATCGATAATAGACAATCTTAAGGCAAGAAAACCGGTAATAATGAATTTGGACGAGCTTGACCGGGAACTTGCGCAAAGGATTATAGACTTTATAGGCGGCGCGGTGTATTCGCTTGGGGGAGATCTTAAAAAAGTGGCTCGAAACATATTCGTAGTCGCGCCCTCAAACGTCGATGTGATGCAAAATGTGGACGAACGGGGAAGCCGCGAGGGTTTTCGCAGGTTTGATTAATAATTTTTAAGATGCGTGCCGCAGGATTCTCTTGCGGCATGTGCATTGTATAGTATGGTGTTGATTGAGATATGATATCAATGCTTGCTAAAATTATTTTTGAAAGGGGAAGCGGGCATGCCTTTAACTGTTAAAGATATTTTGGAAAAGACCTTTAAGCGGTCTTTTAAAGGCTATGACGAGGATGAGGTAGATAAGTTTCTAGACCAGATTATAGATGAGCTTAAAACGCTTTTAGAAGAGAACGCGTCGCTTAAAGAAAAAGTAAGCGCGGCCGAAGAGAAGGTTAACAATATAAAGCACAGCGAAGAGACTATAATGAAAACGCTTGTTTCCGCGCAGAAAACGGCCGAACGTATTATAGGCGAGGCAACGCGCAAGGCGGAGCTTATAATAAGCAGCGCGGAGAGCACGTCTAAAGAGCGGGCGGCAAAGACAACAAAAGAGCTTGCGGAGTCTCAAAACCGGCTTGAGGAGCTAAGGGCGTGCGCCCAGGGGTTCGCGTCCAGTTTCGCGAATATGATAAACTCGCAAGCCGCTTATTTTGAAAAGACCTATCGCAGTTATTTTGGACAGGAAACCGATCCGTTCGGCGGCATAAATACGGACGCTCTCGAACGTATAGACAAGGATATGACCGAAAGCTTAAATGATATGGGCATTTTGGTTCCCGAGCGTGCTCCCGATGACAATGCCGATATGAAAAACGCAAACGATATGGAATTTGCTCCGGAAGTTTACGGGGTCGAGGATGCGTTTACTGTACCGGAGCGGGAAAACGAACCGGATAATGAAAAGCAAGCCGGTTTCCAGCCTCCTAAACTTGACGAAGACGGTTTTATGGAGCTTAACGAGATAAACAAAGCTTTAAGCGAGATTGAGAACGGTAATTATCCGGAGGATAATGAAGAAACTAATCCGGATAAACCTGCCGGCAGCCAGCTTTACGGCGATTTTTCATGGCTGTACGACACCGAAAGCAAGCCGGAATCAACCGTAATTAAGGACCCGAAAGAAGAAGAGGAGCTAAAATCGCTTATTGACGAAATACTGGAATAGATAACGGGGCACACTTTTAAATGGCGGTTTATCCGTCATTTTTATTGTGTGTAAACGCCGCCTTATCATTGTGCATTAAATTGAGTGCGTTATCCAAACTAATCAATGAGGAGTAAAGGATAATGCGCACAAGAAGGACGCGGTGTGATTTAAACAAAAGGCTTAATGAACTGGCGCTGATGCTTGAAAAGTTAAAGCTTGGCGAGTATCTTATGCACCTTAATAATACAAGACGGATGATACGCAACAATTTTTTGGGGGGGCTCGCGCGCGGTTTGGGGCTTGCCGTAGGTTTCACGCTGCTTGGGGCGCTTGTGCTTTATATTCTTCAGCAGTCATTTGTTAATAATCTTCCGCTTATAGGCGATTTTATAGCCGATGTTATCGAGATAGCAAACGAGAGGCTTCATATGCGCTAAAGGCAAAAACGATGAACGCAAAGCCATAAAACACAATGCAATTGAAATATTCTGTTGTTTTGCTATAATAGAGGGGTCGGGGTAGGGTTAATGCATTTTAGGAGTTGAGTGTTTGTAATGAAACTGACGATAGGTCAATTCAACGAATCGTTTCCGCCGGTTATAGACGGCGTTGCGAATGTTGTCCAAAATTATGCTCACTGGCTTAATAAAAAGTACGGCTCTTGCTGTGTGATAACGCCTAAGCATCCTCAGGCTGACGATGCTATGTTTGAATTCGATGTGCATCGTTTTCACTCTATAAAAGTGCCTATTCGAAACGAATACCGTTTCGGGGTGCCGCAGATGTCGACGTCTTTTTGGATGGCGCTTAAAAAAATACAGTTCGATATAGTTCACGCGCATTCTCCTTTTGGTACGGGTATTGCGGCGCGAAGCATTGCCCGCAGGCTTGAGATTCCGCTGGTCGCCACGTTCCATTCAAAGTACAGAGACGATTTTATGGACGCGCTGAAATCCGAAAAGCTGGTGGAGGGCATTATTGCGAAGATAGTTTCGTTTTATGAATCTGCCGACGAGGTATGGGCGGTAAATGAATCGTCCGTGAAAACGCTGCGCGAATACGGTTATACCGGTGATGTCCAGATAATGGAGAACGCGTGCGATATTGAGAAACATTGCCGCTCAAAGGAGAACGATAAAGAAGTAAACCGTATGTTTGCTTTAACCGCCGGCGTGCCGCTGTTTGTTTTTGTAGGCCAGCATATTTGGCAGAAGAACACCCGCCTGATAATAGAATCCCTAAAAATTCTCAAAGAGCGCGGTGAAAAATTTCATATGCTGTTTGTCGGCGACGGGCCGAGGCGTAATGACATGGAAAAATTAGTCGCGGCTTACGGTCTTAATGACTGCGTTGCTTTCGCCGGACGGATACTTGACAGAAATATATTGGCTAAAATTTATCTGAGGAGCAGCGCGCTGCTGTTTCCTTCGCTTTATGATATGTCGTCGCTTGTCCCGCGCGAAGCGGCGGCGTGCGGCTGTCCTACCGTTTTCGCCAAAGCCACGACAACATCGCAAGGCATAACAGAAAAGAACGGTTTTTTAATAGACAATAACGCGGAAGCGCTTTTTAATATAGTGAAACACATAATAGAAAATCCGGAACACGCGCGGCAAGTTGGGGAGACTGCCAGAGATACGATTTACAAGAGCTGGGAGGAAGCGGTTGAGAGTGTGTTTGAGAGGTATCTTTATCTTGTAAGCCAAAATAAAGGCAATAAGCTCAAACAGGCATAACAATATCCGCCGGGGCCTTCAGCGGTTTTTGTTATGCTAAAAAGAGTTAATCCGTAGAAAAAAGAGTTTTGTTTCTTGATTTTAATATATATATCTGTTATTATGCTGACATTATTTTAGGTTGGGAGGGGCGATGAAAAAATCAAAGCGGTTATACCGTTTTAGTATTATATACATAATTATCACGGTTATTGCAATTGTCATTATAACGATTTTTAGTCCGGATGTAGAAGAAGTATTTAAAGCTATTGCGAGTTTCTCTGTTTGGTGGCTTGTAGCCTGTTTGGGCTCGCTGCTGCTTTTTTGGCTTACCGACGCTATTTTACTTCATGATATTACCTCGTATATGTATAAGCGCGAGCCGTTTCTTCAATCAATAAAAATAGGCATTATAGGGTTGTATTATGGGGCGTTAACGCCGTTCGCGACCGGAGGGCAGCCTGTTCAGGTGGTATACATGCGCCGGAATAAAGTGCCTGTCGGCGCCGCGACATGCATAGTTTGCATTAAGTTTGTAATATACGAGCTGTCTTTATGCGCTATATTTTTAGCCGCGATTGTGGTTCGCGGAAGTTACTATTATGTTAATTACACTGAGGTTTTTTGGATTACAATGCTTGGGTTCGCGGTAAACCTTGTGTCGGTGTTTGTAATAATATTAACGATTATAAACAAAAGGATTGTATTGAATTTCGGCGCGGCGCTTATACGCCTTTTAAACCGGCTCAGGCTTGTTAAGGATAAGGAAAAAACCTTTGAGGACTTTGCCAAGACTATAGACGATTACCACACCGCCGCCTCATATATTTCGCGCTATAAGCTGCGCGCGGTCGGCTCGTTTATAATATCGGTTATAAACTTGTGCTTTTTATTCATTATAACATATTTTATCTATTTGGCGTTCGGAAATACGGCTCACAGCGTTATTGACGTGTTCACTATGCAGGCTATGTTCTACATCGCGGTATCTTTTTTCCCAACGCCCGGCACCGCCGGAGCGGCCGAGGGCGGATTCCTGCTGTTTTTTGGAAACATGTTCGGCAGGGCGGTTCCCATCGCTATGCTTATATGGCGGTTTATAACATATTATGTGGTGATTATAGCGGGCAGCCTGCTCGTTGTATTCGAAGAGGTATTTTCAATACGCAAACGCAGAAACGCGGGCGAGCTAAAATCCGGCGAGTCTGAGCAATAAGAAGGTTTTGATACAGCGGCGCATCAATAAATACAGCCGTTTAGTTTTTTTGTGTAAGTAATCGGTTGATTTAAGAAAAACGCTGTGCTATAATTCCAAAAGAAATGTCACACCGCCGAGGATTTTTGCATTCGTGCCCTTAAGGGTTGTGCAGGAAGGTGATTCGGCGGGAGGAAAAAAACGAGGAGGATATATGTCGGTCATTTCAATGAAACAGCTTTTAGAAGCGGGTGTTCATTTCGGACACCAAACACGGCGCTGGAATCCCAAGATGAAAAAATTCATCTTCACGGAACGCAACGGTATATACATCATCGATTTACAGAAGACAGTAAAGATGGTGGAACAGGCGTATTTTTTCGTGCGCGACGCGGTTATGGAAGGCAAAACGGTGCTTTTTGTTGGCACCAAGAAACAAGCTCAAGAGTCAATAGAGCAGGAAGCGCAGCGCTGCGGCATGTTCTATGTAAGCCAGCGGTGGCTGGGGGGTATGCTGACCAATTTTAAAACGATTCGCAGCAGAATAAGAAGGCTTGAGAAGATTGAACGCATGGAGGAAAGCGGCGAATTCGCTATGCTTCCCAAAAAGGAAGTTATCAAGCTTCGCCACGAGCACGAAAAGCTGCAGAAAAACCTCGGCGGCATACGCGATATGAAAGAACTGCCTGGCGTTTTGTTTATAGTTGACCCGCGCAAAGAGCGCATAGCCATAGCGGAAGCCAGATCTCTTGGCATACCGCTTGTGGGAATAGTGGATACCAACTGTGATCCGGACGAGATAGACTACGCCATACCGGGAAACGACGACGCCATACGCGCCGTTAAACTGCTGTCGTCAAAAATCGCGGACGCGTGCATAGAAGCCAAACAGGGCGAACAGCTTACCGACGCGGCGGTAAAAACGGATACGCAGGAGCAGTCTGCCGAAAAGAAGCCGGAGAATGGCGAGAATATAGATTACGGCACGTATGAGCAAGAGCCGGAAAAGCAAGAATAAAGCAAGGAGAAATCAATGATACAGGCAAGCGATGTAAAAGCGCTCAGGGATAAAACGGGCGCGGGAATGATGGACTGCAAAAAAGCCTTGACGGAAACTAACGGTAATTTTGACGAGGCTATAAAGGTTTTGCGCGAAAAGGGGCTTGCGTCGGCAGCGAAAAAAGCAGGGCGCATTGCGGCGGAAGGCGTTGTAAGCAGCGCGCTTGCCGGCGGCGGCACGGGCGCTCTTGTAGAAATAAATTGCGAAACGGATTTTGTGGCGAAAACGCCGGCGTTTTTGACTTTTGTAAAACAGGTTGCCGAAAAAATTATGGCCGCGTCGCCTGTAGACGTGGACGCTCTGCTGGCGTTGCCCATGGGAGACGCGGCGGTAAGCGACGCTATAAATGAAAAGATTGCGGAGATAGGCGAAAAAATCTCCGTCAGAAGGTTTGAGCGCTTTAGTATTGAAGACGGCGGGGAAGGGCTTATTGAAAGCTACATCCACTTGGGCGGCAAGATTGGCGTTTTGGTTGCGGCCGGATGCGAATCATCCGCGGTCGCCAAATCTTCCGAGTTTAAAACCTTCGTGCGCGATATCGCCATGCAGATAGCGGCGGCAAACCCGGGCTATATCGACCAGACGCAGGTGCCTTCCGATATTATCGAAGGCGAAAAGAACATACTTCGGGCGCAGGCGATTGCTGAGGGAAAACCCGAAAACATAGCGGTCAAAATGGTTGAGGGACGGATACAAAAGTATTTTAAAGAGATATGCTTGCTTGAACAGCCATTTGTAAAAGACCAGGATAAAACAATTAAAAAACTGATAGCGGAAAAGGAAGCGGAGTTTAAGGAAAAGCTTTCGATTAAACGGTTTGTTCGTTATGAGATGGGCGAGGGGCTTGAAAAAAGAAAAGACGATTTTGCCGAAGAAATATTAAAGCAGACGAATCAGTAATAAGAGCTGAAAGGGAGAGCCGCGTAAAACAGCTCTCCCCTTTTTAACGGTTGTTTGTTATACGGACAGTATTTTTTTAACTGAATGTCAAGCCCGTTGCGGAGAAAGGTTAAGCAATTATGCCCAAGTACAAACGGATTATACTAAAAATAAGCGGCGAAGCCCTCGCGGGGCGCGGCAACGCCGGTTTTGACTTTAACGTTATTGGCGCGGTCGCAGACCAGCTTATAGAAGTCGCCCGCCTTGGCGTGCAGATAGGAATAATAGTGGGCGGCGGCAACATTTGGCGCGGGCGCAGCGGAGTCGGCATGGACAGAACGACGGCCGATTATATGGGTATGCTGGCCACAGTCATAAACGCGCTCGCGATGCAGGACGCTCTGGAAAACAAGGGTATGCAGACGCGCGTTTTAACCGCCATAGAAATGCGCCAGATAGCGGAGCCGTATATTCGCCGCAGAGCGATGCGTCATTTGGAAAAAGGGCGTGTTGTTATATTCGCCTGCGGTTCGGGGAATCCTTATTTTTCAACGGACACGGCGGCGGCTTTGCGCGCGGCTGAGATGGAGGCGGAACTGATACTGCTTGCGAAAAACGTTGACGGCGTTTACGATAGCGACCCGAAGCACAACAAAAACGCCAAAAAGTATGAGTACATAAGCTATATAGACGTTATAAACAAGGGGCTGTCCGTTATGGATACAACGGCCATATCGCTTTGTATGGATAACAACATACCCATTGTATGCTTCGGGCTTGATCAGAAAGACGGCATAAAGCGTGTCGTTACGGGAGAACGCATCGGTACGCGGATTGATTCCGCGCCTTAAAAATTATTCGGGGGAGGTATTGTAAAATGCGGGCTGAACATGAAGCGCTTAACAACGCGAAAGTTAAGATGGAGAAAACGATAGCGGTTTTCAAGAAAGAGTTATCGCATATTCGCGCGGGCAGGGCGAATCCGCAGCTGCTTGACGGTATAATGGTCGATTATTACGGGACGCCGACGCCGCTTGGACAGGTGGGGAATATTTCCGCTCCCGAGCCGCGTATGCTTGTGATTTCATTATGGGACCCCAAACTTATTCCCGAGGCGGAAAAAGCCATACAAAAATCCAACCTTGGAATCAATCCCGCCAACGACGGCAAAGTGATACGCCTTGTGGTGCCGGAGCTTACCGAGGAGCGCCGTATGGAGCTTGCCAAAACGATAAGAAAAAAGGGCGAGGAAGCCAAGGTCGCCGTCCGCTCCATTCGCAGGGACGCGAACGAGGCTTTTAAAAAGAGCGAAAAGGCAAGCGAGATTACCGAAGACGATTGCAAAGTTCTTGAAGACGAAGTGCAAAAGCAGACGAACGAAGCAACAAAAACGATAGACGATATAGTCAAGGAAAAGGAAACGGAAATAATGTCGGTATGATGCCTGATGTTATAGGGTTTGAGGCGGACGAGGCGCAAAAAATGCTTGCCGGCGCGGGGTATAATGTGCGCCGCACCGTTTACGTGTCTCGGCTTGGGGTTGCCGGCGCCGATTCAACAAGAGTTATACGCGTCCGCGGCCTCAAGAATAACGAAATCGAAATAACGGTTTCGCATTTTAAGACGCGGGTCTGATAAGGAGTGCCTTTGGGGATTATCTCAAAAATATTGTTCGGCAAAAAAAAACCGGCCGCTGATATATACGCTCTTATAGACAAGCGGCGCCTGCCCCGTCATGTCGCGGTTATTATGGACGGAAACGGGCGGTGGGCAAAAGCCAAGGGGCTGCCGCGCTCGGCGGGACACCGCGCGGGCGTTGAGAGGGTAAGAACCATAATACGAATGAGTTCGGATATAGGCATACGCTATTTAACCTTATTCGCGTTCTCCACCGAGAACTGGAAACGCCCTGCCGACGAGGTGGGCGTTTTAATGAAACTTCTTATTGAATACCTTATAAAGGAACTCGCGGAACTGCATAAGAAAAATGTATGCATAAAAACGCTTGGAGATATAACCGAGCTGCCGAAAGCCGTAGCGGACGAGATAAAACGGGCGGTGCGAACAACGCGCGCCAACACGGGATTAACCGTAAATATGGCGGTTAATTACGGCGGGCGTAAGGAGCTTGTTGACGCGGTTAAAGCAGCCGTGCGCGAGGCTCGCGGGCAAAACGATATTGACGAATCGTATGTATCAACGCTTTTATCAACGGCCGGCCAGCCCGATCCGGATTTGCTTATACGTACAAGCGGAGAGCAGCGCATAAGCAATTTTCTGCTGTATCAGTTAGCGTATGCCGAGTTTTATTTCACGGATACGTTGTGGCCGGATTTTGATGAGCTACAGTATGCCAAGGCGCTTGAATGCTTCGCGGAAAGAAATAGGCGGTACGGCGGTTTGGGGGGAACTGATTGATAAAACGCATACTTTACGCCATACCGGCGCTAATAATATTATTTTCGGTGGTTTACATACACGGGGTTTACAGCCAGATTGTTGTCGCGGCGATTGCCGTATTTTGCATGTATGAGATACTGCGCGCGCTGTCTGTTATTGCGCAGCCCGTATATGCCGTAGGGTACGCTTACGCGGCGCTGATTTACCCTGTTTTCGCATATGCCGGAGGGTTTACGGGAATCGCGTTGCTGCTTGCTGCCGCGGTAATGATACTTATAACCCTGCCTATGCTTACCGGACGCAATGTAAAGGACAGCGTTATAACGGCGCTGGCGCTGTTTTACCCGGGGTTGTTTTTTGTGTTTATGTTTTCCTTTATGATTGCGCCTTCGGAAAACAATTCCCGATTTTTGATTATAATAGCTTTTGGCGTGGCGGTTGTGACGGATACGTTTGCGTATTTGACGGGACGGTTTTTTGGAAAGCGCAAGCTTATGCCTGCCGTCAGCCCAAAAAAGACTGTGGAAGGAGCTATAGGCGGTCTTGTTTTCGGCGCGGGTTTTGTAACGGCCGCGGGCATATTTTTGCAGAGCAAATTCGATGTAAATATATTTCCGCTGTGGTATGTCGCCCTCGGAATTGTACTTGGCGTATTAACGCAAATAGGAGACCTTACGGCTTCGTATATAAAGCGCAGGTTGTGCATAAAAGATTTTGGGCATATTATGGGAGAGCATGGCGGCGCGCTTGACAGGCTTGACAGCGTGTTGTTCATATGTCCGGTGATTTACGCTTTCTACCTGCTTATAGCGGTATAATAAAAGGACTGAAAATGAAGAAAATTGCCATACTTGGCGCAACCGGCTCTATAGGCAGGCAGGCGCTTGATATAATTGAACGGTTTCCCGATAAGTTTTCGGTTACCGCGCTGACGGCGCACAAAGACAGCGACGAGTTGGCGAGGCTGGCTAAAAAGTTCGGCGCGAGTTACGCGGGGCTGACCGGACTTAAAGGGAGCGTTGAATTTGAGCGCAAAGCAGGTGTTCGCACCGGGTTTGGGCTTAAGGCTTTGCTTGAATCCTGCACGGTTGAAAACCCCGATATAGTGCTTATTGCAGTGGTCGGCATAGCGGGGCTGCCGCCGCTTATAGAATGCCTTGACTGCGGTATAAATGTGGCTCTCGCAAATAAGGAGTCCCTTGTATGCGGGGGGCATATCGTAAAACAGAAACAGACGTCAAAGGCAAAAATTTATCCTGTAGACAGCGAACTTTCCGCGCTGTACCAGTGCCTTAACGGCACGGAGGCGGCGGGAGTCCGCAGGGTTATTCTTACCGCGTCCGGCGGACCGTTTTATGACTGGAGCATAAACGATATACAAAACGCGACGGTGGAACAGGCGCTGCGGCACCCTAATTGGCGTATGGGCAGGAAAATCACCGTAGACTGCGCGACATACATGAACAAAGGGCTTGAGATAATAGAAACGCACTGGCTTTTTAATCTTCCGCCGGAAAAAATAGACGTTGTCGTACACAGGCAAAGCATAATTCATTCCATGGTGGAGTTTGAAGACGGAGCGGTTTTAGCGCAGCTTGGCCCCACCGATATGCGCCAGCCCATACAGTACGCGTTCGGAAATCCGGACAGGCTCAAAAGCGTTGTCGGGCATCTTGATTTCGCTAAAATAGGCAAGCTGACGTTTGATACGCCGGACACCGATAAATTTCCATGCCTTAAACACGCTAAAGACGCGCTGGCCGCGGGCGGGTCTATGCCCCTTATAATGAACGCCGCCAATGAGGCGGCCGTGGAGCTGTTTCTTGAAAAAAAGATTTCGTTCGGCGATATAGAAAGGCTTGTACGCAGCGCGATGGAAAAATTCGCGGGGCTTAAGGGCGACACGCTGATAGAGATTTTCAACACCGATACCGAGGTGAAAAACTACGTTTACCGCAGCCGCTGAACCGCGCATTTTGGCACATGTTTTATGATATAATTATATCAGGCTTTAAATAAAGGTTAAGGAGACATTGCTTTGGACTTGTTAGTGACGATAATCAGCACAATAGGCGCGCTGATTATAATAAGCATTATAATAATAGTGCATGAGCTGGGGCATTTTTTAATCGGGCGCGCGTGCAAAATAAAGATAATGGAATTTAGCGTGGGCTTTGGTCCCAAAATAAAACAATGGGTAAAAAACGACACCACATATTCGGTAAGGTGGATATTGCTTGGCGGATATAACAGGTTTTACGGCGAAGACCAGGAGGTTGCCGACAAGCTCGCGTTTAACAAACAGCCTGCCGGCCGGCGCGCGTTAACAATAGCTGCCGGTTCGGTGTTCAATATATTGTTCGCGCTTCTGCTTGTGATTATTATGTTGTGGGCTTTCGGTGATTATGTGCCTAAAATCTCGGAGGTGTGGGGAGAACCCGGGCGCGAGGCAGGCCTTAAGCCGGACGATATTATTCTTTCCATGAACGGGGTTAAAACCGACAATTCGTTGGAATATAACGCCGCGCTGCGAGCCTCGGATAACGTGACTATGGATATCACTGTGCTGCGCGGCAAAGAGGAATTAAGCTTTAACGTTCCGTATCAGTATTACGAGAACTATAATTATATAAGCAATAATCAAGAATTCGCTGTCACCGGATATAAAACCGGAATATCTATTACGGGGGAACAGGTAAATTACGGCTTCTTCGACGCCGTGGCAATGTCTTTCAGATGGATGTTTTTGCTTATAAGAGAAACGCTTGTATCGTTGTTTGGGGCTGTGTCCGGCAGGGCGACGGAAGGCATTTCGGGTATTGTCGGCGTTGTCGGCATAATTTCCAAGGCTTTGCGAATCAGCCTTGAATGGGTTTTACAGCTTGGAGTTACTATAAGCGTAAGTATTGCGGTAATCAATCTGCTGCCGCTGCCGGCGCTGGACGGCGGAAGGCTTGTGTTTATAGGCATAGAAAAAATATTTAAAAAACCTGTTCCGCGTAATGTTGAGGGAGTTATACATCTTATAGGCTTCGCCCTTTTGGTTATGCTGTTTTTTGTAATCACATATAAAGATATTTTTGGCGGTTAGCGCTATGGACGGCAAAACGCGAAGTGTTCGGATAGGCGGCGTTTTTGTAGGCGGCGGCGGCAGCGTGCTTATACAATCGATGACAAATACGGATACTGTTGATACAAAAGCTACGATTGCGCAGATAGAGAGGCTTTGCGACGCGGGCTGCGAGGCGGTGCGGTGCGCGTTCTACAGCGAGGCCTGCGCGCCCGCTTTTAAAGAAATAAAAAAACATATGCGAGTGCCGCTTATTGCGGACGTACACTTTGATGCCAATCTTGCCCTGCTCGCGCTGAAAAACGGCGCGGATAAGGTTAGAATAAACCCCGGTAACTTAAAGGGAGAAGGCGCGCTTTTCGCGGTCGCGGATTGCGCCAAAAGCTTCGGCGCGGCGCTGCGCATAGGCGTTAACGCGGGCTCTCTTGAACGGCGGTTGCTTGAAAAGCACGGTTCTCCAACCGCAAAGGCGCTTGCGCAAAGCGCGGCAGATACTGTGGAGAAATTATACGGCGCGGGTTTTTTTGACGCGGTTGTATCCATAAAAGCGTCGTATGTGCCCGTATGCGTTAAGGCGTGCCGCATATTTTCAAGGCTTAGCGACGCGCCCATGCATATAGGCATAACCGAAGCCGGCGCGTACGACGACGCCGTTGTAAAATCGGCGGTGGGTCTTGGGGCGCTTCTTTTGGACGGCATAGGCGATACTATTCGCGTGTCGGTGACCGGAGACCCTGTGCGGGAGATAAAAGCGGCGAAACAAATTCTCCAAAGCGCCGGAAGGCGCACGTTTTATCCCGAGGTTATAAGCTGCCCGACGTGCGCTAGGACGCGTATTGACGTTGAGGGTTTAAGCCAGAAGGTTAAAGTTATATTGAATGAAAAAGCAAAGCCGTTGAAAGCCGCTGTTATGGGGTGCGTTGTAAACGGACCGGGCGAGGCGAGGCACGCGGATATCGGCATCGCGGGCGGGGACGGAAAGGCGGCTCTTTTCGCCAAGGGCGAGCTTGTCGGAACATACGGCGGCGACGATATACTGGACGCTTTTTCACGTTATATAGACGAGCATTTTTAACAGGGAGGATACCGTGGCCAAGGCTAAGTACATTGCCGCTCTTAAAAATAAAATAGGCGTTGACGAGCGTTACGGGCTAGAGCTTGACAAGGTGCAGCACGATGTTAAAAAAGACTGTATTCTTATGTATTTTCGCAGCGGCTTGCTTCCCGCCGAGCTTTATCTTTCCGTTGAGAAATATGTAAAAGAAACCGCCGGTGAAAACGCGCGAATTATTATTAAGTATAAAGATATAAACGAAGACGGCGCGCTTTTCGCGGAGCATATCCGTTCGCTGTGCTGTTATGTAAAAGAAGCCGCCGCGCCTTTTTTGGAACGGTGTCTTATACGCGTTGAAGGGCATACCGTGCATATTGATTTCGCCGACGATATAGGCGCGGAAGTGTTTTCGGCTTTGGGGCTTAAAGATTATATAAACGATTATCTGTCAAGGTGCCTTGGAGGCAAAGCTTCGGTTTTGACGGGGCGCTGCGAACCCGATATGCTGCCCCCGCCGGTGCGAGCAATACGGCGGAAGAAAAAAAACAACACCGAGCTTATAATTACGCCAAAACCGGCGCGGGAGAGCGAAACAAAGCCGGCGAGGCAAAAACAAAATACCATACACGGGAAACCCATCGCCAAAGGACAGGCCGTTTCAATAAAAGATATAAGCGAGCTGACGGGAGAGTGCATAGTCTGCGGTCAGGTTACGGAGGTAAAATCGTTTGATATAAAAAAAGCGACGCGGGGCGAGCGCTCAATAATAGTTTTCGGGGTTACGGACTATACGTCTACGGTTACGTGCAAGGCGTTTGTAAGCCGCGAAAAGTGCGACGCTATAAAGCAAAGGCTTAATGACGCTCCGGCCGTGCGCGTCGCGGGAAACGCGGCGTACGACAGTTTTTCAAAAGAAATCTGCGTATCCGTAAAAAGCATAGAGCAAGCCGCGGCGCAGAGCAGGATTGACGACGCGCCGGTTAAACGCGTCGAGCTGCATATGCACACCAATATGAGCGCTCTGGACGCTTGCGCGGACGAGGCGGACGTGGTTAAACGCGCGGTATCATTTGGGCACGACGCGGTGGCGATAACCGACCACGGCGTTGTTCAGGCTTTTCCGCGGGCGTTTGACGAGGCTAAAAAGCACGGCATAAAGGTTATCTACGGTATGGAAGCCTATATGCTTGACGATACGAAAGAAAAGTACAGCGAATCCTTTGAGGACGAGTACGTGGTTTTTGATATAGAGACCACGGGGCTTAACCCAAACAGCTGCGGTATAACCGAGATAGGCGCGGTGCGTTTGATTAAGGGGGAAATAACGGACACGTTTTCAACGTTTGTAAACCCGGGTATGCCTATAAGCCCTCAGATAACCGACTTAACCGGAATAACCGACGAGATGGTGAAAGACGCGCCGCGGGTTGACGAAGCGCTCCGCATGTTTAAAGAATTCGCGGGGGATAAGCCTTTGGCAGCCCATAACGCTTCTTTTGATTTAAGCTTTATAGAAAAATACGGCGAGGATAGCGGTATAAGCTTTGAAAACGAGCGCCTCGATACTCTCTGGCTTATAAAGCGTATGTTCCCCGACCATAAGTCTTACAGCCTTGGCAAGCTTGCGGCGGATTTTGGCATCAGCTTTAAACATCACAGGGCGCTTAACGACGCCGAATGCACCGCCAAGCTTATGATAAAATGCTTTGAGCAGGCGCGGACGGCCAAGCTTTCGCAAGCGGCGGATGAGAAAACCATGCCCGTTTATCATACAATACTGCTGTGCGAAAACAAAACCGGTCTTTACAATCTGTATAAGCTTGTGACAGAATCGCACTTAAATCATTTTTACCGCCGCCCGCGCGTGCCAAAATCGCTGCTTTCCGCGCACAGGGAAGGGCTTATTGTCGGCTCGGCTTGTGAGAAGGGAGAGCTTGTTTCGGCTATACTGCGGTACGCTTCGGACGGAGAGCTTGAGCATATAGCGCGGTTTTACGATTATCTTGAGGTGCAGCCGGACGCAAACAACTATTTTCTGGTACGCGACGGACGTTTCCGCACAAAGGAGGGCGTGCGCGATATTACAAGGCGCGTAGTCGCTTTGGGAGAAGCGGTCGGCAAGCCCGTCGCCGCCACATGCGACGCGCATTTTATTGAACCGCAGCATGAATATTTCAGAAGAATACTTATGCACGGCCAAAAGTTTGCCGACGCGGACAGCCAGCCCCCGCTTTTTTTCCGTACAACTCCGGAGATGCTCGCGGAATTTTCATACCTCGGCGAAAAAAAGGCTTATGAGATAGTGGTGCAAAACACGCGCGATATAGCGGCGCGGGCAGAGCGTATAGAGCTTCTGCCGGATGAACCCGCGATGCCTAAGATAAAGGACGCGGCGGAAAAGCTTGAAAAAGCGGCTTGCGCGCGTGTTAAGCAAGTATACGGAGACCCTGTTCCGGAAGTCGTTTTAAAGCGGCTTGAGTATGAGCTATCGTCAATAATAAAACACGGTTACGGCGTTCTTTATTACATAGCGTCCAAGCTTGTTAGGCATTCGCTCGAAAACGGGTATCTTGTGGGCTCGCGCGGCTCGGTGGGCTCTTCGTTCGCGGCGACAATGGCGGGCATAACGGAGGTAAACCCGCTGCCGCCCCATTATGTGTGCCCGAAATGCAAAAACAGCGAATTTGATATAGATACCGGCGTGTATTCGTGCGGACCGGATTTGCCGGAAAAAGACTGTCCGGTTTGCAAAACGGCGTACATCAGAGACGGATACGACATACCCTTCGCGGTATTTTTGGGCATAAACGCCGATAAAGTGCCCGACATAGATTTAAACTTTTCCGGTATATACCAACAACAGGCGCATAATTTTATACTGGACTTTTTCGGAAACGACCATGTTTTCCGCGCCGGTACGATAAGCAGCATAAAGTCTCAGACGGCTTACGGTTTTGTTAAAGCTTATCTTACGGAGAAGAACATAAACGCAAGCAAGGCCGAGGTTGAAAGATTGGTAAAAGGGGTAACCGGCACAAAACGCACAACGGGGCAGCACCCGGGCGGTTTGGTGATACTGCCGGAAGACAGGGACATACACGAGTTTACCCCTCTTCAGTATCCCGCCAACGATCCGAAATCGGGCAGCGTTACCACGCATTTTAATTTCGGCTCGCTTCACGACCGGCTGATAAAGCTTGATATACTCGGTCATGACGACCCTACGGCTTTGCGTATGCTTTTTGAGATAACGGGTATCGACCCTAAAGAGGTGCCGCTGTGCGATAAAGATACGCTGTCGCTGTTCTCGTCAACCGCAACCATAGGAATAGAGCCGGCGCAGATAGGCGGCTGTGAGGTTGGCAGCCTTGGCATACCCGAGTTCGGGACAAAGTTTGTACGGCAGATATTGACCGAGACCCGCCCCACAACCATAGGCGAGCTGATACGAATATGCGGCTTATCGCACGGAACCGACGTGTGGCTTAATAACGCCCGGGACCTGATAAAAAACGGCACCGCGACATTGCGCGAGGTTATATGCACGCGAGACGACATAATGAATTATCTTGTAACGCGGGGCATCGATGAAACGGAAGCGTTTTATATAATGGAATCGGTACGCAGGGGCAAGGGGCTTAAAGAGGAATGGGAGAAAAGCATGGCCGCCGCGGGAGTTCCGGCGTGGTTTGCCGAATCATGCAAAAAAATAGCGTATATGTTCCCTCGCGCGCACGCGGTGGCGTACGTTATTATGGCTTTGCGTATAGCTTATTTTAAAGTGCATTATCCGCGCGCGTTCTACGCGACGTACTTTTCCGTGCGGGCGGACAGCCTGGACGCGGCATACCTGCAGTCGGGAGAAACCGTCCGCGGACGCATCGCCGGCATACAAGCCAAAGGGAAAGACGCAAGCGCGCTGGAACAGTCCCAGCTTACAGTGTTTGAGGTGGCGCTCGAGATGATAGAACGGGGAATAGATTTTTTGCCGCCGGATTTATATCTCTCCGACGCCATGAAATGCGTGATAGAGCGTGACGGCATAAGGCTGCCGTTTACCGCCATGTCCGGCACCGGCGAGACGGCCGCGAGGGGCATTGAGCGCGCGCGCGAGCAGGGGGAATTTATCTCCGTTGAGGATTTAAAATCAAGGTCGGGAGTATCAAGCGCTGTAATTACCGCGATGGAGGAGCTTGGCTGTTTAAGCGGTTTGCTTAAAAGCAGCCAGCTGAGTCTTTTTGATTTAGGCGCCGACTGATTAGTATTTGCCGGCGCTTAAAGTCCGGCGGCACATGCGCGGCATATTGACATTGACTATTTTTTGAAGCACATATATAATTAAATAAGTTTTTTTAAATCGCTAAGGAAGGAAATTGGGGTATGAGAAAAGGCAACGTAATTACTATTATTCTACTGTTGCTTTTAGGCGTTTGCGTTTATTTTGGTATGATGGGCGCAACGATTGGCATATATAGAATGAAACCGTGGCCTGAGCAGATAAGCCTTGGGCTTGATTTGACCGGCGGCGGCTCCGTCGTGTATCAGGCCGAAAAGGGTGATATGTCCGATGAAGAATTTGATGCCAGGCTTAACACTACAATGGGAGTTTTCAGGGCAAGGCTGGACCAAAAGAACTTGACCGAGGCCACCGTTGTAAGCCAGGGAACGGACAGGATACGCATTGAGATACCGACAAAGGACGAGGAACCCGGCCAGGTGTTTGCCATGCTGGGCAAACCCGCGGTTCTTGAATTTAAGGACGCTTTGGGAAACACGGGAATAACGGGAGATATGGTTAAGTCCGCGCAGGCGGGTATTAATTCCGAAACCGGACAGCCGATTGTAAACCTTGAATTCAGCACCGAGGGAGCCGTTATATTCGCGCAGATGACCGCAGATGCCTACAGGGACAAAACTCCCGTTCATATAGTTGTGGACGGCATGACTTTGTCAAGCCCCACAGTAAGCAAAGGCGCTATAACCGGCGGCTCGGCGTACATAGAAGGCAGCTTTACACAAAAAACAGCGCAGGACCTTGCGGTGCAGATAGCGTCGGGCGCCATACCTCTAAAGCTGAACGAAATAGAGCAGCGCTCCATAAGCGCGTCGCTTGGGGAAGACGCTTTGTACAGCAGCCTTTTCGCGGGTCTTGTCGGCTTATGCGTGCTTTTCATATTTTTGACGCTGTACTACAGGCTTCCGGGGCTGCTGGCGTGCGTATCCTTGATAGTCTACGGCTCAATTATACTGTTTACGCTGGCGGCGTTTAAAATACAGCTGACTTTGCCCGGAATAGCGGGTCTTATTCTCGGCGTGGGCATGGCGGTGGACGCTAACGTAATTATTTTTGAGCGGTTCAAAGAAGAACTGTCCGCCGGTAAAACACTGCGTTCTTCGCTGAACTCCGGTTTCTCCAAAGCGTTATGGACAATAATAGATTCAAATATAACGACTTTTATTGCGGCGGTGGTAATCGCGTGGTTTGGGGTAGGTACCGTAAAAGGGTTCGGATACACACTTATGATAAGCATAGTGGCTTCCATGTTTTCCGTGTTTACTGTTACAAGGGCGTTAATGCGGCTGGTTTTAGCGTTTAAGATAAAAAATCTAAAGCTGTATGCGCGGCGCGGCATAACGCAAGCGCCAAATGCGAAAGGAGGCGAGTAATATGCGGTTTATAAAGAACGCTAAATACACCTCTTTGTTTATGCTTTTGATTGTTATTATCGCGGTTATTATAGGTTTATTCAGCAACGGTTTAAACCTCGGCATCGATTTTACGGGCGGCAGCATATTTACCGTTGAGATGAACAAGGAATATGATATTGACGACGTCAATGCCGCGCTTGAAGCCAATGGTATTAATCCCGCGACGGTGCAAATTGTGCGTTCCGAGGGCACAAAGGCGGATATTCGTATGCAGGAGCTTCCGGAAGGCGCGGATGGCGCGGCTTTGCGTGAGGCTGTGGTTAATACGCTAGAAGAAAAATACCCCGGGGTGAAAAGCGGTGATATAGAGAGCGTCGGGGGCGCGACTACAAAAGATATTATCGCTAACGCTTTTTTATCTGTAATAGCCGCCTCGGCTATGATGCTTATATACATTTGGATACGGTTTGAGCTTCTCTCGGGCATTGCGGCCGTTGCGGCGCTGCTCCACGACGTGCTTATTATGACAGCCGCCGTATGCATACTGCGTATTCAGATAAACAGCTCTTACATTGCGGCGTGTCTTACTATTGTCGGTTATTCGATAAACGACACAATAGTCATTTTCGACAGGATAAGAGAAAACAACAAAAAACTCGCATCCGCCATGTCTCGAGAGGATATCGCTGATTTGAGCATACGCGAGACGTTGTCAAGGACCATAAACACCTCTTTGACGACTATAATAATGGTTGTCGCTATATATATATTCGGCGTGTCGTCCATAAAAGAATTCGCGCTTCCTATTATTATAGGGCTTGTGGCGGGCACGTACTCATCGATTTACATCGCGCCGGCCATATGGATTAAGCTTCTTAACCGCAAGCAAAGTAGTAAATCGGGTTCGCGCCAAAAGAAAGCGTCGAACAGGGCATAGGCAAAAACAGCTTTTATATAAAGCCTTTCCCGGAAGGGAGAGGCTTTATTTCACGGCACACGAAAGGAGCGATTTAAGTGCTAAACTTAACTTTGCGTACCGGTCGGTCGGGCGTTGACGCCAAGCGGGCGGCGGTTTTAGAGGCGGCCGCAGGGATTTGCGCTCCCGCGGCGGCTTTGCTTGCCGCCAGGGGTATGGATACGCCGGACAAAGCAAAGAGGTTTTTGTATCCCGGACCGGAACAGTTTAACGATCCCATGCTGCTTCCGGATATCGCGCAGTCGATAGAACGTATAAGGTTTGCCGTTAACGCGCGCGAAAAAATAATGGTATACTGTGATTACGACGCCGACGGCATAACGGGAGGATGCGCGCTGTATCTTTTTCTCAAGCGCTTGGGGGCGGATGTCCGTATTTTAACGCCCAACAGGCATAAGGAGGGCTATGGGCTAAACGAGCGGGCGGTGACGCAGATGGCGCAGTTGGGCGTCTCTTTGGTTATCACCGTTGACTGCGGAATAACAAACAACGAAGAAATTAAACTGGCGGGCGGCCTTGGAATAGATACTATAATAACCGACCATCACGAGTGTCCGGACACGCTTCCATCAACTCCGTATATAATAAACGCCAAGAGGGAAGACAGCCTATACCCCGATAAAAACCTTGCGGGATGCGGCGTGGTGTTTAAGCTTATCAGCGCCTTATCTTCTTTAGCCGAAGCAATGCGTTATATAGATTTAATAGCCGTAGGCACAATTACGGATATAGTGCCGCTTATAGGCGAGAACAGGGTTATAGCGCATATGGGGCTGCAAAGGCTTAACAAAAACCCCTCGGCGGGCATTGCCGCGCTGGCGAAACAAGCGGGCATAGAAATAGGCGGTATAAATTCTTATTACGTAAGCTTCGGTTTGGGGCCGCGTATAAACGCCGCCGGTCGCATGGACACCGCGCAGCTTGCGATTGATTTGCTTAAAGCGGAAGAGCCGGACGCGTCGCTCGCGGAAAAAGCGGAAAAGCTTTGCGCGCTTAACAACCAAAGAAAAAAAGAAGTCGAGGAAATACTGCTTGAAGCGCAGCAGGCGATAGAAAAAAACCGGTATTACGGCGAGCCCGTTATTATGCTGGCGTCTCCCGACTGGAACGCGGGCGTTTTGGGTATAGCGGCGGCAAAAATCGCCGAAAAGTACGTGCGGCCCTGCGTACTGTTTGGCGGGCGACCTTTGCTTGCCGGCTCCGCCCGAAGCATTGACGGCATCAATATTTATACGGCTCTCGCGGCTTTTGGCGACAGGTACGAAAAGTTCGGAGGGCATGAGCAGGCGGCGGGGCTCACGATAAAGCCGGATACGCTTGATTCGCTGCGGCGTGACGTATGCGAATACATTCGTGACCGGTATGATGAGAGCGTATTTGTTAAAACGCACGTTTGCGATTTGGTTTTATCGCCGAAAGATATAACGCGCAAGCTTGCGGAAGATTTGCAAAGGCTCGAGCCGTTCGGGGCAGGAAACGAAAAGCCGGTTATCGCGCTTAAGGACGCCTTGCTCGCGGAGCCGCGTTTTGTGGGGAAAAATGACGCGCTGCATTTGAAGTTCAGTATAAAACAACGTAACGATTCGTGCGACGCGATTTCGTTTTATTATAAAGAGACGCACGCGCTTTTGCCGGAACGCGCCGACTTTTTATGTGAGGCGGACATCGATTCTTTTTCCGGCAAGCCGCGGCTTATAACGCGCGATATAGGCTTTATATACAGCGGGCAGCTGGCCGAAAGCTTTAAGTCGGTTTATTATACGAGCCTTAATGAAGGGCTGCTTAATGAAGCATCGCAGTTTGCGGCCGGAGCGCCCCGCGAATTGACGGCGGAGCAAATTAACCTTTGCGTAAGCGAGGCGCTTTCTCAAAGCCGTTTCGGGCTGTGCATATCCGTGCGCACAGAGCCCGCGCTTTGCTTTTTGCTAAAGCTACCCGCCGTGGAAAAGGCGCTTTCGGAAGGCGGGCTTATACTGTGGGACGAGAAGTCTTTCAGCCCTAAAAATTGCATTGCCTGCGGCGAGGCTTTTGGGCACGCGCGCGTTCTGCGGCTGGGCGCGGACGAATCTTCTTTGTGGTGCAAAGAATTGCGTGAGGCATACAAAAGCCATGCCGGAAAATATTATGCGCCGCGCGAGGAGCTGCTGGACGCGTACGCCAAGCTTGGCAGGACGCTTGATAACAGGCCTGTTACGGTATCCCGCGCCGCAAAAAGGCTTGGCATAGGCGAAGAAAAAGCCGTATTCGCGCTGCGGGTTTTTGCCGAGCTTGAGTTGCTCGTTACCGATAATAATGGTAGAATACTGACATTAAACAACAAAGCGCCGCGAAAGAATATTATGCAAAGCGCCTGCTACAGGGGGTTTGAGGTTTTAATTAATGGATGATATTACGCGCAGCACTCAAACGCTTGCCGAAAAAGTTAATCATATATATGGCGCAGAGGACCGCGCTTTCTTTCAAAAGGCCTACGAGTTCGCCAAAAAAGCGCACGAAGGACAGACGCGTCTTTCGGGCGACCCTTTTTTGATGCACCCGTGCGAGGTCGCGGGGATACTTGTCGATTTGGGACTTGATATAACAACGGTGGTCGCCGGTCTTTTCCACGATATAGTTGAAGATACCGGTGTTACCGGAAAGCAGATAGGAGAGCAGTTCGGCCATGAAATAGAGCAAATAGTGGACGGGGTAACCAAGGTAGGAAAGGTTAGTTTTTCGTCAAAAGAAGAACACCAGGCGGAGAATCTCCGCAAAATGTTTCTTGCCATGGCAAGCGATATACGCGTTATTCTTGTTAAGCTGTCGGACCGGCTGCACAATATGCGGACGCTGCGCTACCAAAGCGACGAGAAGCGAATAGAAAAGGCAAAGGAAACTCTTGAGATTTACGCGCCGCTCGCGCACCGCCTCGGCATAAACGCTATAAAGTGGGAGCTTGAGGATTTAGCGCTGAAATTTTTGGATGAAAAATCGTATTTTGAGATTGCGGAAAGGCTGACGGAAACACGCGCGCAAAGAAGCGAATATATAAACGATGTTATCGAAGAGATAAAAAAGCATTTAAAAAAGATACGCGTCGACGCCGAGATAGAAGGGCGCCCCAAACATATTTACAGCATATACAATAAGATACACAAAAAAAACAAGGCGTTTGAAGAGGTGTACGATTTAATTGCCGTGCGGATAATCGTTGGCAGCGTAAGAG
Source organism: uncultured Christensenellaceae bacterium (assembly GCA_964586785.1). Lineage (GTDB taxonomy): Bacteria > Bacillota > Clostridia > Christensenellales > SZUA-584 > SZUA-584. Next base: position 29,660 of record CAZPHS010000011.1, read on the forward strand.
ACTGCTACGCCGTGCTGGGGACGGTTCACACGGTATGGAAGCCTATACCGGGGCGGTTTAAGGATTATATAGCGGTTCCCAAGCAAAACATGTATCAGTCTATACACACAACGGTTTTGGGGCGGGACGGCAGACCTTTTGAGGTGCAGATTCGCACCCGTGAAATGCATTCCACGGCGGAATACGGTATCGCGGCGCATTGGCATTATAAAGAAGGCTCGGGGCGCAGCGCCATAGACGAAAAGCTCGCGTGGTTAAGAGAGCTTTTAGAATGGCAGACCGACACCAAGGATTCCAGAGAGTTTATGGAATCGTTAAAGGGCGATTTCTTTTCCGATAAAGTATATGTTTTTACGCCCAAAGGCGATGTAAAAGAATTTACGCTTGGCGCTACGCCGCTTGATTTCGCTTACGGCATACACAGCGAAATTGGCAACAGGTGTATAGGCACCCGGGTTAACGGCAAAATAGTTCCGCTTACATACGAACTTAAATCCGGCGATATTGTTGAGATATTAACTTCCGCCTCGTCTAAAGGCCCGTCGAGGGATTGGCTGAATATAGTAAAAACATCGCAGGCGAAAAACAGGATAAGAAACTGGATACGTAAAGAGTATAAAGAAGAGAACATTATAAAAGGCCGCGAGATGCTTGAAAAGGAAGCGAAACGGCGGGGGTTTGAACTTAAGGCGCTGTTCCGTCCCGAATGGCTTAAAGAGCTATATAAAAAGTTTACGCTGCAGACGCCCGAGGATATGTACGCGGCGGTAGGCTACGGCGGCATAACCACATCGCAGATACTGCACAGGCTTATAGAAGAATATCGCAAGATTCATCAGCCGGAGGGTGAAAAGCAGACGTATCCGACAAGGAGAAAGACGGGCGAGACAAGCGGCGTTACCGTTATGGGATATGACGATATGGTTGTGCGGCTGGCAAAATGCTGCAATCCCGTACCCGGGGATAAAATACTCGGCTACGTAACCCGGGGGCGGGGCGTTTCCGTGCATCGCAGCGATTGTTCTAATATTACGACCGCGGATTTTGAATCGGGCAGGATGATAGAGGTTAAATGGTCGTTTGATACGGGTTCAAGCTATAACGTAGAGGTTCAGGTAACCGCGGAGGACCGCTCGGGACTGATTGCCGAGGTTTCCAGCAAGCTTTTTAATATGGGAGTTTCAATCACGTCGGTAAACGCCCGCATGGGAAAGGGCAGCACGGCGTTTATGGTGTTCGGGTTTGAGATTACGCGGACGGCACAGCTTGAGCAGGTGATAAACGGTCTTAAATCCATCGAGGGCGTGCGGGAAGTGTTCCGCATAAACAAGTGATTATGATAGCCGTTATAGAGCGTGTTTTGGACGCGCGCGTAAAAGCGGACGGCAGCATAACGGGCGGCATAGGTAAAGGGCTGCTTGTGCTCCTCGGGGTCGAAAACGGGGATTCCGGTGAAGATGTTGATTATATTGTGCGCAAAACGGCGGCGCTGCGCATTTTCCCTCATAACGGGAAGATGGATAAAAGCGTTATGGACATAGGCGGTCAGCTGCTTGTGGTGTCCCAGTTTACACTGCTTGGAGACGCGCGGCGCGGAACGAGGCCGGATTTTGGACGGGCGGCCCTGGCGCGAAGCGCGCGGCAGATGTACGAAGAATGCATAAAGAAGTTTCGGGCGCTGGGGATTGTCACTCAGTCGGGGGAATTCGGCGCGCATATGATTGTCGAATCCCGCGGAGACGGTCCTGTCACAATACTGCTTAACTCGCGCCGCGGTTTTTAGGGGAGAGGAAAAATGCGCGTTATACAGATGGCGGTAGGTCCTATAATGGCCAACGCATACATAGTGTTTGAGAATATAAATGAAGCCTTTATTATTGATCCGGGCGCGGACGCCTATAAGATAATAAAAACTCTCGAGAAAGAGAAAATAGGCGCGGTGACTCATATATTGTTGACCCACGGTCATTTTGACCATATAGGGGCGGTTGCGGACATAAAAGAAAAAACCGGCGCCAAAGTGTGTATACATTCGCGTGATAAATCTATGCTTGAAAGCGATAGAGACAACCTCGCGCTGATAGCGGGCGCAAGTATAAAAAAAATAAACGCGGATGTGATTTTTCAAGGCGGGGAGACCGTAAACGCGGCGGGGATAGACGTTTCGGTGGTACATACCCCCGGGCATTCGGGAGGAAGCGTTTGCTACGCGGCCGGAGAAAACCTGTTTACCGGCGATACGCTTTTTTGCGGAAGCGTAGGACGCACCGATTTTCCGGGCGGCAGCGAAAGCGAATATCGTAAAACTTTGCGGATTACGCTGCCGGGTCTTGGGCGTGATTATAAAGTATATCCGGGGCACGGCGGGGGCACCACTCTTTATACCGAATTCGCCGACAACCCGTATCTGGTTTTATGACGGCGTTAAAAACGGACAAACCTGAATTTTTTAGCGACATATGCGAGGTAATAAGGCTTTTTGTTAATGTGCGCCGCATAGAGCGAACCGAAGATATTGCAACCGAAGGGTATGCCGTATTGCATACGCAGACGGAAAAAGACGCGGTTATAAAAAGCGACGTTATTTTTTACGCTAACGGAGCCGAAGCTTCGCGGCACACATATTCGTGCGACATGCCTTCCGGAGCGCTTGAGTATAAGCGCGCGGCAAAACGCGCGGCTAAAATAAGCGTTTACAGGGCGCTGCTCTCGCACTTCGGCTCGCCTCCCCCGTGGGGCTCTTTAACCGGTATACGCCCTACAAAGCTTTTAAGGGACAGCGAGGCGCTTTTGGGGTCAAGCGGCGCGAAAGCGCTTTTTCTTGACGAGTTTGACGTTTCGCCCGAAAAGTACGAATTGGCAAAAAGCATTGTTGACGCGCAGGCGGGGTTAAAACCGCCCGAAAACGCGCTTGATATTTATATAGGCATACCTTTTTGCACAACGCGCTGCGCGTATTGTTCTTTCGCTTCATATCCGCTTGAAGCGTTCGAAAACGCGGCTCGCAAATATGTGGGCGCGCTTTTGTATGAGCTTGACGCGGCAAAGGATATAATCGGAAGCTATCATATAAGGGCGCTTTATATAGGCGGCGGCACCCCGACGGCTCTTGATGTAAAGCTGCTCGGGAAAGTGCTGGAAAAAGCCTGTGAACTGACGGGAGGGGCGCAAGAGATAACGGTTGAGGCCGGCCGTCCCGATACCATCGACGAGGAGAAGCTGACGCTTATAAAGCGTTACGGGGCGGGCAGAATAAGCGTAAACGCCCAGACTTTATGTGACGACACATTGCGGCGCATAGGGCGGCGTCATACGGCTTTGCAGTTTTATAAGGCGTACGGGCTTGCGCGAAGCGCGGGGTTTGATTCCGTTAATGTCGATTTGATAGCCGGACTTCCGGGCGAAACAAACGAGTTTTGCGATTCGCTTTCAAAAGTCATCGAATTGTCTCCCGAAAACATAACGGTGCACACTCTTGCGATAAAGCGTTCGTCCGCTTTCGCGGCGGCAAATTTAAGCCTGCTGCCCGCCGATTTGCACATGAGCGCCGCGCTTGAAAAATCGCGGGAGATGCTTGGAGCCGCGGGCTATCTGCCTTATTATATGTACCGCCAAAAGTATATGAAAGGCAGCCATGAAAACACCGGTTATGCCAAAAGCGGCAAGGAGTGCCTTTATAACATAGACAACATGGAAGAGCTGTGCGGCGTTTTGGCTTTTGGCGCCGGCGCGATTTCCAAACGGCTGTTTGCCGGCGGGCAAAGAATAGAACGCGCCGCCAATGTAAAGGAGCTAAAAGAATACATACAGCGATGCGCGAAGATGGCGGAGGCTAAACGGGCGCTGTTTGCGCAGCCCGACTTATGAAAAAGAAGTTGACATAAAGCCGAGCTTAAAATATAATCTTAGCCGTTGACAAAAAGCTGTTGGTGACGGGTATTATTATGAAAATAAATATTGCGGAGGCTGTCCGCTGCGAAGGCGAATCGTTTTCGGCGGATGTAAGCGGTTCGTTTGACGGAATAGATTTTTTAGGCGAAAGCTACAAATTTCCCGCCGGAGCGAAGGTTGGCGCAAACTGGCGCTTTGACGGACAGGGCGTTATAGTATCGGGAGATTTTTCGGCGGATATCGCGGTAAGATGCGCGCGCTGCCTTGAAGAGTTTGTATACAGGCTTGATTTTAATTTCGTCGAATATTATAAAAAGCAGCCCGAAGAGGGCGTTTACGCGTACGGCGGGGAATCAATCGATTTGTCGCAGATGCTTGAGGATAACGTAGTAATAAATCTGCCTACGAGGTTTATTTGCAGGGAAGAATGCAAAGGGCTTTGCGGCCGCTGCGGTGCAAATCTGAACGAGAATGAATGCGGCTGCAAGCTTTAGTTTACAGATACAGTATTTAACGACAATGGGAGGTGTGTATAGATGGCGGTTCCAAAAAGAAAAACGTCAAAACAGCGCAGGAATACAAGGCGTTCGGCCACGTATAAGCTTTCGGCGCCCGGTATGGCCGAGTGCCCGCAGTGCCACGCGCAAAAGCTGCTGCACAGGCTTTGCCCTGCTTGCGGCTATTACAACGGCAGAAAAGTGGTAGAGACAGAAAAACAAAAGAAAGAAAGTTAGAGGGGACACCGTTGTCTTATATTTAAGCAAATGAACAATTATTCGGAGAAAAAGAATACAGTTTTAAAGAAAACAACGGTTCTTGTTCTTTTGATTGTTTTGGTCGCCGCTTTTGCGTTCGCGGCGAATAATTTTGTGCCGACGCTGGCATATAATACAGTGAGCGTCGGCTTTGTTAATGAGCCGAATTCGTATTGTTTAATACCCGCAATATCAACCCCCGGTTCGAACTATCAAGCGGCTGTCGCCGAAAGCTACGATGATATAGTAAACGCTTTAGAAGACGGCGTTCTTGATACGGCGCTGCTGCCGGTTAAGTATTTGGACGCTATCGCTGACGGATATTCCGTTGTCGCCATGACGTCCTGTTTGAATCTTACGGCCGTTGAAAGCGGATATTCCGTTTATTCTTTGACAGACTTAGGCGGGCGGACAGTAGTCGTGCCGGATACCTTAGCGGATACGCTTGAGCTGCGAATGCTAAGCGAGATGCTTGCCTTCACCCAAACCGCCGCGGACATACTTTTTGAAAGCGACGCCGATATACAGCGTATGGCCGACGATACCGATTTTGACATACTGATGCTTCCGCCCGAGAAATGCGCGAAAGTTTTGCTTAAAAACCAAAACTGCCGAAGCAGCTTTAGTCTTTCCGGACAGTGGAGCGTTATATTCAACGCGCCGCCACCCGCGGGATATTGCATTGTCGCGCGTGATGACTGTATAAAGGATAAGGCGCCGTCAATTTCAAAATTTTTAACCGCAATCGAGGCTTCCGTAAGGTTTGTAACCACAAAGCGTAAAAAAGCGTCGGCATATATTGGCGCCAACGGTGTTGACGCTGATTTTGAGTTTATATGGAAGGTGATACCCTGTTGCAAGTTTGATTTTCAGCAGGGCGACGGCATGACCGGGCATTTAGAGCAGTTAATGATACTAATACAATAGAATTAGAATATAATAAGAAAAAAAGTTGCAATAAAAAAGTTTTTTTAATATACTACCTTTATAATAAATGAGTGAGGTGTCTGTTTGAAAGTAATTGTCGATGCAATGGGCGGGGACAACGCGCCGCAGGCCATTGTTGAAGGCTGTGTGCTAGCGCTTGAAGAGATGCCGTCTCTTAATCTTATTCTTACCGGTCGTGAAGATTCTATATTCGCGGAACTTACGAAACACCAATTTGACAGCGCGCGCATAAATATTGTTAACGCAACAGAAGTTATAGATATGGCCGAGCCGCCTGTGGACGCAATTCGCCATAAGCGTGATTCGTCGCTTGTTAAGGGTTTGCGTTTGCTCCGAGACGGCGAAGGCGAGGTTTTTATAACCGCCGGAAGCACAGGCGCTATGATTGCCGGCGCGACGCTTATTGTAAAAAGGCTGCCGGGAGTAAGACGTCCCGCGCTGGCGCCGCTGCTGCCGACTAAAACAGGCAAGGCGATGCTTATAGACGCGGGCGCCAATACCGAATGCCGCGCGTCTTATCTGGCGCAGTTTGCGCTTATGGGAAGCATATATATGCGCAAAGTCATAGGCGTTAAGGCTCCGCGTGTCGGGCTTATAAACAACGGCGCGGAGGCCGAAAAAGGCACCGAGCTTACAAAGGAAGCTTACAAGCTGATAGAACAAATGCCCGTTTTATTTGCGGGCAACGCGGAGGGAAGGGACCTTGTTTCCGGAGATTTTGACGTGCTTGTGTGCGATGGGTTTACGGGCAATGTAGTGTTAAAGTTTATGGAGGGCATGGCAGGCACGTTGCTTGGCATGTTAAAGAAGGAGCTTAAAAGCACCTTCCGAACAAAGCTTGGCGCCGCGTTATCAATGCCGGCTTTTAAAAACCTTAAAAAGAGTATGGATTATACGGAATACGGCGGCGCGATGCTGCTGGGCGTTAACGGAGGGGTTGTTAAAGCGCACGGCTCTTCCAACGCGAAAGCGATATTAAGCACGCTGCGGCAGGCCGCCGGCTTTATAAAGGGCGACGCCGTAAACGTGATAAAACAAGAAATATCAAAGGTTGCAATAAGCGATTAATATTGTTACAGGAGGATCACAATGGTATTTGAAAAAGTTAGGAAAATCTTATCCGATCAGCTCGAGATTGACGAAGAAAACATAACGATGGAATCCGATCTTGTCGAGGATTTAAAGGCCGATTCTCTGGCAATCGTTGAACTTATTATGGATCTCGAACAGGAATTTGATCTTGATATTCCGGACGAAGAACTACCTAAAGTTGTGACGGTAAAGGATGTTGTGACCTATATCGAAAAAAACGTCGGCGGGTTCTAAGCAAAACAAACAATGCCCGGACCTCTTTTTGGTTCGGGTATTGCTTTTGTTGAACGCGGCATTCCGGATAAACAAGCATATGCTTGAGTTTATTTTTGTACAGGCGGTTTATACATGACGGACGACGGATATCTGCAACTGGAAAACAGCATAGGGTATGCGTTTGATGATAAAAAGCTTTTAAAGAAAGCTTTTATTCACGCGTCGGCGGATACGGGCGAGAGCTATGAAAGGCTTGAGTTTTTGGGCGACGCGGTTTTAGAGCTGGTAATAAGCGAATATTTGTTTATTAATAAACCTGAATTCTCGGAGGGAGAGCTGACAAAAAACCGCGCGGCGCTTGTTAACGAGGCTATGCTTGCCGATGTCGCCCGTAAGCTTTGTTTGAGCAATTATTTTATACTGGGGCGGGGAGAGCGCAGCTCCGGCGGTCTTGATAAGCCCTCCATACTGGCGGACACGGTTGAGGCGCTTATAGGCGCCGTCTATATTGACGGGGGGTTAAAAGCCGCCCGAAATGTAGTCAACACCCTTTTAAGCGACGGAATAGCGACGGTGCTTTCGGGCGGAGGCTTTAAGGATTTTAAAACAAGGCTTCAGGAATATTATCATAAACAGGGCATAAGCGATATTAAATACACAGTCTACAGGGAGGAAGGGCCGCCTCACAACAGGGTGTTTTATGTAAAGCTGCTTATAGGCGGCGAGGAAGTTTCGCGGGGTAGGGGAAAGTCAAAAAAAGCCGCGGAGCAAAAGGCGGCAAGGAAAGCCTGTATGCAAAAAGCCAAATAGGGGGGAATAGAATGTTAGATTATTTAAAGGTCAAGGCGGCGGACGAATCAGTATACCGCGCGATTATGGACGAGCTTGACCGTCAGGAAAACAATATAGAGCTTATAGCGTCGGAGAATTTTGTATCCGAAGCGGTTATGGACGCGATGGGGTCTCATCTGACCAACAAGTATGCGGAAGGATACCCGGGCAAACGCTATTACGGCGGCTGTGAATTTGTTGACGTCGCGGAAACGCTCGCTATAGAGCGCGCCAAAAAGCTGTTCGGCGCCGAGTTTGCCAACGTACAGCCGCATTCGGGCGCGCAGGCCAATACCGCGGTGTATTTTGCGATGCTGCAGCCGGGCGATACCATTCTTGGCATGAACTTAGCGCACGGCGGGCATTTGACACACGGCAGTCCGGTTAATATATCGGGTAAATATTTTACCATTGTGCCTTACGGTGTAAGCCGGGATACCGGCCAGATAGACTATAACGTACTGCGGGAGCTAGCCAAAACGCACAAGCCAAAGATGATAGTGGCGGGAGCGAGCGCGTATCCGCGCAAGCTTGATTTTAGGCTGTTTTCACAAATAGCGCAGGAAGCCGGCGCTCTTCTTATGGTTGATATGGCGCATATCGCGGGGCTTGTAGCCGCCGGAGTACACGAGAGCCCGGTGCCTTATGCCGATTTTGTCACCACCACAACGCACAAAACTCTGCGCGGACCGCGCGGGGGGATGATACTTTGTAAAGAGCGGTACGGCGCCGCAATAAACAAGGCTGTGTTCCCCGGCATACAGGGAGGACCGCTTATGCACGTTATCGCCGCGAAGGCGGTATGCTTTAACGAGGCGTTTTCGGATTCTTTTAAGGCATATCAGCGCCAGATTGTCGCTAACGCGGCGGCGCTGGCGGAAAGCCTTGTTTCAAACGGAGTCCGTCTTGTTTCCGGCGGCACGGATAACCATCTTATGCTTTTAGACTTGACCGATAAAGGCATGACGGGCAAAGAGCTTGAGGCGCTGCTCGGTCTTTCGGGAATAACGGTAAATAAAAACGCCATTCCTTTTGACACAAAAAGCCCGTTTATTACAAGCGGCATACGTATAGGAACGCCCGCCGTAACAACACGGGGCATGGACGAGGCGGATATGGCGGATATAGGAGAATGGATTGCCGACGTTATAAACCGCCGCGAGGACGCGGTTGGCGATGTGCTGCAAAAGGTGCGCTCTTTGTGCGCGAAGCGGCCTTTATATAAAAAACAATAAGCGTGCGCAGCGTAAGCCCTCAAAAAACGGGGGCTTTTTTAATAGGCATGGTATTTTAAAAGCCGCCGCTTTAACGCCTATACAATAAAAAAGTTAATCCGCGTCAATAATTTTTGCCTGCCCGAGTTATGCTAATGCTAACGAACGAGCAAGGGCGGGATATGAATATTTCTCTTATAGTAATGCTTTCTATGCCTGTGCTTTATTTGACAGGCAGCTTTAGAAAAATAATTGCCGAAATGAAAATAGGCGGCGCGGCTTTCGTGCTTTATTTTCTATCGTCCGCGGCGCTTTCAATGATACCCGACGTTGCCGTTATATCGGTGCTTTCGGTAAACATAGCGGGCACGTTTATCTGCGTCGCTCCTCCGGTTTACCTGGCGTTTAAAAAGGAATGCGGATATAGATTTTTGCTCGCAAGCAAACTTATGGTATTGCTGGCGGTGCTTTCGCATTATTTATTGTTATCATTTACTTTACCGGCCATAAAGCCGCTTACGGGCGCGGCTGCCGCGGTTATCGCGCTTTGCTGTTTCGGATACAAAGCCGCTCCGAACGCGCCGGCGCTGGCGGGAATATATGCCGTCAGCGAAAACATAATGTCTTTGCTTACGGGGCAGACGCGCACGCTTCGCCTGTTCGACGCGGCGGAACTCGCGGTATTGTGCTTTATGCTGTGTTTCGCCTCAGCCTCGCTGGCGTTATATATGCGGCGGGTAAAAGCGCGAAAAGCGCGGACGTATGTTCCGGCTCCTCCCGACACGGATATAGAAAAGCCGCTCAGCCCGAATATTCCGGAGCCAAAATTCCCCGGGATTGAATTTCCGGCGCTTGAGTCCACGGAGCCGCGGCTTGAGGAAAACGACGTTCTTAATATCGGTTTGGAGCCTTTAACTCAAAGCATCGCGCCGGAGGAACCAAAGCCCAGCGAAAGCTGACGATTGTATTGACCATATCAAAATTATATGTAAACAAATAAGAATATGACCGCCGGGACAGTGGCGCATCCTTTTATTATGGTATATAATAGCGCGAGCAAAGGGAAAGGCATCTGCCAATTGTTTTTTGAAGTAAAAAGCGTTGACGCGGGCAGTCCGGCACGGCGCGGCGGCATTCGTCCTAAGGATAAAATAATATCAATAAACGGCGAGCCTTTGATTGATTACGTTGACTACGTCTATTTTTGTTCTAAAAGAAAGCTTGGCGTTCGCGTACTGCGTGAAGGGCGTTTATGCAAGCTGCGTTTATATAAGTGTGCGGGAGAAGATTTGGGGCTTAGCTTTACCCGGCCTTTGCTGGGTAAAAAACGCGTATGCAAAAACCGGTGCGTATTTTGTTTTGTTGACCAGCTGCCCAAAGGCATGAGAAAAAGTCTTTATTTGAAAGACGAGGACTGGCGCTATTCGCTTATTATGGGCAATTATGTTACGCTCTCTTCTATTGAGAAAAAAGAACTGAAGCGTATGCTGCGCCGGAAAGCCTCGCCGTTATATATATCGGTGCATACCGTTGACGAAAAGTTAAGGCGGTTTATGCTGGGCAACAAAGACGCGCTGCCCATACGGCCGTTGCTGCGCAGGCTGGCGCGCGCCGGAGTGCGTTTTCACGCGCAGGCGGTGGTTTGCCCGGGCTATAATGACGGCGGTCGGTTGCGCGAGACTATAAAGTTTTTATTTTCATTATATCCGGCGGCAGCTTCTTTAGCGGTGGTGCCGGTGGGGCTAACCGGCCATAGGGAAGGCCTTTTTCCTCTGCAACCGGTAACGCCGGAAATGGCCGTGGACACAATCAAAGAGGTTGAAAAATGGCAGAAAGAATGTTTAAATAGAAAAGGCACTCGTTTTGTATTTGCCGCCGACGAGTATTATATACGCGCGGGCGCTGCGTTTCCCGACGCAAACAGTTATGAGGGATACGCGCAGATAGAAAACGGCGTAGGGCTTGCGCGAAAGTTTATAAGCGAAGCGCATGAGGCGTTTAGCGCCTGCCGCGGCAAGGGCGCGCATGTAAGCGCGGCCGCAGGACAGGACGCGTATTCTCTTATTTTGGAGCTTGCGCGGCGTGCCGATATAAGCTGCGGCGCGCGTGTGGAAGTATATCCGGTTGCTAACGGCACCTTCGGAGGCGGCGTTGGCGTATCTGGGCTTCTTGGAGGGCGCGATATACTGCGCGATTTGCGGGGTAAAGAGCTGGGCGATAAGCTTCTTATATCAAAAAGCGCGCTGCGCGGCGATAATCTGTTTATTGACGATATGACTCTCGCCGGTTTGTCCGAAATGCTCGGCGTGCCCGTTATACCCGTTGCGGACGGATATGAGTTTGCCGCCAATATATGCGAAGAAGGAAAAAATAATGGCTAAGCCGTTTGTGGCAATAGTGGGGCGCCCTAACGTAGGCAAATCCACTTTCTTCAACAGAATAGCCGGACGGCGCATTTCTATTGTGGAAGATACGCCCGGAGTGACGAGAGACCGCATATATGCGGACGCGGAATGGCTGGGGCGAACATTCACCATGATAGACACGGGCGGTATAGACCCTAACGCGGGCGATGAGATATTAAAGCAGATGCGGCTTCAGGCGCGGCTTGCCGTGGATATAGCCGACGTGATATTGTTTTTTGTCGACGCGAAGGAAGGCGTTCTGCCCGCTGATTACGAGATTGCCGATATGTTAAGGCGCTCCGGCAAGCCTGTTATAACAGTCGTCAACAAGGCGGATACCCGCCGCGACGAACAAAGCATGTACGAGTTTTACTCTCTCGGCGCCGATCAGCTTTTCGCGATATCATCGGCGCAGGGGCTTGGGCTTGGCGATTTGCTGGACGCCGTTATAGCGGACTTTGGAGACAGTCGGGAGGAAGAGCGGGAGGATAAGCTTAAAATTGCCGTTGTAGGCCGTCCGAACGCCGGAAAATCCTCACTTGTCAATACCATTATAGGGCAGGAGCGCACAATAGTGTCGGATATTGCGGGCACCACCCGCGACGCTGTGGACGTTCCGTTTGTCCGCGGGGGCAGGCAGTATGTGCTTATCGATACGGCCGGTATACGGAAAAAGGCGCGTATTGAAGATAAATCAATAGAGCGTTACGGCGTTATACGGGCGTTTGCCGCGGTGCGGCGCGCCGACGCGGCGGTTGTGATGATTGACGCCGTGCAGGGGATAGCGGAGCAGGACGTTAAAATAGCCGGATATGTACACGAAGAGGGTAAGCCGTGCGTTATAGCCGTAAACAAATGGGACGCGGTAGAAAAAGATACGCACACCGTTAACAGGTTTAACAAGGAGATAAGCGCGTCGCTTGCGTTTATGAATTATGCTCAAACCGTATATATATCCGCGCTGACAGGTCAACGGTTAGGGCGTTTGTTCGATATGCTGCTTGCGGCCCGTGAAAACAGCCAAAGGCGAATAACAACGGGGCTGTTAAACGAATGCGTATCCGAGGCTGTCGCAATGTCGCAGCCGCCGTCCGATAAGGGCAGAAGACTGAAAATATATTATGCCGCGCAGGTTGGCGTTTCACCTCCCCATTTCGTGGTGTTTGTCAACGACGGAAGGCTTATGCATTTTTCGTATTTGCGTTATCTTGAAAACTATTTAAGAAAAACATTCGACTTTTCGGGCACGCCTTTGCGCATGACCGCCCGAAATAAAAACGAATAGTCAAGGAGACTGGTTTTATGGTGTTACGGTGTATTTTGGCTGCGGCCGCGGGTTATCTTATAGGCTGTATATCGTTCGGCTACGTTGCCGGCAAGCTTTTTAAAGGCAAAGACATAAGGGAAGTAGGCAGCGGCAACGCGGGGACAGCTAATGTTATTCGCAACTACGGCTGGGCAATAGGGCTGTTTACGTTTGTCGGAGACGTGGCGAAAGGCGTAGGCGCGGCTCTTTTAGGCTCCGTACTTGTACCCGAGGGTATGCTAAACGGAGGCTTCGGCATACTCGGGGCTGCCGACCCCGTGGCAATAGGCGTCTGTATCGGCGGGCTTGCCGCCGTGCTCGGGCACATATGGCCTGTGTTCTTAAAATTTCGGGGCGGAAAGGGAGTAGCGACAAGCCTTGGCGTGTTCCTTATGATGATGCCTTTATACACCGCCGTAGTGCTGGGCTTTTGTATAATACTGATTGCGCTAACGCGCACCATGTCCGTGGGCTCTCTAACCGGCACGCTGCTTATGACGGTGTGTTCGCTGTTGTTTTATTTCGGCGACATATGGCATAACGCGACATGCGTGCTGTTGTTTTTACTGGTATTCTATTCGCACAGGGCGAATTTAAAAAGGCTGGCAGAGGGTAAGGAAAACCAGCTGTAAGGAGGCTAAATGCTGCAGATAATCATAATTGTGCTGGCCTTGGCGGCAGACCAGCTGAGCAAGTTTCTGCTGGCTCCCGTGTTAAGCTCGCTGCCCGGAAATACGCTGCCCGTTATCGAGGGAGTGTTCCATTTAACATATGTGCAAAACAAAGGCGCTTCTTTCGGTATGCTTCAGGGCAAGCAGCCGCTTTTTATTATAATAACGGTAATTGTGCTTGTCGCGGCGACCGTTTATATTATTCGGGGCAGAAAAACGCATCCTCTTTTTCTTAAAAATACTCTCGCGCTGCTGTGGGCGGGCGCTTTCGGTAACCTTATTGACAGGGTGGTTTTCGGGTATGTAAGGGATTTGTTCGATTTTCGTATAATCAATTTTTGGGTATTCAACGCAGCCGATTCGTGCCTTGTTATAGGCGCTATATTTTTGTGCGTATACTTCCTGTTTATATACAAGGACAAGCCGTGCGCAGACAAAACCGGAGAGCATACGCAGGCTCTCGGCGGCGCGGAAAAAAATAAGCGGGATTAGCGTGTATGGGCGGCGAAAAACGGTTTGAAATAAAGAAGCCGGAGGAAAGGCTCGATAAATATCTTGCCCGCGTTATGCCGCTTACGCGTTCGCACATAAAAAACGCCGTACTTTCCGGAGATGTGCGCGTAAACGGCGCGCGCGCCAAACCGGGCGACAAATTAAGAAGCGGCGATATCGTAACCGTAGATATAAGTCCGCCGGAGCCTATAGCCGCAAAACCCGAAGATATTCCAATTGAAATTGTATATGAGGACGAATGGATGGCCGTGGTCAACAAGCCGCAGGGTATGGTTGTGCATCCCGCCCCCGGCAGCCGCAGCGGTACTCTTGTAAGCGCGCTGTTGTTTAGGCTGGACGGATTATCCGGTATAAACGGGCAGCTAAGGCCAGGCATTGTGCATAGGCTCGACAAAGATACGTCCGGACTGATTGTTGTCGCTAAAAATGATAAGGCGCATAACGCGCTTGCGCGGCAGATAGCGGACAAAAGCGCGCGGCGCATATATGCCGCCATAGTGCATGGCGATATAAAACAAGATAAGCTGACCATAGATAAGCCGGTAGGCAGAAGCCGCCGCGACCGTAAAAAGATGGCGGTGGAGGCGGGCGGTAGAAGAGCGGTCACTTTTATACGCGTGCTTGAGCGCTTTGGGGAATATACTTTTATAGAGGCCGAGCTTAAGACCGGCCGGACGCACCAGATACGCGTGCATCTTTCCGATATGCGAAGACCCGTTGCGGGAGATATGGTTTACGGCCCTAAGGTTACAAAGCTTCACGACGGCGGGCAGCTTCTGCACGCAAAAAAGCTTATACTGTCTCATCCTGACACGGGCAGGCAAATGACGTTTGAAGCGCCACTGCCCGATTACTTTGAAAACGCTTTGCGCGCTTTAAGGGGAATAACATTTTCTGATTGATAAACCCATTCTATTATGTTACCATAATGGCATAACAAGGAATTACATATAACAATAGCATTTTTTTGAGGTGTCATTATGAAAAAAGCAGTATCCGTTATTATACTATCGGTATTTATTGCCGCCGCTTTTTTTCCTGCGGCCGCGTTTGCTAATGACAGCGTATTGGAAGTACAAGTTGGCAGAACTGTTTATCCTGTCTATGATACCGATGTGGAAATGGAAGAGGAAATCATAGACATAGTCGTGCGGGACGGTTGCTCTTATGTAAACTGCCAGTTTTTCTTCCATAACACGGGAGAAAGCACAGATCTATTGGTGGGGTTTCCGTCCGACAAACAGCTTAACTGGTTCCGTACATTTATTAACGGAAGAAGAGTGCCCGTTAAGGTAAAAAAAGGGTTCAAACATGAAACTGCTGTTGATGAAGATGAATTAGAATTATTGTATTACCCAAAGTGGTACACTTGGCGTATGCATTTTTCCGCGGATGAACGAATAAAGGTTGTTAATAAATATTGGATGAGCAATCTATGGGAGGAAATTGACTTTGGAGAGATTATTTATTACATACTTCGAAGCGGCGCAACGTGGAAGGGGAATATAGGGAAGATTACAATACGGATGCGGCTGGAAGGATACAAATTCGAAAACATTTATTTTTATGATATGGAACCGACATACATTGAAGAAGATGGCACAATAGTATGGACAGCGGAAAATATTAAGCCGGAAAAGGATATTGTATTAGAGGCTTATCATGATTCTTGTTCTCAGGGGGTTGGGAACCCCTTTGATGAGAGAACAAGAAAGTTTGATAAATACAGAAAAATGGGTAACCGTTTACTGCGTAATTTCTATGCCGGCGGCTATAACGGAGTAACCTGGTGGGGTAATAAATTCTTTAAGGCGTTTGAAGATAAACAGTCGTCCGGGCTTTATTATTACATGGGTGTCAGCTATTATAAGCTCGGTTACAATGAAAAGGCTTTGGAAATGTTCGGGCACGCAGAGAAAGAAAAGGATATATATTATATAATGTCCGCCTACTATAAGGCGCTTATCTGCAAAGAAGCCGGCGACAACGAGGGGTATCTGTATAATACTAATATACTGAAGGAATATAACGCGTTAGCGGATTCCGCGTATGAGGAAGGCTATGTTTTGGAGTTCTCCGGAATGTGGGTGAAATCCCGTCTTAGTGATTTACGGGAATAAACGCCATCGTTAATCCGCGCGTCATCGTTAATCTGTGCGGGCTTCTGAAACCATCGTAATTGGCGGAAGAACAAGAGACGGGTTACTTCTATATGGAGATTACCGCATAAAAGTGTGAGTTCCTGGTTGGGCGTCAGCGAAGTCTATACTGATTGGCGTTGGTATTGTGACGGGTTGGCCGGGTGGGTGTAGCGGTAATAAACAGCATGTAAGGAAGTGGTGGAGATGTTTGAGTATAAACCTATAGAAGATAGTCAATCGGAAGAAGGAAATACCGGTGGTTGGAGAAGGGCTTGGGCAAAGATTTTTGGCCCGGTGGCGGTAATGGCGGCTTTGACAGGATGTGTGCAGGAAGTGACATCTCCGGCTCCGAGTGCGATTGAAACACAGGCGCCAAGTCCGGACGGGTCGCCTAGTTCGACGGAGGTAATTGAAAAAAGTGAGATTGAGAAAAAGTTTGAGATGGCGCCGGTGATCGAGGGATTGAATAAGGAGATACAGGAGAAAGATGAGGAGAAGAGGGTGGTTTACTTATTTGAAAGTGATAATCCCTTTGGAGGAACGGAAGGTGCGTATGCAGGAGAATATTCTGATAAGGTGGATTTCTATAACGATTTTGGTGAAATCATTGATGCGAATATTCGACAAGCGGTAGTTTTGGTCCCGGAGGTGGTGGATTATTACTTGGAATTCTATAGGGGGTATTTGGAAGATCGTGCCGCCGTTCCTTTGGATATTTCTAAGCTTGGAAAGGATGAAAGGGCTACCTTTCGCTATGTGGAAGAGGAGGTTGAGACTGGGGGAGTGAGGGAGAAATATGTAATTAATTTTGATGGTTCAACTTTGCCCTTGGTTTGTGTCGGGCAAGGTAAAGAAGATTTGCCCATAGAATACGAAATCAGAAATTTACCCAATGACCCTACTAGAGGGTGGATGTTTGATGTTAATGTTCAAACTGAAGGTGTAGAGGCAGAAGAGTTTTGCGGAAGCAGGTTTTACGAATATAACGGGTATTTTTCCGTTCATGACACTTCTGAAAATCAGTGGGGAACCACTTTTGGGCCGTTTGAATATGGTGATAAGATTTGTGATGTGACTGATGAGTTGGTAATTACCCGCGGACGTGCGGCTCCTCAAGATTTTTTAGATATTCCAGGAACTGGAGTAATGATTTTTATGGGTGAGGGTCGAAACGGCTAGATATTGTGTTATCATTTTAAATGAGACGTGCGGGTATTTTTTTAGGGTTGCTTTTGGGTATTGTATTTTTAGTCCAAAAGTAGTTTTTATCAAAGGTGCTTTTAAATTATATTTGATAAGGTTTACATGGAAACTGATTTCTTAGGTTACTTCTATCTGGCAATTACCGCATAAAAGTGTGGGTTTCTGGTTGGACGTCAGCGAAGTCTATTCTGATTGTTATTTTCACATAGTAGGTTTTTTTATGGCGTTGGTATTGTGGCACATTGGCCTGGTGGGTGTAGCGGTAATAAACAGCATGTAAGGAAGTGGAAGAGATGTTTGAGTATAAATCTATAGAAGAAAGTCAATCGGAAGAAAGAAATACCGGTGGTTGGAGAAGGGCTTGGGCAAAGATTTTAGGTCCGGTGGCGGCAGTGGCGGCTTTGACAGGATGTATGCAGGAAGTGACATCTCCGGCTCCGAGCGCGATTGAGACACAGGCGCCAAGTCCGGATGGGTCTCCTAGCCCGACGGAGAATGTAGAAATAGAAGCTATACGAAAAGATTTGGAGGATTCGCCGGTAATTGATGGATTAGTTTATAAAATAGAAGAGAATGAGGACGGTAGCTTAAGCGGAATTTATTACTATGCGGCTGATAATCCTTATGGTGGAGTGGAAGGAAAAAAAGCTGGAGAGAGGTTATTAACCAGTCAAGTAAAAACGGAGACTTTAGGTAGTGATGGCCAGTCGATTGAACCTTTAAGGGAGATTGGGGGTGTCGTTTTATCCAAGGAAGTGATTAGGAGGATGTTTGAAATTAATGATGGTTATAGAGGTAATCCGATTTGTGTTATACCATTTGATGCTTCTTCTTTAAATTCTGATGAATCTGTTATGGTTGTTTATAATCGTGCAGATGGATTTGTTAATAGTTTGGGGAGTATAGATGTGAAGTTTGAGGGATCATTACCTTTGATGTGTATAAGTTTTGGCAGGGACGAAATTGTTACTGATTACGTGGTAAGGAGGGGGTATAGTATTGACCCGGAAGCTATTCTTTTGTGCGACAGTTTTGCACTTGAAAATGAATATGCTTATGGTAATGATGGAGCTTTTTATTATGAAAGTATGATCAGGTTGTTTGGTTTTTTGGGTGATTTTGATCTTGATTATTCTTTTGATGAAATATCTCGGAAAGCTTCAGTTGGTAATTTTAACTATGGGGATAAGATTTGTAATGTGGAAGGTGATCTTAGAATAGTTAATGCTGGTGGGCAGGTGTTAGAGTATCCGCTTTTGGTTGGTGGTGAGTTAGTATTTATACTTGCAGACTAACTTTGGCTAAAGTCTATACTGATTGTTATATTGCACATGGCAGATTTTTTATGGCGTTGGTATTGTGGCGGGTTGGCCGGGTGGGTGTAGCGGTAAAAAGTAGCAGGTAAGGAAGTGCAGGAGATGTATAAGAATAAACCTATAGAAGATAGTCAATCGGAAGAGAGAAATACCGGTGGTTGGAGAAGGACTTGGGCAAGGATTTTAGGCCCGGTGGCGGCAGTGGCGGCTTTGACAAGATGTATGCAGGAAGTGACATCTCCGGCTCCGAGCGCGATTGAGACACAGGCGCCAAGTCCGGACGGGTCTCCTAGCCCGACAGAGGAAATTGAAAAAAGCGAGATTGAGAAAAAGTTTGAGATGGCGCCGGCAATTGAGGGGTTGAATAAGGAAATTCAAAAGAAAGACGGAATCGAGAAAGTAGTTTATTTGTATGAAAAGGGTAATCCGTATGGGGGGGAAAGAGGGGGAATATGCGGGGGAGTTTAAGAAAGAGGTAAATGAAACTGATCCGGAAACGGGAGAAGTGAAGGAAGTGGGAGGGGTGGTATTGAATCCGGATGTGGTGCTTTATAGATGGAATCAAATGTATGCGTTTCTGGCTCCATGGAGTACAGAAGATAGGGGAGAATCGCTTTATTCGAGGGCAATGATGGCTCCGCTTGATATTTCGTCGATGCAAGCAAAGGATACTGTTGATGTTAGTTATGTACGTGATCCGATGTTAGGTTATAAGGTTGTAGTTGATTTTACCGGAGGGTCATTGTCTATACCTTGTCCTGGTAAGGATGAAAACAACTTTTATATTATTACTGAGATTCGTAGTTCGGGTATGTTTGAGCTTTGTAATCCTTATGCTCCAGATGATTTAGTGCGTGATGACGAAGGATTTCCAACTTATGATTCTTTGGGTGAACTTTCGACAAAACTTATTATCATTGGTGGTGATTTAGTAATTGACAGAAGTGATTACCCGGATTCGATTCTTAGAGTTCCTTTTGCGGAGGGTGTGGGTTTTGGTCAGGGAATGGCTCAAGTAAAATCGCATTTGGAATTCTATTCATGGTTAGGTAGCGGCATATCAGGTCAGGGTATTATTCAAGAAGAATTGGTGAGAACAAGAGATGGCCATGTGATGGTTTTTATGAGGACTGATGACCAGGCTTTGTAAAGTTGTAATATGTCATCGTTTATCCGCGCGTCATCGTTAATCTGCGCGGGCGGTGTTGACTTTTAGCCGAGTGTTGAATATAATGTTCTTTGTTATAAAACTCCCATTATCGGAGCCTGTCGGCGGGCTTTCGTTGGGCATGGGAGGGAGGGTTAAAGGTTGGCAGAAATACGCGTCGGAGAAAACGAATCCTTGGAAAGCGCGCTTAAGCGTTTTAAGCGGCTTACCGCCAGAGAAGGCACTCTTGCGGAATTAAGGAAGCGGGAACACTACGAAAAGCCAAGCGTCAAAAGAAAGAAAAAGGCGGAAGCCGCCCGTAAGCGCAAGCGCTAGGGCATACATATTCGCACAGAAACCCGAAGCGCTCTTCGGGTTTTATTGTATCTGTTGTGCATTTTTAGATACGGAAAGGAAAACGATGAAAAGATTAGCGGCGGGGGCTGCCGCGGCGCTGGTGTTGGCGCTCGGCATTATGTTTGTAAAACCGGCATACGCGCAAAGCGGCGGCTCCGTTATGGTTGTAGACGTTAAGGGCGAGGTAAACGCGGCAATGAGCGCGTATATAGCGCAGTCGATAAAAGAGGCCGAGGAGGCGGGCATGAGCGTCGTGCTGGATATAGATACTTACGGAGGCCAGATAATTGAGGCGGACAATATAAAAAAGACGCTGCTGTCCTCCGGCGTGCCTGTTGACGCTTTTATAAGACATAACGCTTTTTCGGCGGGCGTGCTTATTTCCGTATCATGCGAAAGAATAATCATGACGCCGTCGGCCGCCATAGGCGCGGCGGAAACGATACCCAATGACGAGAAAACGCTTTCGACATGGGTCGGTATGCTAAAATCCGCGGCACAGGCGAGAGGGCGCGACACCCGTATTATAGCGGCGATGGCGGATAAACGCGTGGTAATAGAAGGCTTAACCCAAAAGGATGAGCTATTAACTTTAGGAGCGAAGGAAGCGCTGGCCTGCGGTCTTTCGGAAGGCACGGCGGCGACGCTTGAGGGAGCGTTATCGCTGCTAGGATACGACGGTTACGAAACGGTTATAAAACCGATGAGTTTTTCTGTTCGCGCCGCGCAGTTTTTAACGTCCGTTACGGTTATGAGCATATTATTCCTTGTTGCTATAGTATGCCTTGGCATAGAGATATTCACGCCCGGATTCGGCGTGTTCGGAATAGTGTCGTTTATTTGTTTCGCGCTGTATTTCGGCGGCAGCTTTCTGGCGGGCTTTGCCGAGTGGTGGAGCGTCGCGCTGTTTCTTGCCGGAGTTGTGTGCACGGGCATAGAAATAACAATACCCGGATTCGGTATTTTCGGTATATTGGGGATAATAGGAATAGGCGCCGGACTTTTATTTTCGGCGCGGGACATAGAGACATTTCTAACGGTGCTCGGGGTCGGTGTCGCGGGAAGCATAGTGGCGCTGCCGCTGCTTTTTAAGCTTTTAAAGCGTCTTGGGCTTGTGCGCAGGATTGTATTGTTCGAGAATATGACAGCGGAGGAAGGCTATATAAGCCATAATATAAACGAGGGACTGACGGGACGCGACGGCGTCGCGCTTACTGATTTGAGGCCGGCTGGCTTCGCGCGCATAGGGGGAGAGCGCGTGGAGGTTGTTTCCTCGGGCGCGTATATAGACAAGGGCGCGCGTATCACCGTTATAAAGTATACGCCGGGGCGGGTTGAAGTGGACGAGATAATATAAGAATAACGGGCGGAGCAAAATTACAGCCGCTTTTGTATACCGCGGACGGAGCGTTTTTGCGCCGTCTTCTTTTTTTTATTCCAAACGCATATGAATAATTGATATATCCATATCGGAGAACGCGCTTTGAAAAAGTTCCGCGATTTAAAAAAAAGCTTGGTATACAGGTTCGACCTTGCGGCGGAGGCGGCGGGCTGTACGCGCTTAACCCTGATAGACAATACCCACGCCTGCATTGAAAACCACAAAGGCATAACGGAATACACGCAAAAAAAAGTGTGCGTAAAAGCCGGAGGGCTAAACATTGCGATAAGCGGCAGCGGCCTTGTGCTCGAGCGTTTCGGGCGCGAGAACGTGATGATAAAAGGAGATATACAAGCCGTGCAGTATGAAAATCTGCGGCGATAAAAGAGGTGCAGTACGTTTGAAATTATGGAGTTTTTTTACCGGTTATGTTATGATACGCGTTGAAGGGCTCTCGCTCGAAAAGTTTCTGAATCTGGCGGCGGAGCAGGGCGTTGTAATAGTAAACGCGAGGCGTATGTCTTATACGGTGCTGAACGCGGTTGTGAGCGCGAGGGGCTTTAAAAAGCTGCAAAGCGCGGCAACCGAAAGATACAGCATAAACTTGCAAAAGCAGGCGGGCGTACCGTATCAGTTTTCCAGGCTGATTTTAAGGAAAGTGCTTTTTGTGGGGCTTGCGTTGATAACCGCCGGAGTTTTTGCGGCGTCGTTGTTTGTTTGGGAAGTTAAAATAAACGGGCTTGGGTATAACGAGGCCGCGGCGCTTAAGGAAGAGCTTGTTGCGCTGGGAATATACGGCGGAGCTTTAAAAAGCGTAATAGACGTAAAAGAAGCCGAAAAGCGGCTCATGATAGACCATCCGGATTACGCGTGGATAAACGTCCGGCTGCGCGGCGCGGTGGCGAGCGTAGAGGTTGTGCCCGCCATACCGGTACCGGAAATTGTTGACGATACAAGACCGTGCAATATAGTTGCCGCAAAAGACGCGCTTATTGAAAGCGTAACCGCAAGGACAGGCAGGGCCTGCGTAGAAAAAGGCGATACCGTCCGCGAAGGGGATATGTTAATATCCGGACTTGTGTGGGACCCCGGTATGGCGCGTATGCTTTTTGTGGCGCGCGGAGAAGTTATAGGAAGCGTATGGTACTCCGGAGCGGCCAGCGCGCCTCTTTACCGCAAAACACGGTCTAAAACGGGGCGTTCGCAAACACAGCGCGTGATTGCCATAGGCGCGGATACGGCGGTTGTTGACGGGGAATGCAGCTTCGCGGAATACCAAACCGCGGTCGTCGGCGCCAGCTATATAGCGGGGCTTTTCCTGCCCGTTAAGCTTATGGTGTTAGAGCACAGCGAAGTTGTCACGGAATACGTGCCGGCGGAATTGCAGGGTTTGCGGGTTTATCTTGAAGAGAGGGCATATTACGAAGCGGCGGGCAAGACGGAGGCGAATATAGTCTCTCATGTAACGGTTTTCAGCCACAACGAAAATGTGCTGACCGCGACGGCTTACGTGCAGACATTCGAGGACATCGGTAAAGTTGTCTATCTGGAGGAATAATTTTTGGATTTAAACGACATTGAACTTGGTATAGAGGTTGACAGCTTAGAGCAGCTCGTTTCGCTTTTCGGCGCTTTTGATGAAAATTTAAAAGCCATTGAAAAAGAGACGGGGGCGAGCATTATATCGCGCAATACGCACGTCGCCATACACGGACGGCGTGAAGACGCGGAACTAGCAAAAGTGGTTGTGGACAAGCTGCTGGGCATGATAAAAAGGCATGAGAAGATAGATTTATCCCGCATTCGTTATGCGGTGGAGCTTGCCCGCGAGGGCAACGCGGACGCCATAGAAGAGATAATGACGGACGTTATAGCCATAACCAGCAAAGGCCGCCAGGTAAAAAGCAGGACGATAGGACAAAAACGCTATGTAAAGGCTATGCGCGAGAATACCGTGGTTTTCGCGATTGGCCCCGCGGGTACGGGCAAAACATATCTCGCGATGGCTATGGCTGTTATGGCGTTTAAGAACAAAGAGGTTGAGCGGATTATACTGACGCGTCCGGCGGTGGAAGCCGGTGAAAGCCTCGGGTTTTTGCCCGGCGATTTGCAAAACAAGGTTGACCCTTATTTGCGGCCGCTCTACGACGCTCTTTACGAGCTTTTAGGCGGCGAGATGTTCGCGCGGCTGTCCGAAAGGGGAGCCATAGAAGTAGCGCCGTTAGCGTATATGCGCGGGCGCACGCTTTCCGACGCGTTTATCGTTCTTGACGAGGCGCAAAACTGCACCGAGGAACAGATGAAAATGTTTTTAACGCGATTCGGTGAAAACGCACGGGTTGTGGTTACGGGAGACATAACGCAAATTGATTTGCCGGCGGAGAAAAGAAGCGGTTTAAAACAATGTATAAGCATTCTTGAGGGAGTTGAAAACATAAGCGTGCAGTATCTTACGCATAAAGATGTTGTGCGTCATGAGCTGGTTGCAAACATAATAAAGGCATACGAGAGATACGAGAAGAATTTAAGGAGGTAACACCATGCGAACGGCCAAGCAAAAAACGGTGTCGAAAAGGCATTTGTTGCTCGCTGTGATAATAGGGGCTGCGGCGCTGCTGGTTGTATTTGCTTTAGTTGTGCTGTCGGCGGCGCCCGTAAAATACGATATAAAAGCGGGTGAGGTGGCGCCGGTTACCCTGACGGCGACCCGTGAGGTGACTGACGAAGTGACTACCCAAACGCTGAAAGAACAGGCGAGGGCGGCCGTATCTCCCAAATATATTATTGACGATACGGTTACGGACGAAACGCTTGCGGCCATATCGGATTATTACGGTAAAATTTCCGGCGCGGCGGCGGGGCTTCGCGATATATATATTACGAAGCTTATTGTTGATTCAAACCACACCGCTATGCGCGAAGAGCTGCTTGCCGCGTATGACCCGTCGGCGGTTAAGTGGCGCGAGTTTTTAACTTTGGAGCATTATAACGACGTGCGCTCGGCGGCGCGCGATATGAACATGCCTGAAGAGTCCGTGCTTGCGGTTGCGGCGCTTGGAACCGATAAGATTTCCCAGATGGAAAAAGAGGTTCTCCGCGTCGTGCGTTTTACGCTGGAAAGCGGCATAAGGGCGGAAAACCTTGAAGCCGAAAAAAGCGGTCTCGAGCGCGACCTTAGCTTTCTCTATTCGGATACGGCGGAGCTTTATTTAGCCTATTATCCGGTAAACAAAAATTTAAGCGCTAATATGCTCTACGACGCCCAAGCGACGGAAAGGGAGCAAAACGCCGCGGCGGAGCAGGCGGCGCCCGTCACATACAAGCAAAACCAGACCGTAGTCTTTGTCGGGGAGGTTGTAACGCAAGCGCAGTACGCGGTTTTAGAACAGCTGGGGCTTGTAGGCGGCAAGGATATAGACTTGGTACTGTATATAGGGCACTTTTTGCTTATTTTGCTGCTGTTTAGCATATTCGCGGTCTATTTGTATCAGTTTGAGTCTAAGATTCTTGCCGAGACAAGAAAAATTCTTGTTCTCGCGGTTATAGTCGTAATTGTATCCGCGATTGCCTTGGCGCTTTCAAAGCTTGATACGCGCATAATTACCGTTTTTTTCGGCGCCATGCTTGCTTGCGTTCTGGTGTCTCAAAGGAGCGCTCTTGTTGTTAACGTGCTGCTCGCGGTAATCACGAGCGTTATCGCCTCCGGCAAGACGGGTATACTAAGCGACACTATGCTGATGAGCGTTTTATGCTCCGTAGCGGGGGGAACCGTAAGCGTATTCGCGCTGCATAAACCGGGGCATCGTTCCTCGCTTATAGCCGCGGGGCTCTTCGGCGGGGGAGTCGCTATGATTTTGGTGCTTTTAGTTGAGCTTTTAGGCAACGCTCGCATATCCTTCGAGCAGCTGGCTGTAAACTCCGGCTTTGCGCTTGGAAGCGGGCTTTTAGGCGGAGTGCTTTCAATAGGAACGCTGCCTATATGGGAAGCGGTTTTCAGGATATCAACTCCCGCGAAGCTTTTGGAATTATCCAACCCTAACCATCCGCTGCTAAAAAGGCTGACTGTGGAGGCGCCCGGTACATACCACCATAGCATACTTACCGCCAATCTTGCCGAGGCGGGCGCGGACGCCGTGGATGCCAACGCTTTGCTGTGCCGCGTCGCGGCATATTTTCACGATGTGGGCAAACTTGCGCGTCCAAGATTTTTCGCGGAAAACCAAAAGGGTGAAAACCCGCACGACGCTATAGACCCGCGCGAGAGCGTTAAAATAATAAAGGGGCATGTGGAAAAGGGGCTGGAACTTGCGCGGCGTTATAAGCTGCCGCGGGAGGTGCAGAAAATAATAGCGCAGCACCACGGAGACAGTATAATCCCGTACTTTTTTCATAAGGCGCAGGAGGCAAACCTTAACCCTAAAGAGGATGATTACAGGTATAAGGGGAGCCGTCCCTCCACCAAGGAATCAGCGATTTTGATGCTGGCGGATTGTGTTGAAGCGGCGGTGCGCAGTTTGGACGACCCTGACCGCGATCAGGTTAAAGACATGATAGATAAGCTTATACGGGAAAAATACAATGACGGGCAGCTCGATGACTGTCCTTTAAGCAGACGCGATTTAAACAAACTGGCGCAGGCATTCCTGCACGGTTTTGACGGGGCGCTGCATGAGCGGGTAAAATATCCGGGGCAGGAGTAAGCCTTGTGTATAAGGTTTTTATAACACAACGGGGTATAAAAGCGCCGTCCGGCTTAAAAAGAACGGTTAAAAAGGCGGTGCGCGCCGCGGCCAAGCTTGAAGGCAAAAAAGGCGGCGTATCGCTTCTGTTGACCGACGATGAAAATATACGGCGGCTGAACAGGGAATTTAGAGATAATGATACAACGACCGACGTGCTTTCTTTTCCGTCCGGCGAGCGGTATTTTCTGGGGGATATTGCGATATCGGTGCCATGCGCGCGGCGGCAGGCGCAGTATTACGGGCATACGGTTACGCGGGAGGCGGCATTTTTAACTGTACACGCCATGCTTCATTTATTGGGGTACGACCATTTAACGAAGGCTGATGATAAGGTGATGCGCGAACGGCAGGAAAAGATATTGCAATATGCGGGGTTTTTGCGGAATGAAGTATAAACAGCTTATAGAGCGGGCAAAAGAAGCAATGGATAAAGCGTATGCGCCGTATTCGCGGTTTCGGGTGGGCGCGGCGCTGCTTTGCGGCAGCGGGCGGATATTTTCGGGCGCTAATATTGAGAACGCTTCATACGGCGTTACATGCTGCGCCGAACGGGTAGCGCTTTTTAAGGCGGTCAGCGAGGGAGAAACAGAATTTGACGCTATCGCCGTGGTGTCCGGCTCTAAAATGCCAACGTATCCGTGCGGCGTGTGCAGGCAGGCGCTTTTCGAGTTTTCCCCGAAAATGAAGGTTATAGCGGCGGCGGAAGAAAATTATCAGATAACAACACTGGACGCGCTGCTGCCATGCGCGTTTTCCGGCAAAGATATGGAGAATTAAGTGGAGCATAAAACAGCGTTCATCGCGATTGCCGGCAGGCCCAACGCGGGCAAATCGACTCTTATTAACGCTCTGGTAGGCGCAAAAATCGCTATTGTGTCTAATAAACCGCAGACGACGCGAAACCGCATAGCGGGCATAGTGACGGGGGCTGATTACCAGATGGTTTTTCTGGATACGCCCGGTCTGCACGACCCTAAAAACAAGCTGGACGAAATAATGCTGAAAACGGCGTATGATGCGGTAAGAGACGTGGAAGCCGTAATATTTATATGCGACGCGTTTCGCGGCGTTACCGGAGCGGATATAAATATACTCGACAGGCTGAAAAAAGGCGGCGCGCCTATAATAGCGGCCGTTAACAAGGCCGACGCGGCGGGAAAGCAAAAAAGCATGGAGGAAGCGAAAAAGCTTAGTGACGCCGGCGTGGATTGCGTGTTTATACTGTCGGCAAAGACGGGAGAGGGAATTGACGAGCTTAAAGCTTATTTGACGCGGTTTCTAACTTTGGGACCAAGATTTTATACCGACGGGATGTATACAGACCAGTCCGAACGCGGTATTATTTCCGAGATAATAAGGGAGAAAGCGCTTGAGATGTTAAGAGACGAGGTTCCGCACGGTGTTTGCGTGACGGTTGAAAGCCTAAGCAAGCGCGAAGACAAACAGATTACCGATATATCCGCCGTAATTATATGCGAACGTGAAAGCCACAAAGGTATAATTATAGGCAAAGGCGGGCGAATGCTAAAGCGAATCGGCAGCGAGTCAAGGCAAAAGATTGAGGAATTGCTTTGCGGCAAAGTATATCTTGAGCTTTGGGTAAAGGTTGAAGAGGGCTGGCGCGACAGCATACGCATGATGCGCGAGCTCGGATACGAATAATATGGGGGATGAACGCAAAACGCTCGCTGTTGTTATAAGAACGGCGGATTACAAAGATAACGATAAAATGCTTACACTTTTAACTAAAGAGTACGGGCGGATGTCCGCAAATGTGCGCGGCGCTAAAAAGCAAACGTCAAAGCTGTTTTCCGCCGCGTCCCTTTTTTGCTGCGGCGATTATATATTTTACGAAAAAAGCGGGCGGTTCGGGGTTAAAGGCTGCGATATACGGCGCACTTTTTTTGGTCTGCAGAACGATTATGACGCGTTTTCCGCGGCGTGTTTTATAGCGGACGCCGTGGATAAAACAGCTTTGGAGGACGATGTTTCCCCCGGTCTTTTCTCGCTGACGGTACACGCGCTGTACGCGCTGGACACGAAGACCGCCGCGCCTTTAACGGTGCTGTGCTATTTTCTGCAGAGGCTGCTTTACATAGAGGGTGTTTACCCAAACCTTTCCTGCTGCGTTGTTTGCGGTTCAAAAAAATCCCTTAGTTTTTTATCGGCGGATTGCGGCGGCGCGGTATGTGAGAACTGCGTGAAAAAACACGGCGGCGCGCCTATGAACGGTGAATTTGTATCAGCCATGCGCCGTATGGCGGGCATACCGCCAAAAGACATCGGCACGCTTTCAATTGAGCCAAAGATTAGTAAAAGTGTTTGTGCCATGCTTATTGAATACTTTGAATACATGCTGCAAAGGCCGCTTAAAACAGCCCGGTTTGTCTGCGGAGACAAAAGGCGGATTTACCAGGGCGCGCCGGAGAGAAATGTTTAGGTTATTTTATATAGGCGGCGGCGGCAAATACAGATAAAACGTGGCTCGGCTCTTCTCGGAACTCCGTGAAATATGATATAACAGATACGGGGTGATGCAAGT
>CAZPHS010000012.1:0-48641 GCA_964586785.1 uncultured Christensenellaceae bacterium
CGATAGCTTTAAGAACTTCCTATCTCAAATTATGCACTTGTTTTTTCGCACGGAGCTGTCGCCCTAAAACCGTTTTACTTTCCAAGTCCAATATCATAATCTTTGATGGAGAAAAGCTTAAACGAGGCTTTTTGGTATAAAATAAGGTAGTTGGCTATTTCCCCAACTACCCTGTTTTGGCGTGCCCGGGGGGATTCGAACCCACGACCTTTTGATTCGTAGTCAAACACTCTATCCAGCTGAGCTACGGGCACATACAGTATTTTTTTCGCCACATCATTCTAATATAACAACTTAAGGTTGTCAATATTTCAGGCTGAAAACTGTTGTTATCTAATGTCTTTCTTGATTGTCGCGATAAAATGTCTCTATAGAAAATATAATTATAAGTTGCATCATAGTATCCGTATATCGTATAGCTCTCTTTATACACTGCTGAAAAAGTCCGATACGCTCAGTCCGCTTAAAACGAAAAAACGCAATGGAAATCCTCGCAGAAACGTATGCCTTTTAAAGGTGAACTGTAAATGAACAACTTTACAAGAAGAATGTTTGGGTATAGGACGGCGAATGAGATATTTGCAGCATATGTGTATCCGGTATTATATGGCAAGCAATTCAACTTGCAATCTACACAGGCACTAAAATATAAAACACATGTATAAAACAGCTTTACAAACACACTCTCTTGTGTTATCTTTTATAAAAAGCAATACCCTTTAATTCGGTCCAGGAGAGTCCGGCAAGGAAAGGTATGTGTTTGCGCTGTTTAGCCTTGCCGTCGGCAAGGCTTTTTTGATACAAAAGGGGTTTGGCGGTAAGAAAAGGAGGCGGCATGTGGCGGACAAAGCGCTTGTTATGGACAAAGCCGCGCTTGACAGGGCGCTTAGGCGCATAGCGCACGAAATAATAGAAAAAAACAAGGGCGCGAGCGAACTTGCCCTTATAGGCATTCACCGCCGCGGCGTTCCTATTGCCGCCCGCATTGTTGATTATATAGAACAATTCGAAGGTGAGCGTCCGTTGTTCGGCACGCTTGACATAACATTTTATCGCGACGATCTTTCTTTATTATCCGACCATCCTATAATCAACGGTACGGACATAGCGTTTAACCTGAACAATATAACCGTGGTGCTCTGTGATGACGTGCTTTATACGGGACGCACGGTACGCGCGGCGCTTGACGCTCTTATTGACCTTGGGCGTCCTAAAGCGATACAGCTTGCGGTCATAGTGGACAGGGGACACAGGGAGCTGCCAATACGCGCCGATTACGTGGGCAAAAATATACCGACGTCAAAAAACGAGGCAGTGAGCGTGAGAGTTACGGAGTTCGACGGTACGGACAGCGTTGTTATAAATGATTTGTCCGGCTGACCTTATCGGCAGATAAGGTTTTTTTATGCCGGAGAATTAATTAATATGGAGGGTATTTATGGAACGGACAAAGACATCCGGCGGCAAACTGGTGCTTCTTGGTTTGCAGCACATGTTCGCGATGTTTGGCGCCACGGTGCTTATGCCATTGGTAACGGGCTTAAGCCCCGCGGTCGCGCTTTTCTTCGCGGGTACGGGAACAATATTGTTCTATTTTATCACAAAGCGAAAGGTACCTGTTTTCTTAGGCTCCAGTTTCAGTTTTATCGCGGCAATAATACTTGCCGCCGCAACATGCGCGGGAGGAGACCTCGCGGGCACTTTTAAAGAAGGCTTCGCGGCTTCCGGGTATAACGCCATAGGTTATATGCTCACGCCCGAAGGCAACAGCATTATATCGCATACCGCATACCAAGACGCGCTTCCTTATGCGACCGGCGCCGTTATTGTCGCGGGCGCGCTGTACCTTGTGCTGGCGCTTTTAGTTAAAATATTCGGCGCCGAAAAGGTAAAAAGCTTTTTCCCGCCTGTCGTTACCGGTCCGGTGATAATCTGCATAGGCCTTGGGCTTGCGCCACTCGCGATAAGTTATCTGAGCAGCTGGGAGTCTTGGGTGATTGCCGCGGCGGTTGTTATTACAGTCATTATCATTTCGGTGTTCGTTAAAGGCTTTTTCAAAATGGTGCCGCTTCTTTTTGGATTAGTCGTCGGGTATATTGTATCCGTAGGCTTCGGGCAGGTTGATTTTACCGGCATACGGCAAGCCGGCATTTTGACGGTTCCCGGGTTCTTCTTGCCCAAGTTTGATTTGCGGGCTATTGCCATTGTGGCTCCGATTGCCGTTGTAACATTTGTAGAGCATATAGGCGATATTACTGCAAACAGCGCCGTGGTAGGCAAAGATTTTGTTAAAGACCCCGGGCTGCACAGAACGCTTATAGGCGACGGACTCGCGACAATGGTCGCCGGCGCATTCGGCGGTCCTCCCAACACGACGTATTCGGAAAACACCGGAGTGCTGGCGGCAACCGGAAATTATAATCCCGTCGCGCTTGTAATCGCAGCGGGGTTCGCGATAATAATGAGCTTTATCGGCAAATTTTCAGCGTTTCTAAACTCCATACCGGACCCCGTCATAGGGGGCATGAGCATTGTGTTATTCGGCATGATAGCTTCTGTCGGGCTTCGAACGCTTGTGGACAGCCGGGTCGACTTTGGCAATTCGCGCAATCTATTAATCGTGTCCGTTATGCTCGTTTTGGGGATTGGCGGCGCGGCGGTGCCTATAAACCCGGACGCGGGGTTCTTCCTTCAAGGTTACGGGCTTACCGCTATTGTGGGTATTATACTAAATAAGGCGCTTCCGGAGGAATTCGGCAAGAAGAAAGAAAAGAAAGCCGCCGGTAAAAACGGCTGATTTGAATCATAGGGGGAGTTTGGCGCTCCCCCTAAACAAACGGAGAGTAAAATGCGATTACAATCCAAAGACTTAATTGGGCTTTACGGTATGCCGGCTGAAGAGATAACGTACATACTGGATTCCGCCGGAACAATGAAGCAGCTTTTGCGGCAGAAGGCCAAAAGAATGCCGCATCTGCAAAACAAATCCGTAGTGTCGCTCTTTTATGAAAACAGCACGCGAACGCGCTTAAGCTTCGAGCTGGCGGCGAAGTATTTGGGCGCCGCGGCAAGCAGCCTTGGCGTTTCGTCCAGCAGTGTCGCGAAGGGTGAAACATTGCTTGATACGGGCAAAACAATAGAGGCGATGGGGGCGGACATTATTATAATACGGCATCCTTTCGCGGGAGCGCCTAAGCTGCTGGCGGACAATATATCGTGCGGCGTTATAAACGCGGGCGACGGTATGCACGAGCACCCGACACAGGCGCTGCTCGATTTATTCACCATGCGGGAGCGCTTCGGGCGGATAGAAGGGCTTAATGTATCAATAATAGGCGATATATACCACAGCCGCGTTGCAAGAAGCAACCTTTGGGCGCTGTCGAAGATGGGCGCGAAAGTAACGCTGTGCGCACCGGCAACGCTGCTTCCGCAGGGGATAGACACAACAGGCGCGCGCGCGGTAAGCGATTTGGAAGAAGCCGTGCGGACGGCCGATGTGATTATGGGGCTTCGCATTCAACAAGAGAGGCTCAAAGGCGTTTTTATATCTACATTGCGCGAATACTATAACTTTTTTGGCATAGCGGAGCGGCTTTTGGAGAAAAGCGGCAAACAAATGCTTATTATGCATCCGGGTCCGGTAAACAGGGGCGTGGAAATATCCAGCGCCGCGGCGGACGGCGCCGGCTCGGCAATAAACGAACAGGTTACAAACGGCGTCGCGGTAAGAATGGCGCTGCTGTATCTGCTCACAAGGAGGCGCGGCGATGAAGCTTAAACTGACGGGAGGCGTTTTGGCCAATCCGGCCGGAGAGAGCGGAGTGCTGGATATACTTATAGAAAACGGTATTGTAAGTAAAATCGGGAAAGATACGGGCGAAGCCGATGCCGTTATAGATTTATCCGGCAAAACGGTTTTCCCGGGATTTATAGATTTGCACTGCCACCTGCGCGAGCCGGGGCAGGAATATAAAGAAGATATTTCGTCGGGCGCGAAGGCGGCGGCGAAAGGCGGCTATACGGCGGTATGCTGTATGCCAAACACGGTGCCCGCCGTGGATAACGCCGCGGTGTGCGCGCTGGTGCTGGAAAAAGCGCGCGGCGCGTCCGTAAAGGTTTATCCGGTGGGCGCGGTCACAAAAGCGCTTGCCGGAAAAGAGCTGACCGAAATGGGGGAGCTCTCGGCGGCGGGCTGCGTCGCGTTCTCGGACGACGGACGGCCTATAGAAAACGGCGCGGTAATGAGGGCTGCGATGCAGTACGCGGCGACATTTGGCCGTTTTATAATGGCGCATGAAGAATGCGTTGATTTAGTCGGCGACGGCGTTATGAACGAAGGCGTAAATTCCATGATACTCGGACTGCCGGGGATAACGCGGGCGGCGGAGGAATCTATGATTGCGCGCGATATTGCGCTGGCGGAGGCATACGGCCTTAGCGTTCATATTCAGCACGTGTCCACGCGCGGGGGAGCGCGGCTTATAAAGGCGGCGAAAGAGCGCGGCGTTATGGTAACGTGCGAAACAGCCCCGCATTATTTTTCCGCGGACGATGGCTTATGCTTGGGATACGATACAAGGGCGAAGGTCAACCCGCCTCTGCGCGCGCCGGACGACGTAGCCGCAATAAAACAAGCGTTGCTCGACGGCGTCATAGACGCTGTGGCCACCGACCACGCGCCGCATCATAAAGACGACAAAGAGAAAGAGTTCGCGCTCGCTCTGTGCGGCATATCGGGTTTTGAAACCGCGTTTTCGCTTGCGGTTACGTACTTAACGGACGACGCGTATATATTGGCGCGGCTGTTTTCGGTAAATCCGGCAAAAATTATAGGAAAGCCGGGCGGCGTTATAAAAGAAGGAGCCGCGGCGGATATAACCGTCGCGGATTTAAGCGCGGAGTATGTGCTAACCGAAGACGGCATTGTGTCTAAGGGTAAGAACACGCCGTTTATAGGCTGCAAGCTGCGCGGGAAAGTAACGCACACATTTGTTGACGGGCGGCTTGCATTTGACGGAGGGGACGTATGAAAATTGACGCGCTTTGCGAGGCGATTAATAAAACGCGCTGCCCCGTATGCGCGGGGCTCGATACCGATTACAGTTATCTTCCGAACGCTTACCGCTCCGCCGCGGCGACGCCCGACAACAAAGATATCGCGCGAAGCATTTTCAGGTTCAACTGCGATATTATAGAAGCCGTTGCCGATATAGTTCCGGCGGTTAAGGTGCAGGCGGCTTATTACGAGCAGTACGGAGCGGAGGGTTTTAAATGCTTTTTGGATACAATGGAATATGCCAAAAAAGCCAATCTTTTAGTTATAGCGGACGTTAAACGCAACGATATAGGCGCGACGGCGGCGGCGTACGCGAAAGCTTATATAGAAAAGAGCGAAGCGGATTTTTTAACAGTCAACGCTTATCTTGGGGCGGACGGTGTGAATCCGTTTATAGATTCATGCAGGCAAACCGGCAAGGGCATATTTATACTTGTTAAAACATCGAATCAGTCCGGCGTGGAGTTTCAGGATATGGACGCGGGGGGCAAAAAGCTGTACGAGGCGGTGGCCGATAAGGTTTCACTGTGGGGCGGCGGTTATATGGGGCGCTTTGGCTACAGCGGCGTAGGCGCGGTTGTGGGAGCGACTTATGCCGCGCAGGCGAGGGAATTAAGATTGCGTATGCCTAATACCTTCTTTTTGGTGCCGGGCTACGGAGCCCAGGGAGCCGGAGCGCGCGATATAGCGGTCAATTTCGACGACCGGGGCCTTGGCGCCGTGGTAAACAATTCGCGCGGAATACTGCTCGCGTATAAGAAGGAGCCTTATGCGCATTTGAGCGCTCCGCGGGCGGCAAGGGCGGCGGCGCTTGCCATGAAGCAAGATATTTTAAGCGCGCTTTAGCGCTGTTAAATAAGTTTTTTCTAAGGAGATTATATGGCGATACTTACACTTGAAGACGGCACAAGGTTTGTGGGAGAAAGTTTCGGAGCCAAACATGACGTTACGGGCGAAGTGGTTTTCAATACCGGAATGACGGGGTATCAGGAGGTGCTCACAGACCCGTCTTACTGCGGACAGATAGTCACAATGACTTATCCGCTTATAGGCAATTACGGCGTAAACCAATCAGACCTTGAGTCGGCGAAACCGCAGGTCGGCGGCTTTATTGTTAGGGAGGTATGCAGCCGCCCGTCCAACTGGCGCAGCGAGGGAGACCTTGACAAATATCTGTCGGATAACAACATATGCGGGCTTTGCGGTATAGACACCCGCGCGCTAACGAGGATAATCCGCGAAAAGGGTACCATGAGAGGCATAATAACGCAGGGCGAGCCTACGGACGAGCAAATTGAACAAATGCATTCTTTTGAGCTTAACTGTCCCGTGGATATTGTCACGTGCAAAGAAAAATATCAATACTGCGCCGGAAATCCCAAAGTAGCGGTAATTGATTTGGGATTAAAACAAAACATTTTGAAAAGCCTTAAAAGACGCGGTTGCGGCGTTACGGTGTTTCCCGCAAAAACCAAACCCGATGAAATACTCTCGGGTGGGTTTGACGGCATACTTTTAACAAACGGGCCGGGGAATCCCAAGGATAACGCGGAGGTTATCGCCAATCTGAAACAGCTTATAGGTAAAAAGCCTGTTCTGGGCATATGCCTTGGGCATCTGCTCGCGGCGCTGGCGGCGGGCGCGGACACTGAAAAGCTAAAGTACGGGCATAGGGGCGCGAATCACCCGGTAAAGGATTTAGACAGGGACCGCGTATACATAACATCGCAGAACCACGGCTATACGATAGTTGAGGAGACTATACCCAAAGGCGTCAAGATAACACACCGCAACTGGAACGACGGTACTGTCGAGGGGCTTAAGTATAATTCCGCGGGCATGTTTACGGTGCAGTTCCATCCCGAAACGTCTCCCGGACCGGAGGATACGGCGCACATATTCGACGAATTTGTCAGTAATATGGGGAAATAGCGTATGCCTAAACTGTGTAACATTAAAAAGGTACTGGTTATCGGCTCGGGACCTATAATAATAGGACAGGCCGCCGAGTTTGATTACGCGGGCACTCAGGCGTGCCGCGCCCTTATGGAGGAAGGGATAAAGGTTGTGCTGGTTAATTCCAATCCCGCCACCATAATGACAGACCCGGGGCTTGCCGACAGGGTATACATAGAGCCGCTTAATATAAGCTCGATAGAAAAAATAATCGACAAGGAACGCCCCGACAGTATGCTTGCCACCTTGGGCGGGCAAACAGGTCTTAACCTCGCCATGGAGCTTTACGAAAGCGGTATTCTTGAAAAATACGGCGTCGCCCTTCTTGGCACCGACGCGGAATCAATACGCAAGGCGGAAGACAGGGAAGAATTTAAAGCGCTTATGGAGCGAATCGGGGAACCAAGCATAGAAAGCGTTGTAGCCAAAACCCCAAACGAGGCGCTTTTGTTTGCCGAGAAACACGGTTTTCCGCTTATTGTGCGTCCGGCCTTTACCTTGGGCGGCACCGGAGGCGGCATTGCGAACAATAACGAGGAATTAATTTGTATATGCAAAGCCGGTCTTTCAGCCAGCAGAGTAGGCGAGGCGCTTATAGAAAAGAGCGTATCCGGATACAAAGAAATAGAATATGAGGTAATAAGGGACGCCAAAGGCAACTGCGTGGCCGTATGCAACATGGAAAACATAGACCCTGTGGGCATACACACGGGCGACAGCATTGTTGTGGCTCCGACACAGACATTGAGCGACGTGGAATGCCGTCTTTTGCGCACGGCGTCTTTAAAAATAATTGAAGCGCTTAATATAAAGGGCGGCTGCAACGTGCAGTTCGCTCTTGATACGCGCAGTA
The DNA here is from genome assembly GCA_964586785.1 of uncultured Christensenellaceae bacterium. GTDB lineage: Bacteria > Bacillota > Clostridia > Christensenellales > SZUA-584 > SZUA-584. Next base: position 7,869 of record CAZPHS010000012.1, read on the forward strand.
TGCGTTATTACGTTATAGAGGTTAACCCGCGCGTGAGCCGTTCGTCCGCTCTGGCAAGCAAGGCGACGGGCTATCCCATTGCCAGGATAGCGACTAAAATCGCCGTCGGGTACGGGCTGGACGAGATAAAAAACGGCGTTACGGGAAAGACGTTCGCGTGTTTCGAGCCTACGCTTGATTATATAGTGGTAAAGTTCCCGCGCTGGCCTTTTGATAAATTTACCACCGCCGACAAAAAACTCGGCACCCGTATGAAAGCGACGGGAGAGGTTATGGCGATAGGCTCTAACTTTCAGAGCGCCTTTTTAAAGGCGGTGCGCTCTTTGGAGCTTAATATGTATTCTCTGGCGTTCCCCTATGCCGACGGGCTTGATAACGCCGCGCTTTTAGAGCGCATAGAGCGGCAGGACGACGAACGCATTTTTCTTGTCGCCGAAGCCATGCGCCGCGGCATATCTTTGGAGCGTATAAACGCCGTTACAAAAATTGATATATGGTTTCTGGAAAAAATAAAATCAATAGTAAAAATGGAAGAGGAGTTCGCGTGCGGGGGCAAAGACGCGCTCCGTTCGGGAATGCTCAAAAAAGCGAAGAAAATGGGGTTCTCCGACAGAGCTGTTGCCGGTCTGACGGGCACGGACGAAGAATCGGTTCAAAAGCTGCGCAAACGGCTTGGTATATTGCCGGCTTTTAAGGTGGTAGATACTTGCGGGGCGGAGTTTGACGCGGTAAGCCCTTATTATTATTCCACATACGATGATGAAAACGAGGCGAAACAGTCGCGCGGCAAAACAATTGTCGTTTTGGGCTCCGGGCCTATACGCATAGGGCAGGGCATAGAGTTTGACTATTGCAGCGTACACTGCATATGGGCGCTGAAAAAAGCGGGGTACGAAACCGTTATAATAAACAACAACCCCGAGACGGTGTCAACAGACTTTGATACGTCCGACAGGCTTTACTTCGAGCCTTTAACGCCCGAGGAAGTGGGCAATGTGCTGGAGCAGGAGAAACCGGAAGGCGTTATTGTGCAGTTCGGGGGACAAACGGCCATAAAGCTTGCCAAGCATGTACGGGAGATGGGATATAAAATTATTGGTACGTCTCTTGAAAGCATAGACCGCGCGGAAGACAGAAAGGAATTTGAGGCGCTTCTCGAATCGTTAAACATACGCCGTCCTAAGGCGCGCACGGCAGTCACGGAGCGGCAGGCGGTTACAGCCGCGGCAGAGCTTGGGTTTCCCGTGCTTGTGCGCCCGTCTTATGTGCTTGGAGGCCAGGGCATGGAGATTGCTTACAGCGAGGACGATATACGCGAATACATGCGCATAATAGGCCGGAGTGAGCAGGAACATCCCGTTCTTGTGGATAAATATATGACGGGGCTGGAGCTTGAGGTGGACGCGATAAGCGACGGCGCCGATGTGCTTATTCCGGGCATTATGGAGCATATAGAGCGTGCCGGAGTGCATTCGGGAGATTCCATATCCGTTTATCCCGCGAGGCGCATATCAGCCGCCCAGCAAGGCGAGCTGGTAAACATCACAAGGAAGCTTGCGCTCGCGCTTGACGTGCGCGGCATTGTGAACATACAGTATGTTATATCGGGCGGCGATATATACGTTATAGAAGTCAATCCGCGCTCGAGCCGCACCGTTCCGTATATATCCAAAGTAACGGGCGTGCCTATGATAGATTTGGCGGTGCGCGCCTCCTTGGGGCAGCCGCTTTTCGGCATGGGGTTCGGTACGGGGCTGTATCCGCCGCGCGGCGTGATTGCGGTTAAGGTGCCGGTGTTCTCGTTTGAAAAGCTGCCGGACGTCGAGGTGGGCTTAGGTCCTGAAATGAAATCCACAGGCGAGGTGCTCGGTATTTCCCGGCATTATTCCGAGGCGCTGCTAAAAGGGCTTGTAGCGTCTGGCATCGCGCTGCCCAAAGAAAAAAGCGCTGTGCTTCTGACGGTTGCGGACAACGATAAGCAGGAGCTTGTGCCTATCGCCGCGGTGCTTGACTATTTAGGTTACGATATATACGCCACAACGGGCACGGCAAATGTGCTTAATTTCAATTTTGTCGCCGCGAGCGCCGTACCTAAGCTGTCAAAAGACGCGGGCGGTATAAAAGAGCTTATAGAAAGCGGGCGGCTTGCGCTTATACTTAACACGCCGACGAAAGGCCGAAGGGCGGACAGGGACGGATTTAAAATACGGCGGATGGCGGTTGAGCATCGCATACCGTGCCTTACTTCTTTGGATACCGCGCGTGTGCTGCTTATGAGCTTAAAGTCGGGAAAGACGGATTTTTGGCCGATTTGCATATCGGATATTTAAGGAGAGGCAATGCTTAAAAACATTAAGGCGACCGCGGTTCTTAACGAGACTGTGGCGGAAGGGATATTTAGGCTTGTGCTGCACTGCCCGCAGGCGGATTTGTGGCATTTTGTTCCGGGGCAGTTTGCTCATGTGCGTATTCCGGAGCACGAAGAACTGCTGCTGGGGCGGCCGCTTAGCATAAACGCCGTTAATATAAAAGAAAAAACCGTTACGCTTATATGCCGCGTTTCGGGCAAAGGCACGCTCGCGCTTTCGAAAACGCAAAAAGGAACCGAGTTTTCGGCAATACTGCCCGCAGGACGCGGTTTTAATATGCAAGGCAAGTATAAAAAGATATTTCTTGTGGGCGGGGGCGTTGGCATAGCGCCTTTGCCGCCGGTCGTACAAAAATGGCCTGAAAAACAATACGAAGCGTTTTTGGGATACCGCGGCCGTAACGTTTCTTATGCCGTCGACGAATTTTCCGGCTGCGAAGCCGTGCATATAGCCTCGGACGACGGAACCATAGGCGAGCGCGGAACGGTGACAAAGCTGCTGGAGAAAAGGCTCTCTCAGGTACTGCCGGACGTTGTGCTGGCATGTGGGCCCGCGCCTATGCTGCGCGAGTTAAAACGCATTGTTGAAGCGGCGGGCTTAAGCTGCCAGGTGTCTGTGGAGCAAAGAATGTGCTGCGGCTTCGGGGCGTGCGCCGCGTGTGTCTGCGGCGTTAATACGCCGGACGGGCGGGACTATAAAAAGGTGTGCGTGGAAGGCCCCGTATTTGACATACGAGAGGTGATTCTTTGATGGACGTTAATATGCAGGTTTCATTGTGCGGGGTTAAGCTTAAAAACCCCGTTATAGCCGCGTCCGGAACGTTTGCTTTCGGTGAACAGCATTCGTGGTTTATAGACGTCTCGCGGCTTGGCGGCGTAGCGCTTAAATCGTTGACACCAAAAAAACGCGCGGGCAATTTACCGCCGCGCGTTGCGGAAACGGCGTCGGGGATTATTAACAGCATAGGGCTGCAAAACCCGGGAGTTGACGCTTTTCTTGAGAAAACGTATCAAAAAACGCTTAAGCTTGATACCGTGCTTATCGCCAACATCGCCGGAGAGACAATAGAAGATTACGTCTATGTAGCCCAAAGGCTTAACGATACGCAAATAAGCATGTATGAGCTTAACATATCATGCCCTAATGTTAAGCTTGGGGGGGCGGGCCTTGGCACAGACCCCGCTTTGGCGGCAAAGTGCGTTCGCGGCGTAAAGGCGGTTGCCAAAAAGCCCGTAATTGTTAAACTGACACCCGCCGCGGAGGTGGTGCGCGTGGCGAAAGCCGTGCGGGACGCGGGCGCGGACGCGGTTTCGCTTATAAACACTTATCCCGCTATGGCGGTTAATGTGCGCACAAAAAGGCCGGTGCTTGGCAATGTGACGGGAGGGCTCTCCGGCCCGTGTATAATGCCGGCGGCGCTTAAAATGGTATACGATGTTTCCCGCGCGGTAAGCATACCCGTTGTGGGTATGGGCGGCATAATGACGGGGGAGGACGCGGCGGCGTTTATGCTTTGCGGTGCGCGCTGTGTTATGGCGGGCACAGCGGGGCTTAGGGACCCCGCCGCTCATATAAGAATAATAGACGAGCTTGAGCAATACGCGAAAGATATGAATATAAGCGATTTAAGCGCACTTGTAGGCGCTCTTGAGGTATGATATGACAAAACAACAGATATTCGATATTTTCAGGGAAACGGGAGTGCTTAGCGAAGGGCATTTCGCGCTAACTTCCGGACGGCATTCGGATAAATACATGCAGTGCGCGAGGCTTTTCCAGAACGCCGCCGTTTCAGAGAAATTCGCCAAAGAAATTGCCGGTCAGTTTACCGGTATAGACCTGGTCGCGGGGCCTGCCGTGGGCGGTATTATACTCGCGTACGAGGTTTCAAGGCAGCTGCGCGTACCGAATATTTTCGCGGAGCGCGAGAGCGGCCGTATGGTTTTGCGGCGCGGCTTTTCCGTAAAAGAGGGCGCGCGCGTGCTTGTGGTGGAGGACGTTGTGACCACGGGGGGCTCGGTAAAAGAGGTAATGGAGCTTTTGCGGGGTTTGGGCGCCGTTATTGCCGGAGTAGGCAGCGTTGCCGACCGCTCCAACGGCGCAGTGGATTTTGGAGTGCCGTTTAAAGCAGTGCTTTCAATGGAAGTCGTATCGTATCCGCCGGAAGAATGTCCGCTTTGTAAAAGAGGATTGCCCGTTACCAAGCCCGGCAGCCGCGGGCTTAAACAATAATTTAACTTTAAGAGGCTTAAATCAACTCCGCGCCGGATTTTTTCCGGCGTTTTTTTGCGGATTCATATTTCCAAACCGCCTGCGGATACTAAAATCATAAATATAGCGGGAGGACAAAAATGATAAGAACCGATTTGGCCATGGAGGCCGAAAATATAGGGCAGAGAATACCCGGCGTAGAAGTTTTAAACGAAGATGTCGCAAAGGGCGTACACAGGGTTCGCGTTAACATATCGTCTAAGGAGGGCGAGCGGGCGCTTGGAAAGAAGATTGGCACCTACGTTACAATACACGCCGACGCGTTGGCGCGGGGAGACGCGCAGACGGACGAGGGCTGCGCAAGGGCGCTCGCCGAGGAGATAAAGAAAATGGCGGGAGACGCGATTTTAGGCAGCGTGCTTGTGGTGGGGCTGGGCAACCGTATGGTTACTCCCGACGCTTTGGGGCCCGCTGTGTGCGAAGAAGTGTTTGTAACGCGGCATATTCACGAATACGCGCCGGAGGAGATTGACGAGCGTTTAGGCACGGTAAGCGCTATATCGCCCGGAGTGCTGGGCATAACGGGCATAGAGACGGGCGAGATAATAGAAGGCGTCGCCGGCCGCTTAAAGCCCGCGTTGATAATCGCCATAGATTCTCTTGCCTCGCGCAGTATAGAGCGGGTGCGCACTACAATACAGCTTGCCGACACCGGCATTTCGCCGGGAGCGGGCATAGGAAATAAGCGGAAGGCGCTCGATAAGGAAACACTCGGAATACCCGTTATCGCTCTGGGAGTTCCGCTTGTTGTGTACGCGTCCACCATAGCGCAGGATTTGCTTTCGGCAGCGCTGGAGAAAACAAACGCGGATATTAAATCAAGGGACGGCATGGAACGCGTTCTTGCCGCAATGACGGAGCAGCCCGGAGCGGAAATGATTGTCACTCTAAAAGAGATTGACAAAGTGGTAAGCGATTTGGCGCGCATAATTGCCGACGCGCTCAATCTCGCGCTGCATAAGAACTTAACGCTTGAGGAAACGCGGCGTTATATGCATTGATAATACTTGTACTATATTTATACCGCGCCGCATAGCTTTGTAAAAGAGGTGCGAAATGATGGGGTACGGATCGCGGAATACGCTCAGCGGGCATAAAAGCAAATTTTGCAGACGGAAGGATATGCGTTTTTATGTGCGGCTGGCGCTTATAATAGGTATCGTTCTCGGTTTCGCGGCATCCGCGGTTTTCACTGTAAACGCAAATGAAAAAGCAAAGCGCGTAACGATGGCGGACGATATGCCGGTTTCCGATTTAAACCGGAGGGACGCGTCCGGAGAGGAAATGCTTGACGCGGCGTTTATAGACCCGCGGCTTATACTTGGCGCGGAGCTGCCCGTTATTTACGGCGTTGATATAGAGGAAGTATACGACAACGAGCGCACGGAGGCGGACGCGCCGCAGACGGATATTTTTTTTGACGTGCTGCCCGAAAAAATAAAGCTTGAGATACTGGGGTTTGCCAATGATAAGCCAAGGGAGTTTTACGTGGGCGCAAAAGGTCCGCAGATATTAATATATCATACGCACACTCAGGAGGCTTACCGCCAGATAAAGGGCGAGGAATATATAGAAGCCGGTTCGTGGCGAACGGCGCAGCACGAAGCTTCCATAGTTGCCGTAGGCGCCGCCCTTAAAAAAGAGCTGGAGGAATACGGTTACACGGTATTGCACGATAAGACAAATCATGAGCCGCCTACGCTTAACACCGCGTATACGCGCTCCGTAAAAACAATGGAACGCTATGCGAAAGATTATCCCACAATAAGCGTTTTTATAGACGTACACAGGGACGCTTACGGCAATATAGAGGCGGGCAGCAAGGATTTTGTTGTTGTAAACGGAACCGAATGCGCGCGCGTTATGTTCGTCGTCGGAACAGGGGAACAGTACGATAATAAGCCGAATTACGAATCCAATTACAAGCTCGCTCTTGCGGTAACAAACCAGCTGGAGTCTATAAAAAAAGGGTTCACTCGGCCTATACGCGTTAAAACAGGCAGGTATAATCAGCATATATCCGATATGTGCCTTTTGATAGAGGTTGGGCATAACGCCAACGCGCTGGAGCAGGCCGTAAACTCGGCGCGTTATGTCGCTCTTGCTTTAAGCCGCGTTTTAGAGCCCGGCAGATATTAGCGCGAAACAGCCGCCAACGGCAAGCCGCCAACGGCAAGCCGCGAACGGCGCGCATAAATAAGGTTGAAAACAATTGTGCCGATGGAGTATAATAAATTCATCACTTTTTTGCTGGAGTAAAGATGAATTCAAAGCCAATCGGCTTTTTTGACTCGGGTGTTGGCGGAATCAGCGTGCTTAAAACCGCCTTTATGAAAATGCCTTACGAAAACTACATATATTACGGGGATAATAAAAACGCTCCGTACGGAGAGAAAACCGAAGAGCGGATAAAAGAGCTTTCTCTGGCGGCGGGTGAATTTCTGTTTAAAAAGAATGTTAAAGCGATAGTTATGGCATGTAACACCGCAACCAGCGCGGCCGTTCTTATGATGCGCGAACGTTTTTCCATACCCGTTATCAGCATGGAGCCCGCGGTTAAGCCGGCGCTTGAAACCCAAGGCAAAATTATTGTGCTCGCGACTTTGGCGACGGTTTCGCAGGCGCGGTATATTGGGCTTATTGAGAGGCTTTCCGCGCGTGATAAGGTGATAAGCGTGGGGTGCGGGGGGCTTGCCGAGCTTATAGAGCGGGGTGAAACGGGCGGGACGCAAGTGCTCGGATGTATTGAAAAGTGCCTGTCGGGTATAAACAGGGATATGCGCGTAGGAGCCGCCGTGCTTGGCTGCACGCATTATTCTTTTATAGAATCGCTCATCAAAAGCCGCATAGACAAAACATTTAACGCCGATTGCCGCATTTTTGACGGCCGGCACGGCACTGTCCGGCGTCTTAGGGACGTTTTGGAAATCGAAGGTCTTTTAAGCGGCGAAGACAAAACGGCGGGCGGCATAGAGTTTTATTCGTCGCGGGGAGACGACACAAGTTTTTACAAAGAGATGTTTAATAAGTTTGAGGCTTAAAATGCGCTTTTAAAATTGCGGTGAACATGGCAATACCAAGGCGGTTTTAAACGGCGACGGAGGGTATAAATGAAGCTGTCGGATAACGCGCGCGTCGTTCTTGAAAGGCGGTACCTGAAAAAAGACGAAAACGGCGTTTGCGAGCGCCCCGAGGATATGCTTATGCGCGTGGCGGAAACAATCGCGCGACAGGATATACGGTACGGGGAAGACGCCGAAAAAACAACGCGTGAATTTTTTGATATTATGGATTCGTTAAAGTTTTTGCCCAACTCGCCTACGCTTATGAACGCGGGGCGGGAATTAGGTCAGCTTTCGGCTTGTTTCGTGCTGCCGGTGGAAGACAGCATGGAAGGCATTTTCGACAGCCTGAAAAACGCTGCTATAATTCACAAAAGCGGCGGAGGGACGGGCTTTTCTTTCTCGCGCGTTCGGCCGGCGGGTTCAAGCGTTAATTCCACGGGCGGCGTGGCAAGCGGTCCTATAAGCTTTATGAAGGTGTTTAACGCCGCGACGGAGGCTGTTAAACAAGGCGGTACGCGCCGCGGCGCGAATATGGGCATACTTCGGGTTGACCACCCGGATATAATGGATTTTATATCGTGCAAAAAAGATTTGACGCAGCTTACCAATTTTAATATAAGCGTGGGGCTTACCGAAAAGTTTATGCGGGCGGCGGCGGAGGATAAAAAATACGATTTGATTAACCCCGCCACTCAGAAAAAAACCGGCAGCCTTCGCGCGAAACAGGTGTACGATTTTATTATCGATACGGCGTGGAGAAGCGGAGAGCCGGGAATAGTATTCCTCGATAGAATAAACAGCCAAAACCCCGTTCCTTCCGCGGGAGAGATAGAAAGCACCAACCCGTGCGGCGAACAGCCTCTGCTGCCGTATGAAAGCTGCAATCTTGGCTCCGTCAATTTGAATTCTTTTGTGAATAACGGCAAAACGGATTATGACGCGCTCGGCGAAACGGTTAAAACGGCGGTGCATTTCCTTGACAACGTAATTGACGCGAACCGGTATCCTTTGGAGATAATTGAAAAGAATACAAAGAAAACGCGCAAGATAGGGCTTGGCGTTATGGGTTTCGCGGACATGCTGTATAAGCTCGGCATACCGTATAATACCGATGAAGCGGTAAAACTGGCGGGAGAGGTAATGGAGTTTGTGCAGAAAACCGCAAGGGAAGCGTCTCGGGTTTTGGGGGATAAGAGAGGCAGCTTCGGCTGTTTCGACGACAGCGTATATAAAAGGCAAGGGTTTAGCGCGATGCGCAACGCCACGGTGACTACCATAGCGCCGACGGGCACCATTTCGATTATTGCGGGCACGTCAAGCGGCATAGAGCCGGTGTTCGCTATATCGTATATACGCAATGTTCTTGATAACGATAAGCTGCTTGAGGTTCATCCGTATTTTGAACAGACAGCCAAACAGCGCGGGTTTTACGGCAAAGAGCTTATGGAGAAAATAGCCAAAACCGGCACGCTGCGGGGAATAAAAGATATACCGGAGGACGCGCGGCGTATTTTTGTATGCGCGCACGATATATCGCCGGAATATCATATAAGGATGCAAAGCGCTTTTCAGCGGTATACAGACAACGCGGTGTCAAAAACGGTCAACTTTCCGGCGGGCGCGGGGCGTGACGATGTTGCCGCCGTATACAATCTCGCGCACAGCCTTAACCTTAAGGGAGTTACCATTTATAGGGACGGCAGCCGCAAGGGACAGGTGCTGAGCACAAGCAAAACCGGCGGAGGGGAATCAAAGCCCGCGTTAACGCCGCGCGAGCGTCCGGAAGTGACAAAAGGCATAACGCAGAAAATAAAAATAGGCTGCGGCAACCTGTACGTTACGGTAAATTACGATACGCGGGGTATCTGCGAGGTGTTTACAAACGTCGGGCGGGCGGGAGGCTGTCCGTCCCAGTCCGAGGCGACAAGCAGGCTTGTTTCGATGTCGCTGCGCGCGGGAGTAGACGAAAAAAGTATAATAGAGCAGCTTCGAGGCATAAGATGCCACTCCACTCTGCGCCAAAAAGATTTAAAGGTTTTATCATGCCCCGACGCGATAGGACGCGTGCTTGAGCGCGCCGCGCAGATACGCAACGGTGCGGCAGATGAACAAGCCGGCAAAACGGCAAGCAAATGTCCGGAATGCGCGTCGCCCCTCGAGCACGAGGGCGGCTGCGTGGTATGCCGTTCATGCGGCTACTCAAAATGCGGCTGACACGCTTTAGTTTAAAACTTTAGAGGCGCGGGCGTTAATATTGCGTATTAACGGAACAAAAAAATTAGTTTGTACGTCTTAATAATAAATAAACTAAAAGGCGGCGTACTTTATGGATTGCCGTAAAGCACAACAGAATATAGATTTGTACATTGACGGCATGATTGAAAGCGTCTCGGCAGGGCAGCTTGAACGCCATATAGCTTCGTGTACGCGTTGTCAAAAAACGCTGGACGCGGCGCTGAGTTTAAAGCGCGCGCTCGGTGAGTTAAGCGATTTGGAGCCGCCCGCCAATCTTACGCAATCGGCAATAAAAAAAGCTAAGCGGCGGCCATTGTACGCCTGTTTGACCGCGGTTTTTGGGCTTGCGGCGGCGGCTGTGGTTATCGCCGCGGCGCTTTTACCCGAAAGCCTGGACGCGAAAATATCGCCGGAGATGGATTTGGCGATGCTCGCTACCGGTTCTTCGCAAGAGTGCGCCGCCTGCGCCCCTATGGTAGAGGGCGCGCGGCAGGACGACGGCTTTGAGGAGCCGCTGTTTATGCCCTCTCCGGACAAATGCGTTGGCTTGCGTACATTTGCGACCGAGGAGGAATTTGCCGCTGAATTTGGCAGGGGTTACTACAAACCGGCGGTGTTGCCCGAAGGCTCGGCGTTGGAAAACATAACTGAAGACGGTTGCGCGGTGGTGTTTAACTTCCGTCTTGAGTCGGGCGGAAACTTTGAGTTCGGATGGATAATAGCGTCCGGCGGGCGGGAGCAGTCCGAAGAATGCGGCGGTATATTAACCGGTAAGCTGCTTTTAAACCACATAAAATATGAACAGTACGGTCAGCGTTTTTGGATTAGCGCAACGGACGATATGCAAGATATAAACGCGTACCGGGAAGCGAAATGGCGTCCTTAATATAATTATGACGCAACATAAAAAAGCCCGCTTAGCGTAATACCGCGGAATATGGAATATTCGCTCGGGCATGGCAGGCCTTTTTTATTTGTTTAATCTAGTTACGCTGATTATTCTCATCGTTATTTTTATTCTCAAGCTCACGTTCCATAGCGGCGATTTTCTGCTCGAGGCTTAAAGGACCATCGCTTACGTCTTCACGAGCAAGTTCCTTTTTCTCGTCTTCTTCGGGCAAAGGCAATCTTATCGGCAAAAGAGTTCCTTTTTCTTTACGTTTAAAGTACCGGACGGCGGGTATTACTATTCCGGCAAGCAACGCAAGAATCATTGCCGCCGTTATAAGTATTTTAACGGGCTCGTCCAGTTTAACCGATTCATCGGTTTGAAACATATTTATAACGAAAATAATAATTCCCGCGAGAACGCCGAGCATTAAAGAAAGCGAGAAAAGCGACAGCCGCAGCCTGTATTTATTTTCGACCGCTCTGCGCCCAAGCATAATGGCGAGGAATATTACCACGAAACCATAATTAAGAAGGTTATCCTGCTCTAGCTTAAGCAACTGCGGCAAGAAAAGCGATATAATAAGCGCCGCCGCTGCGAAAACGCCCGCCGCTATTTGTAAAACGCGAAGCTGATAATCCGTCAGCGTGCGTTTTTCTTTCTGTGAAGTATTCATTTACACACCCCTTAATCTGTTTATGGTGATATTATTGCATAGTCCCGGGAGAATTTCCATACCGCGTAATAAAAAACTTATTTATTTTTCCATGCCTATCTGTTAGAATAAACAGGTGTGCTATATGGATACAAAAATATTGGTTGCGGAATGTTGGAGGAAAAGATGAAGTATTACGGTACAGGAGACATAAGAAACATTACTCTCGTGGGTCACGGCGGCGAAGGAAAGACGACTCTTGCGGAAGCAATGCTTTTTTGCAGCGGCGCAATAGACAGGCAGGGCAGGACTGACGATGGGAACACTGTTATGGATTTTGACCCGGAGGAAACCAAACGGCATATTTCGCTTAGCTCTGCGGTGGCGCCCGTCGAATGGAACGGTACAAAAATAAATATTATCGACACTCCCGGATATTTTGATTTTATAGGCGACGCAACTTCGGGGTATCATCTTGGCGACAGCGCGGTTATTGTTATCGGCGGCTTGTCGGGTATCACCGTAGGCGCGGAAAAAGCATGGGATTCCTGCGCCGAGTCCAAAACCGCCAAGGCTTTTTTTATAAACCAAATGGACAAAGAGCATGTTGACTTCGATAAGGTAGCGGACGCTTTGCGCGAAAAATACGGAACCCGCATCACCGTTATGCAGCTGCCCGTGGGGCAGGGGCTTTCGTTTAAAGGAATACTGGACGTTATAGAAATGAAGGCGTACGCTTTCGACGGCAAAAAGCATAAGCCGATGGAAGTTCCGGCGGATTTAGCCGCTAAAGCCGAAAAGATACGCGAGGCAATTATAGAAAACGCGGCCGAAAACGACGAAGAGCTTATGGAAAAGTACTTTGAAGGGAAGGAATTGACAAAGGAGGATATTATAAAGGGTTTAAAGGCGGGTATAGCCGCGGGAGACGCGGTGCCGGTTTTTATAGGAGCGGCGGCGCCCAACCTTGGAATATCATTGCTTCTTGACAATTTAAGCGCGTTTATGCCCTCTCCCGACAGCGAAATCAGCATAAAGGGAAAAACGCAAAAGGGCGAGGAAGTCACATTTACGGCGGATGTAAAACAGCCGTTCGCGGCGCAGGTTTATAAGACGGTGGCAGACCCCTTTGTCGGCAAACTTTCGGTATTTAAGATTCTCGGAGGCGAGCTTGCCGCCGGAAAGCCTATAAGGAACGGCAATACGGGCAAGTCCGAAAAATTCGGCCAGATTTATATAATGAGCGGCAAAAAGCAGATAAGCGTTGAAAGGCTTGCCGCGGGGGATATAGGCGCGCTCGCCAAGCTGCAGTATACGGAGACCGGCAGCACCCTTTGTGACGAACAGAATATTGTTGTTTTCCCCGATATAGTTTTTCCGGAGCCGTGCATTTCTCTCGCGGTTACGGCGAAAAAGCAGGGAGAGGAAGAAAAAGTGTTTGCCGGACTTCACAGGCTGGAAGAGGAAGACCGCTCTTTTAAGGTAATAAAACAGACGGAAACGCCCGACACGCTTGTAAGCGGCCTCGGAGAGCTTCATTTAGAGGTAATATGCAAAAAGCTGCATAATAAATTCGGCGTGGAAGCGCAGCTTTCCGACCCGCAGATACCGTACCGCGAAACAATAAAGAAAAAAGTAAAAGCGCAGGGACGTCATAAAAAGCAATCCGGCGGTCACGGCCAGTTCGGCGATGTATGGATAGAGTTCGAGCCCCTTTTTGATTCGGAGGAGACGTTTGAATTTGTAGATAAAATTGTGGGCGGCGTCGTGCCGCGCCAATACATACCCGCCGTCGAGAAAGGGCTGCGCGAAAGCCTTGTGCGCGGAGTGCTTGCGGGCTATCCTATGGTGAACTTACGCGCCACTTTGATGGACGGTTCATATCACCCCGTCGATTCATCCGAGCTTGCGTTTAAGGTTGCCGCCAGCCTGGCTTATAAAAAAGGCTGCGCGGAGGCTAATCCCGCGCTTTTAGAGCCTATTTATAAGCTTGTGGTCACTATTCCCGAGGAATACATGGGCGATGTTATAGGCGACATTAACCGCAGGCGCGGGCGCATACTTGGCATGAATCCCGTTTTGGGCAATCAGGAGGTTTCCGCCGAGGTTCCTTTGGCCGAGGTTTTTAAATACGCGACCGATTTGCGCTCCATGACGCAGGCGAGAGGTTCGTTCAAAATGACATTCGAGCGTTATGAAGAGCTTCCGGGCAATCTTGCCGAGAAGGTTATTGCGCAGGCTAAGAAGGAAGCGGAAGGGGAATAGCGTTAAGCAAAAGAGCCGGCATATAGTCGGCTTTTTTTAGTGCGGGGCTTGAGCGGCAAAGCCGTTATGAACAAACGGAAAATAATGCATTTGAGTGTGGATTATTCTTATTAGGCATTGTATAATGAAATTGCCATTTATATTTGCTCGGATAGGCAAATGCGCGTATCCGTAAAATGGCTAAAAAACCAAAGGAGTGATGCCAGTATGATACATTTGATCTACGGTAAAAAGGGTACGGGAAAATCTAAGATTCTTCTTGATATGGCAAACGCCGAGGTCGAAAAAGCGCACGGGAACATAGTCTATATTGACGATAACAAGCGTTGCATGTACGATTTAAAGCGTCAGATCCGATTTACCAATATGAATGATTACCACATTGACACGCCCGACACCCTCTACGGTTTTATATGCGGCATACTGTCGCGGGATTTTGACATTTCTGCTGTCTACATTGACGGTTTAAAGAAAATGGTAAATTACAAAAGCGAGGAACTCAAAACGCTGCTTACACGTTTGGATAAAGTTTTTGATGATATAAATGCGTATATTGTGGTCAGCGGTGACGACGATATGCCGCAATACCTGGCCGATTATATTAAATAAGGGTTAACAAATCAAAACAACCTGCGCAAAACGGCAAGCTTTGTTTAGCGTGGGTTTGTGATTTAAATTATAATTTTTGTATTTTAATTGGAGGCCGTTAAATGCAGCTTATAAGTACCAGAACCGATTGCGCCGGAATAAGCGCCAGCGCCGCTACGCTTTCCGGCATCGCGCCGGACGGGGGACTTTATGTTCCAAAGATGTTTCCCGACTTGGGGGCGCTTGATAAAATTGCCGAATTTTCTTATTCAAAGCTTTGCGCTCACGTGCTGGGGCTGTTTTATGACGATATAAGCGGGCTTGAGAAAATAACAAAGGAAGCCTACGCCGGATTCGGCGACGTCAAAACGGCGCCGGTTGTAAAAACCGCGCCGGGCGAATACATGCTGGAGCTGTGGCACGGGCCTACGCTCGCTTTTAAGGATATGGCATTAAGCGTGCTTCCAAGGCTTATGACCGCCGCCAAAAAAGACGAAGGCACAATACTGATTCTTGTTGCCACATCGGGCGACACGGGCAAAGCGGCGCTCGAGGGGTTTCGCGACGTGCCGGGAACGCGTATAGCGGTGTTTTACCCTGATGGCGGAGTGTCTTATATGCAGCGTCTCCAGATGGTTACGCAGGAGGGGAACAACACGCACGTTATGGCTGTAAACGGCAACTTTGACGATACGCAAAACACCGTAAAAGATATTTTTACCGACAAAGATTTTGCCGCTTTGGCGTCGGCGAAGGGATACAGCCTCTCTTCGGCTAATTCAATAAATTTCGGCCGTTTAGCCCCGCAGATAGCTTATTACGCGGGCGCGTACGCACAGCTGCTTTCAATGAAAGAGATAACATTGGGCGAGAAAATAAATTTTGTCGTGCCGACGGGCAACTTCGGAAATATACTCGCCGCTTATTACGCGAAAAGAATGGGACTGCCTATAGCGCGGCTTATATGCGCATCCAACAAAAACAATATACTTACCGGCTTTTTCAACAACGGAACCTACAGTCTAAACAGACCGTTTTACAAGACTATGTCGCCTTCCATGGATATTTTGATATCGAGCAACCTTGAACGGCTGCTGTTCGAGCTTACGGGGCGCGGCTTTCAGGCTGTCGGCAAAATGATGAAAAAGCTTAAAGATATGGGAGAATACGATATAGCGCCGGAAGCAAAGAAGGCTCTGAAAGACGATTTTTTCGCGGATTGGTGCGGCGAGGACGAAACGGCCGCAAGCATACGCAAAACATTCAACGAGAAAAACTATCTTTTAGATACGCATACTGCCGTCGCCATGGGAGTGTATGAAAAATACAAGGCCGGTGGAGACGGCACAAAGACGGTAATCGTATCAACGGCGTCGCCGTATAAGTTCCCGCGTGACGTTCTTGCGTCTCTCGGGGAAGACGCGCGGGGAATTTCGGACTTTGACGCCGCGAGAAGATTAAGCGGTATAACCAAAACAGCTTTGCCGAAGCAGATTTTAGAGCTTGAAGGCAAGCCGGTTCGCCATACGGGAATATACGGCAAAGACGAGCTGAAACAAGCCGTGCTTTCCGTATTATAGATATGTACACCGCGTGTTTTGAAGTTTCGCTGAAAATTCCTGGCGCTTTTTGCTTAAAAGATAAAAGGCGCGTGGTAAGCAGCTTAAAGCAAAGATGCAAAAGCCGGTTTAACGCTTCCGTCGTCGAATGCGGAGAAGACGGAAAATGGCAGTCGGCGCGGCTTGGGTTCGCGGTTGCCGCGGTAAGCGCTTCCGCCGCGCGGCACGCGCAAAATTCAATCATTGATTTTATAATAAACGACGGAAGAGCGGACATTATCGGCATAACGGCACACTAGGAGGATAAATGGAAAAAACAATATTTTCAGGAGTACAGCCTTCGGGGGTTTTAACAATTGGCAACTATCTGGGCGCAATAAAAAATTGGGTTAAGCTTCAGGACGAATATAACTGCTATTACTGCGTTGTCGATATGCACGCTTTAACGGTGCGGCAGGACGCCGCCAACCTTAGGAAACGATGTCTTGATACCATATCTATGCTGCTTGCCTCGGGGCTTGACCCCGAAAAAAACACGATATATTTCCAGTCGCATGTTCCTTGCCATACCGAGCTTATGTGGGTGTTGTCGTGTTACACATATATGGGCGAGCTTTCGCGTATGACACAGTTTAAGGAAAAAAGCGATAAGCACTCGGACAACATAAACGCGGGATTGTATACGTATCCCGTGCTTATGGCGGCGGACATACTGCTTTTTGGCAGCCATCTCGTGCCGGTCGGCGCCGACCAGAAACAGCATCTTGAAATAACGCGCGATATAGCGCAGCGGTTTAATAACATATACGGGGAAGTTTTTATAGTGCCGGAGCCTTATATACCAAAGGCCGGAGCGCGAATAATGAGTTTATCGGAGCCAACCTTAAAGATGAGCAAATCCGACGATAACGAAAACGCGTACATATCGCTGTTGGATACGCCTGAGGCGATAATGCGCAAGTTCAAACGCGCCGTTACCGATTCGGACGGAGAAATTCGTTTCGCCGAAGAAAAACCGGGAGTTTCGAACCTTATAAGCATTTACAGCGCGGTTACGGGCAGCGGCATAAGCCAAATCGAGTCGGAGTTCTCGGGGCGGGGCTACGGCGCGTTAAAAGAGCGCGCGGCCGAGGCCGTTATAGAGGATATCGCGCCTTTGCAGAGGCGTTTTGCGCAAATACGTTCCGACAAAGACTATCTTAACGGCGTTATAAAAAACAGCGCGCAGCGCGCGTTCGGCGCGGCAGCGAAAATGATGCGCAAAGTATATAAAAAAATAGGCGCCGCCCCTAAAGAAATATGAGCTTTTATACCGCTGTCAGGTAAAAAGGCGTTATTTTTTAAAAGAAAAGAGGGCTTGTGCGGTAAGCCCCCAAGAACAACATCGGAGTACACATTTATGTGTATTTATGCTGTCATCCTATGACTTTAAAACCCTGTGCAGCGTTTGCACGATTAAATTTATCTTAGCATTTTGCCGGACCGCAGCCTACTCCGCCAAAGCCGTCGCCGCAGCAGCAGCAAAGCAGGATGATTATCCAGATGATGCAGCTGCAGCCGCCGCCGCCGAATCCGCCGCAACCGTGGCCGCAGTCGCCTGCACCGCCTAAGCCGCCGCAGCAGCAAAGCAGAAGTATAATCAGCCAACAGCAGTTATTGCCGAATCCGCCGCATCCACAATCGTAACCCATATATAACGTCCTCCTTGATAGATATTAGGTAATCCCTTTTATTAGGCTCAATCTATATTACGCAGGAGGCGTATTTTTGGTGCATATACGCGCGGGCGCTATTTAAGCGCCATTTTATCAAATCCTTCTAAACAGGCAAGTTCTTTTTCTATACGCCGCGATTTTTTTGAGGCGTTTTCCAAATTGTTCTGCGCCGCGGCAAGATTGCGCTGTGTGCGGTCTATGGCGTCGGTAAAGCCGGAAAAAGCGGTTTTGGTTAGTTCCAGCAGCCTTAACACCTCTCCGGAGCGCTTTTCTATGGCCAGTGTTCTAAAACCCATCTGAAGGCTTGATAGAAGCGCCGTCAGCGTTGACGGGCCGGCTATGGTAACATTATATTCGCGTTGACATATATCGAATATACCAAGAGTAATCGCGTCGGCGTAAAGGCCTTCGGTAGGAAGATACATTATGGCGAAATCGGTGGTGTCGGGCGGGCGGATATATTTATCGCGTATGCGCTTGGCCTCGTTTACCAAGCTTTTGCCGAGGTTTTTAAGCGCTTCCTTTGCCTGCTCCTTGTCGCCGGAGGCAAGCATCTCATCTTTGCGTATACAGTCCTCCATAGGGAACTTGGAATCTATTGGCAGAAGCAGCGTTTCCCCGCCCGAGCCGGGGAGAACGACGGCGTATTCAACAAATTCGCGTCCTTTGCCTATGTTAGCATCCTTAACGTACTGCACCGGCGAAAGCATAGCGGCAAGCAGGCTGCCAAGCTGGGTTTCGCCCCATGTTCCGCGCACCTTAACATTGGACAGCACGCGTTTTAAATCGCCAACTCCCGCGGCCAAAGTGCGCACCTCGCCCATGCTTACAAAAACCTGCTCCAATTGGTCTGAAACCTGTTTGAAAGAGCCCGTAAGCCGCTTTTGCAGCATATCGGAAAGCTGCTCGTCAACCGCTCTGCGCATTTGCTCAAGCCGCTTCTCGTTTGCGTCCGACATATCTTTTAGCTGCCGCTCCACCGTTTTGCGCAGGTTTTCCATGTTAAGCGTGCTTGAGGCCGCCATGCCGCCAAGCGTTTTAGTAAAATTATCTCCCAGCGCGCCGAACATTTCGCGCACCTCTTTTCGCTGCAGATAAGCGTTTTCGGCGTTCTGCTTTTTTATGTCCCCAAGCAACGCGGACAAAGCGGATTGCATGTGGCTTAATGCCGCCGTGTTATCAGTTTGCCGTTTATTTTTAGAAAACAGCACACAGATTGCCGCGGCGGTTAATAAAATGTTTGCCAAAGCCGCGATAAGAATATATTCGTTCATACAAGCACCTGCCCTTCCGGTATATAAGTATATATTATAACACGCGCATGTCCTAAAATCAGTACATTCAAACGTTATCATTATTGATATGCGATAAATAATTGTTGACTTTGAATTGCACATGTGCTATTCTCACACAAAACGGAGGCGTTGCATGAGCAGGAGCGAATGGAATATACCGATAATATTAAAAAGGATGATAGAGTGCCTTTTGATACCCGGGGTATTGCTTATTATAGCGTTGCCCATCGCGTGGATATTCGGACCGCGGGCAATAAGGGATTTTTTTGCCGGACATACAAACGACCAGTGGATAACGTATATTTTTCTTCAGATAAGCGCTGTGCTTTGCTGGCTTATATTGTTTTTCTTGCGGAGGCTGCTGACAATAGTAATAAAAAGCTCGCCTTTTATTTATTGCAACGTGCTGTATTTAAAGTACATTTCTTATTTATGCGCTTTCGCTGCGCTTGTGCTTTTTGTTAAAACCTTTTTAGACTTTTCGGTGCTTACGCCTGTTGTGGCTGTGCTTGCCGTTCTCTCAAGCCTTTTTTGCCAAACGCTCGCGGCTGTTTTTGATAAAGCCATACGGCTCAAAGACGAGAACGACTTAACCATTTAACGGAGGATTGTATTGGCTATTATCGTTAACCTTGATGTAATGATGGCAAAAAGAAAAATGTCGCTTAATGAGCTTTCGGAAAAGGTAGGAATAACGAAAGCTAATTTATCTATATTAAAAACCGGAAAGGCAAAAGCGGTACGATTTTCAACACTTAATTCCATATGCGACGAGCTTAATTGCCAGCCCGGTGATATTTTAGAATTCAGGGAGGATGAGAATGACTGATACGGGCTATCTTTATGAGTATTTCGCGGAGAATTCTCCGCAGCCGGATACTGATTCCCCAAAAGACGGGGACAAAGAGAAAGAAGAGTAGACGCCCCGCCCGGGGCGTTTTGGCATCAAAAGAGAGTATTTTGCGAACAGCATTAGGTGAAAGTGATATAATTGACATATGGAACAAAAATATATGCTCGAAGCGATAAAAATGGCAAAAAAGGCAGCCAAAAAAGACGAGGTGCCGGTAGGCGCCGTTATTGTTTGGCGGGACGGTGTTATTGCCCGCGCGAAGAACGAAAGGGAATCACGGAAAGACCCTCTCGCACATGCCGAAATACTGGCAATAAAAAAAGCGGCACGCAGTATTGGCGGCTGGAGGCTGCTTGATTGTACTATGTACGTTACGTTAGAGCCGTGTACCATGTGCGCGGGAGCAATCGCAAACGCCCGCATAGCCCAAGTAGTGTTTGGCGCGTACGATAAAAAGGGCGGCGCGTACGGTTCGCTTTATAATATCGCCGACGGAAAGCTAAATCATACGCCTAAGATTTACGGTGGCGTTATGGAAGACGAATGCGCCAAGCTGCTGAAAAGCTATTTTTCCGCGAAAAGGCGTTGACGGCAAAAGCTTGAAAATACGGCTTAACGGTGTTTTAGGCTTTGCGCGGCAAGGCCCGTAAATGTTTCAGCCGAAGGTTTTATGTTTATAAAAATAAGAGAATTTCCTTGGAGGACGGCTTAGTGCATTTTAACAACGGCTTGAGTACTCGAAGCATAAATCGCACCAATCTTTCTTACCATGCAAATCCGGAGCAATTAAAAATGTTTGATACCGCGGGAATGAAAACAAGCAGTATGTTTGCTTTTGAAGCGGATATTGACAAAGGGATTATAATCAAGACGGATATAATCAATTGCTCTGAAAATTGTATTACGTTCGAAGAGTTTTCGCGGCGGATTTATGATGATGACGTACAAATATTCAAGCGGGCTATAGAGCGTTGTTCGGTACAGCATAATAAAAGGATTGATATTGAATTTAGAATAACCGCCCGCGGGGTTATAACAAAGAACAGGCTTAAAGGCACTGCGTATTGCAAAAAAGGCTGTTCATTTATAGTCGGGGTTTTGTATGACGTTGAAAGCGCGGCCGCGCAGGCGGCAAGGCTTGAGTATTTAGAAAAATACGATATCAAATCGGGGCTCGCGAACGCTCAAATGCTTGATACGGCATTTGAGGATATTTCCAGATACGGTATGTATCCGCAGACGCTTATTGTCGCCGATATTGACAGGTTTAAGGATATTAACGATAGTCTTGGCTATCATGCCGGAGATACGCTTATAAAAAATGTGGCGGACGTGCTCAAAGACTGTTTTTTTGACGCGGAGATTATAGCGCGTATAAGCGGGGGGGAATACTGCGCGGTATACGCGGGGAAAAGCCGCCTTGAAATAGATCATAAGATAAAAGAAGCCCAAATGCTGCTGCATGGTATGTATCTTAACCTAATAAAGGCGGAAGTTACTTTCGGATACGCCGTTATTGAAAAGGGAAGCGATTTTTGCAAGCTGTACAGCCAGTCCGCGCAGAAATTAAGGCGCGCGAGAAACATACGTAAAATATTATCCTCAAACAGCATTATTGACAGTATAAATAAAGGCATAGAACTAAGGGCGGGCTGGGGCAAAAGGCAGACGCGACTGCAAAGCCTTTCGGCGCAGATAGCTGGCGGGCTCGGCTGCGATGAGGAATGCACCGAAACGCTAAAAGTGCTTGCCAAAATAGCGGATTTAGGTCTTATTGGAATTGACGCCAATATGATAAAAAAGCGCGCTTCCTTAAGCGAGGACGAACACGCCAAATATATGTCGCATGTTGAAATAGGGCGCGATATTATAGCGAGCATAGACGAAGCGGCAGAGTATGAGGGGCTTTATATTGATATTTTTAAAAGATACGACGAATGGCAGGACGCCATAGCGCTGCCGAGCCGGATATTGGCCGGAGCGATAGGTTTTGACGATATAACTTATACCTCGCCAAGCGTAAGCTTTTCGCAGATAAAAGAAAGGTTTTTTTTGAAACGGGGCAAAGAGTATTGTCCGTCCGTCGCCGACGCCATACTGGCGGTCGCGGGAAAGCATTACGCGTAATAAATAATAAAACGCCGAAAGGCGTTTTTATTATAAAACTCAAATTTAAGTTTCAGCTTTGCGCCAAATCAGCTTTTAGCCGGTTTATCGGCGGCAGCCGTCTTTTTCAAGTCAACCTTTTTAAGCTCGGGCTCCGGTTCGGGAACGTTACGCGACGCCGGTTCCTTACCGTTGCTTATAAGGCACTGGCCTTTAAAATAGGCTCCCTGCTCTATAGCGAAACTTGAAGCCGTAAGGTCTCCTACAAGCTTTGCGCCGCTGAGCATCTGCACGGTGCCTGTCGCCTTTAAGTTGCCTAAAATTTCTCCCGCGATGTTTACGTCGCACGCTGTAACGCAGCCTTCGATGCTGCCGTCCGCCCCGACCGTCACGTTACCGCCGGCGCTCACCTTTCCTTTGAGGTTTCCGTCTATGCGTATGCCGCCAAGTGTGCCTATATCGCCTATAAAGCTTGTGTTATAGGGAATGCTCGCGTCCGGAAGATTTTTTACAATGCGCTGCTGCTGTTGAATATCCTGTTTTTTCGCCATAATTGTTCTCCTCTAGTATTGATTATTTTTTAAAAACTCTTCAAGCCGGTCGGCGCTCGAGAACGCTTTCACAACCATAGCTTGATGCACAGGGCATTTTTTAGACGTTTCATGCACGCGGCTGTTCATAAAATGTATGCAAAAATGCCCTTTAAACCCGTTGCCGGAAATATGGCTGTTTGCGTGCGGCATACCGTTCATAGACGCCGCAAAGTACCGGTCTCCTATCTTCACCCAAACAGCGTGCCTGTCCCACGACCATCTCCCGCCGTATATTTGCTTGAATATTTCGGTATCCTTTGCCGTGAGCGGGTCGGTGTCGGAATGGAAAGTGCCGCTGTGCCGCTTGGCGTTAAACGAAAGTCCGGTATCCACGTCGATAACGACTATTTGCGTGCCGCGCGCAAGAATATCCCTGCTGATATCAGCCCAGCTTAACAGCTCCACGCGTCCGTTTTTGCTTCCGCTTTCCATTTCTATTGTAAAAGAATTGGCGGTGGATTCTATCTCAAGCCACGGGTCGGACATAAGAGCGGAATCGGAATCGGAATACTGCACCTCGTCTCCGGTTACTATGGCGAGGCTCTCGAAATCAAATTCATCGGACATAATAACGGCGCTTTCTTGATAAGCCGCCGCGGAGGCGCAAGAGAGCTTGGCAATAAGTATATTTGTTAATCCGTCCACCGTTTTCGACAGCTTGCCCAAAGAAAGATAAGCGGATATTCCGGCGTATACGCCCACGGTTGACGCGCATGTAAAAACAAAGCAAAGCATAAAAAACAGATACTTTCTTATTACCAGAGAATACGGTTTCTTTCTTGGCTGATCAGAGCTGATAACAGTAATTGAAAAAGTTTTTGAGAATGGATTAGTTTTCATTGGCACAACCTTTATATTATTCTAAGCTAAAAATACACCGTTTGCTTTATATCGAAACAAGCATTGCCGACATGGCAGCATGTACCAAAACGGGGGTAAATTATGCCTTGAAGAAAGCCTTTATTGATTCAAAATTACGCATAAGCTCACCGGTGTCCGCAAAGTTTTCAGAGTAAACCTCAAGAATCATCGCCCCGTCGTACCGCGCCGCCAAAAGCGCTTTTTTCAGCCCCACAAAATCCATAGTTCCGTTAAAAGGCATCTTGGGAGTGATACCGTAAACATCGTCCTGCGCATAGTCGCATATGTGTACATTCGCCAGCCGTTTTGCCATAGGTTTGATGTAACATAAAGGGTCGTATCCGGCCTGCGCCGCCTGTTTTATGTCGAGTGTAAAATATAGATTGTCAGTTTCAATAAAAGGCGCCAAGCTTTCCGGAAAGCCGGGATTGTTATACCAGCAGTAATGTACATTCTCCCAAGCCAGTTTTATGCCATAGTCTTTGGCCATATCCGAGAGCACATTCACCGTGTCGGCGATTTGCTCAAAATTGAGTATAAGAGGCTGTGATTTTTTAAGATGCACAGGCCCGTGAAATACATAAACGTCCGCGCCCAGCTTGCGGCCGGCGCTCAGCACCCGCCGGTATATGTCGAACGCTTCTTTTCTGGAACGCGCGTGCCTTGAAAACAGCTGCGGCTCAAACTGCATAGAATAAGCGTGAATCGAACAAATATTAATTCCAAGGTCTTTTGCCGTCGTTCCGAGTTTTTTTATATAATTCGGTTCGTATTCGTACATACAACTGAAAAAAACCTCTGTGTTGCGAACCCCAAGCTTGCCAAGTATAACAATTGCATCCTCATTTAGGACTTTTGGGAAAAAACATGCCGTTGATATGCCGAACACCATAGAATCCTCCGTTTGCTATTATAACAGATTCTTTTATAAAGTTGAACAAATATCTGCAAAAAATTATAAAGGTAAAATTTAATATATATCGAAATATGAATATATTAATATGTATTAAAAAAAATAAGATATATGGAGAAAAATATGCCTAAGAAATATATTATTGTCGGGGGCAATGTCGCGGGGACTAGCGCGGCGGCGCGATTGCGCAGGCTCGACGAATTCGCGCAGATTACTGTTTTCGATAAAGGTTCGGGAATGTCGTTCGCAAGCGGCGGCCTGCCTTATTATATAGGCGGAGTGGTAAGCTCGCCGGATTCGCTGACGCGGGGCACGCCGGAAAACTTTTTAAACAATCTGAACATTACCGTAAAAACGCGGTGCGAAGCCGTCGGTATAGACAGGTACAATAAAAGCATAAAGGTTTACGATATAACATCGGGGACACACTTTGACCAAAAGTACGACAAACTCATACTCGCCACCGGCGCCGTGCCGCACTGCCCCGATATAAAAGCCGCCGGAAGACCGGACGTGTTCATGCTAAAAAATATAGAGGATATGGAGCGTATATCCCGGTATATAAAAGAAGCGGATGTGCGCCGTGCCGCAGTTATAGGCGGCGGGGACGTTGGTTTGGCCGTCGCGGAAAACATATCAAGACGTGGCATAAAAACGTGCGTTATAGAGAAAAAGAGGCACGTTCTGCCCACCTTTGACGCCGAGATGGCGCGGTTTGCCAAAATAACGCTCGAAAACAACGGAGTCGCGCTTATAACTGACACGGTTGTCGCCGATTATCAGCCTATCGACGAGGGGCTGCGGCTTGAGCTGTCGGACGGGCGTTCTATTATAGCGGACATGGTTGTAATATGCGCGGGGTTAAAGCCGGAAACGCGGCTGGCTGCCGAGGCGGGTCTCGGAATAGGTTTTACGGGCGGCATACTTGTGGACGAGCACCAGCAAACCACCGATAAAGACATATACGCGGTGGGCGACACGGTGGAGGTTGAATCAACGCACGGCGGCAAGATACTGATATCCCGCGCGTCTCCGGCGACAAGGCAGGCGCGGATTGCGGCCGACAGTATATGCGGCATCGGTTCGCGCTATAAGCATACGCTGGGCGTAACCATAGTTAAGTTGTTTGACACCTGTTTTGGGGCTGCGGGGCTTACCGAGCAGCAGCTTGTATGGCGCGGTCTAAAATATGAAAAAGTGTATCTGCGCGCTCTGTCTCACGAAAATTACTATCCCGAAGCGGAGGTGCTGAGCGTTAAGCTTTGTTTCGATAAACGCACGGGACGCATTTACGGGGTGCAGGTTGCCGGAAAAACAGGTGTTGACAAAAGAATTGACGTGTTCGCCACGGCAATGTACGCCGGACTTACGGTCGGTAATCTGGCGGAGCTTGAGTTAGCGTACGCGCCTCCGTTCAGCGCGCCGCGGGACGTTGTAAACATGGCGGGATATATCGCCGGAAATGTGCTTTCGGGTTTAAGCGAGGTTATACACTGGCATGATTTAAAGAAAAAGAAGGGCACGGTGCTTATTGACGTGCGTCCGGTAAAGCAGCGCGAGGCCGGAACCATAGAGGGCTCTGTAAGCATACCGCTTGACCGGTTAAGAGACCGGACGGAGGAGCTTGATAAGGATAAACAGTATATAGTATTTTCACAAAGCGGGCACCGTTCATATTTGGCCGAAAGGCTTTTAAGGCAGCGGGGCTTTAAGGTAAAAAATCTCTCGGGCGGGTTTTGCCTGTACGAGATATTCAGCGGGACGGAGTAAATGGATTTATCAAAATTCGAGGCGCTGGCCGCCAAATTAAAAGTGCTCGGGCATCCCGTTCGCCTGTGTATTGTAAACGGTCTGTATAAAAAAAGCTGTAATGTAAAGCAAATATGCGAAGCGCTTTGCATACCGCAGCCTGTCATATCGCTTCATCTCTCTAAGCTTAGGGCGGCGGGGATTGTTGCGGGGGAACGCATAGGCAACCGCGTGCGCTATAGGGTAACGGACAGGTTAACTTTGCGTCTGCTTGATATGCTGCCCAAATAAATATACTAATCAATAATTGACAGCGCGAAGGCTCTGTATTATAATTTGGCAAATGCGTTGATAAAGAGCAGTAAGGCAAAAGACGCCGCGAAGAGAGAGGCTTTCCATTCTGAAAGAGCCTTGCGGAAAGCGTGCCCGAAGTCGCTTTTGAGCACCGGCGGCGAACTTTAGTAGCCGTCGGCGTGTGCCGCGCGTTAAGCGGCGCTCAAGTGCGGGTAGCAGTTTACCCGAAACAAGGTGGTACCGCGGATTTCCGTCCTTTATTCAGGGGCGGTTTTTTGTTTTACGGATACGAGCAGGAGGAAAAAAGAATGTGCGCAAAAGAATTAAGCAAGGTTTACGATCCGAAAGAGGTTGAGCAAAGATTATATGACTACTGGCAGGAAAAAGGCTATTTCCGCGCGGAAATAGACAAAAACAAAAAACCCTTTACGATTGTCATACCGCCGCCCAACATAACGGGGCAGCTTCATATGGGGCACGCTCTTGACAACATGATGCAGGACGCGATAATACGCGCAAAACGTATGCAGGGCTTTTCGGCGCTGTGGCTGCCGGGGACAGATCACGCGAGCATAGCTACCGAGGCAAAAATAGTCGACAAGCTGAGAAACGAAGGCACGTCGAAAGAGGAATTGGGGCGCGAGAAATTTTTGGAGCGCGCGTGGGAATGGAAGCGTCAATACGGCGGACGCATAGTTGAGCAGCTTAAAAAACTGGGCTCATCGTGCGACTGGTCGCGCGAGCGCTTTACCATGGACGAAGGCTGCTCCCGCGCGGTAACGGAGTTTTTCGTGCGCCTTTACAGAAAGGGTCTTATATATAAAGGGGACAGGATAATAAACTGGTGTCCGGTATGCGAGACCGCGCTCTCCGACGCCGAAGTTGAGTATACCGAGCACGATTCGTATCTTTGGTATTTCCGTTATCCCGCGCAGGACGGGGGAGACGGCATAGTTGTTGCTACCACGCGCCCCGAAACGATGCTGGGGGATACCGCCGTAGCGGTAAACCCCAAAGACGCGCGGTACAAAGAGCTTGTAGGCAAAAACGTAATACTGCCCATAATGAACAGGCCGATACCGGTCGTCGCGGACGAGTACGTTGACATGCTGTTCGGCACGGGCGCCGTTAAGATAACGCCGGCTCACGACCCTAACGATTTCGAGGTAGCGGAAAGACACGGGCTGCCCGCGATACGCGTTCTTGACGATAAAGGCTATGTAAATAAATACGGCGGGAAATACGAGGGCGTTTACAAGGACGAGGCAAGAAAACAAATAGCGGCGGAAATGGAAAGCTTGTCGCTGCTTGATAAAACGCGGGAGTATAAGCACAACGTAGGCCACTGCTATCGCTGCGACGCGGTTGTAGAGCCCGTTATATCCAAGCAATGGTTCGTTTCTATGAAAAGCCTCGCGCAGCCCGCAATAAAAGCCGTGCGGGACGGCGAAATAAAATTTGTTCCGAAGCGCAGCGAAAACGTCTATTTCAACTGGCTTGAGAACATACGCGACTGGTGCATTTCGCGCCAGCTGTGGTGGGGGCACCGCATACCGGCGTGGTACTGTCAAAACTGCGGGGAAATGGCGGTAGGCGCGCGTCCGCCGGAAAGCTGCGGGTGCGGCTTTGGGGTCTACAAGCAGGATGAGGATGTTCTTGACACATGGTTCTCAAGCGGCTTGTGGCCGTTTTCCACTCTTGGATGGCCGGATAAAACTGACGATTTGGAATATTTCTACCCGACAAACGTGCTTGTTACGGGCTATGATATATTGTTCTTTTGGGTGGCGCGTATGATAATGTCCGGCTATGAATGCATGGGGGAGAAGCCTTTTGAGTATGTCAGTATACACGGTCTCGTGCGAGACTCGCAGGGGCGCAAGATGAGCAAATCGCTCGGCAACGGTATAGACCCGCTCGAGCTTATAGAGCGGTACGGCGCGGACGCGCTGCGGTTTTCCCTTGCGGCGGGAGTGCGGACGGGCGGGGATATGCGTTTTTCGGACGAGAAAGTGTTAAGCGCGCGCAACTTCGCGAATAAGCTTTGGAACGCGGCGCGTTTTGTGCTGCTCAACAGCGGGGAGCACGTTTATACCGTTGAAAGCGAACGCCTTGATACGGCGGATAAATGGATCATATCCCGCCTTTCGGGTATAACAGGCGATATAACGTCTCTTATAGAGCGTTTCGAATTGGGCATGGCGGCGCAAAAGCTGCACGACTTTATATGGAGCGAATACTGCGACTGGTACATTGAGATGGCAAAACCGCGTCTTTTAGGCGGCGACGAGAAAGACAAACAAACCGCGGTGTCCGTTTTGGTTGCGGCATTAAAAACAATTCTCAAGCTGCTGCATCCCTTTATGCCCTTTATAACAGAAGAGATATACCAGAACCTTCCCGAAACGCGGGGCAGTATAATGGTATCAGGCTGGCCTTTGGCGGGAGAGAGATATCCGGACGAGGAAAAGGCGCTGCAGAATGTTATGGAGCTTATTCGCGGCATTCGAAACATACGCGCCAATATGGACGTGCCGCATAATAAACGCCCCGTTATAAAAATACTGGCGTCTGGCGGTTTCCGCGAGGATTATAAGATATGCGGCAAATATATAGAACGTCTTGCGCTTGCTTCCGGAATAGAATTTATATCGGACAAATCGGAGGCGCCCGAAAATGCGGTCTCGGTTATAGGGGCGGGAGCCGAAGCGTTTATGGCTTTGGAAGAGCTTATAGACATAGAAAAAGAGCAAAAGCGGCTCAGTGCCGAGGAACGGCGTCTTAACGATGAAATAGCGCGCGCCGGCGGGAAGCTTGAAAACAAAGGGTTTATAGACAAAGCGCCGGAAAGCGTGGTGCGGGCGGAGCGCGAGAAATTGGAAACATACCGTGGTATGCTGGACGCGGTGCGGCAAAGGCGGGCGGAGCTTGACCGATGAAGTATGTTCACATTGCGGGCACGAACGGCAAGGGTTCGACGGCCGAGTATATAAGCGGCATTATAACGGCGGCGGGGATAAGATGCGGGTGTTTTACATCGCCGCATATAGTTTCTCCGGCGGAGCGGCTGAGAATTGACGGGCAAAGCATAGAGGAGCACGTCTTTAACGAACTGATTGCCGAAGCAAAAGAAAAAAAGCTTACCGTAAACGATACTTTGTTCGCGGCTCAAACCGCCGCGGCGCTGCTTTGGTTCGAGCGCGGCGGAGCGGAGTATGCCGTGCTGGAAACAGGCCTCGGCGGAAGGCTTGACCCGACAAACTATGTGGAGCCGTGCATAAGCGTATTAACGCCTGTTGACTTTGACCATACGAATGTGCTGGGAAAGACGCTGCGGGATATAGCGCGTGAGAAGAGCGGTATAATAAAACCGGGCGTGCCGGTGATATGCGCGGAGCAGCATATGGAAGTTATGAATATTATCAAGAAGCGCTGTGAAAACGCGGGAGCGCCGCTTACGGTAACGCCGCCCGCGCGCGTTTTGTCGGCTTCGGTTCACGGGCAGATATTTGAGATTGGCAAAGACAGGTATAAAATAAAAGCCATGGGAGAGCATCAGGCGGGCAACGCGGCGCTTGCCGCGTGCGCGGCGCGGACCCTTGGCATGGGCGGCGGCGCTGTAAAAAAAGGGCTTGAAGAAGCGCGGCTTCGCTGCAGGGCGCAGCTTTTCGCGGGCGACCCCGATATACTTATCGACGGGGCGCATAATCCGGCGGCGGTTGACGCGCTTATAAAAGTGCTGGACGCGCATTTTGACGGGCGCGACAAGATATTGCTTTTCGCGTGCATGGCCGATAAGGATTATGCGGCGATGGCCGGTAAACTTGCTTGGCGTTTTTCAAAGGTATACGTGACGCGGGCGGACGCTAAACGCGGCGCGGATACGGAAATATTGCGGGGGCTGTTCTCGAAGCATACCGTATGCGAAGCGGTGCAAGACCCGCTTGACGCGTTCTGTGCCGCGAAAGAGTCGGCCGCCGGCGGCGGCGCGTTGCTCGCGGCGGCGGGCTCGTTTTATCTCGCGGGCATTATAGAGCCCCTTTTGACGCGGCGCTAGACAAGCTTAGTCCGCGATAGAAGCGACAGTGTGTTCGCCAGAAATTGTGTTTGCCTTATATAATATATTTATGCTATAATTACTGACAGACCGCAAAGGCGGCATTTGTGTCGTGTGCGGTTTTTTGATGGTTATTTACGGTAAAACGCGCCGTTTAAAATGATTAACTCCGCGGACATACAGAGGTGTCTTGTATGGATTTTAAACTGCAATCTAAGTACAAACCCGCCGGCAGCCAGCCCGAGGCGATAGAAGCGCTTGTGGCGGGCATTAACGCGGGTAAAAAAGCCCAGGTGCTGCTTGGAGTAACGGGCAGCGGCAAGACGTTCACGGTGGCCAACGTTATAGAAAGGCTTAATCGTCCGGCGCTTATTTTGGCGCACAACAAAACTTTGGCGGCGCAGCTTTGTAGCGAATTTAAAGAATTTTTCCCCGAAAACGCCGTGGAGTTTTTTGTGAGCTATTATGATTACTATCAGCCCGAGGCTTATGTGCCGGGCAAGGATTTATACATAGAAAAGGACGCAAGCATAAACGACGAGATAGACAGGCTGCGCCACAGCGCGACGTGGGCGCTGCAGGAGCGCAGGGATGTTATAATAGTGGCGTCGGTGTCATGTATATATTCCATAGGAGACCCGCGAGAATACCGCAATTTAAGCGTATCGCTGCGCCCGGGAATGACGGTCAAACGCGATGATTTTCTCGCGCGGCTCGTGGATATAAACTACGCGCGCGGCGACATTGATTTTTCAAGGGGGCGTTTTCGCGTGCGCGGGGATACCGTAGAGGTGTTTCCGGCAAGCACAGCCGAAAAAGCGGTAAGGATAGAGTTTTTCGGGGATACGGTGGAGCGCATACTGGAGATAGACGCCATAACAGGCAGGGCTGCCGGAACACGTTCGCACTTGGCTATTTTTCCGGCCACTCATTACGCGGTGGAACGCGAATCCATGCTGGGCGCTCTTGATACTATACGCGATGATATGACCGCGCAGATTGAAGTTTTAAAAGCGCAAGGCAAGCTTCTTGAAGCGGAAAGATTAAAACAGCGTACCGTTTACGACATGGAGATGCTCCGCGAGGTCGGGTACTGCAGCGGAATAGAAAATTACGCGCGCTATTTCGACGGAAGAAAGCCGGGAGAATCGCCCTTTACGCTGCTTGATTATTTTCCGGACGATTATCTTTTGTTTGTCGATGAATCTCATGTTATGATGCCGCAGATAAGGGCTATGTACAAGGGCGACTTCTCAAGAAAAGATATGCTTGTGCAATACGGTTTCAGGCTGCCGTCCGCGTACGACAACAGGCCGCTTAAATTTGAGGAATTTGCCGCCAGGCAGCGGCAGACCGTTTTTGTAAGCGCGACGCCCGCGGCGTATGAGAGGGAATTGGCGGGAGGCGTTGTAGAGCAGATTGTCCGCCCGACGGGGCTTGTAGACCCTATTGTAGACGTGCTGCCCGCTAAAGGGCAGGTAGAACATTTGCTTGGAGAGATAAGAAAAGTCGCTAAAAAAGGGTTCCGCGCGCTCGTTACAACATTGACAAAAAAGATGGCCGAAAGGCTTACCGATTATTATAAGGAGCTTGGAGTCCGCGTCAAATATATGCATTCCGATATAGACACTCTTGAGCGTATGGAGATAATACGCGGGCTGCGCATGGGCGAATTTGACGTTTTGGTTGGTATAAACCTGCTGCGCGAGGGGCTGGACTTGCCGGAGGTGGCGTTGGTTGCGGTGCTCGACGCGGACAAAGAGGGTTTTTTGCGCAACGATACGTCGCTTATACAAACTATAGGGCGGGCGGCGCGCAATGTGGAAGGCCGCGTGCTGCTTTACGCGGACACCGTTACGGGTTCTATGAAAAGGGCAATAGGCGAGACGGAGCGCCGCCGCGATATGCAGATGGAGTACAATAAGCGGCACGGCATTATTCCAAAAACGGTTATTAAAGAAGCGATGGGAATGCTTAACATTTCAAAGCCCGTAAAAGATACGCAGGCTATATCCCGCGGCGACGCCGTGAAGAAAGCGGCGATTATAGAAAAGCAGATGAGGCAGGCGGCGATGGAATTGGAATTTGAGGCTGCCGCGGCGCTTAGGGACGAGCTGTTCCGTTTAAAGGAAATTATAAGAAAAGGGAAGAGCGACACGCAAT
The DNA here is from genome assembly GCA_964586785.1 of uncultured Christensenellaceae bacterium. Taxonomy (GTDB): domain Bacteria; phylum Bacillota; class Clostridia; order Christensenellales; family SZUA-584; genus SZUA-584. The sequence continues at coordinate 40,364 of CAZPHS010000012.1, forward strand.
GACGACGGAATATATAACGGTTAAAGGGGCAAGGGAGCATAACCTTAAAGATATAGATGTTACCATACCGCGCGGCAAGCTTGTTGTAATAACAGGCCTTTCGGGAAGCGGCAAATCGTCGCTTGCTTTTGATACCATTTACGCGGAAGGCCAAAGAAGGTATGTGGAATCCCTCTCGGCGTATGCCCGCCAGTTTTTAGGACAGATGGACAAGCCGGACGTAGACTCTATTGAAGGGCTTTCTCCGGCGATATCAATAGACCAGAAGACGACAAATAAAAATCCGCGCTCAACCGTTGGCACGGTAACCGAGATACACGATTACCTCCGGCTGCTTTTCGCGCGCGCGGGAGAGGTTTACTGCACACAATGCGGCAAAAAAATAGAGCGCCAGACCGCAGACCAGATTGTTGACGACATATTAAAAAGGGCTACCGGCACAAGGCTTATGATATCGGCGCCCGTTATAAGCGGGAGGAAGGGACAGCACACCAAGGTGCTCGAGGAGCTTTCAAGATCAGGCTATTCGCGCGTTATGGCGGACGGCATAACGTACACTCTTGACGAGGAGATAGTGCTCGATAAAAACAAAAAGCATACAATAGATGTTGTTATAGACAGGATAGTGCTTACGGAAGACTCTCGGGCGCGGCTGCACGATTCTGTGGAAACCGCGTTATCGCGCGGCGAGGGCGTGCTTAAGATACTTGATTTGAGCGACAATTCGGAACAGCGGTACTCGCAAAATTACGCGTGCATAGACTGCGGCATAAGCATTGACGAGATATCCCCGCGAATGTTCTCGTTTAACGCGCCATACGGCGCCTGCCCGCACTGCCACGGGCTCGGGACTATTTTGAAGGTTGACGAGGACGCCGTTATACCCGACAAATCAAAATCTTTGGCGCAGGGCGCGGTGCGGGTTATGGGTTGGAATTCGGGCTCGCCCGACAGCTGGGGAACGCAGTATTTTAAGGGCATGGCAAGGCATTTTGGGTTTGATATGGACACGCCTTTTGAAAACCTAACGAAAGAAGTTCAAAACATTATTCTTCGCGGTTCAAATGGAGAGCGTTTCGAGATAGACTATTCTTCGGAATACGGGCAGGGCACTTATCTAAACAGCTTCGAGGGCATCATACCCAGCATAGAGCGGCGGTATATGCAGACCGAATCCGACGGAATGAAGGCCGAATACGAAAGATATATGTCCGCGCTTGTCTGTCCGGTGTGCGGCGGCACAAGATACAAGCCCGAGCCTTTGTCTGTGCGCATAGGCGGCAAAAATATTGCCGAAGTCTCCGACATGACAATAGACGACGCCGTTTTGTTCTTTAAAAAATTAAAGCTGAGCGAAAAACAGAAGATTATTGCCGACAGAGTATTAAAAGAGCTTGCGGTACGGCTTAATTTTCTTAAAAACGTGGGGCTTTCCTATTTAACTCTTTCGCGCTCCGCCGGTACGCTCTCTGGCGGGGAAGCCCAGCGCATACGACTCGCCACGCAGATAGGCTCCGGACTGACAGGCGTTTTGTATATACTTGACGAGCCGAGCATAGGTCTTCATCAAAAAGACAACGGCAAGCTTCTCGACACGCTTTTGGAGCTTAAGTCTTTAGGCAACACGCTTATAGTGGTAGAGCACGACGAGGAGACTATGCGCAGCGCCGACTGGCTTATAGATATGGGGCCGGGCGCCGGTTTGCACGGGGGGCGCGTAGTGGCGGCGGGAACGCCCCGGCAGATTGAAGAAAGCTCCGTTTCGATAACGGGGCAGTATCTTTCCGGCGCAAAAAAAATAACGGTTCCCCAAAGAAGGCGCGAGCCGAGCGGCTATTTTACCGTGGAGGGCGCCTGCGAGAATAATCTTAAAAACATAGACGCCAGATTTCCCATGGGGGTTATAACGGCAGTCACTGGCGTTTCGGGAAGCGGCAAATCGACGCTTGTAAGCGAGATTCTTTATAAGGCGCTGGCCAAAAAAATATACAAAGCGAAAGACAAGCCGGGAAAGCACAAACAAATAACGGGCGCGGAACAGATAGATAAGGTTATAAATATTGACCAAAGCCCCATTGGGCGCACGCCGCGCTCTAATCCGGCGACTTATACGGGCGTATTCACGCCCATACGGGATCTGTTCGCTTCTACAAAAGACGCGAAGGTGCGCGGTTTCGGCAAGGGGCGGTTCTCTTTCAACGTAAAGGGCGGGCGGTGCGAAGCGTGCCGCGGCGACGGTATAATAAAGATTGAAATGCATTTTCTGCCGGACGTTTACGTGCCGTGCGAGGTTTGCAAGGGCGCAAGGTACAACCGCGAAACGCTTGAGGTTAAGTACAAGGGCAAAAGCATACAGCAGGTACTGGACATGACGGCGGAGGAGGCGCTGGTTTTTTTCGAGAGCATACCTTCTATAAAAAATATAATGCAGGTTATTTGCGACGTGGGTCTTGGATATATACGCCTCGGACAGCCTTCGACGACGCTATCCGGCGGCGAGGCGCAGCGCGTAAAGCTGGCGACGCATCTTAGCAAGCGCCAGACGGGCAGCACGCTTTTTATTTTAGACGAGCCGACGACGGGGCTTCATGCCGCGGATGTGAAAAAGCTTGTGGCGGTTCTCGCGCGGCTTGCCGATAAAGGAAACACTATAATAGTAATAGAGCACAACCTTGATGTTATAAAGTGCGCGGACTATTGTATAGACTTAGGGCCGGACGGCGGAGACAACGGCGGCCGTATAATAGCGCAGGGTACGCCGGAACAGCTTGCGGCCGCGAAGGGCAGCGCCACCGGCGAGTATTTAAAAAAAGCGCTCAGGTAACTTATTCGCCGGACGGACATTAACACCGTACACGCTTTTTAAGGCGCCGGCGCGGTACTCTTTTTGCGCGCGGCATGGTATAATAAAAATGTTTTAAAAGAGTTAGCGCGGTTTGAGGTTATAAGGCATATTATTGCTTTTTTAAAATCGGCGCGTAAAGCAGGGGATACTGAATGAAACGGCTTATAATAGTTTTAGACGGCATAGCGGACAGACCGCAGCCGAAGCTTTTGGGGAAAACGCCTATGGAAGCGGCTAAAACCGCCGCGCTTGACGGGCTTTGTCAAAACGGGCGCAAAGGAACGGTTCGAACAATTCCCGCGGGAATGGAAGTCGGAAGCGCCGTCGCGAACCTCGGCCTTTTGGGGTACGACGCTAAAACAAGCTATAAAGGGCGCGCCGTTATAGAAGCGGCGGGAGCGGGCATATCTATAAAGCCCGACGCGCTTTATATACGATGTAATTTTGTCGCGCTGGAAGGGCGCGGCTTTGAGCGAAGCGTTATGCGCAGTTATAACGCGCATGATATAGAAACGGACGAGGCAAAGCCGCTGACCCGTCGTTTAAATGAAACTGTTTTTAATAACGGCGCAAAGCTCGCGCACATAGATACTTTCCGTAACATACTTATAGTGGAAAAAGCCGCGCGCATCGCCCCGCGGCTTACATTCGCGCCCGCTCACGAGATAATAGGCCGCAAAGTGGCAGACTATTTAAGAGGCACAGACGCTATGCGTCCGTATTTTGAAATGATGCAAAAAGCGTATGACGCGCTGGCACGCGATAATAACACCGCAGCTAACGGCATATGGTTCTGGGGCGCGTCGCGCGCTCCGGAAATTCCGCGCCGGCCGGCGGGCAATAGGGTTGTGCTGGCGGAGACGTCGCTTATGTGCGGCATAGCGGCGCTTTTTAAAATAGACTGCGTAAAAATTCCGGAAGATAACGGTTTTGAAGCGTTCTTAAAGGCCAAGGCCAAGGCCGCGCTTGAAGCGCTGGAGAAATACGACAGCGCGTATATACATATACAAAAGCTTGACGATTTATCGCATGAGCTCGAGCCGGAAAAGAAAATGCGGGCAATCGAGATGATAGACGAGCATTTTATACATCCTTTTTTTAAACGGCTTGCGCGTCCGTACAGCGCGGTTATAGTATCCGACCATTACACCTTTTCGGACAGCGGCGGGCATGGGGGAGAACCCGCGCCTTTCCTGCTTTTGGGGCACGGCAGCGATAATCTCGGAGGGCGTTTTACCGAACGGCATTGCCGCGAAACGAATTTTGGCATCGACGCCGCGGCGTTGAATGCCATTCAGCGCGGCGAAGAATAAAACGGTAAGTGCGGTTTAGCATACGGGCGCGGCTGTGGCATATGCATATACGGGAGAGTGGCGCCATGAAGTTTTTAACCGTTCACAGATTAAGGCGGAAAGAGAGCGTCGAAGCGTTAAGCGCTTTGTATCATGTGCCCGTATGCATGATAATGCGGGCGAACGATATATCGGACGCGCGGGAAATCGGCGGTAACCGCACGCTTGTGATTCCGTATACGGGCTTGTGCGGCTGCGGTGCTAAGCGCAAGCAAAATACGGTTTTGTATACGGTGTTGCCGGAAGATACGCTTTACGGAATAGCGAAAAAGCACGATATAACAATGAAGCTGCTTATGTCAGCAAACACGCTTGCCGATCCGGAAAATATACGGCAGGGCGATACGCTGCGTATTCCTAAGGCTTGCGGTGTGCTGTACAGTGTGCGCGAAGGCGAAACCATTGATTATATAGCGCAATTATACGGTATGAGCGCCTCGCGGCTGCGGGAAAAGAACGGTCTGCGCGAAGACGAGGAGTTAAAGCCGGGTATGCGCATAATATTGGGCTGACGCGATTTTTTTCTGTTGGTGCGCGCGGTTTATCTGTGTTACAATCCTTATAAAAGGACGGAATGCTATGGAATTAACGGTAATAGCGGTTTTAATTGGACATCTTGTGCTAGGTATAGTATTTTGTTTTTTCGGCAACAGGTGGCTTAAAATAGTACTGGGCGTATACGGTTTCGCGTTGGGATTTATGCTCGCCAACGCTCTGCTTCCCGTATTCTCATCTCTTGGCGGCACCGCGCTGCTGCTTGCAAGCGTGGGCGCGGGAATAGCCGGCGCGGCGTTTTTTGTGCTTCTGCTGTATTTCGGAATATTTTTTATAGGTTTTGGCGGCGGTATGCTGCTTTGTCTTTTGGCTGTAAGCGTTTTAAATCTAAATATATTTAACTGGTACGTCTACGCGGCGGCGCTTTTTATATGCTGCCTGCTTGGCGCGCTTACTCTTGGTTACAGGCACATTTTTGTCGCTATATTTACTTCATTTATCGGCGCGTCCGCGCTGGCGCAGTTTATTTGTCAGATAAGCACTGAAATAAACTTACAATCACTTATGGCGACCGATTTGAAGGCTGTTTACGAAACTTACAGCTCCGGGCTTTATCTGGCGGCTCTCGGAGGGCTGTTTTTTGCCGGACTTATAGTACAGCTTGCCGTGGCGGGTAGGGCCAAGCGATAGACAGGGGGAATTTAAATGAATACAATAGTTGTGACAGTATACTGCGCCGCGTTTCTTTTGGGGATGCTGCATGTATTTTTCGGGTACAAACTGACAAGGTTGCTGCTGCCGCTGTGCGGCGCGCTGTTTGCCGTATGCGCGCTGTATTTATTTGTTTATGAAACGCTTTTTCTCGACGCCTCGGGAACATATATATTTTTTATAGGAAGCGGCATAGCCGTATATCTGCTTTTGTTCTTTTTACCGCGCGCGGCGGCGTTCTTCACAGGGTTTTTCGGCGGCGCGTTTTTTATGATTTTTGCCGTATACGCGTTCAATCTTCACGGAACCGAAATGTTTTACACCGCGGCGATAACGGTCTGCGTGCTTAGCGGACTTCTTGCGGCCGTATACAAAAGGGCGGGGGTTATAGTTGTTTCGGCGCTTTTCGGCGGCTGTATATCTTCTTACGCCGGTGTGTATTTATATACCGAAGGCGCGAATGCTTCCGGTTTTGAGGGCATATTTGTTTCGTCCGGACATTTTCTTTCCGAAAACATTTTTCTAATAGGCGGCGCGACGCTGGTTATTACGCTTTTGGGCATTGCCGTGCAGTTTGCCCGAACGGCCGACAAACGGCTGCTTGAAGGGCGGTTGCTTATAAGAAAAAGCGGTAAACGCAAAGAGAGCGGCAATATGATAATAGATATATAGTTACGGCTCGCTAAAACCGCATTTGTTTGACGGCGGAGCGCCCGTCTTTCTGCTCTTTTTTGACCATTCCATTATATATTCGCCGTTCTTTTGTATTTCGGCAAAAAAGCCGCGGTTCTGCAAAAACTTTACGGCGGCGTCGTTTCTTTTATAAACGCTTACGGAAAGGCACAAAAACCGCGTCTTTACTGAATCAATCAACGCTGTGCCTATTCCCGAGCGCTGTGCTTTAGGAGAAACGCACAGACCTGATATCTCGCCCTCCGCGGAAAAGCATACGAAACCTAAAATACGGCTTGAACCGGTATATACCAATAAACGATCCGCTGTTTTAAATGAATCGCGTGTTTTTTCGTATATGCCGTGCCAGTGTTCGCTGTCTATAAAAGGGTGGGCTTCAATCATGGCGTTTAGCCATACCGACATAACGGGGGCTATATCTTCTTTTAAATATTCGCGTATTCCGTCGGCATTAGCGTCTTTGGGATAAACGGCCGGTTTAGCGGTCATTTTCCTGCCGAGAAAACGGTTTGTAAGGTAGGCGACGAATATGCCGAAGACCGTTTCCGCAAGCCGCGCAAGACCGTAATACAGCGGATTCGCATCGTGCTTTGAGATTAATATTATCAGGAAAACAACAATGCTTATGGGCACGCTTGCCTGGAGCCGAAGAACGTTGCAAAGATATATTATAAGCAGCACGCCAAATACGCTCGTCAGGCACAAAAGAAGCGGCGGCATATTCACGGCCGCAAGCAAAAAAAGCACGCCTATGACAGAGCCTAAGACAGTGCCTATGATGCGGTCGATGCCTGTGCGCAAGGAATGCTGCAGAGAAGATTTCATACAAATAACGGCGGCTAAAGCGGCGTGAACGCCGTTTATATCATCCTCAAGCTTAAGCAGCTGAAAAGTAAGCAGGCAGACGCCTACCGCCACAACAGTTTTTACCGTGCGCATACCTATTTTATATCGCGGCTTCATGTTACCCTCCAATGCCAATCGTTTCAAACGACACAAACAACATTCTACCTGATATCTTTTAGGTGTCAAGGCTGGAGTGACGGCGGGAGGCCTCATCGCTGTCAATATGCAGTTTCCAGTCTTCTCCGTCAAGTCCGTCGCAAATACGGCCTATACGCATTTTAAAATATTTCGCTTTTGCTGTGACGGCAATTTGGCCGTCGGAAGTGTATATTTCTCCCTCGCCCTCAAAAAGCAGCCTGCTTTGCTTTGTTATGCGTCCGAGCGCTTTCAGTTCCTCCCCGTACGGCAGCGGTTTTTTGTATGAGACGGTAAGCTGCGCCGTTACGCCCCATATATCGGGCTGTTCTATCTGTACCGCGCGGCCTATGGTTTCGTCCAATATACATGCCGCGATACCGCCGTGAAGGCGCCCGGGATAGCTTTGGTGCATACGGTGGGGCGTAAAAACCGCTTCTATTTCGTTTGTATCCGTTTCGTAGAAAGAAGCGTGCAGCCCCTTGTTGTTTTCCGTGCCGCATACAAAACATTCTCTCGCGCTGGGTTGTTTGTTTATGATTTTGCTCATGCTTTACTCTCCCTATGATTTGTAACTAAGATAATAGCACGATTCTCAATGCTCGTCCACATAATGGCAGAAACGCATTATTGGCGTTAAAAATACGCCGTTTATTACCGCGGTTTTAAGTTTTTTAGCAAAATGGTTGACGCGGCAAGTGTTTTGTTATAGAATATTTTTTGCGTCCGTTGACATTTGCGACGCGGGGTAGAGCAGTCTGGTAGCTCGTCGGGCTCATAACCCGGAGGTCGTGGGTTCAAATCCCTCCCCCGCAACCACACACTTCGTGTGTCCCGTTCGCGACGCAGCCTCGGATATACCCGAGAGCATGGACATCACGCAGCAACGTTAACGGAACAGCGAAACATTTTTTCGGTGATTCGCCGGCCTTAATCGGCTGGCGTTTCACCTATATAGAGCCTTCGCGGAGCGCGGCTTCGCGGAGAAAAGAGGAGCAAGAAGCGAGCGGAGTTAAGCGATAAGCGCTAAACGAAGCCAAGCGAACTTTGCTCCAACGTGGCGGCGTAGCTCAGTTGGCTAGAGCATTCGGTTCATACCCGGAGTGTCACAGGTTCGACTCCTGTCGCCGCTACCACGTCACAATTGACTACGCTTCGCTCGTTTTCTGGGCGGAGCGTTGCTCTTTCCGCCCGAAAAGCT
>CAZPHS010000013.1:0-47172 GCA_964586785.1 uncultured Christensenellaceae bacterium
TCAATCGGTAGAGCAGCTGATTTGTAATCAGCAGGTTGCGGGTTCAAGTCCCATCATCAGCTCCATGCGGAGGGATTCCCGAGCGGCCAAAGGGAGCAGACTGTAAATCTGTTGTCAACGACTTCGGTGGTTCGAATCCACCTCCCTCCACCACTGCTTTTTAAAAAATTCGCGAGAATGGCGGAATTGGCAGACGCGCTGGATTCAGGTTCCAGTGGAGTTAAACCCGTGCAGGTTCAAGTCCTGTTTCTCGCACCAAACGACGAAACCTGTCGAAAAGTTGAAATTGCTTTTAAGGCAGGTTTTTGCTATAATCCGATTGCGAATAGTATTTATATAATGTAAAGGAAGTAAGATTGTTGAATAGAAACTATAATGACGATTTATTTGCAAGTATATATGATAATTGTCCTTTTTGGTCTTCTCATTTTGCAAATACTTTACTTAATCAAATTGAATATAAGAAAAATACGATCGCATTAGATGTCGGAACTGGAACAGGCTTCCCATCTATCGAAATTGCCGAACGTTTAGGTAGCACTTCTACTGTATATGCTGTTGATACATGGGATGCGGCATTAAAAAGAGCTAAGATAAAAGCTGAACAACTGGATGTGAAAAATGTTGTTTTTCAAAATGAATCAGTCCTTAATTTAACATTTAACAATAATATGTTTGATTTAATAACATCTAATAACTGTTTAAACAATGTATCCGAGTATACAAAAGCACTAAAAGAGTGTTACAGAGTTTTAAAACCTGGTGGTAAATTAGTTCAGGTTTTCAACTTGCCGGATTCACTAAAAGAATTCTATAATATCTTTCGCATATTATTGGAAGAGAAAGAAATGAAAAAAGAGATAGCGTTACTTGAATTACACATCTTTGAAAAACGTAAAACCACTAAGTTCACGCAAGAAGCAACTGAAAAACAAGGTTACAAGATATTAAATGCCTCAGAAAATTATTTTATGTGGCCTTTTTTTAACGGAACATGTTTTTTGAACTATTCATTTGTCAAATTAGCTTTTCTTTCAAGCTGGCAAGATATTGTTCCCAAAGAACAGTTAGGCACTTTCTGGTTGGAACTTGAAAACAGATTGAATATATATTCCCAAGAAAATAACGGATTTAAATTAAAGATTCCTTATTCTTGTGTTGTAGCTGAAAAATTAACGTAACGCAAAATAAGCATTTCCACCATTTTTGTAGGGCGTCTATTTCATAGTACCCTGCCATGTCGTAACAAAGACGCGCTTCGCTCGTTTTCCGGGCGGGGCGTTGCTCTTTTTTCCCGAAAACCGCCAGCCTTGCCGCGCGGGAGCATAAAAAAACCCCGATATACGGGGCGAATTAAAACTTTGTTATGAAAATATTAAACGCGCTTTATATCAGCCATAATTCATTCTCCAAAGCAATTTGGACGGCGGCCATGACAATTGCGAAAAAGGTAAGCGTAATAATTATTACCACAGAGCAGGCGCTGTACTTGACTTGCCCCTCTTTATTGCGCACATAAGCGATTATAACTTCGATTCCCAAAAGAATCAGTATCAGCGGCCAAAGCGAAGCAATCAATCGAAATGTCACGGAAGGGATTGCTAGGCGAATCATAAAAAGAAATCCGAAAACAATCATTGACACCCCGGCGGTTAATGTTCCCACTTTGCGATTTTTAGTCATGTTTTTTCAACTCCTTTTTCTTGCCGGCAATTAATTTAACACCTATTATAATAATAACGGCGCTTATAAATATTTGCGGAATGGTATGTACGATGCTTGAGAGCATATTTGCGATTTCCGGCTGTAGAACATAGTAAAGTTTAGACACAGTATTGCTCAGTATAAGGTGAACCCCAAAATACAAAAGCAGTATCCCCAAATAAATACCGCCGCGACCGGCAAGCCTTGAATTAATATTTGAGAAATTTTCCGTTGCTATAAGACAGCGATCTTCAATTTCGGCAAAACGCGTATCGTCCGTCCACGCAATATTTATACTGCCAAAGAAGGAATAGAACCATAAAACGGGCAGTACATACAAAAGCGCTCCAATCCCCAGCCAAGAGGAAAGCAGTATTATAAGAAAAAACAAAGACATAACAGAAACACCGTGTTTCATAAATCCCATAAACATATGCCCCGCGCCCGGTATCAGAGAAAAAAGTACGGTTAAGAGTTTATTTCGCTTTCTTGTCATTTTTAAAAACCTCCATATTAAGTATTTGCTGTGAAAAATGCCGCAGATGAGTATTTATATTTTCAGCCATAGAAAAATCGGGCGACTCAATCATTTCTATAGCGTTTCTGGGCTTTGCCAGTGTGTTTAAAGCGCCTGAAAAAAACAAGCAAAGAGCTCCGCAGGCGGCAAGCGCAACGCGGAAAGAGTAGTGCAGCAGCTCTTTTTTGTCTTTATTAAGCCGAACAGTTTTGTTAAGCACCTCTTCGTCAAATCCGGCGGGAACAAGAACAGCCTGTTTTGTTTCTATCGCTTCCGCGAATGCGAGAGCGCATCTTTCGCATACCGCCATATGCTCCATGGCTGCCGTCATTTCATAACGATTTAAAACACCGTTTGAAAAATCATGCAGCATTGTTTGCGTGATATGAACATTCTCAGGTTTCTTCATTTTGCCGTTCCTCCCCCCACAATACTTTTAATAGCTTTTTAGCGCGGTAGAGCCTTGTTTCCAAAGTTCTAAGATTTTGTCCCGTTTCCGCGGCCAATTGCGAAAGCTTTTTTCCTTCGCAAAAATAACATAGCGCCACGCTTTTATACGGCTCTTTCAATCGCCCGCACAGTTTTCGCACATAACCCTTAGAGGTTTCAATTTCCACGCGTTCCTCCAAGGTCTCTCCTGTATCCGCGAAAAGCCGCATATCCTCGCAGGGCATGTGCAAGTTGCGCCGCGTCCGGCTTTTTAAGTAATCCCTGCATTTGTTCACGGCGATGGTTGTAAGCCAGGCCTTAGGGCTTTCTCCGTCAAACCGGTGAAAATTCCGGTAGGCGGACAAAAACGTTTCCTGCGCTAAATCCTCGGCGTCAAAATAGTTCGTTGTCACGGTCAGGCAAATGGCGATAATCAGGCTTTTATACTCTGCTACGTAGCGTTCAAACTGCTGCTGTGCCTTGATATACATCACCATCCTTTGTATCCCTTATTATTAAAACGACGCGCAGCGAAAAATCACTTCAACTTTACTTAAAATTATAACAAAAAAATATGCAAGCCGTAAGGCAAGCCTCTCCCCCGCTTAATTTTACGGAATAATAGCCTTTAAAACCGAGCACCATAAAAATAACGAAAAAAGAGAACGGAGATAAGCGATTGAAAGTCTTATTGGTGTATCCCGAATTTCCCGACACTTTCTGGAGTCTTAAGTACGCTATAAGATTTATATCAAAAAAATCCGCGTATCCGCCTTTGGGGCTTTTAACCGTAGCCGCGATGCTACCGCAAAACTGGCATAAAAAGCTTATTGACATGAATGTCAAAAGGCTTAAAAACAGCCATATAAAATGGGCTGACATTGTTTTTATAGGCGCGATGTCGCTTCAATACGAACCGGCAAAGCGTGTAGTGCAAAGATGCAAGAAAGCGGGCGTGCGCGTCGTCGCCGGAGGTCCTTTATTTACCGCGTTGCCGGATAAATTCGAGGATATAGATTATCTTGTGCTCGATGAAGCGGAAGTTACGCTTCCCAAGTTTCTCGATCATTTTTCGCGGGGCAATCCAGAGCGTATATATACGTCCAAAGAACGTCCCGGGCTTGAGAGAACCCCTCTCCCGCTTTGGGAACTGATAGACAAAAAACAATACTCGTCCATGAATATACAATATTCCAGAGGGTGTCCTTTTAACTGCGAATTCTGCGAAATCACGGTGCTTTATGGCCATAAGCCGCGCTTAAAATCCGCAAAACAGGTAGTGGCGGAGCTTGAGTCTTTGTATACGGCGGGATGGAGAGGAAGCGTATTCTTTGTTGACGATAACTTTATAGGCAATAAGGAAGTTCTAAAGAATGATGTTCTGCCCGCGATGATTAAATGGTCGGAGGAAAAATCATATCCTTTCACTTTTCACACCGAAGCCTCTATAAACATGGCGGACGACGAGCGGCTTATAGACATGATGGTATCCGCCGGATTTGATACGGTTTTCATAGGCATAGAAACTCCCAATCAGGAAAGCCTTACGGAATGCGGCAAGCATCAGAACAAAAACCGTGATTTATTAAGCTGCGTCGATTTTATACAAAGGCATGGGCTTCAGGTGCAGGGCGGCTTTATATTGGGTTTTGACAGCGACCCCGATACGATATTTGATACGCTGATTAAGTTTATACAAAGCAGCGGCATAGTCGTGGCTATGGTAGGCTTATTAAACGCGCCGCGAGGCACAAGGCTTTTCCAAAGGCTTTGTAACGAAAACAGAATAACGTCGGATATTACCGGAAACAATACCGATTTTTCCATGAACTTTATACCAAGGATGGACTTTAATAAGCTTACCGAAGGATACAGAAAAGTGGTTAATACCATTTATTCGCCTAAAAATTATTACAAGCGCGTTAAAGACTTTTTAAGCAAGGACGCGGGTATTAAACATTGCGGCGCCATAGAGGCGAACGGTGTAACGGCTTTTATAAAATCAATTTTTAAACTTGGCATTTTAGGCAAGGAAAGGCGTTACTACTGGAAACTTGTTTTAAGCACGCTTTTTAATAAGCCTTCTTTAGTTCCGGCGGCGGTTACTTTCGCCATATGCGGATATCATTTTCGAAAAATATACGGATTGCGGCTTTAGCTTTATGCTATAAAATAATAAAGTATTGCTTAAAAGCTTTGAGCGGCTTTCGGGCAATACTTTGACACAAACAATAAAATATACGTTCAAACATTCAGCGTTTTACATCAATAATTTTAATTTTCGTCGGGTTGCCGTTAATTTCCCAGTCGACTGTATCTTGCTTGCGAAAGCCGAGTATGGCCGTGCCTATCGGTGAAAGCACAGATATTTTGTTTTCGGATACGTCGGCGTCGTCCGGATAAACAAGAGTTACGGTTTCATCCATATCGTCTATACGCAAAAGAACCGTTGAATTCATGGTAACCACATCGGCGGGCAGTTCGCTTTCCGCAACGGTCTGCGCTATAAGCAGCTCGCCTTCAAGCTTTTTAACGTAGTCTTTACCGTCAACATCCTGTGAGACGATATCGTTTATCAACGCAAGCAGCTTTGTCTTATCTTTTTCAGTTATATAAATAGTCATATCCTTCTCCTCTATGGTTCATCCTTTATCATTCTATGGCCGCAAATCACCGCAAATGCTAAACCTGATAATATAGAATAAATAAAACACTCATGCGCCCGATTATCTTCTTTTGGCATAGTGTTAAAATAATTCTTAATCTATAGGGTATTCTATTTTATTAATCCTGCAGCGCTTTGCAATTCCGTTTTCTTCTATTAAAGCCGTATCGCCGCCGCATTTAAATAAAAGTTCTTTGGCGACGGGAGACACGCAATTGCAAAACCGCGGGGATTGAGAATTTTCGCTCCGGTCCTTATAATCCTGCGGCAGCAAAATAACGTATGCCGCTTTATCCAAAAGCCCGAGGCCTTCGGTATAAACAAAACTGCCTATGGTTACAAACGGGGCTGTGCAAGCGACATCCTCTACAACGGCCTCATCAAGAAAATCGCCTATTCTGCGGATATAAGAATTAAAAAAATTAAGCATAGACATATACTTGTCATAATCCATAGAATATGGCATTATAATATTAACTTTGCGCTTGTGAATATCAAGCATATGATCAAGCAGATAATCAAACGCCTTTTTCGATATTATCAAGGCTGCACCCCTACCCAATAATATAATTACCACACACGTAAGCAAAGATAAAAAATGGCCGGATAACTGCAATATTAATTGTACAACAGATGTTATCATATGTCAATGATGGATGTGGATGGCATATAATGTATTGCTAATAATTAAATTACATATGAATAATAAGGTCATTTAATTCCAGACTGTTTATTTTATAGGCGACGTCTCCAAAGCAATTTAGTTTTACTTTTTCGCCCGCCGTTTTATAAAGCAGCCTTTCGGCGTCAGCCGAGCCGCCTTTGATAAGAAAAACACCGTTATCCTCAACATTATCAAATTTTGAATCGGTGGGAAGAACGATTTTGCAAACCATGTCTTCACCCGCGCCCACAGCGCTTAAACGAATATTGCACCCAAAAATAACAAACGGAATACGATCCGGACATTCGCCTACGGCCGCGGACCCAAGAAAGTTTTCAATTCTGCTTATATAGCCTTTAACCGTAAGCAGCATTTTCATATATTCGTCATATTCTAAAGAATAGCTGCTGGCTATACGCATTTTTTGTTCGTGTATATCAAGCATATGTTTAATAAGGTAATCAAATACGTCCTGACTGACAATAGAACACATTTACTTCTCCTTTTTTGCATCCACAAAAACACAAACCGGAAAACAACATATATATACTTAAATAATGTTACATTATCACTGGTATTGTGTCAACATAGATGTTTGTAATGATTGCCTCTCCGCGCCGCGGAAAAGCCGGTTTAGCGGTCAAATATGGTTTTTTATACTTTTGTAACACAAAGCACCACTTTTCTTCGCGTGATTAAAAAAGTGGTGCGTTAATGTCCGCCTTATCATCAGCGGCTGCCGATAATATTTTTCGGGAACGTTTTGGCCGATACCCTTTATACTAAAGGTTTACTTCCCGTCCGCCTTCGCCATATATTCAATAAGGCTGAGCACCTTGCACGAATAACCCCACTCGTTGTCGTACCAGGAGATAAGCTTGACGAAGGTTGGGCTGAGCATTATGCCCGCGCCGGCATCGAATATGCTCGTTCTTGAGTCGCCTATAAAATCGGAGGAAACAACATTGTCTTCGGTATATCCGAGTATGCCGGAAAGCTCGCCCTCCGACGCGGCTTTTATAACGGACTTAATTTCGTCATATGTCGTTTCTTTTTCAAGGCGCACGGTTAAATCGACGACAGATACGTCGGCGGTAGGCACGCGGAAAGCCATGCCTGTAAGCTTGCCGTTAAGCTTGGGTATAACTTTGCCGACAGCTTTTGCCGCGCCCGTCGATGAAGGTATAATGTTAAACGCGGCGCCTCTGCCGCCTCTCCAGTCCTTCTTCGAGGGGCCGTCAACTGTCTTTTGTGTGGCCGTTGTGGCGTGTACCGTTGTCATCAAGCCCTCAAGTATGCCAAAGTTATCGTCTATAACCTTAGCTAAAGGCGCAAGACAGTTTGTTGTGCAGGAAGCGTTGGACACTATTTTCATATCGGGCGTATATTTATTCTGGTTAACGCCCATAACGAACATGGGAGCGTCCGCGGAAGGAGCGGATATGACGACCTTTTTTGCGCCGCCCGCAAAGTGCGCGCTTGCCTTATCAACTGTTGTAAACACGCCCGTTGATTCAACGATATACTCCGCGCCGCATGAACTCCACGGAATTTGCGCGGCGTCCATAGACGCGAATACGGATACCTTTTTATCATTAACGATAATAGCGTCGTCGGTGTGGCTTACGGTACCCTTAAAACGGCCGTGAACGGTATCGTATTTTAGCATATAAACCATATACTCGGGATCGATAAAAGGATCGTTTATTCCGACGACCTCAATATCGGGGTTGTCCGCGGCCGCGCGAAAAACAAGCCTGCCGATTCGGCCAAAACCATTAATTCCAACTTTAACTGCCATAAATATTCCTCCTTAAAAATTATCAAAATATGCTTTTCATATAATATAGTAAAAAACATAAAAATACAATATGTCTTTTGCTTAAAGCCTATAACGACCGTTACGCCGGATGAATCATATTCTCTTTGTCCAGCATGTTAGAATCGACGCCATACTTATAAGACTGCCTGTATTCAAAAAATTTGGGCGCCACCTGAGGAAACAGAGCGTACGATAATATATCTTCCTCCCGCTCCATGTACGGCTTTACAATCTCGCGGTATTTATCCAGCTCGGGCTCAATTTCGTCCGCAGGCCTGTGTGTTATAACGCGGTCATCGCCTATGCATTTTTTACGTATGTCTTCATCGACCGGCGCCGGCAGCCGCCCGTATTCGCCGCGCAGAAGCGCCTTGCTCTCTTTTGTGACCATCTTATAGCGTTCGCCGCTAAGTATGTTAAAAACGGCTTGTGTGCCTACAATCTGGCTTGTAGGCGTTACAAGGGGCGGGAAACCGAATTCTTCACGGACGCGCGGGACCTCCTCCAGAACGGCGTTAAGCTTATCAATCGCCCCCGCCTTTTCAAGCTGATCTATAAGATTGCTGAACATGCCGCCGGGAATTTGATAAATAAGCGTTAGCGTGTCCACCCCGAGTATATCCGGCTTTAAAAAACCGTTTTCGGTCATCTTTTTTGCCACGCCTTTAAAATGAGCGGCTATTTTATTAAGATGCCCTATGTCCATTCCGGTATCGTATTCGGTGCCGTGCAGCGTAGCGACCAACGATTCCGTGCATGGCTGCGCGGTACCGTTCGCAAGCGGCGAAAGCGCCGTATCTACAATTTCCGCACCCGCTTCTATGGCTTTTAAATACGTCATGTCGCCGACGCCCGTGGTATTATGAGTGTGAACATGTACGGGCGCTTTTACGGCTTTCTTTATAGCCTTTACAAGCTCGTACGCTTCGTAAGGTAAAAGCAGGTTCGCCATATCTTTTATGCAAATTGTGTCCGCGCCGAGCTTTTCGAGCTGCGCCGCCAGCTTAACAAAATATTCTCTGGTATGTACCGGACTTATAGTATATGATATCGCGGGCTCGCAGTGTCCGCCGAACTTTTTGGTCGCCGCCATAGCGCGGGTCATATTCCGCACATCATTGAGCGCGTCGAATATACGCACAACGTCAATACCGTTTTCGATAGCCTTTTGCACAAACAAATCCACAACGTCGTCCGAGTAATGCTTATAGCCAAGCAGGTTCTGCCCGCGAAGAAGCATCTGCATCTTAGTGTTCGGCATCGCGGCTTTTAACGCGCGCAGTCTCTCCCACGGGTCTTCGTTTAAAAAACGCAGGCATGAATCGAATGTTGCCCCGCCCCACATTTCCAGCGACCAGTAACCGGCTTCGTCAAGCATTTGAGCGGCCGGAAGCATATCGGACGTTTTCATGCGCGTCGCCGCCTGGGACTGATGCGCGTCTCTTAATATCGTATCTGTAATAAACACTTTTCCCATATATACTAAACCTCCTGATTTCTAATTTTTAGCCGAACAGCGTCAGCAATATGCCCGCCGCCACGGCGGAGCCTATAACTCCGGCGACATTAGGCCCCATAGCGTGCATAAGCAAAAAGTTTCCCGGATTCGCTTCCTGCCCCACTTTTTGAGACACTCTGGCCGCCATAGGCACCGCGGATACGCCGGCGCTGCCTATAAGCGGGTTTATTTTGCCGCCCGAAAGCTTGCACATTATTTTACCGAGAAGCACGCCGCCGAAAGTTCCGAAAGCAAACGCAAACAGCCCCATAAACAGTATGCCCAATGTTTGCAAGTCCAGGAATGTTTCTCCGTTCGCCGTCGCGCCTACAGTTACGCCTAAAAAGATAGTAACAATATTAATAAGCTCGTTCTGAGCAGTTTTGTTGAGCCTGTCGGTAACAAGGCACTCGCGGAAAAGGTTGCCGAGCATAAGCATTCCGACAAGCGGAGCCGCCGGAGGCAGAAGCAGCGAAATAAATATGGTAACGATTATAGGAAACAGTACGCGCTCCGCCTTGCTTACCGGCCGAAGCTGTTTCATTTCTATTCTTCGTTCTTCCTTTGTAGTTAAAAGCTTCATAATGGGCGGCTGTATAACAGGCACCAAAGCCATATAAGAATAAGCCGCAACCGCTATAGGGCCTAAAAGATGCGGAGCGAGCATAGTGGTCAAAAAAATGGCGGTGGGACCGTCCGCTCCGCCTATAATGCCTATGGAGCCCGCCTCCTTAGGGTCAAAACCTATAAACAGCGCGCCTATAAAAGCGATAAATATTCCAAGCTGCGCGGCAGCGCCCAGCAAAAGGCTTTTAGGGTTTGCTATAAGAGGCGCAAAATCGGTCATCGCTCCTACTCCCAAGAAAATAAGCGGCGGATAGATACCCAATTTTACTCCCTGGTACAAATAATAGAGAAGCCCGCCGTTTGCGGATTCCACTTCCATATGCTTTACTATATATCCCGTTCCGTTTTCCAGCGACGTTTCTATAAGCTTTATCACTTCTTCCGGCTTTGCCATAAGGTTTGCTCCGGGCAGGTTCGCCAGTATCATACCGAAGGCTATAGGCACAAGAAGAAGCGGTTCAAATTTCCTGACAATTGCCAAGTAAAGTAAAATGCACGCCACAATCAGCATAACAAGCTGCTGCCATTGCATTGTCGCGAAACCCGTGCTTATAATAAATTCGGACAGTGCCTCGCCTATATCAAAACCCTGCATAAGTTACCTCCTTTTACTTTTGCGTTACGCGTTTTATGATATAACGGCAAGAACATCTCCGGAGTTTACCGCCGTCCCTTTAGACACCGGCACGCTTGCGACCTTGCCGGATACGGGCGCGAGTATCTCGTTTTCCATTTTCATCGCCTCAAGTATAAGCAGCACGTCCCCCTCCGAAACCGTATCTCCGGCTTGAACCTTAACTTCCCATATGTTGCCCGGCATAGGCGCTTTAATTGTGGTGCCGTCAGTTACGGGCGCGGGCGCGGCCGGTGCGGGCGATGATGCGGGCGCGGGCGCCGGTGCGGGCGCGGGCATGGCGGAAGCTTTGGCGTCTATTTCCTCAACCTCCACGTTGTAGCTTGTTCCGTTTACATTGATTAAAAACTTTCGCATTGATATGTCCTCCAAATACGTCTTAAAATCTTATTTATATCCGCCTAAAGCGCCCGTAGCGCTCCATGCGGTAATATTTGTTTTTGCTCGTTTTATCGATTTAATAACAATACCGCCGGACGGCGCGCCGACGCTTAAAGCAACGGCGGCGGTTATGGCCGCTATCAGCGCGTCATTTTCCGCTGTCTTGCAATATTGGTTTGACCGCGCGCCGCTTACCGGCACGTCGGACGACGCTCTCGTGCCGCCGGTTTTTTTGCGGTCTTTTATTCTCTGAAAAAACAGTATGGCTTTTTCCGATATTTTGGGGTAAAGCCATGTAATAAATATAAGCGCAACAAGCCCCGTAAAAACTATAAGGAGCCCTAAAACCGTTACGCTTCCCCCCATTATTGCTTTCTCAAAAAAAGTGTCCGGAATAACCTTGGGCGGAGCGTCGGTAATACTGCTTAAAGCCGCAATCATATCAACACCCCCTAATACAGCCGTGTGCCGTGTTTTTTCGGCAGCTTTGATTCACGTTTGCCTGCGGCAAATTCAAGCGCCCCCGCGACCCTCTGGCGTGTTTCGGACGGATATATCACTTCATCGACATAGCCTAATTTAGCCGCTTCCCACGGAGACGCGAATGTCTTAGCGTACCGCTCCGCAGCTTGCTTTCTCGCGTCGGAGGGACTGTCCGTTTCGGGGAACGCGTCACTCAAAACTATAATTGAGGCCGCGTCCGCCGGCAAACACGATATAACGGCGTCCGGCCACGCGAAAACCATATCGGCGCCAAGCGCTTTAGACGCCATGGCTATATAACCCGCCCCTATCGCGTCTCCCGTGATTACCGTAACGAGAGGAACCGTCGCCTCGGAATACGCGCGCATAAGGTTCGCGCCCGATTTTATATTAAAAGCGTTTTTCTCAAATCCGGGAGTGTCTGAAAAGGTAACTATAGGAATCCCGAAAGCGTCGCAAAAGCTTATAAAGCCCGCGGCCTTAGAGCAGGATTCCCCGTTAATATGCAAGCCCGAGGAATTGGCTATAACGCCAATGCTTTTTCCGTTTATACGACCGAATCCCGTTATCACCGCGGGAGCGTAACATGCTTGGGATTCAAAAAAATCGCCGCCGTCCAAAACGGAACTTACAACATCCCGCATGTCGTACGGCTTGCGAAAATCCTCAAGCCGCCTGTTTAAATCATCCGCGCATTCAAAAACCGGCGCTTCGGATAAATTGTTATCCGGAAGGTATGAAAGTATCTGGCGTATGTAACAGAACAAATCGTTTTCGTTCGGACATAAAAAATGCGCCAGTCCGGTTTGCCGCGCATGCATCGCCGCGCCGCCCGCGGTCTGCGTGTCGGCAGGCTGACCGGGCTTGTTGTACGCGCCGGGCGCAGCCGTATAAATGCCGCTTATGTTTTCCGTCATGAAAACAAAATCACTCAGCGGAGCAAAATAAGCGGCCGTACCGGAGCATTGTCCGCATATTGCGGTAATCACCGGAACAACGCCGGACAGCTCCGAGAGTTTGGCGATTATTTTGCCGAAGCTTTCCATAACCGCGGAGCCTTCGCCTATCCTCGCGCCCATTGAATCTAAAAGACCTATAACGGGTAACCCTGTTTTGCCCGCCATATCCAACAATTTAATTATTTTACGCGCGTGCATATAACCGACCGAGCCGCCAAGAACCGTGTAATCCTGCGAAAATACGTATACGCCTCTCCCGTCAATTGTTCCGAAGCCGGTTACTACCCCCTCGCCCGGCTCGCTGACTTGTTTTAAGCCGTCGGCCGCGGCGGAATATTCGGCGAGAGCTTGCGTTTCGACAAAACTATGAGTATCGACAAGCCGCATAATCCTTTCCGTCGCGGTGAGCTTTGAATCGGTATCTTTCGATTCATTCTGCCCGCCGCTGCCTCTATCCAAAGCCGCCTTTCTTTTTCGAGCCAGTAAGTCAAATCCGCTTTGTTCGCCCATAAAGTAAAAACCTCCGTAAAAATTGTATGTAAACCGCCGTATAAAAAAACAGCCGGTTAAAAACATCAACTTACCCCATATTCGGTATTCCACACAAAACTACTTTATCCTTTAAAAAAAAATTAAATAGTTCATTTTTTCACAATTTGTTAATAAAACAGATTTAAACTCCGTCGGGCATCACGCCTATATTATTAAAATCCTTAATCTGCATATGACGCCATTGCCCGGGCGCAAGGCCGTCTACTCTAAGCTCTCCTATAGCAACTCTTTTAAGGCTCTTAACCCGGCAGCCTATGCTTTCGAACATTTTTTTAACCTGCCGGTTTCTTCCCTCGTGTATGGTAATGCAGACATCGGTTGTTGTTTTGCTTTTCGATATCAGCTCAACCTCCGCCCGCGCCGTTACCCTGCCGTCTATATCAACACCTTTGCGCAAAAGCTTAACGCCTGCATTATCTATTTTACCGCTTACAACCGCGTTATAAGTTTTGTTTACCTTTTGGCTCGGATGAATACAGCGGTTTGCAAAATCGCCGTCGTTGGTAAGCAATAATAAACCTTCGGTATCATAATCAAGGCGTCCCACGGGAAACACCCTCGCGTTTATGTTGCCTAAAATATCAATAACCGTTTTCCTGCCCCTCTTATCGCCGCAGGCGCAAAGCACACCCGCCGGTTTATTGAGCATTATATAAACCTTTTTTTCCTCCGGATGTATCTTTTTTCCGTCAACCCGCACCGCGTTTGAATCGGGGTTTATATCAATTGCGGGGTTTGTAACTTTATCGCCGTTAATGCTGACCCTTCCAGAAAAGATAAGAGCGTCCGCCCCGCGCCGCGAACAAATGCCGCAGTATGCTATATATTTATTTAACCTCACTTGCCGCCTCCCTGTATTAAAACTTAAGCACCCGTGTATTTAACCAAAAATCAAGCAATCTTAAAAGATTGAACTGATAAGAATTATCTTTTATAGAAACGGCGGAGCACAACGGAACGGAGCATATTTTTCGGCGCTCCAGATATACGTCAATATATCCCGCCCGCTGCCCCGTATATACGGGAGCGCGAACCGTCTCTTCCATGATAACCCGTTTCTCTATTTTTTCATATTCTTCATCCGTAAGCGGAAAATAAACGTCCTTTTGCGGATAAACGTCGAAGCTGTCCAGCATACCGTTTTTAACCGCAACACTGCCCGCCGGCTTGTCTTTTTCAACAAGCAGCCGGTTTTTATAATTATCAAAACCGCGGTTTAATATCGCCATGCAATCGTCGAACATATCGGGAGCGTCCAGCGCGACGGCGATAAGCTGCATTCCGTCACGCTCCGCCGCGGCGGCAAGGCAGCGTCCCGCGGCCTTGGTATAGCCTGTTTTTATACCGTTGCCCCCTTCATAATTCCACAGTATTTTGTTTTTGTTTTTTACCACCCTGTTCCATTCATGCCCTTCCCAGGGAAGCGTTTTATATTGTGTTTTAACAATTTCACAGAAATATTTATTGTTCATCGCATAAGCCGAAATAAGCGCGAGATCATACGCGGTCGTATAATGATCTTTTGCCGGCAAACCGTTCGGGTTGGCAAAATGAGTGTTATAAGCGCCAATTTTCTGCGCCGTTTGATTCATCATGCCGACGAAACCTTCCACGCTGCCGCCTATATGCTCCGCTATGGCGACAGCCGCGTCGTTGCCGGACGCGAGCATAAGCCCAAACAGCATATCGGACAAAGACATGCGCTCCCCCTCCGAAAGCCAAATGGACGAGCCTTCGACGCCGCTGGCGTTTTTGCCCGCCACTACGGTGTCTTTAACACTGCCGTGCTCAAGAGCCACAATAGCGGTCATTATTTTTGTTGTCGACGCCATAGGCATTTTTTCAAAAGCGTTCTTCTCGTAAAGCAAGCGGCCGGTAGAGGCTTCTATCAATACCGCGGATTTTGCGGATATACTGATATTCTCCGCCTTTGATTCAACAGTATTATACGTGAATACGGCCGTAAAAACCATAATAAGCGCAGCAATATACGCGATAATTTTATTCAAAACTTATTCCACCTCTTGAGAGCGGCAGCGCTTTAAAGCGTCTTTTATTTCCACAATAAACTGCGGAACAGATTCGATAACATGTTCCAAAAGTGTTTTGCCGCTTACTGATAATAGCTCGACATGCTCTTCGTCCACAACAAGAAACCCTATAGGATTTATGGACACTCCGGAGCCCGCGCCTCCCGAAAACGGGAACTTAGCCTGCTGCGCGTCTCCCGTGGCCTCTCCGTATTCTCCGCCGCCCGCCACGAAGCCGAAGCAAACCCTTGATATGGGTATTACCGTCGAACCGTTTGTGGATATAACAGGGTCTCCTATTACTGTATTCACATCCACCATTTCTTTGATTTCACTCATAGCTGTCTGCATAATGTTTTCAATAGGATGCATAAAAACTTCACCGCCTTAATTTTAATTGATAGATAAAATATCCAATAATAATATTTGCGGGAGTTACCGTGATTATGCAGTCGGCGAGTATACGATATAATTGTTTTGTGAAATCCGGTTTTATATCAACGCTTACGATATGATTTTTTGGTTTCCCCGCTTTTTTTACAAAGCCGAAAGCCGCTTTTAAAGCGCCGCAGAATAAAGCCGTCAAGCACGCGTCCCCAAGGCCTATGTCAATTTTAGCTTTAAAATCTATTTTCATTTTTTTATAAACGTAATTAAAGCCTTCGCTTCGGGCGCGTTCTTTTTTGTTTCGCTTTTTCTTATTAAGCCGGCAGATTAGCTCCGCCAGAGAATACTTAACTTTTTTGCTTCCGTCTTTTTTTATTTCGCATAAAAGCGCTATACCGTCTTTGTCGCGTTTTAATACAAAAATACGGCGCAGCCGTATAAACCAAAGCAGTACGAGCGCGGCTTTTATTTCGCGCTGCTCAACGCGAAACTCAGCTTTTATTTTTACCGACGCGATAACCGCAAAAACAGCTAAGGCAATAAATAAAATGAAAAACAAAAAACAACGCCCTTCTGAAAAAAGAATTCGACGTTGTTATTATTATCTAATGGGAAAACTTCATTCCGCTATGCTGACAGGCGGCAAATCTTTTAAAGACGAAAGGTTAAAATGGCGCAGAAATTCGTCGCTTGTTACGTACAGCATGGGATTGCCGAGAGATTTCTTACGCCCCGCTCTTTCAATAAGCCCTTTTTCTATAAGCGTGGCGACAGAGTAATTGCTTTTAACGCCGCGTATCTGTTCTATCTCAAAACGAGTGATTGGCTGCTTGTACGCTATAATGGCAAGCGTTTCTATCATCGACTGTGAAAGGCGCGACTTTTTAACCGGCGATACTATTGTTTCGACATATTGCGCGTACGCTTCGTTGGTACACAGCTGCAGCTTATCTTCTACGCGTTTAATAAGTATTCCGGAATTATTAACAAGCCTTGAAGCCGACAATTTATCGGCAGCTTCAATCAGCTTTTCGCGCTTCGTATCAAGCGCGGCGGCCAGCACGTCTATCTCTACCGGGTCTCCGGTAATAAAAAGTATGCTTTCCAGCGCGCCTGCGATATACTGTTCGTTCAAACCGCGGTCTCCTTATTTTTCTTAATAATAAATATATCCTCGTAACACTCTTCCTGCCGTATTGTAATAACGCTTTTATGCAAAAGCTCAAGAAGCGCGGCGAACGTTACCGCAACCTCAAGGCGCGTGCGTGTTCCCGTGAACAACGAAAAAAATGAAGCGTTTCCCATCTTGGATAATGTTCGCAGTATAAAGCGGGAGCGTTCTTTTATAGTATAAACGTCTTTTTGTATTTGCACCTCTTCAATGCGTTCGTAATCGGAATTAGGCTGCCTTTGCAAAACGTCAAAATAAGTTTCGCACAGCAAATCAAGCGATATTTGCTCGATCTCCCACTTCTCGCTCGAAAAGGCCACTTCTTCGGGGTATTTATAAAAAACATTTAACGCGCCCGGCTCGCGCTCTTTAAGGTTTTCCGCCGCGTCCTTATATGCCTTATATGCTTTGAGCCTTTCGACAAGCTCGCGCTCGGGATTTTCTTCTTCCGTATTTTCTTCATCCGCGCCGTCCGGCAGTATCATGCGCGACTTTATAAGCACGAGCGCGGCCGCCATCTCGATAAATTCGCTGGCGTGGTCTAAAGAGAAGTCGCTTATTGAAGCTATATATTCAAGGTACTGTCCTGTTACGTCCGATACAAAAATCTGCTCAATATCTATTCTAGCTTTGCCTATAAGGTGCAAAAGCAAATCGAGCGGACCTTCAAAATGCTGTATGGATACTTTGTATTCGTTATACTGCGGCATCATAGGAACAATCCAAAAAACGCGTAATATGCCGATAAAACTCCGTTTAGTATAAAGAGCAGACCTTCAGAAATAAAATCCGTAAATAAAAGAAGCGCCAATAAAACATAATAGCCATATTGTTTATACAACATATAAAACTTTGGACTTCTTCTCGCAATAAAGCCGCTTACAAGATGATGGCCGTCAAGCGGCGGTATGGGAATCAGATTAAAGAAACACAGAACAATGTTCATTGTAACAATATGGTAGACTACATTCAGTATAATAACGTTGTCAACGCGCGCAACAATAAGAATTACGTACAGCGCAAAAAATATGAAAGATAATATCAGGTTAACCGTAACTCCGGCGATGGCGACAAGAAAATTGGCTTTTTTATAATTATTGTAATTTCGAGGATTTGTGGGCACAGGCTTGCCCCATCCGTAACCGACAAATAAAAACACCAGCAGTCCCAGAAGCGAAATATGTTTTAACGGGTCCAGCGTTAAGCGTCCGAGGTTTCTTGCGGTGGGGTCTCCCATCTTATATGCCATCCATGCGTGAGCGGCCTCGTGAAAAGACACCGCAATGACCAGCGCCGGCAATAAATAAAGCACGGTAAGTAAAAAACCTTCAAAATCTTTCCTGTACAGATAAGATATCGGCGACGACATAAACCTGTTTATAAGCGGCATACTACACTCCCATTAAAATATTAATTATAGTATACTGTCCCTTAAGAGACTTTTCAACAGCGCAATATGTAAACTTGTCGCCAATATTAAAAATGCTCATTGAAAAACCAACCGCCCCTCTTGAAGAAAAAAAAAGAATTAACACATGCATCACTATACTGTCAAGTGATAGCATACGATTTTCAAAGACTTTCTTATACTTGTTAAAAGACACCAAAAAGTATAGGAGGGTTTCCATGGCTACGCTCAAACGCGTGTTTACGCTCCGCTTGGATGATGATATCTTCGATAAGATTGAGCAGCTTGCGAAGGATGAACATCGTTCCATGACCAACTTGATAGAATATATACTCATAAAGTATTTAGAGGAAACGGGGCCAAGCAAAAACCAATAAAAAATACCCTTCTGTTACTGATTATAACGAATGAGAGGGTATTTTTGTTGTGCCGTCGGCACAATATTATTAATTTACGCATTCAAACAGATTTACTTACGCTTCCCGCCCGGCCGGCGGCACGTAAAATAAGCGCGCTTTGCTAAAAAGCTTATGTTTATTTGTAACCCTCAAACATCTTGTCCTTCTTTATTGAGGATACGTTTGAGCGCGAATCATGCGCGGGGTCTGTTCTGCGGCGTTTAAGTTCTTCGCTTAGCGCCTCATACTCTTGCGTCAGCTCGTCAAAACGCTGCTGCAGCTTTAACACGTCGTCGGCAATGTTTATAGCCGTAAGCACTGAAAGAGTCCCCGGGTTTAAGTTGACATATTGATCCTTAAGCTCGGACATCTTTCTGTCTACATATATAGCCACGCTATGTATGTATTCCTCGCTTTCGTACCCTGCCATCATATATTCTTTGCCGCAGATTTTGACTACCGTGCGCGTTTTATCCATTATACATCAACACCCCAAATATATATTTACTTAGTCATTATATACCAAGATACTGAATATTTCAACACATTACAGCACAAAACGCTGCTGTGCGCTAATCACGCAATTTGGCGCGCAATTGCGTCTTTGCCGCCTCAACAATGGCGTCTCGCGCCGCGTTTGCCTCTTCATCAAGCAATGTTTTTTCTTTTGCGCGAAATACTATAGAATATGCAAGGCTTTTTTTATTTTCACCAAGCTTATCGCCGGTATATACATCGAAAAGCGACGCGCTTTCAAAATAAGGCCCGGCGTTGTCCGTTATGCATTTTAACAATTGACCGGCGGATATATTATTGTCAACGGTAAGCGCAATATCGCGCGTTACCGCGGGATACTTTGGCAGCGGCTCGTATTTTTTTGTATCGTCCGACGCGGCTATAAGGGAAGATAACGCAAGCTCCGCAATATATACGCGCCGGTTTGAAATTCCGAACGCCTCCGCTGTATCGGGAGCTATCTCCCCTAACTCCCCCAGCTTAATTTTGCCGGAAAATACGGACGCCTTTCTTCCCGTATGATAATATAAAGCGGCTTGCGGAACAAATTTTATATTTTTAATGCCTAAAAACTCAAATATATTCTCGGCAACGCCCTTTAAAGAAAAGAAATCCTCATTACCGCACAGCGATATGCATATATATTTTTTTTCATCCGGCAGCGATTCGTTCTTTTTATGATATACGCGTCCCGCTTCAAACAGTCTTATATTCGCGGCTTTTTTGTTTATGTTGTTTGATACAACCTTTAGCATATCGGGCACGGGAGACGTGCGCATATACGCCTGGTCGTCCCCGAGCGGATTTACTATTTTAACCGCGCCGCGCAATTCCGGTTCTTTCAGTTTTTCTATATCCGCCATCGAGCCGAAAGAATATGTGACGCATTCGAAAAAACCAAGACCGCATAACAATTCTTTTATACTGTCGGTAAAGCGTTCCTCTACCGAAATTACTCCGCGGGTTACGTTGCCGGTCATTTGTGTTACGGGTATATTGGAATAACCGTACATGCGCGCCGCTTCTTCCGCAATATCTTCCCCGCATGTTATATCTCCGCGGAAGCTTGGAATTTGGCTGATAAGAACACCGTCGTCAAGCACCGTCGGTATAAAAACTTGGCAAAGCAGCTCCGCAATTTTTTGCGGCGGTATATCCGTGCCGAGCACGGCGTTTATTTTATCCGCTTTTACGCTTACCCGCCGCGAAGATTTGTCCGCCGATATAATATCTATCTCGCCGGATACAATTTCGCCGGCGCCGAGAAGTTCAACCAAATGCAGCGCCCTGTCCATGGCCGCTTTGCATCCGGCGGTATCCACCCCTTTGGAAAAACGCATGGCGGATTCCGATGAAAGCCCCAGTATACGCGAGGTGCGCCGTACATTTGCCTGGGAAAACTTTGCCGATTCAAAAATTACCGTTGACGTTTCATTTTTTATCTCGGAGTTTTCACCGCCCATAACTCCCGCAATACCTATAGCGCCTTTATCGTCGCATATAAGCAGCATATCCTTGGCAAGATTGCGCGTTTTGCCGTCAAGCGTTGTTATTGTTTCGCCGGGCTTAGCGCGGCGCACCGTTATACGCCCGCCCCTAATGTCGCTGTGGTCAAAGGCGTGCATAGGCTGACCCGTCTCAAGCATAACAAAATTGGTTATATCGACAATATTATTTATTGACCTTACGCCGGCCGATATAAGCCTGTCGACAAGCCATTTGGGCGAAGGCCCAACCTTTACGTTCCTTATCGCGCGGGCTGTGTATCTTTCGCAAATATCGCTGTCTTTTACCTCAACGCTAACATAATCGCGTATGCTTCCGCCGCTTTCGGTGTACGACTTATCAGGCAGCTTTAGGGGCAGCTTAAGCGCCGCGGCGCATTCTCTCGCCATGCCTATAATTGAAAGGCAATCAGGCCTGTTCGCGCCGATTTCAATATCGAACACGGTATCCGAAAGCCCCAACGCCTTATCAAGCGGAGTGCCGGGCACAAAATCGTCTCGCAGTATCAAAATACCGTCGGCGTCCGCCCCCGGGTAATCGGAAACAGACAGCTCGCCGCCCGAGCAGAGCATACCGCAGGAGGAAACGCCCCGTATTTTAGTATTTTTTATTTTTATGCCCCCGGGCAGGCACGCGCCCTCAAGAGCCACCGGCACTAACGCGCCTTCAAATATGTTGTTTGCGCCGCAAACTATCTTTAATGTTTCATCGCCGGTGAAAACGCCGCAAACCGAAAGTTTTTCGGCGTCCGGATGTTTTTCTATGCTGTCTATCCGGCCGACGACAACGCGCTCAAGCCCTTCCCCGAGTTTTTTACAGCCGTCGACGGCGCTGCCCGTCATAATAAGCTTTGCCGCCAGCGCCTCGGGTTCTATGTTTATATCCACGTATTCACGCAGCCATTTATAAGGTGCTATCAAAGTTGTTCCTCCTATTTGAACTGTGCGAGAAAACGGACGTCGTTCTCATACAACAGTCTTATATCCGTAATGCCGTATTTTATGTTCGCAAGACGATCAAGCCCAAGACCGAACGCGAACCCCGTAAATTCATCGGCGTCTATGCCGCATCCGTTCAAAACATTAGGATGCACCATACCGCAGCCTAACACCTCTATCATGCCTGTGCCTTTGCATATATTGCATCCCTCTCCCCCGCATTTCGAACATGTGGCGTCCACCTCGGCGCTCGGCTCTGTAAAAGGAAAATGCCCCGGGCGGAATTTTGTTACGGTGTTTTCACCGTAAAACTCCTTCAGGAAAATATCAAGCGTGCTTTTTAAATGCGCGAGGCTTATTCCTTTTCCCACAACAAGCCCTTCCACTTGGTTAAATACCGGAGAGTGCGTCGCGTCAACATCGTCCGTCCTGTAAACCCTGCCGGGACATATCATGCGAATAGGCGGCTTTTGCGCCAGCATCGTGCGTATCTGCACCGGAGACGTATGGGTGCGCAGCACAATATCGTCGGAAATATAGAATGTATCCTGTGTGTCTCTGGCGGGGTGCTCTTTCGGTATATTCAGCATCTCGAAATTGTATTTATCGTATTCTATCTCCGGCCCGTCCATAACCGAAAAGCCCATGCTTACGAATATATCGCGTATTTCATAATAAACGCGCGTTAAAGGGTGAAGAGCGCCTAAAGAGCGTTTTTTGCCCGGGAGCGTTATATCGACGGTTTCGGCAAGCAGCCTTCGCGTCGTTTCTTCTTTTTTTAATTGTTCATGCTTGCCGGCGAGAGCGTCCGTCAGCATGTCCCTTATTTCGTTTACGCGCTTACCGAACAATGGCCGCTTATCGTTTGGCAAGTCTTTCATGCCCCGCAGCACCGCGGTAAGCTCTCCTTTTTTGCCGAGCACAGAAATACGAATTTTCTCAAGCTGCGCGGCCGTTGCCGAACCGGCGATGTCCTCAAGCGTTTTTTTCGCCGTTTCCTCAAGCATGGCGCTTATCTGCATATTAAAATCTCCTAATCATATTTTGCCGCTAAATAAAAAAACCCTCGCCTTGGGGCGAAGAGTCCGCGGTACCACCCAAATTCGCTAAACCGTTTTATTACGGCAAAAGCCTGTTTCGCTGTAACGAAGCGTCACGTCCTTAAAAAATAAGGCGGCTCTGCCTGCGAAAATTCCCCGCGCGTACAGCGGACGCTTCCAGCCTCGGCGTCCTTCTCTTTCGCATGCGGACCCGCGCGGGTACTGTTCAGGCTTTAAAATGCTTTTACACCCGAAATTATAGCACACCGTATAAAGGCTTTTCAAGTGCGTATTTTTGTTGTGCGCAGGTTCCGCTTGCGTTTCTGGCTATCGTTATTACATGAACGATATTTTCCTGTTCATGTATGGCGGATAGAGAAATATTCTGGTCTGTTCGTCCGTTTATACGGCCGTGCCGTAACCGGCTTTATTTAACGCGCAACGCCTTGCGGTGATGACACAACGCTATATACGTTTCTTCGTCGGCGTCTTTTATAATTGTCTCAAGCTCTAAGTCCCCGAAAGTCGTCGTGCGCCCGTTTGAAAATTCCTTGTCAACTTCATCCCTAACCTTAGCGACAATGGCGTCCTGTTTGCCGACGGCGTATTCGTCTTTAAGATTAAAATGCGTATTTATCCAGTGCGCAATGCCCGCAAGACCGGAATGCGCGCCTATAGCGACCGTAACAGGACGGTTTAACAGCTTCTCCGTATCAAATATGTTGTATATCTCCTCGTCCTTTAAAATACCGTCCGCGTGTATTCCCGCCCTGGTAGAGTTAAAGCTTCTGCCCACAAAAGGCGTCCGCGACGGAATATGCGTTCCCATCACGTTTTCAAAATAGTGCGCAATTTCCGTTATCGCTTTCAAATCCATACCGTCCGCGGTGCCTTTTAAGCCGCAGTATTCGATTACCATGGCTTCTAAAGGACAGTTGCCCGTCCGTTCGCCAATGCCGAGTATAGAGCAGTTCACCGAAGACGCGCCGTAAAGCCACGCGGTTGCCGCGTTAGTCACTACCTTGTAAAAATCGTTATGACCGTGCCACTCAAGAAGCCTCGGCGAAAAACCCGAGTAAAAACGAAGACCGTATACTATACCCTGAACGCTGCGCGGCAGCGAAGCGCCCGGGTACGTCACGCCGTAACCCATAGTGTCGCACATGCGTATTTTTATAGGCACGCCGGTTTCCTGCATAAGCTTCATCAGCTCGTCTGCGAAAGGTATAACAAAACCGTAAAAGTCCGCGCGGGTTATATCTTCAAAATGACAGCGCGGGCGTATGCCGTAATCTATTGCCATTTTGACTATACCTAAATATTTATCCATCGCCTGCTTGCGGGTTAAGCCCATCTTGTTGAATATATGATAATCCGAACAGCTGACGAGTATGCCGGTTTCTTTTATGCCGAAAGTTTTTATCAGTTCAAAGTCTTTATTGCTTGCACGTATCCATGTTGTAACCTCGGGAAACTCGTAGCCCAAATCGATGCACGCTTGCAGGGCTTCTTTATCTTTATCGGTGTATACAAAGAACTCGCTTTGACGAATTATCCCTTTTTTGCCTCCCAGTTTGTTTTGAAGCTTGTATAAATCCACAACCTGCTTTACGGTAAAAGGCGTGCGCGACTGCTGTCCGTCACGAAACGTCGTATCCGTTATCCAAATCTCTTCCGGCATACGCATAGGCACCACGCGGTGGTTAAACGCTATTTTAGGCACCGACGAGTATTCAAATACGTCGCGGAAAAGCTGCGGCTCCTCAACGTCCTGGAAAGAGAACATATAGTCGTTCTGCTCCAGCAGGTTCCATCTTTTATTCAGGCTAAGCCCTTTTTTAATATCATTATTCATAATAACAACCTCTCTTTTTTAATTCAGCGATTTTATAAACCCGCCTATACGCTCAAGCCCCTTTATTATGTTTTGTTCGCTTACCGCGTAGCTTAAACGCACGTATCTGTCCGCCCCGAAAGCTTTGCCGGGTATTACCGCCGTCAGCTCTTTTTCAAGCAGCATCTCCGCAAAATCAAGCGAACCGCCTATAACCCTGCCGTCGCATTTTTTGCCGATTACGCCGCCTATGTCCATCATCACGTAAAACGCCCCGCCGGGAACCGCGCACGATATGCCGTCTGTATTATTTATAAGATTGCACAGCAGCCTCCGGCGCGCGTCAAACGCGTCGCGCATTTGTTTGACCGTATCCTGCGGCCCCCTTAAAGCTTCTATGCTCGCGTACTGCGCTATGGAATTAGCGTTCGACGCGGCGTGCGATTGGTAAGCGCCCATGGCTTGCGCTATACGGCGGGCGCTTGCGGTATAGCCTATGCGCCAGCCGGTCATAGCGTATGTTTTTGAAAGACCGTTTACAAGTACGGTTAAGTCTTTTATTTGCCGCCCTAATGACGCTATGCTTATATGCTCCGTATCATAAATAAGCTCGTCATATATCTCGTCCGATATAACCGCAATACCCGCGTCAACTGCCACATCGGCAATCGCGGAAAGTTCGTCGCGCGTGTATACGGAGCCGCACGGATTGGACGGCGAATTAAGTATGAGCGCTTTCGTCTTTTTTGTTATTGCCGCTTTTATTTGCCCCGCCGTCGCTTTAAACGAACCGTTTGTTTCTATGAATACGGGAACGCCGTCCGACATGGCGACAAGCTCGGGATAAGTCACCCAGTAAGGAGACGGTATAATAACTTCGTCCCCGGGATTAAGCAGCGCCGCGAACGCGTTGAAAAGCGAATGCTTTGCGCCGTTTGATATGACTATATCCTCGGGCGCGTATTTAAGAGCGTATTTTTCTTCGAGCCTTTGCGCCACGGCCTCTCTAAGCTCTATAACGCCGGAAGCGGGAGTATACCGGGTATACCCTTCGTCCAGCGCTTTTTTAGCCGCGTCGATTATGTTCCGCGGCGTTTCGAAATCCGGCTCACCGGCTCCAAAACCTATAACATCACGCCCCTCTTTGCGCATTTGCTTTACAAGGGCGGTAATCTTTAATGTTACTGACGGCACAATACCAAGCGCCTTAGCAGACAGAACCATAACAGCCTCCGTTTAGTGTAAATTGCATTTTGCAAATCTAAAACCTTCATTTGGTAACGATGTTAGCATAATATATATATTCTTTCAACAGTTATTTTATAATAAATGAATGTTGCAATAATTAATGTTGCAATTTGAGCTTTATATTATCGCTTTTTCCTATATCGGTCTATGCGAACGCAAAAATAAGAACCCGCAAAACGCGTTTTGCCGCTGTTTTTGTTTGCGGCATATTGGTTTATTGTATTAAGAAATTATTAACATAGCCGTTTTTGCTTGATTAATAAACGCGGAAATAATAAAATGTCCAAAAAAGGAAGGGAGAATACAGATGTCTAATTTTATCATCGGCGCGTGTTCCACATCCGACCTGCCAAAAGAATATACGGATAAGCATAATATACTGATACTCAAATATACTTTTACAATCGACAGCAAAGAATACAAAGACGGCGATATGGATACAAAGAAGTTTTTTGATATGGAGAGGGACGGCTTTATGCCGACGACGTCGCTGCTGACACCGGACTATATAACCGAGGAAGTCGAAAAGGTTCTTTCGTCGGGACGCGACATGCTCTACATAGCTTTCTCGTCCGGACTTTCGGGAAGCTGCAATAACGTAATGCTCGTGGCGCGGGAGCTGCGCGAGAAATATCCCGAAAGAAAATTTATTGTTGTGGATTCTTTGTGCGCTTCTTTAGGACACGGACTGTTGGTGGATTATGCCGTAAAAATGCGCGAGAAGGGCAAATCTATAGACGAGGTTGCAAAATGGGTGGAATCCAACAAGCTTGCCATTAACCACTGGTTTACCGTAGACAGCCTTTCCCACCTGCGGCGCGGCGGACGTGTTACGGGCGCGGCGGCGTTCGTCGGGAATCTGCTTCATATCAAGCCCGTGCTAAATGTCGACCACGAAGGCCATCTTATACCGCGCGAGAAGGAAAAGGGACGCAAGCGCGCGCTTAAGTGCCTTGTCGAAAAGATGGCGGAATCGGTAATAAAACCCGAGGGGCAGTCGGTATTTATAAGCCACGGCGATGACGAGGAAACCGCGACGTATGTAGCCGATATGATAAAGGATTTGTTCCCCGAAATAGGCGATATAATGATAAGCCCTCTCGGCGCCGTTATAGGCGCGCACGCGGGACCGGGCACTATCGCTCTTTTCTTCATGGGAAAGACAAGGTAACACGAATCGATAAAAAAACATAGCCGTAAACTTTTTGCCCCTCCCGACGAGGGGCAATATTTATTTGGCGCGCCGCGCCCGTCTCATATTTGTCCCTCCGCGTTCATATTAATAGTTTGAGAAACTGTTTTATACGGAGGAAAATATGAGATACTCACGATTGCAGCAGGGCCGCCGCCCAAAAATAAAAAAGAGCCGGACGTCGTTTATAGTAGCGGCGGCGGCGCTGGGAATAACCGCTTACCTTATAGGAGCCGGGGCCGCCGGAGGCTGGCTCGCGGAAAATATTATCAATCCGGTATTCAATAACGGCAAAAGCACCGCCGGAGCGGCCGTAACGCCGCCGCAAAGCGCCGCGCCGCAAACAGACGATACCGGCCGGGTTACGCCCACGCCCTCGGAGTCTTTGCGGCTTGAAGAAAAAATAATAGCGCAGAGCATATCGCTTTACACTCTTCAATGCGGGGCTTTCGCGGATAAGAACAACGCCAAGACTGCGGCCGACGATATATCGTCGCGCGGCGGAGCGGGTTATGTATCGTTTGACGGAAAGCTTTACCGAACGCTTGTCGCGGGCTATACAAAAGAGTCGGACGCGGCGAGCGTAAAAAAGGAGCTTGCGGAGCAGGGCGTCGCGAGCACTGTTTTCGTTCTTGAGTCCGGTACGCTGGAGTTTAAAATAAGCGCAGAGCAGTCCCAGATTGACGCCGTAAAGGCTTGCTTTAATATAGTTCCGGATACCGTAGACACGCTTATGCAGATAATATTCGACGCCGACAACGGCCAAAACGTCGACGCGCGTATACTTGCGCTAAAAAACAAAGCGGATGAAACATCGGCAACCCTCCACAGCGTTGTTTCTCCGGATAACGACGCGGTAGAACGATTGTGCGAGTTTATGGACGATTTTTGTAAAACGCTGGGCGAGATTCCGTCTTCCGGCAATGTAACCCCCGTAGCTTTTTCCTCAAATCTGAAGTATAATATAATAAATATAACAGTCAAATACTCATCGTTCTTAGACGAGATAACAGGCTGATATGCAAAGGACGCTGTATGACAATAAGACAGGCGGCCGAGGCGCTTAAGGCGACTTGCGTTTGCGGCGATAATAATCTGGACAAGCAGCTAAGCTCCGCGTGCGGGGCGGATCTTATGAGCGATGTTCTCGCGTTTGTAAAAGAAGGCAGCATACTGCTTACGGGCATGGTAAACCAGCATGTAATACGTACCGCCGAGATGCTCGACGTGCTGTGCGTTTGTTTTGTGCGCGGCAAAAAGCCAACGGAAGACATACGCGATTTGGCTTTGCGCACGGGCGTTACGCTTCTCGTTTGCGACATAACGCTGTATGAGGCGTGCGGAAGGCTTTTCAAGCACGGCCTTCCCGCGTGTAAAGGGATGTAAATATGCCGGACGCTTTTACGGAATCGTTTGACATACGCGCCAAAGATTTCTCGTCGGCGGGCGAGGCATCGGCGAAAATAAAAAGCGTTCTTCGCCTTTTGGGAATAGACCCGTCTTTGATAAGGCGCGTCGCGGTGGCCGCGTACGAGGCGGAGCTTAATATGGTTATTCACAGCAGCGGCGGCAAAATGAATCTTACGATAACGCCGGATTGTATCGCTCTTTTATGCTCGGACACCGGCCCCGGAATAGCCGATATAAATACGGCTATGCGCGAGGGTTTTTCCACCGCGCCGCACGATATACGCATGATGGGTTTCGGCGCCGGAATGGGGCTGCCCAATATCAAAAAAAATTGCGACACTTTTTCAATAGTATCGGATTCCGGCGGCACCGTTTTGGATTTGCGTTTTTTGATTTAGTTTTTACGAGGGGATATTATGAACACTTATTTTCATTCGGTAAGGCTTGACCGCGATAAATGCAAAGGATGCACCAACTGCATAAAGCATTGCCCTACCGAGGCCATACGCGTGCGCGACGGCAAGGCGCAGATTATAGCAGAGCGCTGTATAGACTGCGGCGAATGTATACGCGTTTGCCCTTACCATGCCAAAATCGCGTACACCGACCCTTTTTCGGATATAGGAAAATATAAATATAAGATAGCTCTTCCCGCGCCGGCGCTTTACGGACAGTTTAAAAATCTTACAAGCATAGACCGCGTGGTGCTTGGCTTGAAGCTTATGGGCTTTGACGATGTGTACGAAGTCGCGCGCGGCGCCGATATTGTAAGCAGCGCAGCCCATCGCATTGACAAGCATAACTATCCTGCCATATCCTCCGCCTGTCCTGCCATAGTGCGTCTTATACAGGTGCGTTTTCCAAGCCTTATAGGCAACATAGTTAATTTGCAAACTCCTATGGAGATGGCGGCCATTGCGGCAAAACGCGAGTACGCCGCAAAGCATAACGCGAACCCCGATGATATAGGAGTGTTTTTTATAACGCCGTGCCCCGCCAAAATGACAAGCATAAAAAATCCTTACGGCCTTAATAAAAGCAATGTCAGCGGCGCTTTTTCGGTAATCGATATATACGGGCTGCTCGCCGGCCAGCTTAAAAAGCCGGGCGTTACGGCGGACGCCGGAGACACCGCTTCGGTATACGGCGTCAATTGGGCTAACTCGGGCGGAGAATCGGCGGCGTCGGGCATTGATAATTATCTTGCCGTTGACGGCATACAAAACGTAATTAAAGTGCTTGAGGAAATAGAGAACCAAAAGCTTAGCGATTTGGAATTTTTCGAGGGGCTTGCCTGCCCGGGCGGCTGCGTCGGCGGTCCGCTCACTTTTGAAAACCCGTACGTCGCGCGTTCACGCATACGCTCTTTGTCCAAAAAGATAAAACAAAAAAAACCGTCCGCCGAATATACGCAGCAATATATAAAAGACGGCTCGGTTTTCTTTAAAGAGCCTATCAAAGCGCACCCCATAATGAGCATAGATAATGATATGGTAGCCGCCATGAAAAAACTGGAACAGATAGAGAGTATAACCGAGCGCCTTCCCGGCCTGGACTGCGGCTCGTGCGGCTCTCCCTCGTGCCGCGCTATGGCGGAAGATATAGTGCGTGGGGACGCGAAAGAGATGGATTGCGTTTTCAAACTGCGCGATAAAGTCTCGCTTTTAGCCGAGCAGATGGTTGAGCTTACGGTGAAAAACAAGCAAGGGGATAAATAACAGTATGAAGGTAAAAGAATTGATTGACGCCACGGGCTGGGACGCGCTTACTCTCATTCCCGATAAACAAATAACATCCGCGTATACGTGCGACCTTTTAAGCTTCGCTATGGCGAATACACAAAGCGGCACCGCGTGGATTACAGTTCAGTCACACGTCAATGTTGTGGCAGTCGCGTCCTTAACCGGCTGCGCGTGCGTAATAATACCGTGCGGTACGAGTGTTTCGGAAGAAACGCTGGAGGCCGCCAAAACAAAGGACGTATGTATAGTAAGCGCGCCGTGCTCCGCTTATGCCGCGGCGGCGCGGCTTTACAGGCTCGGCATAGGCGACATATAATAAATGAAAGCTTATTACGACCTTCATATACACTCGTGCTTATCACCCTGCGCCCAAGACGATATGACGCCTAATAACATTGCCGCGATGGCGCGTTTAAAGGGGCTTTCGCTTATAGCGCTTACAGACCATAACTGCGGAAGAAACCTGCCCGCCATGGCGGCGTGCGCGGGAGAGGGCTTTGTCCCCGGTATTGAGGTAACCTCGCGCGAGGAGGTACACGTTCTCGCTTATTTTAGCAATGTCGATTCCGCCGTAAGCTTCGGTGAGTTGATATACGACTCGTTGCCGGACATATCTAACCGGCCGGAGATTTTCGGCCGC
Source organism: uncultured Christensenellaceae bacterium (assembly GCA_964586785.1). GTDB lineage: Bacteria > Bacillota > Clostridia > Christensenellales > SZUA-584 > SZUA-584. The sequence continues at coordinate 30,396 of CAZPHS010000013.1, forward strand.
CAGACAGTGACGGGAACGGATGATAAACCGCGCGGAGAAGTTGAAAAACTGCTGCTTTCGGCCTCCGCGTTTTCGATTGAAAAGATTAAGAATATGGTATGGAGCCAAGGCGGCTGCGCGGTGCCCGCGCATATAAACCGCGGCTCTTTTTCTGTGTTTTCCAATCTGGGGTTTTTGCCCGCCGGATTGTTTAAATGTGTCGAAATATCTTCCGGAATACCCTGCCCGCCTGTTGATTCCGGATTGTTTATACTAAACTCGTCTGACGCGCATAGTCTTGCAGACATTGCGGAACCGGAAAACACCCTTGAAAATATAAAAAGCGCAACCGATTTTATAAGCTTTTTACGCAGTTTATAACTGTGTTTACATTATATCCGTTAAAACATACTGTTACGGCAAAGTTCTCATATAATCCATAAAATAAATGATGCAATTAATAAGTACTTATGGTAGAATAACGGCTGGTTAGTTCGTTAATTTTTTATCAAAGTTATTTTTTATAATTTATATAAAGCATCTATAGGAGGGATAGACGATGACAGTTACGGAAGATAAACTTATGCGCGACGAGCTCGTAAGCTTTATCGAGGAACAAAAGAAAAAACCGGGGCCGCTTATGCCTGTAATGCAAAAGGCACAGTCGCTGTTCGGTGCCTTAACGTTTGACGTACAGGAGCTGATCTCCGAACAGCTTGGCATCCCTATGAGCGATGTGTACGGCGTCGCCACGTTCTACTCACAGTTTGCGCTGGCCCCCAAAGGCAGGCACATAATAAGCGTTTGTATGGGCACGGCCTGCTATGTGCGCAACATAGAAAAAGTTATGGATAAGCTATCCGAAGAGCTCGGCGTCTCCCCCGGAGAGACAACGCCGGACAGGCGATTTACACTCGAGGCTACGCGATGTCTCGGCTGCTGCGGGCTTGCGCCGGTGATAATGATTGACGATCAGGTTTTCGGCAGACTGGTTCCCGACGACGTGCCCGGTATACTGGCGAAATTCAAAGAATAATAATGCGTGATTTATCTTTGCACATACTTGATATAGCGGAGAATTCGCTTTCGGCGGGCAGCAGCCTTGTGACTATAGACATAAAAGCACAAAGCGACGTGCTGACGATACGCATATGCGACAACGGCCGCGGTATGAGCGAGTATATGATGGAACGCGTAAAAAGCCCTTTTGTAACAACGCGCAAAACGCGGGATATAGGGCTTGGAATTCCGCTTTTCGCGCTAAACTGCGAAAACTCGGGCGGCGGCTTGAAAGTAACGTCCGCGCCAAAAGAAGGCACACAGATTCTCGCGACGCTTGGTCTTTCGCACATAGACCGCCCTCCTCTGGGCGATATCGCGCAGACCGCGGCGGTGCTGGCGCTGACAAACGAAAACGCGGATTTTGTTTTAACGGCTTCGCGTGATGAAAATAAATTTTCATTCGATACAAGAATAATAAAAGAGACTTTAGGCGGCGTGCCCATATCACAGCCGCAAGTAAGCGCTTTTATACATCAATATTTGCAGGAAGGACTTAAACAGGTTTTTGGAGGTAAAGAGATATGAAATCGTTAAAAGAACTCGAAGAGATAAGAAACAAAGCGCTCTGCCAGATAGATTTGCGTAAAAAGGGCGAAGGTATACGAATCGTGGTGGGCATGGCCACCTGCGGTATAGCCGCCGGCGCAAGGCCTGTGCTTTCCGCCCTGGTTGAAGAAGTGTCAAGAAGAAAGCTTTCCAATGTGACCGTTTCACAAACGGGCTGCATAGGCGCGTGCCGCCTTGAGCCTATAGTTGAGGTTTACAGCCCGAGCAGCGAAAAGGTTACTTATGTGAAAGTCTCTCCGCAGATGGCGGGCAGAATTGTGGCGGAGCATATAGTCAACGGCAATCCGGTAACCGAGTTTACTATCGGGTATCACGAACAGCAGCAGCAGGGGAGGTAAGCGGCAATGGATATTTTTCGGTCTCATGTGCTAGTATGCGGCGGAACGGGGTGCACTTCCTCCGAATCGCCCAAAATAATAGAAAGCTTCAATGAGGAGCTTACAAAAGCCGGCCTCGAAAAAGAGGTTAAGGTTGTCAAAACGGGCTGCTTTGGTTTATGCGAAGCGGGTCCTATTGTTATCGTTTATCCCGAGGGCAGCTTCTATTCCCGCGTTAAGCCTTCCGACGTCCCCGAAATTGTAAACGAACATCTTCTTAAGGGGCGGCTTGTTTCGCGCCTTCTTTACAAGGCGGACGCTCAGGGCATCGAAACGTCTATTGAAAACATAGACTTCTACAAAAAACAAAAACGCATAGCGCTTAAAAACTGCGGCGTAATAGACCCTGAAAAAATAGAAGAATATATAGCGCTTGACGGATATAAGGCGCTCGGCTTATGCCTTACGGAGTATAAGCCCCAACAGGTAATTGATATTATAAAGGAAAGCGGATTGCGCGGGCGCGGCGGCGGCGGATTCCCCACCGGCTTAAAGTGGCAGTTTTGCGGCGATGAGGCAAACGAGCAAAAATACGTCGTCTGCAACGCCGACGAGGGCGACCCCGGAGCGTTTATGGACAGGAGCGTGCTGGAGGGAGACCCTCACGCGGTGCTGGAAGCCATGGCCATAGCCGGATATGCCATAGGCGCCAATATGGGCTATCTTTATGTGCGCGCGGAATACCCAATCGCGGTTAAACGTATGGAAATAGCCATTGCGCAGGCGCATGAGCTCGGCCTTTTGGGAAAAGGTTTATTTGGCAGCGGCTTTGACTTTAACGTTGAAATCCGTCTCGGCGCGGGCGCGTTTGTCTGCGGCGAGGAGATGGCGCTTATCGCGTCAATAGAAGGGCGCAGAGGCGAGCCGCGTTCCAAGCCGCCGTTTCCCGCTCAAAAAGGTCTGTTCGGCAAGCCGACAATAATAAATAATGTTGAAACTTTCGCGAACATACCGCAGATAATACTTAACGGGCCTGCCTGGTTTGCCTCGATGGGCACGGAAAAAAGCAAAGGAACAAAGGTGTTCGCTTTAGGCGGCAAGATAAACAACACCGGACTCGTTGAGATACCCATGGGCACTACGCTGCGCGAAATAATATTCGATATAGGCGGCGGCATACCCGAGGGCAAGAAGTTCAAGGCGGCGCAGACAGGCGGTCCTTCGGGCGGCTGCATACCGGCGAGCCATCTTGATACGCATATTGATTACGATTCGCTTACCGCTATAGGCTCTATGATGGGCAGCGGCGGTCTTATAGTGATGGACGAGGACAATTGCATGGTTGACGTCGCGCGGTATTTTCTGGATTTCACCGTTGACGAATCGTGCGGGCAGTGTTCCCCGTGCCGTATAGGCACAAAGCGTATGCTGGAGATACTGGAGCGCATTGTTTCGGGACAGGGGGAAGAAGGCGATATAGAAAAGCTTGAGCGGCTCGCGGTAAACATAAAAGGCTCGTCTCTTTGCGGACTTGGCAAAACCGCGCCTAATCCCGTGCTTTCTACTTTAAAGTATTTTAGGGACGAATACGAGGCGCATATACGCGATAAAAAGTGCCCCGCCGGACACTGCAAAGCGCTTCTCTCTTACATGATAGATAAGAAAATGTGCGTCGGGTGCGGCGTTTGCGCAAAGGTTTGCCCTACCAACGCAATTTCGGGCAAAATAAAAGAGCCGTTTGAGATTGACCAGAGCAAATGCATTAAGTGCGGCGTATGCATGTCTAAGTGCAAATTCGGCGCGATTGAGAAAAAATAGCAAGGGAGCGATAAGACAATGATATCTTTAACTATAGACGGCGTCAAAGTAACCGTGCCGGATAATACGACTGTGCTTGAAGCGGCTCGCGCCGCCAATATAAGAATACCTACGCTTTGTTATTTAAAGGGCGTCAACGCGATAGGCGCGTGCCGTATATGCCTTGTCGAGTTAATAAAAGGCGGAAGAGGCCTTCAGGCTTCGTGCGTATTGCCCGCTGAAGACGGCATGGAGGTTTCCACAAAATCCAAGGCCGTTATGGAAGCGCGGCGCGTTAATCTTGAGCTTATACTTTCCAATCACGACAAGCGATGCTTAACTTGCGTTAGAAACCGCAGCTGCGAGCTTCAGCAATTGTGCGACGAGCTTGGCGTTGAGGACGTGCCTTACGATGACGATAATACATCTCATCCCATAGACAATTTTTCGCCTTCGATAGTGCGCGACCCGAACAAATGCATACTGTGCCGCCGCTGCGTTGCCGTATGCAATAATATACAAAAGATAGGCGCGGTAGGCGCCGCTAAACGCGGCTTTAACACTGTTATAGAACCGGTGTTCGGAAAATCTTTAAACGCCGTGCCGTGCGTTAACTGCGGCCAGTGCATAACCGCGTGCCCTGTCGGCGCGCTTACCGAAAAAAGCGAGATAGAGAATGTTTGGACGGCGCTTAACGACCCGGAAAAACACGTCGTGGTTCAGACCGCCCCCGCCGTTCGTTTCGGGCTGGGCGAGGAATTTGGCATAGAGCCGGGCAGCAGCGTTACGGGCAAAATGGCCGCCGCGCTTCGCCGCATAGGCTTTGATAAGGTGTTCGATGTGGATTTCAGCGCTGATTTAACCATAATGGAAGAGGGAACCGAGCTTATAGGCCGCATAAAGAACGGCGGCAAACTGCCTATGATAACCTCTTGCAGCCCGGGCTGGATAAAATACTGCGAGCATTTTTTTCCGGATATGCTTGACAACCTATCTACCTGCAAGTCGCCGCATCAGATGGGCGGGGCTGTTATAAAATCGTATTACGCGCAAAAGTTTAATATAGACCCAAAGACAATCTATGTGGTTTCCGTTATGCCGTGTACCGCAAAGAAGTTTGAGAAGGAGCGCGACGAGATGGCGGTTAACGGGCTTCGCGATGTGGACGCCGTGCTGACGACTCGCGAGCTGGCGCGCATGATAAAACAGTCCAACATTGATTTTAAAAACCTGCCCGATGAGGATTTCGACCGCGTGCTCGGAGAGTCTTCCGGCGCCGCCGTTTTGTTCGGCGCCACGGGCGGCGTTATGGAAGCCGCTCTGCGTACCGTAGCCGATTTATTGACCGGCAAGGATTTGAAGGATATAGATTACGAATGCGTGCGCGGAGTGGACGGCGTTAAGGAAGCGACGCTCAATATTGGCGGCATGGATATAAACGTGGCTGTCGCGAACGGCACCGGCAGCGCGAAAAGGCTGCTTGAAGCCGTGCGGAACGGCAAAAAGCAATATCATTTCATAGAAGTTATGGGGTGCCCCGGCGGCTGCGTAACGGGCGGCGGGCAGCCTATTGTTTCCGCGCGGGATAAGATGGATATTAACCCGTACGTTCTTCGCGCGAAGGCCACCTACGCCGAAGACGCGGGCAAGCCTAAGCGCAAGTCCCACGAGAACGAGGAAGTAAAAATGCTGTACGAGCAGTTCCTCGGCGAGCCTAACAGCCATAAGGCGCACGAGCTGCTGCATACGCGTTACCAGAAGCGTCCCAAGTATCAGCAGTAAAATTTTAAAGCTCCGCCGCGGCGGGGCTTTTTCGTACTCAATAATATGCGTTCTCAAACGCATGAAAACTACAGAGCCGCTTAAGCGCCGCCCTGTAGCCTTGGTAGTTCTTGCGCATTTTTTAATTCCGGCTTATTTGGCCTGTACACTGCCTCTACGGATAAGATTTATCAATGCGAGCAATATAATCGCTCCTATTAACGCGACAAGAAAGCTCTCGATATTAAACCCCATCACATCCGCGCGCGCGCCAATCAGGTTCATAACAAGCCCTCCTATAAACGCCCCGATTATGCCTACGAAAATATTAGCGAAAACACCCATTGACGGATTGTTTTTCATTATCATGCTGGCAACCCATCCCGCCAGTCCGCCCAATATAATCCACGCAATTATTCCCATGTCTTTCGTACCTCCCTGTACAGTTTTGGTATAAAAATATTTTTAGCCTTCGTAAACATAAATATACGCGCAGTAAAAAACTGCATGTTTTTATACCAATAATTGAACTTAATATTAATATGCCGTTTCGGCAAAAAATAATGCGGGAAGGAGGCCTGAAAATGAAAAAAATATTGTCTGCATTTATGTTATCCATAACGACGGCCGCGTTGCTTTTTGGCTGTGCGGCGGATAACAGGGCTCCCGGAGCCACGCCTTTACTGCCGGATGTAGCTCCTATAATAACGCCGTCGCCCAACATCGGCATAACGCCCAAAGTGAGACCTAATCAGGAACAGGACCTTGAACGGGATATGAACAACGGCGCCGTAAACGGCGGCGAATCCGGCACCGGAGGCGGCGCAGCCCGTTAACCGCTAAAACTAGCCCCATTGCGTTTACCGTATTGGGGCCTTTTTTTTGACAACCGTTATTGCTCGTTTTCATCAGGCTGCGCGGCAAGCGCTTCTTTTAACGCCGCGTCGGCTTTTTTCTTTCTTATTATATAAACGGCCAGTATAATAACCGGCACAATAAATACTACGGGGATAATAATAAACGGGAAAACCTCGTCGGAGCGAAGCATATCCACAGTGCTTGTTTTATTCATAAAGGGCATTAAAGCCATTATATAGCCCGCAATAACAATGGGGAAAACAATCGGTCTGTGAGATTTGGTTTTCAAAATGCCCGAAATCACTTCGCTGCCCATATATATGTATATCGTCAGCTTTAAAAGCGCCATGGGAAACCATGACAGTATGTTGAGCGCCTGCATCCTTTCTATAAAGCCGAACGCTTCAAGCTGCCGCGTGAACGCGTAATACGGATTCCACACAAGCTTCGCGTAATCCATGCCGAGCGTGATTACCGTCGGTATAAGTATTAACATAAAGGCTACGCCGAACGTCGTAAGCGCTTTGGCGTATGTTTTGTTTATGCTCGCCTTTTTCACAAGATAATATGAGAACACCCAGAAAATAAGTATTTCCGAATAACGCGCCGCCGTGAAAAAAGCGCCTAGGTTAAGCTCCAAAAAAATTGAATCCGTCAAAACAGGCTTAAGATACTGCGTGTCGAAATATTGCAGACCGAATAAGAAAAACAGAACGATCGAAAAAAGCACGACAGGCACTATAAAATTAGCTATTCTCGCTATTGTGCCCGCGCCCTTATATGCCGCATACGCCGCGGGGACGACCATAAACAGCATAAGCGCCCATGACGGAGCGTCGTCAAACACATACATTTCAAGAAAAACAGTTGTTATGAGCATGCACGCAGTAAAGCATATAAAGGTGAAAATAATAAAGGGAATTAGAATAATTTTTCCCATTATCTTTCCCGTTATTATCTCGCAAGTCTGGTTTATGCTTACCCCGCGAAACTTGTTCATAAGAATCAACACAGGCGTGTTGAGCAAAAGTATATAAACGAAAGCCATAATAAGAGCAATCCAAACGTCCTGATTGGCGGGCGGCGAATTTAATATAGGCATAAATGTATACGGAAACACCAAAGCGCTTCCCACCGCAATAAGCAGCAGCTGCAGCGATGTTATAACCGGTTTAGTGTTCATTGCTCCCTCCCCGCTTTAAAAGGCCCTTTTATCTGCCCCGTACGGTTTACGGTTGAGTCCACAGTGACATAAAAAACCGCTTTCGCAAAATAATCGTCCCAGTTATTCTTAAACTCGCGCCACTTTTCCGGAAGCTGCAAATGCAGGTGCCTTCCGAAACCGAATATATCGCTCGCGAACTCCCGCTGTACTTTTTGAATCGCGAGTTTAATTTCCTCCTGCATTTTTTCGTTAAACCTTTGTTCGATAATTTTAAGCCATTGGTCCTTGGAAATATCAATGCCGCCGCTTTCTTCCCTTATATTTAAAATCATCTGTATATTAACGTAAAAACTTATATCGCCGCCGTTTACCGAGGCGGTTATATCGGCTCTGGAATCTTCTATCTTAAAAACCGTTAAACCGTCTCCCGAAGGAATCGTAATGTACGCGTTGCCCAAATCATTGATTAAAATGTTGTACGCCCTCGTTTCCTCTCCGTTCAGAAAGCCCGCAAGCTTGCCGTCCTTAAACGCCGCAAGCCCCTCATATAAAACTAACTTTTTCTCTCCGCCCTGCTGTTTATCGCCTTTTTGTTGCTCGCCGCCGCCCTGCTGTCCTTCGCTTTTTTGCGGCGTATCCTGACTTTTTAGTTCGGCGACGCCTGTAACCGGCTGTTTTCCGTCTATAAGATAGTCCTTTATAAAATCAAGAGTGGTTACAAAAACTGCTTTGGACGTATGCTCCCTTTGAATTTTGCTTAAATCCTTAAAATAATCGCCTATCATATCTGAAAAACCGGACGAGCAGAAATGAACCTCTTCCGGAGTTTTACCCTTTATCACAATCATAATAGGCATCTCGTCCGTCAGATGGTCTCTGCATAGAAAATCAAGGAGGTTTGGTATTTCGCTTTCGGCGAACCTTTCCGTAAAAATGCGCGCCTTGTTATGTCCGGCAAATACAAATTTCTCAACGCTTTTTGAAACGTTAGATACCGCCTCGCGCACCGATTCTCCCTTACCGACGGCAATAAGCGATTCCGTGGTCCCCCCTCCCCCGTCCGTGCCCCCGCTTGTGTCGGACGGGTTCATTATCTCGACGGTCAGTATAAATTGTCCGTCTTCGTCAACGTCGTATATCATGCTGTGAATTATGGCCAAATCCTGCGGCTCCTGCTTATTCCAGCATCCGGCGGCACAGGACAGCGCGGCGGCGCAAAGCAAGGCGCAAAGCGCTTTTTTTAATGTTTTCAACTAACGCCTCCTCCTTACATTGTCTTTCGCTATAGAGATTGGCCTAAACACCATTTTGTTTGGCCGAGCCCGTATAATGCTGTCTTTTAACTCCTGCCTTGAAAAAGACGACAGTATCGGTATGCCGAAGGAATCGGTGGACGCGAGCTGCGTAAGCAAAACCAATATGCCCGCGCCTACGCCCACAAGACCCATAACGCTGCCTAAAAACCAGAAAACAGTTCTGTATATTAATGTGAACTCCACCAAATTGGGGAGCATAAAGCTTGTTACAGCCGTAATGGCCACCACTATTACCATAGGCTCGCTGACTATGCCCGCGCTTACAGCGGCCTCGCCTATTATAAGAGAGCCGACTATTGTTATGGCGGAGCCTACCGCCTTTGGCATACGCGTCCCCGCCTCGCGCAGCAGCTCGAACATAAGCATGAGCACAAACACCTCCGCCGCAAGCGACATAGGCGTCCTTAAAGCCGAAACAACAATGCTTGTCATAAACACGACGGGCACCATTTCTTGATGAAATGTCGCTATGGCTATAGAAATCCCGGGAAGAAAAATGGTTATAAAAAGCGCGACGCACCTTAATACGCGCATAGCGCCCGCGAACACAGGCCTGCTGTAATAATCTTCGGCGGTGTGAAGGTTTTCTATAAAAAGCTCCGGTATAGTCAATACATGGGGCGTGCCGTCTACTAATATCGCGACCCTGCCCTCCAGCATCTTGGCGGCCGCCACATCCGGCTTTTGCGTTAGCCCCACGCCGGAGATGGGGCTGAACACATTCTCGCATATATATTGCTCTATATCTCCCGATTCAAGTATCATATCCGTATCTATCTTATCAACGCGTCTTCTTATCTCGTCCAAAACCCTTTTGTTGACTATGCCTTCAATATACACAATCTCTACGGACGTGCTTGTTTGCCTGCCTAAGGTTTTATCCTCTATAACCAATCTTTGGTTCTTTAGCTTTCTGCGTATAAGAGCGGTATTAGACCTTATATTTTCGGTAAAGCCTTCCTTCGGGCCGCGTATAACCGCTTCCGCGTCCGGCTCATCAACAGACCGCTGGTTCCACTGCCTGAACTCGAAAAGAAAAACCTTTTTTGTGCCCGCGTAAAACACCGCGGTAAAACCCGCCAGCACAAATTCCACAAATTTTGATACGTCCCGAGTCTCTTCAAAAACAGTTTTAAATACAAGATTAAGATTGCCGTCAAAATAGGGGGATTTAAGCGGCCTTATAATATCCCTGTCAACCAAATCCTTGTCTATAAGCCCGTCTATAAAAACAAGCATGGCTTTATCTTTTACGGTTTCAAACGGCCGGACGACAACGTCAAAGCTGTTGTTAAACAGCTTTTTGACAAGCCGCTCACAGTCCTCAATTTTGGACGGTATGTCCTGCCGCTCCGCGCCGCACTGCCCGCCGTCCGTATCCCGGGATTTATTTTTTTTAACAAAGCGAAAAATGGCGGATATCTCCTTTATGTACTTATCATAAAGAGCATATCCGCAAAAAAGTTTTTTATTCTATCGCGGGCAATCAAATTTACTATGAAAGCCGGTTTTTAAAATCATCGTAGCCGAATGTACGTATAATTTTGGCTTCACCGTTTTTGGTAACGAGAACAATGGCCGGCAGCGGCATACCGTTGAAGGTGTTGTTTTTTACCATGGTGTAGTGAGCCATATCGTGAAACACAAGCCTATCTCCCGTATTAAGCGGCTTGTCAAATGAATAATCTCCTATTATATCCCCCGCGAGGCAGGTCGCCCCCGCGAGTCTGTAGGTATAAGCTTTTTCTCCCCGCGGCGCGGCGCCCGTTACTTTCGGGCGGTACGGCATTTCCAAAACGTCGGGCATATGGCACGCGGCGGACGTATCGAGCACCGCAGTTGTTACCCCGCCGCTTCGCACCGTGTCTAAAACTTTGCACACCAGATATCCCGCGTTAAGAGCGATTGCCTCGCCCGGCTCTATATATACCTGCACACCGTATTTATCCCTTATCCTTATAAGCTCTGAAACGAGCGTTTCTATATCGTAATCTTCTCTTGTTATATGATGCCCGCCCCCAAGGTTCAGCCATTTCATCCGCCCGAAAAAGCCGCCGAACTTGTTTTCAGCCGCACGCAGCGTTGTTACGAGCGCGTCGGCGTTTTGCTCACAAAGCGTATGCATATGCAGCCCTTCTATGCCGCCAAGCTCTTTTTCAACAAAGTTTTCCCGTGTTATTCCAAGACGGGAGCCTAACGCGCACGGGTCGTAAATCGAGCCGCTTTGCGTTGAACATTCGGGGTTTATTCTAAGCCCGCACGAGCAGCCGGCAGCAAGCGCTTGGCCTCCCAGCCGCTTCCATTGCCCAAACGAATTAAAAATAATATGTCCGCATATACGCGTTAATTCGACAAAATCTTCGTCCTTGTACGCGGGGGAATAAACGTGTGTCTCTCCGCCGAACATTTCAGCCCCGAGCCGCGCCTCAAAAAGACCGCTTGCCGCGGTGCCGCTAAGGTACCGGCGGATAAGAGGGTAAACGCCGTGCATGGCAAACGCCTTTTGCGCCAAAAGTATCTTACAGCCTGAGCGCGAAGAGACGCCTCGCAATATCTTAAGATTCGATATCAGCTTTTCCTCGCCGACCGCATAGCACGGAGTAGGCAATTCTCGCGGCAGCTTTTCCATCAGTCTACAAGACGCGGCGAAAAGCTTTCCCGCCACGGCAATCCCCAACGATTTAACGCGTCCATAAAAGGGTCCGGATCAAACTCTTCTATGTTAAAAACGCCCGGTCCGCGCCATGTTTTTGTCATAAGCATCATTGCGCCTATCATTGCGGGCACGCCGGTGGTATAGCTTACAGCCTGGCTTCCCGTCTCCCGAAAGCATTCCTGATGGTCGCAGACGTTGTATACGTAATATGAGCGCCTTTTGCCGTCCAAAACGCCCCGCAAAATGCACCCTATATTGGTTTTCCCCACGGTGCGCGGGCCAAGCGAGGCGGGGTCCGGCAGAACCGCTTTTAGAAACTGCAGAGGTATAATTTGCTTACCGTCAAATTCTATAGGCTTTATGGAAGTCATGCCGACGTTTTCAAGGCATTTTAAGTGCGTCAAATAGCTTTGCCCGAAAGTCATAAAAAAGCGTATGCGTTTTACCCCTTTTATGTTCTTTGCAAGGCTTTCAATCTCCTCATGATGCAAAAGGTACATATCTTTTTCCCCTACCTCCGGAAAATCATATACCCTTTTTATCTCCATAGGCTTTGTTTCAACCCATCGCCCGTCCTGCCAGTAGCTTCCGTTCGCGGTAACCTCGCGTATGTTTATTTCAGGATTAAAATTGGTCGCGAAAGGATAACCGTGGTCTCCGCCGTTGCAGTCGAGTATGTCTATATAATGTATCTCGTCAAAATGGTGCTTTGCCGCGTACGCGCAGAAAACGCCCGTTACTCCGGGGTCGAACCCGCTGCCGAGCAAAGCGGTTATACCGGCCTGCTTGAACCTGTCGTGATACGCCCACTGCCATTTATATTCGAACTTGGCGGTATCTTTCGGCTCGTAATTGGCGGTGTCAACATAGTCTGTTTTTGTGGCAAGGCAGGCGTCCATTATGGAAAGGTCCTGATACGGCAAAGCAAGGTTTATAACTGCATCCGGCCCAAACGCTTCTATAAGGTTTATTACATCGCCCGTATTATCGGCGTCAAGCCGTGCCGTCGATATTTTTGTACCGCAGCCCTTAAGCTTTTCTTTCAGCTCGTCGCATTTTCTCACGGTGCGGCTCGCTATCATAATCTCCTCAAACACTTCCGGATTCCGGCAGCATTTATGAATAGTTACACCCGCAACGCCCCCGCACCCTATAATCAGCGCTTTACCCATTTTCCGTTTCTCCTAAAACCTATTTTGCAACCGCCAGCAGCATTTCGCGCAGTATTTTAAGCGCCGCGGCTGTCGATATTCCGCTTTGGTCGTACACGGGGCACAATTCGGTTATATCGCAGCCCACAATATCAAGCGAACATACTTTGTATACCGCTTCAAGAAGCTGCGCAAATGTTACCCCTCCCGGCTCCGGCGTACCCGTTCCGGGAAAAACCGACGGGTCTAATATGTCTAAATCAAGAGTAAAATACACAGGTTTGCCCGACAAACGCTTTAAGACTCCTTCGATGCCGCTGAAACCAAAACCGTATATATTGGTATGCTCCTCGCCGAAAGCATACTCCTCCCTATCGCCCGAACGTATGCCGAACTGAAATATGCGCCCGTCTCCCGTTATGTCCCAAACACGGCGCATTACGGTGGCGTGCGATAGCTTCGCGCCCAGATAATTGTCGCGCAAATCCGCGTGCGCGTCGAAATGTACTATATGAATATTAGGGTGCTTCTTTACCGCCGCGCGCACCGCGCCGAGAGTGACAAGATGCTCCCCGCCTATCATAACGGGAAGCTTGTTATCGCCTAAAATACGCGCTGTTTTTTGCTCTATAACCTCAAGCGCCCTGTTCGTGTCTCCCAAACAAAGCTCTAAGTCTCCCGCGTCGCAAACCAGCCTGTCCGCCATATCGGCGTCAAGGTAAGGGCTGTATGTTTCAAGAGCATAAGAATCATTGCGCATTGCGCGGGTGGCGAAACGCGCTCCCGGCCTGAAGCTGGCAGTAGCGTCTAACGGCGCGCCGAAAACCACCGTATCGGCTTCATTATAGTTTTGTTCACAGCCTAGAAATGCCTGCATCTTCCACATCCTTTATTATATCCTCCACATAGGTTGGCAGCGCGAACGCCGCCCTATGCAGATTGGTATTATAGTATCGGGCTGCAATGCCGTATTGCTTCCACCTATCTGTATCAACATCCCGTACCGGGTGATAAACCTTGGACGAAAAACCGAAAAGCCAATGACCCGACGGGTAGGTGGGTATGTGCGCCTGATACAGCCTGCTTATCGGGAAGCTTTGTACTATGCGCTGATGAATGCGGCGCACCGCCAGCGCGTCTTCGGGATAAAACGGGTTTTCATGCTGGTTTACAAGTATGCCGTCATTTTTTAGCGCCTTAAAGCAGCTTCCGTAGAATTCTTTTGTAAAGAGCCCTTCGCCGGGACCGAACGGGTCGGTTGAATCCACTATTATAACGTCATAAGCGTCGCTGCAGCGGCGTATAAAACGCAATCCGTCCTCGTAGTATATTTTCACGCGTTTGTCGCCAAGACCGCACGCCACTTGCGGCAGATATTCTTTGCATACCGACACCACTTCCTCGTCTATCTCCGCAAGGTCTATACGCCGTATGCTATCATACCGGCATAGCTCGCGAACGGTGCCTCCGTCTCCCCCGCCGATTATAAGTATATCTTTAGCGCGCGGGTGAACCGCGAGCGGAACATGCGTCATCATTTCATGATATATAAACTCGTCCTTCTCCGTCAGCATAAGCACGCCGTCCAGCGTCAGTATCCGTCCGAACTCATGCGAATCAAAAATGTCTATACGCTGAAAACGGCTCCGCGAACAATAAAGCTGCCTGTCAACCTCAATACAAAGCCCCACATGACGCGTGTGTTTTTCGGTGAAAACCAACTGCATTTGCTACCTTCCTTTCATTACGTTTAAGCGTTCTATTGTCAAATCCTCGGGGCCTGTAAGCGAGCCGCCTTTTTTCTTCATATAATCTATGTATTCTAAAATCTGCCTTGTTATCTGCTCCCCGGGCGCCAATATAGGTATCCCCGGCGGATAGCACATTACGCTCTCGGCGCATATTAAACCTTCGGTCTGCTCTATGGGAAGCAGCCTCTTTGGCGAATAAAACGCCTCCTGAGGCGTAGCTTTTACCACAGGACTTATATATTCAAAGCGCATGAGCCCGCTTTTGTCGCGTTTTTTGCGTCGGCGAATCTCGGAAAGGGCGCTTACAAGCCGTTCAATGTCGCGTTCCCTATCGCCCACCGATATGTAAGCCAGTATATTCGCTATATCCCCGAATTCAACCTGTATATCGTATTCGTCCCTCAGTATATCGTAAACCTCTATTCCCGCAAGCCCCGTATCAAGAGTATGCACGGAAAGCTTGGTAGGGTCAAAATCAAATATTGTATCGCCGTTTACTATATCCCGCGCGTATGCGTAATAATCGCCTATCTGGTTAATCTCGTCCCTCGCGTACTGCGCCAGACCGCGCACCGTTTTAAAAATTTCGGCGCCGCGCAGCGCGAGGTTCCTGCGCGATATATCAAGGCTGGACATCAAAAGGTAAGAGCCGCTCGTTGTCTGCGTTAAACCTATAACCTGCCTTAGATAATTAGCGTTCACATTCGGTCCCGATATAAGAAGGGAGCTTTGCGTAAGCGAACCGCCCGATTTGTGCATACTTATGCCGGCCATATCGCATCCCGCCGCCATGGCGCTTTTCGGCATGTCTTCGCCGAAATAAAAATGGGTGCCGTGCGCCTCGTCCGCAAGTACCGCCATGCCGTGCTTATGCGCAAGCTTTACTATCTCCTCAATGTTTGAGCAAATGCCGTAGTAAGTGGGGTTGTTTACAAAAACGGCTTTGGCGTCCTTGTTTTGCTCTATAGCCCGCCGCACGTCCTCAAGCGCCATACCAAGCGCTATGCCAAGCCGCAAGTCGGTCTGGGGATTAACATAAACGGGAACAGCGCCGCATAAAACAAGCGCGCCTATAACGCTGCGGTGAACATTACGCGGCAATATTATTTTATCGCCCTTTCCGCAGACGCTTAATATCATGCTTTGCACCGCCGATGTTGTTCCGTTTACCATAAAAAAAGCGTTCCGCGCCCCGAAAGCGGACGCCGCGAGCTCCTCCGCCTCCCTTATAACGGATATCGGGTGGCACAGGTTGTCAAGCGGCTTGCTTGAGTTTACATCCGCTTCCATGCACGCGCGTCCTAAAAACGCCGTCAGCTCGGTGTTGCCGCGCCCCTGTTTATGCCCCGGCACGTCAAAAGGCACCACTCTTGCGGCTTTGTGGTTTGTTAGAGCCTCAAGCACCGGCGCCCTGTTTTGGTCTCTCATCATTCCTCCGAAACTCTAATACACATTTTTTCCGCTGAATATATCAATCATCTCGCGCCTTATATTCGCGGATATCTCCAGCCTCTCCCGCGGAGGCAGCTCGCCCACATCCCTGTTGAAAAGGTAATTTTTAAGGTCGATTTCTTTAAGCAGCATTTTTGTATGGAATAAATTAGCCTGATATACGTTTATATCTATAGCGTCGTACTTTTCAAGCGTAGGGGCGGCTATATAGTCCTGTATGGATGTCATCTGATGATCTATAAACAGTTTCCTGCCGTTCAAATCGCGCGTGAATCCGCGCACGCGGTAATCCATTGTAATAATATCCGAATCAAAGCTGCCTATAAGAAAATCCAACGTGCGAAGCGGCGTTATCTGCCCGCATGTGGCAACGTCTATATCCACCCTGAAAGTGGCTAAAAAGGTTTCGGGATGATACTCCGGATAAGTGTGTACGGTAACATGGCTCTTGTCAAGATGGGCAAGCACAGTATCGCCGTGTGTGCGCAGCCCCGACATAGGCTCTTCCGCAATCAAAAATGTTACGCTCGCGCCCTGGGGGTCGTAATCCTGTTTTGATATGCTCAAAACCTGCGCGCAAATCATTTCGGTTACGCGCTCCAGTATGCTTGTAAGCCTGTCGGAATTATATTGTTCGTCGATATACGCTATATAGTCTCGCTGCTCACGCGCGCTTTTGGCATAGCATACGTCAAAGATGTTAAAGCTAAGTGATTTCGTAAGGTTGTTAAACCCGTATAGCTCAAGCTTTTTTTCCATTAAATAATACTTCCTTACCAATAATAAAAACGCCCCGGTATTTAAGTGTGAGCACACAAAATACTTAAAGCGTTTCAATCATCCCGCGCCTTTTATCCGCCCATATACAAGGGCGCTCATAAAAAAGTCAAAAGGCAGAGTCTATATAGCAAGGAACTACTTTTACTACTCTTATTGATTGATTCA
>CAZPHS010000014.1:0-23967 GCA_964586785.1 uncultured Christensenellaceae bacterium
GTTTGAGCCTTTTTATCTGCTCTTATCCTTATGCACTTGAATTTTCAATCCGGGCCAATCTATAACCGACCAATGTTTGCAATGTTTTTCTTGACGCTCTGCCGTTTGAGAGATAAAATTGTATATTAATATATACAATTTCGCGCAGGGAGCATAATTTGAATATCATTGTTTGTGATGATGAAATTGTCTCTTTAAAGTCTATCATCTCTTATTTGAATAAACTTAAACAGCCCGATTTTCATATAACGACGGTCAATTCCGCTCAAAAACTAATTGCCTATTTAAAAAAAGATAAAGAAGCCGATATTTTGATATTGGATATCGATCTTGGTGATGATAACGGAATTGACATTGCCAAAAAGATTAAGAGACAATATCCAAATGTGCTTATTATCTTTGTTACGGGATATATTGATTTTGCAGGCGATATCTTCGAGGCTGATCCCATCTATCTTTTGGTGAAACCTGTCAAGATAGAAAAGCTAAAACTTGCGCTGGATAAAGCGTTTCAACAAATTGAGAAGAGAAAAAGCCTGTCGGTTCAAATATATTCAAAAGGTAAAATGTTTAATGTCAATACGAGAGACATTTTGTATATTGAAAGCTCTGCGAGAAGAATAAAGATTTATAATATTTCAACAATACACCACGCCTATATCAAACTGAATGATATCGAAAGCAAATTGCCCGATTGTTTTATACGATGCCATCAAAGCTTCTTGGTTAATATGAGTTTTATAACAGGAATAAAAGCGCGCGGCTTTGTCTTACAGAATGGTGAGGTGATACCTATAAGTCAGAGCCGTTTAAAAAAAGCAATCAATTTATATACTCATTATTTAGGGGGAAGCTTATGTCAATTATAGATATTCTGGGGCAAATCGCTCCATCATTGATGATGTGTTTGTTAATCATCAATATGTTTCAGTTGCGTTTGAATAAAAAAAAGACGGTCATAATTTTTTTTGTCTGCGAGATGGCGTATTATTTTGCCACTTATTATATAAGCCATTTGGTTCTGTTAAAAATACTTATTTCGATTATTGTAATTAGTATATTATTGCTGTTTCTCTCTATTGGTCAGATGAAGAAAAGAATTGTGTCAATTGTCGTCTTTTTTGTGGTTATATTCTCCGCCGAGGCAATTGCCATTCTTATTCTAAGTCCATTGGTTCATGTAGATCCCTCATTATTGTATCCGAATGTATTAAATGACATAAGGCTGATTATGGTTTCGGTCTTTTCCAATATATTTATCATTGAAGTAATCATTGTCTCTGCAATTTATAAAGATATCCGGAAAGATATCAAAATTATTATTATTGGCCTTATGCTGTTCGTATTTATCCCACAGATCATATTTATATTATCAATGCTGGCTTTGGTCAAAAACGCCATTGTACAAAATTCCATATGGTTTATACTGGTACATTCCGTGATCACGCTGGCGGCCAATATCATCGTATATATACTTATAGAAAAGCTGGTGCGGATTAAAAAAGACGAGGCTGAGCTTTCCTCCCTGAAAGAGCAAAGTAAGCTACATTACGACTATTACCGATTTGTCATGGAGAAGGCTAGGGAAACAGCCGGATTGAGACATGAAATATCCAACCAACTGCAAACGGCGTATGCGCTGTTTACTGATTCACAAGCCCCTAAAGATGATGCGCTTCGGCTATTGAATGGCATCGATGAAAAGCTAAGCGAGGTAAAGCGGGTGAACTATTGCAACAAACCTATTGTCAATGCCATTCTGTCCACTAAAACGGCTATGGCGCGCGATAAAGGTATCGACACGGATATATTGATAAGTGATATTAATAACACAAGTATTACAGATATGGACATATGCAGCCTCTTTTGCAACCTTTATGACAACGCCATAGAGGCATGCGAGAAAATCGATGATGTAAAAAAGCGATTTATCAGAATTCGATCAACAGAAAAAGCGGATCATATTATGATCCAGTTTGCAAATTCTCATCAGGAAGCGTTCACTTCTGATAGCGCTAAATTTATAACCTCAAAAAGAAACAAAAGAGATCATGGATACGGACTAAAGCTAATTAGGGGAATCGTCAACAAATATGACGGCAATCTATCCATTGTCGTAAACGGCCAGTATTTTGAAGCTGCTTTACTACTCAAACTGTAAAATTTGTTTTTGACATTTCATATATTAATTTTTACATTTCCCCGTTAATAATTTTCCTGTATGCTATTGTTGATTCGAAGGATAACAACTTTTAATCAGGAGGTATTAAAAATGAAAAAAATATTATTAGCGGTACTTGGTTTGATTATATTGTTTAACACGGCGGCATGTGCAGGCGCGCCCTCCGAAACGGAACAGACTAATACGACTGAAACAGTATCCGCCGCGCCGGAGCCGACACCGGAACCGACGCCCACTCCGGAGCCGGTTCCGGTGTCTGTCCAACGTTTTTCCGCAGACCCGCGGAAATTCATTGTTGAGGCAATATGTAGCCAGCAGGTTGAGATGGCAATACTGCTGTACGCAGAAGACTCTTCTTCGTTTTTTGATACGTCTTCACCGGACTTGATCCATGGTTTTATCTATGAAAACTATAACGAAGGCTATGATGAAGCGTCCGGTCAGACCATCATTTCCTATGAATCCGCGTGTTACGATATCAGCCTACTGTTTGCCGATCCTGTTTATAGTGATAATTTTAATTACAAATACCTAGCGGCGGATATTGGTATGATACTGAACCTAGAGTATTCCGATCATACCATTACGACCTACAGCTCCGATGGGTCGAAAAAAAAGATCGTACAGAAGTGGGCGCAAGGCAGCGAAGACAGTTACTCAACGTCCTGGCTTTATATCGACAGCAGCTATACCGATGAAGGCACCGCGCGCCTCACCTATGGTTATCCCATGCGGAACGAAGTTTTCGATACGCTTGCTGCAGACAGTTTTAAGATGGCTTCCCTTCCGTTTGTCTCCGCTTTAGCGTCATTTGAGCAAACCGACTACGTAGGGTATTCACCCAAACGCAACTACGTGTCAGCGGAAACCGGTCCGGCTCTTGGAAAAGTGGGCATGATTTGGTGGAATGTGACGGAGGACGGTATTTTTCAGCTTGTGGATAGTCTTTCATCCAACCCTAATGCATCTGTGGCTACAGAGAACGATTTCTTTCATTCATACCTCATTACCGTTGAGAGCGACTATTTTGACAGCATCGCCCTTGAATACTACGCATACGATGCCGATGTGTCTGCCGAGCCAAACTATAAGGTCAATTGTTACATCTATTATAAATAGCGCTCGGCAGTAAGCGGTCGGTTATAATTTTTTATGGTTAACACTTTTGCTTATTAGCCCCGCCAGATGTTGTTCGGCGGGGCTATCGCCTCTTATTTGTCCTATTGGGTATTGCCTGTTGTGAAATTGTGTTTGCGGCACTATAATATTAATTAACGCTGCCAAAGCCAACGTGCAGCCCGCAGTATAAACCAGGAGGATATAAAATGAATAAAACGGAAAGCTTAGCGATAAACACTGTGCGCATACTATCGGCCGAAGGTGTGCAGAAAGCCAACAGCGGGCATCCCGGTCTGCCTCTGGGCGCCGCGCCTATCGCTTATACTTTGTTCGCGCGGCATTTAAAGCACAATCCAAAAAATCCGGACTGGATTAACAGGGACAGGTTTGTGCTGTCCGCGGGTCACGGCTCAATGTTGCTTTACTCGATTCTTCATGTTTTTGGCTACGATGTGAGCATTGACGATATAAAAAGGTTCCGCCAATACGGCTCGAAGACGGCGGGACATCCGGAGCACGGCTATTTGCCCGGTATAGAAACAACAACAGGGCCTCTAGGGCAGGGGATTGCCAACGCAGTGGGTATGGCCATGGCCGAAGCGCACCTTGCCGCCGTATTTAACAAGGAAGGCTTCCCTGTAGTTGATCATTATACATATGTGCTCTCTGGGGACGGCTGCCTTATGGAAGGCGTGGCGTCCGAAGCGTGTTCTTTGGCGGGCACACTAAAATTAGGCAAGCTTATACTGCTTTACGACAGCAATAATATCACCATTGAAGGCGCGACGGACACCGCGTTTGATGAGGACGTTGCAAAAAGGTTCGAGGCGTACGGCTGGCAGGTGCTGTCGGTTAAGGACGGCAATACCGACACCGGCGGAATTTCCGGAGCGATAAGCTCCGCGAAGACGGAAACACAAAAGCCTTCCATAATCATAATAAGCACGGATATAGGCTATGGGTGTCCGGCGGTTCAAGGAAGCGCCTCATGCCACGGCGCGCCCTTGGGGGACGAGAATATAATGGCTCTTAAAAACACTTTAAAGTGGCCGTATAAAGAAAGCTTTATTGTCCCCGATGCCGTAAAAGAAGAAATAACAAAACTGCAGAAAGGTTTTGAA
This sequence comes from uncultured Christensenellaceae bacterium, assembly GCA_964586785.1. Lineage (GTDB taxonomy): Bacteria > Bacillota > Clostridia > Christensenellales > SZUA-584 > SZUA-584. The sequence goes on from CAZPHS010000014.1 coordinate 4,423, forward strand.
GCGTCCAATAAAGCCTGGGACGATATGTTCGGCAAATATAAAAAGGCGCATACCGATATGTCGGTCTTATGGAACAAATATTTTAATCCAATCGGCGAAGATGTGCTTGGCGATAAATCACTGTACGACTTTGACAAACCCTTGGCCACCCGTCAGGCCTCCGGAATTATATTAAACCGGCTTGCCGAAAAACTTCCGGGACTGTTCGGCGGCAGCGCCGACCTTGGGCCTTCAAATAACACAGTGCTAAAATCGTCAGCCTATTTCGCGCCGGACTGCCGCGAAGGGCGCAATGTGCATTTCGGCGTTCGCGAGTTTGCAATGGCGGCCATGGCAAACGGTCTTTCACTTCACGGCGGTATAATTCCTTATGTCGCCACATTCTTTGTTTTCACCGACTATTTGAAAAACGCGGTGCGTATGTCCGCCATAATGAAGCTGCCCGTGATATATGTTATGACGCATGACAGCATAGGCGTAGGCGAGGACGGACCGACGCACCAGCCCGTAGAACAGCTTGCCTGTATGCGCGCCACACCCAATACCTACATGTGGCGTCCTGCCGATTCCAAAGAAACGGCCGCGGCGTTTATATGCGCGCTTTCCGCCAAAGGTCCTTCGGTGATAGCGCTTTCGCGCCAGACATTGCCTTTATATGAGCAGACAAGCAGTGCCGCGCAAAAAGGCGGATATGTGCTTGCCGATTTCGGAGCGAAACCCGCCGTGGCGCTTATAGGCACAGGCAGCGAGGTTAAGCTGTGCATGGACGCCGCCGAAAAGCTTTGGGAGGAAGGCATAAGCGCGCGTGTTGTTTCCATGCCCTGTATAGAAATGTTTGAGAAGCAAAGCGATTCTTATAAGCAAAGCGTTCTTCCTGACTCGCTCGATAAGCGCGTTGTCGTTGAAGCGGGCGCTTCGTTTGGCTGGCATAAATACGCCTGTCCCAAAGGCGAGATAATAGCGATTGACAGCTTCGGCGCGTCCGGTCCCGCGCCCGAGCTTTTTGAAGCGTTCGGCTTCACTGCGGATAATGTGGCTCAAAAGGCGATTGAAACGCTGTCGAGATAATATTAAAAAAAGCCTTCCGCCGTAAAACCGCGGAGGGCTTTTTTGTTAGCACGCTTAACTGTGTAACCTTGATATTGCCGGGCGAAAGCATTTAAACGCGCTAAAATCACGGGAATACCGTAATAGGCGTCCCGAGAGGACACGCGTTCCAAAGTATGTCCATAATATCATTGTCTACCGCGATACAGCCCGCCGTCCAGTCGCTGTCGCCGCCACACCCGTGTATCATTATCTTCCCGCCTAAGGGAGTGTCCCACGATGGTTTTTCTTTTCTTTCTATTGCGTTTTTAATGCTCTCATATGTGCGCCTGTTAATTCGCCCGTCGTCCAAAGCGGCCTTCGCGTCCTGCTTGTTAGGGTACGACAGCCCCAGTGATAAATAAAAACTGCTGTTACGGTTGCGCTTGCAAACATAATATTCGCCCTCCGGCGTTTTGCCGTCTCCCTCCGCCTGCTTGTGTCCCTCGGGAGAACCCCCAAGGCCAACAGAATAGCTGTCAATTAACGTTGTTCCGTCCCACAGCTCAAGCAGACGCAGAGACTTTTTAACCACTATTTTTGGTTCCCTAAGATTTTGGGCAGGCGCCGACGGACGCGGCGCCGGTGCGGTTTCGCTTAAATAATCGTTTCGCACATATCCTGTTATATCGCCATACTCCACTTTAGACCATCCTTGCGCGTCTTCTGTTTTAGTAAGCTGTGTGCCGTACAAAAGCACGCATAATATTTGGGAATCGAGGCTTGCCTGTTCGCGCACACGCACGCCCTCTCCTGTTATGTAGCACACCTTTTCTGTTTGCTCGGGCGTGTTGGGAGGGGCGGTGTACAAATCGTCGGCGGATAACGTGGGTTTAGGCATAACGCCGTCCGTATTTGCCGGCTCGGGCAATTTGGACGGTTCCGAAGGAGCGAGCGAGGGCTGCTCGCCGCCGGACGCGCAGCCCGCCAGAACCGCCAATATAATAATAACATATAAAACAAAAACCGGTTTCATAACGCCTCCTTATTTTCCGGCAATTCGTCAGTCTTTATGATTCGCAACTCTTCCAGATATGATTTTAATGCGTTTATATCATTATCATATACTGTTTTTAGTTCTCTGTTATATATAACGCTCGCGGGGTGATAAAGCGGAAACAGCTCGAATTTATGGGAAAGCGCAAAAGAGCGGGCGGGCACGGCATGGCACTCGCCTATTCTTTTATCGTTGCCAAGCAGGCTTTTTAGCGGAACATTTCCGAGCGTTACAACAACCTTAGGGCACACTTGCTCTATTTCCTGCAGAAGATACGGCAGCATAGCGTTTATTTCTTGTTTTGTGGGAGGACGATTTGAAAGCGTTCCTTTCGCGCTTACGGTAAAGGGGCGGAATTTTACGACATTGGTTATGTATATATCGGCGCGGCAAACACCCAGCACATTAAGAAACATATCCAGGTTTTTACCCGCGCGTCCCACAAAAGGCCGCGAAAGCCGTATCTCCTCTGCCCCCGGCGCTTCGCCGATGAGCATAAGCGTGTTTTTTTTGCCCGAGCCAAAAACCAAATCTTTTTGTGTTTTGCCGAACCTGCGCGCTTCAATCAAAATATTTTCATAAATATGATTCAGCCTGCCCATTTGCGTCTCCTTGCGTATGTTGCTTAATTGACGGCGGGTCTTCGCGTTTTTTAAAAGCCGGCCAATTTATACATACCGATTATATAGCAAAATCAAAAATGCTTTCAAGCAGTAATGTAAGATAAACAAATTTAACCTGAAAAAGAAGCGACCAATATTATAATTTAAATTTTATTCGCATATTACCGGTATGAATTTTTTATATAATCGTTTATAATATGGGCAATAGTGATATCATATATAATCATATATACTTGTTTTTGGTTGTGGAATAATAACAAAAGGTGTTTGTTTATTGGAACAGATTATTAACGCCATACTAAACAGCGTGACTAAATTTTATTTTACTGACTTACTGGATATAGTACTTTTAGTTATCGTTATATATTGGCTGCTAAAACTGACATCCAAAACGCGTGCCATGCAGGTTTTAAAAGGGCTTGGCATTATACTTCTTGCGGCATGGGTTACAGACTTTTTAGGGTTTGTAGCTATTACTTGGCTGTTAAATTACGTATTAACCGCCGGCGCAATTGTAATCGTTATACTTTTCCATCCTGAAATACGGCGCGCGCTCGCAAGGCTTGGGCGCGGAAGGCTGGAGCTTATTTCGTCTCAAACCGGCAACGCGCAGGAAAACGTTGAAAACATTCAAAAAGCAGTGTTAAATCTTTCAAAAAAGCGCGTTGGGGCGCTTATCGTTTTTGAAAGAACCACCGGACTTAAAGATGTTATAGAAAGCGGCACCCGCATAAGCGGTATAATAACTTCCGAGCTACTTGAAAATCTTTTCTTTACAAACTCGCCCCTGCATGACGGAGCCGTTATTATAAGGGACGATATTATTGAAGCCGCCGGATGTTTTCTGCCTTTAAGCGACAATAAACAAATAGGCCAGGAGCTTGGGACAAGGCATAGGGCAGCCCTTGGCGTGTCCGAGGTGTCGGACAGCATAACGTTTATAGTCTCGGAAGAAACCGGCGTAATTTCGCTTGCTCAAGACGGCAAGCTTATACGGTATCTTGACCCGAAAGCAATAAAAGATATACTTGAGGACCTTTTCATGGTTAAGCAGTCCGCAAAGCACAAAGGGCTTAAAATCAAGAGGAAAGGACGTGAAGAGCATTAAAAAGGTATTAACTTTTATCTGGAATTTAATCCGCACAAACTGGGTGCTTAAGATAATGGCGGTGCTTTTCGCGATTATTCTTTGGAGTTACGTTTTGGCGGAGACCAATCCGCAGAGAGAAATTATTATAAGCGATATTCCGTTAAGATACACAAACACGAGCGAGCTTATGTCAAAAGGTTTAGATATATCCGACAGCCTATCCGAAATGGTTGAGAAAGTGAACGTTCGTGTTGAAGTTAGGCAAAACGAGTTAAAGTACGTTTCGAAAGACAACGTTTTCGCCTTTGTAGACCTTTCGGCCGTCAACAAGCGGGGACAAAATCCGTTAAGGATTACGGCGCAGACGGCGTATGGACGAATAAGCAGCATTTCTCCGGCAACGGTATCGCTTTATATTGACGATTACGTAACAAAACAGGTTCCCGTCTCGCTTGTTGAATCCGGTTTTGTCGCGCAAGGTTATTACGCGGATACACCCGTAATTTATCCCAACATAATAAACGTCTCCGGTCCTCGTATAGACGTTGAGAAAGTCGCCAGCGCCGTATGTGTTGTGGAGCTTGACGGCGTAACGGAGGGATACAGCAGAAGCGTCGACGTCGAATTACTGGACAGGGAAGGCAATGTCGTCGATAAGGCTTTGTTCACCAACACGTCTCCTTCGATTATAGTGCGGTTAGATGTTTTTCGTAAAAAAACAGTGCCAATAGATATTACCGGATCGGTATTCGGCAAGAATGATATAGCTGCCGGATATGAAATTGCGGATATTGTCTGTACGCCAAACGAAATTGAAATAGCCGGAGAGCTGTCGGTTCTCCAGAATGTCTCTTCAATAAACCTTGTTCCGTATAATATCAGCAGCGGAGAGAATACAAGCATCGTCGTGCTTCTTGATTACCAATTGCCACAGGGCATACGCGCGCTTACCGCCGAGAAGGCAAAACTGTTTATTAATATTCGTGAAATAATGGATACAAAATTGTTTCCGAGGGTTGAAATACAAACCAAAAATTTATCCGGCGGTAAAACCGCCCGGCTTTCAGTTAAATTTGTTGACGTTACGGTACTGGCGGGTATTTCGCGAATAGCGTCTCTTAGCGCGGAAAATATAGCGCCATATGTAGACCTTAAGGGGCTGTCCGAGGGAACTTATACACTTGACGTAAGATTTGTTCTTCCGCCGGGGTTTACGGAAAATAATTTTTCATCCAGCGTATCAACGGTAACCGTAACGATAAGCTGAAAGATTTTCCGATGTTTTTCTGATATAATATTAAGGAGGGCGGTTTAAACCCGCTCTCTTTTAACAAGCGTAAAAATGAACTTGGTTGGAGGATAAATGAAACGAATCACAGTGCTGTTTGGCAATTACGGCAGCGGCAAAACCGAACTGTCGCTTAACATCGCCCTTTTGCTTTCCCGCGCAAAGAAAGACGTGACTCTTGTAGACCTTGACATTGTAAACCCGTATTTTCGCTCGTCGGAGCATACCGCAATGCTTGAGAAAAACGGCGTTCGCGTTATATCGCCGGTATACGCAAATACCGCCGTTGATATACCCGCGCTGCCTCCCGAGGTTTACGCGGCTTTCATCGAGGGATATACGGTTTTTGATTGCGGGGGAGACCCTGTAGGCGCCGCCGCTTTAGGCAGTTTAAAAACGCATTTTGACGCAATGCGCGCCGATTGCGAGGTGCTTTTCGTAGTCAACACCCGCCGTCCGTTCCAGGAAAGCGCCCGCGGCTTAAGCGATAGCCTGCGGCGTATACAAGAAAGCGCAAGGCTGTTTGCCGACGGATTTGTTTTAAACACCAATCTTGGAAAAGAAACAACGGGAGAAGAGCTGGCGCTAAGCTATGATACGCTAAAAGAACTGGAACAAAAAGAAGGCGTATTAATAAAATATGTAAGCGGGATAAAAGAGGCGTTGACGGTATTTTTTGCGATGCGTCCCGAATGCACCGCCGAAAGAATAGAAATTACACCTTATACCCGTCCGGAATGGCTATAAAAAATTAGCAGGAAGAGGAGCTTTATGAACATTAACGCAAACATACTTGACACGATAGGCAACACTCCGCTTGTTCGGATAAGAAAGCTGTCCTCAAAAAACGGTGTTGAAATTTACGCCAAAGTTGAGGGCACCAACCCCACCGGCAGCATAAAAGACCGTATCGCTCTTAAAATGGTGCAGCAGGCCGAAGAAGAAGGAACGTTAGTCAAAGGAAAAACAATTATTGAGCCTACTTCCGGCAATACCGGAATAGCGCTTGCAATGATAGGCGCCGTTAAGGGCTATGAGGTGGAAATTGTTATGAGCGGCGCCGTGTCGGTGGAACGCCAGAAAATGATATCCGCGTTCGGAGCGCATGTAATTCTAACGGCGGAGGAGGAGGGAACCGACGGGGCAATACGCAGGGCGCGTGATATAGTCGCCAAAAATCCGGATAAATATTTTATGCCCGACCAATTTACCAACCGTTATAACAAGATTGCCCACTACTCGACCACAGCGGAGGAAATGATACGCGACACTGACGGGCGTATCACGCATTTTGTATCCTCGCTCGGGACATCCGGAACATTGATGGGTACGGCGAGACGCCTTAAAGAGTTAAACCCAAAAATACAGATAGTTGAGGCGCAGCCGGTGCGCGGCCATTATATACAAGGATTAAAAAACATGAGCGAGGCAATTGTGCCGGAGATTTACGACCCCTCGCGCATCGATATCTCAATTGAAATTGATTCGGAAGAATCTTTTAATATGGTGCGCCGTATAGTACGCGAGGAGGGCATATTCTGCGGCATGTCGTCCGGCGCGGCCATGATTGCCGCGCTGGAGGTTGAAAAGCGCATAGACAGCGGCGTGATTGTCTGCATCTTTCCGGACAGGGGAGAAAAGTATTTAAGCACTCCGTTGTTTAAAATATAAGACTTCGGGGCTTTTATTGTTTTTCGCAACATTCGCGCAGTATTTTTATTACCGTATCCATTTGCCCGTCCGTGCCTATGCTTATGCGAAGAAAATTATCTATCCGCGGCTTATTAAAGTACCGGACATAAATTTTGTTTTTCTCCAGGTATGCCTTTATTTCTATTGCGCTTAATTTGGCGTGAGAGACAAATAAAAAGTTGGCCTTTGAAGGCAGCACTTTAAACCCAAGCCCGGATAATCTCTCGGCCGTGCGCTCACGCGCGGCTATAATTTTTAAAGCCGTGTTCTTGCAATAACCGGTATCATAAAGCGCAGCCGCGGCGGTAACCTGCGCTATAGCGTCAAGAGGGTACGAATTAAAGCTGTCTTTAACTCGCTCTAATCCGTCAATCAAATGCGGCTGCCCAAGCGCATACGCTACGCGAAGCCCGGCTAATCCGTGCGATTTTGAAAGAGTCGTCACGACAAGAAGGTTAGGATATTTTTCTATAAGCGGCGCCGCGCTTTGCGCGCCGAAAACAGCATATGCCTCATCTATAATTACCACATTATCTCTGTTGCGCTTTAAAACGGTTTCTATCTGATTAAGCTTAAGGGCTATCCCCGTAGGCGCGTTAGGGTTTGCTATAACGATTCCGCCGCCGAGCATCAAATCAACCGGTATGTTAAACTGCTCGTCGAGCGGCACGGTTTTATAATTAATGCCGTAAAAATCTGCCCATACCGGGTAAAAGCTGTATGTAATATCAGGAAATACGACAGCGTCTTCAAAAAAGGCGTAAAACGCAAACGATAAAACCTCGTCGGAGCCATTACCGCAAAAAACATGGCTGTTTGGCACGTCATTTATTTTGGCAGCCGCGCTTTTAAGCTCCCCTCCGTCCGTGCGCGGGTAAAGCCTTAATTTCGCGGCGTTAAACCGGCTTAAAGCCTTTGCCGCTTCCGGCGAGGGCGGATATGGGTTTTCGTTGGTGTTAAGCTTTATTATGCCGCCGCCTGCCGGCTGCGCTCCCGCGGTGTACGGTTTTAATTCGGCGGCTTTACCGCTAAGAAAGTTATTCACAAACAGCCTCCGTTTTCTATTATCTTATCATAAACATAAATAAATATTAACATCTTTTTAGCAGGTTTGTGGTAGAATACATAGTATGAAAAATTGCGAGCAATGTAAACGTTGCGTTTGGGCAAACGGAAACGATATGCTTATGCAGGCGTATCATGATAACGAATACGGAAGAAAAATGAATAATGACGCGGAGCTTTTTGAAAAGCTTTGCCTTGAATGTTTCCAGGCGGGATTATCTTGGCGTACGATACTATACAAGCGCGACGCGTTGCGCGAAGCGTTTTTAGGATTTGAACCGGCCCTTATCGCCCGAATGGACGCGGGGGATGTTGACGCGCTTATGAAAAACAGCGGAATTATACGCAACAAAAAAAAGATAGAAGCCGTTATACATAACGCGCGCCTGCATAAAGCACAGTTTCCGGACGACGGTGATTTTGTTCGGTATGTGTACGGTTTTAGCGAAGGCGCGGCGCTTTGCGCAGACCTTAAAAAGCGCGGTTACCGTTTCATCGGTCAAACGATGTGTGTTTCGTTCTTATTGAGTGTAGGCGCGGTTAAAGCTCACGAGTCTCAATGTTTTTTGCATATTAAATAATTTGGCTTATCCATTTATCGTATTCGTTGCACAGCGGCATAAGCGGCGGGGCGTCTTCGTCAATTGCGCCAAACCGCGGCAGCTTGTCATAAAAGAAATTGTCTGTCCTGTCATCGTTTACCGACGATACTTCCCCGCATATCAAATCGCCCTCTCCTTTAGCGGCTGAAAAGCAATGATACATAAAGGGCTTAAGCGTTATGCTGTTGCCGGGGGTTATATAAACTGTTTCCCCGGGTTTTACCGTATTTTTTATTCCGTCGCAATAAACCTCTACGGGAGAGTTATAATCTATACCGTAGTCGTTTAAAGAATTATAAAGCTTTACCGCAATAACGCCGCCGGCCCTGTTTATTATGTCTTCAGTCTTATTAAAGTGAAAGTGCGTCGGGAGCCCCTGTCCATCCTTTAGCATAATAAGCTTTTCCGCATAAGGCACGCCGGCCGATGAATCGTTGGGGTCCCCGTTTCTTATGGTAAACAGCACTCCTCCGATTTTTTCAAAATCGTTAAGTCCGTAGTCCGTTATGTCCCAGCCTAACATCACTTTGCGGATTGTATCTGTTAAATCGTTGTTTTTTCTCCATTCATCCGCCGTCCAGTAAGCGTACAGCGGAAGGCTGACACCGTACTTTTTTATAAGCTCCATCGCCCATATAAGCGCGCTGTTTATCTGACTTCTTTTCATACAACTTTTTCTGCTTTCTATATTAATATATATTGTTTTCGATAAACTTTGTGGATTTCCTGCCGATTGTTATAAAGGCGCATAATATTCTCCGCCGTTTTTTTTGCTAAAGTGAAAAACCATTTGAGGCATATCACGCCTATGCAAAACATATCATTACTGTTATAATATCAGAACAATAAGCGGGAGAGAAAATATGAGTATTTTAGAAGCGATAGTGCTTGGCGTTGTCCAAGGCTTAACAGAATTTCTGCCGGTATCAAGCAGCGGACATCTTGTACTGCTGCACAATATATTCGGCGTAACGCAGCCGCAGCTGTTCTTTGACACCATGCTTCATATTGGAACGCTGGCAGCAGTCGTTATAGTCATGCGCGAGCAGATAATAGCGCTGTTTAAACCGCCTTTTTATAAAATGGGTTATTTAATAGCGGCTACCATACCCGCCGTAATCTACGCGCTTTTATTCGATGATTTCGCGGAGAGCGCTTTTACCGGCTATCTTCTCGGCTTCTCATTTTTGTTTACCGCATTGCTGCTTTTCGCGGCGGAGATAGTATCCGTAAAAATTAATAAGCGCCGTGAAATAAAAACAGGCGTTGCGGCAGGAATGGGGCTTATGCAAGTTGCCGCCACGCTGCCCGGTATATCGCGCTCCGGCTCGACAATATCAGTAGGCCTTATGTGCGGTATAGACCGTAAACAGGCGGCAGCTTTTTCGTTTCTTATGTCGATACCCGCAATTGTAGGCGCGGCGCTGTTTCAAGGTATTAAACTTGTTAAAGAGCCAATAATAGAATTTCAGTGGCTGCCTACCGTTATAGGCGCGGTATGCGCCGCGGTCTCGGGCTATTTTGCAATAAAGTTTATGCTGGCGCTGATTACGCGAAAGCGGCTGTACGGCTTTGCAATTTATGTGGCCGCTCTTGGTATTTTTGTGCTGCTTGACAGATATGTTTTTGGGGTTATCGCTTGGGCATAATGTAGCTTAAGGAGGCTCATTAATGGTTATATTCAGCTTTGAGCCGTACAGGCACGAGATGACGCGGCTTTTAAAAAACTTTTTAAAAATAAAAAGCGTTAAAAGCGCCGCGTTGCCTAATATGCCTTATGGCAAGGGAATTTTTGACGCGTTGATGTTTATACAGAACACCGCGGAGAAAATGGACATAGAATGTGTTAATCTGTTCGGTCATATGGCTTATGTCGATTATGGGGACGGCCAGGAGATGCTTGGAATTTTAACTCATATTGATGTTGTGCCCGAGGGCGACGGCTGGACGATGGGCGCGTTTGAAGGAATCGAAAAAGACGGGAAAATATACGGCCGGGGGGCAATTGACAATAAAGGACCGGCGGTGGCGGCTTTGTACGCTTTAAAAGCGCTGAATGACAATTGCGTGCAGCTTAATAAGAAGGTGCGGCTTATTTTCGGCGCGGACGAGGAATCCGGCTGGGGCGACATTGAGTTTTATAAAAAGCATGAGCCGATGCCGGACATTGCATTTTCACCCGACGGCGAATTCCCTGTTGTAAACGCCGAAAAGGGGCTTGTTCATATGGAGCTTTCGCTTAATATGGATAAAGGCTCATTCATAAAAAGTTTTGACGCGGGCACGCGCGTTAATGTTGTGCCGAATAAAGCCGCGTGTGTGTTGGCCGTACCCCGCGATATAATACGAAGCAGCCTTGATAATTACAGCTGCCCTATCGGCGGGCGGCTTGAAAGCCGCGATTTGGGCGGCGGGCTTGCGGAAATAACGTCAACCGGAAAAAGCGCGCATGGTTCGCTTCCGCACACCGGAATTAATGCCGCCGCTTCGCTGCTCGAATATGTAGGCACGCTTTCTCATTACGGGTATGCCGACGCGGGCATTAATATTTTATCCGAGAAAATTGGAACCTTTTATTACGGAGAGCCTATTGAGCTAAATATTTCCGATGAATCGGGCAGGCTTACGTTTAATCTTGGCGTTTTAACTATAAAAGACGGTGTTTTGAAAGCGCATTTGGATATCAGGTATCCTATATCTTACGATAAAAAACTAATAGATGAAAAATTGGAAAAGCATTTCCCATCGTTTAAAATACGGTGCGGACACGAGTTAAAACCCCATTTTGTTCCGGAGGACAGCCCGCTTGTTGCGGCGTTAAAACAGGCGTATACCGAGGTTACCGGAGAACCCGCGTATTGCAAGGCCGTGGGCGGGGCAACCTACGCGCGCGCTTTTGAGAACGCAGTTACATTCGGTCCGCTTTTCCCGGGGAAACCTAGAGTTGAGCATGGGCCGGACGAATATATAGAAATAGATACGCTTATGAAAAATGCCCGGATAATCGCCAATGCTATAATAAAGATTTGCGGGTAGAGTGCTTTGAGAGTATGGGGAAAAATAAAAAACGAAGACGTTATTTGTTCTGAAACAACTATAGATGCAATTAGTTTTCAAGCCGCGGTTGATTGCATATGTTCATTTTTCGATTTATCAAAACCTTTAATTTGCGCAAAACATTTTTCCGAAATAGAAGCGTTTTCAAGAACCGTATTCTTTCCGGACGATTTTGTTGAAAAAGTTTCGTTTGACGTTTTGGAAGTAGAAATAATTGGCGATGTAAATAAGCCCGAAATTTAATAACTGCTTTGTATTTTGCGGATAATAGAATTGAAAGGAGTTGATTGACTTGAATATCGTTGCAATGATATTGGTGATAATCGGCGCAATCAACTGGGGGCTTATAGGGTTTTTCCAGTTTGACCTTGTTGCCGTAATATTTGGCGGGCAGTCTGCCGTCATATCCAGAGTCGTCTACGCATTGGTTGGCCTCGCGGGCCTTTGGTGCATAATGCTGTTACCGCGGGTTAAGCACAGGGAAAAATAAATGGAAGTATAAAAAGTGGCGTTCCGGTCGCTTTTTTGGCGATAAGGACGGCAATTTTAAACGCCGCGTCAGCGGCGTTTAAAGTCTTGTATAATAATCGAATAAAAATATCACGAAGGCGCCTTTATGACGCGTCGCGGTCATAAACCTGTTCCGACGATTATATAAAGACCCATAAGCAAGAGCATAAACCCTGCCGCAACCAGTTTTTTCATCGCGCCATTCCTTTCCTTCCGGCAAATCGGAAAATTACTTTTCAACTATATAATCGCGCATATTTGGTATAAGTAAACATTGAAAAGAATAACTTAATTTACTGTTAATCAAATATTCTTATTGGTCATAGTTATGAAACATTTATGCTTTTGTTTATGCAGCCCAAATACATAAAAAGCTCTTAAAAGCAGGCTTCCAAATATAAGACGTCAATTTTTTTGTAGTATAGAGATTTGTTGGGATAAAGACCCTGAAAGCGCATTCGGGGGTTACTTTAATGCTTTGACTGTTCAAATAACGTGCCGCCAAAGGCGGCAAACCGTAAAAAATCGGCAGGGCGCCGGTCAGCGTCAAAAGCGCGCGTTTACAAGAGTTAAGCCCGCAAAACGACAGCTTGCGGGCTTAGGAGCATAGCGTGCTCCGACGTGGCGTTCCCGGCGCGATTCGAACGCGCGGCCTTTCGCTTAGGAGTTTAAACTGACGATTGTTTTCTGGTGTTGTGCAAGGCTTTACAAGGCTGTGAAACCCGATGATTGCGTCAACCCACTGTAGGGAATCAGAATACAGGATATCTACCTTCTGTCATAATCAATCGGAATCTGATTCGCGTTCTTTGCGTTGAAATCTCCGTTGCGTGATGCATGACATTTTCCACGATCTGTTGTATGCTGTCCATAGGTCACCTCCTCCTTAGTTGGTTGCAACCTATATTTCAAGGGCATGGACTAATTCACAATAACCGTACATTGTGCGATAATACCGCTGCCGTCCTTTGCCCTGCATGTAATAATTACTGTGCCGCGTGATACGCCCTTAACAACACCGCTGGAGCTCACAGTTGCTATTTTGATATTGCCTGATGTCCATGTGACCGCCTTGTTGGTTGCTGTGGAGGGAGTGACTATCGCTTTCAGCGTATATATCTGTTTTACTGCTATCGAAATATCGGACGTATTTAAACTGATACCAGAAACAGGCTGCTTAACTGTAAACTTTTTACTCGTAGATTTCTTACTGCCATCCTGTGTCATGGCTTTGATCGTGACTTTGCCGCCGGCATGGAACGTCACGTTCCCGTACTGATCCACCGTCGCGATATTTGAATTGCTCGATGTCCATGTAACGGCTCTGTTATCGGCGGTTGACGGGCCAACCGTAAGTGGAATCTTAACGGTGTTTCCCGCAAATTGTGTCGTTGTAACCTTCCCCATTTTTACGCTTGTCACCTTTTGCGGTAATGTTGTCATTTTGCAAGTCGCGGTTTTACCGTTTGCGCTTGTTGCCGTGATGATGCAGGTTCCTGTTTGTACTGCCGTCACCTTGCCTTTCGCGTCTACTTTCGCTACGTTTGGGTTATCCGATGTCCATGTCACCATCTTGAAGTCCGTTGACGATGGGGTAAGCGATGCTTTCAGTTGCAGCGTTTTGCCTTTCTTCAGGCTGGCGCTTGTTTTATTCAATTTTATTGCCGTTTCATAGATCGGCGTAACGGTGATTGCCGCGCTTGCAATATATCCTCCGTCCTTTGTTTTCGCAGTTATGGTACATGTTCCTACGCCTATGCCTGCCACAACGCCTTTGCTGGTGACCGTTGCAACTTTCTTATTGCTTGTAGACCATGTGACGGTTTTGGTCGTTGCGTCAGATGGGGAGATAAAAGCAGTCAGCGTCACCTTGCCTTTTTTGGCTATAGTTGCACTTGTTTTATTTAAACTGATACCAGAAACAGGCTGCTTAACTGTAAACTTTTTACTCGTAGATTTCTTACTGCCATCCTGTGTCATGGCTTTGATCGTGACTTTGCCGCCGGCATGGAACGTCACGTTCCCGTACTGATCCACCGTCGCGATATTTGAATTGCTCGATGTCCATGTAACGGCTCTGTTATCGGCGGTTGACGGGCCAACCGTAAGTGGAATCTTAACGGTGTTTCCCGCAAATTGTGTCGTTGTAACCTTCCCCATTTTTACGCTTGTCACCTTTTGCGGTAATGTTGTCATTTTGCAAGTCGCGGTTTTACCGTTTGCGCTTGTTGCCGTGATGATGCAGGTTCCTGTTTGTACTGCCGTCACCTTGCCTTTCGCGTCTACTTTCGCTACGTTTGGGTTATCCGATGTCCATGTCACCATCTTGAAGTCCGTTGACGATGGGGTAAGCGATGCTTTCAGTTGCAGCGTTTTGCCTTTCTTCAGGCTGGCGCTTGTTTTATTCAATTTTATTGCCGTTTCATAGATCGGCGTAACGGTGATTGCCGCGCTTGCAATATATCCTCCGTCCTTTGTTTTCGCAGTTATGGTACATGTTCCTACGCCTATGCCTGCCACAACGCCTTTGCTGGTGACCGTTGCAACTTTCTTATTGCTTGTAGACCATGTGACGGTTTTGGTCGTTGCGTCAGATGGGGAGATAAAAGCAGTCAGCGTCACCTTGCCTTTTTTGGCTATAGTTGCACTTGTTTTATTTAAAGATATTTCCTTAACTTTTGATGTAACGGTTATTGTCTTGGTTACGGTTTTGGTGGTTATTTTGCCGGTTTTTGCGTTGGTGAGTTGATATTTGACAGTCACCTTAGCCTTTCCTGCGCCCACAAACTCCAGCGTATCTCCATTAACCGTAATCACTTTGCTGTTACTCGAGGTCATCGTTTGGCTGACGGCTCCGGCTACCTTTTGCACTGTCACCGCCGTTTCTTTAAATGCCTTTGTAGGGAGCTTTCCGGGCTGGTAGGAGCCAACGATGGGAGCCGCAACCATAATACTACACGTTGCCGTTTTATTGCCGTCGTTCGTTTTGACGGTGATCGTCGCCGTACCAACGCCTTTTGTCGTGACCAGCCCTGTGCCGGAAACGGTCGCTACGTTTTCGTTGCTGGATGAATAAGTTACCGCTTTATTTGTTGCATTTGCGGGAGACACGGTAGCCGTTAGCTGCTGCGTTTGCCCAACTTTTAGCGATGCGCTTGTGGGGCTTAGGCCAACGCTGGTGACAGCTATCGTTGTCGGCGGAATCGGCTCATACGCCGCCGTTGCCGTAACCGCCTGATCCGGCATCGTGAATTTTGCTGTTGTGCTCACCGCGCTTGTGCCATCGGCAAACGTAACGGACGGGCTAATATTCCACTGCTTGAACTGCTGGCCGCTCGGTGCTGTATTCGCGGTAATGGTCACTTCAGTGCCTGCCGCGTAATTGCCGCCACCTGTTCCGTTTGTGACGGTTACCGCATAGGTTGTCGGCGGAATCGGCTCATACACCGCTGTTGCCGTAACCGCTTGATCTGGCATCGTGAATTTTGCCGTTGTATTCGCCGCGCTTGTGCCATCGGCAAACGTAACGGACGGGCTGATGTTCCATTCCTTGAACTGCTGGCCGCTTGGTGCTGTATTCGCGGTAATGGTCACTTCAGCACCCGCCGCGTAACTGCCGCCACCTGTTCCGTTTGTGACGGTTACTGCATAGGTTGTCGGTGGAATAGGCTCATACACCGCCGTTGCCGTAACCGCTTGATCTGGCATCGTGAATTTTGCCGTTGTATTCGCCGCGCTTGTACCATCGGCAAACGTAACGGACGGGCTGATGTTCCATTCCTTGAATTGTTGACCGTTGGGCGCTTCGTCTGCTACGATTATCACGACTACGCCTTCTGCGTAATCACCGCTGCCTATGCCGCCAGTGACGGTCAAAGTATAGGAATCTTCGTTTGTGACAGCAGGCACAAAGTGCGCTAATATTGTAACATTATCACCCAAGCGGCTTTCTGATTGTACCGGCGAAGAGACGACCGCATACAGCGCGCTCACATCCACACCGGCGACTAAACCATCCAAATCGATAGTCAGCGATTGATTATCGCCCATAGCCATATCGCCTAAACTCTGTTCAAAAAGCACATCGCCATCCGCATCATCGGCGTGGATACGAAGTATAGCGTTTGTCTTACCGCCGAAGTTTGTTATAGTTACATCCGACATATAAACGCCTTGATCAAGATAATCGCTGCTGTTTATAACAAGGTCGAATTCGCCCAACGTGAAATTCACAATATTGTTTGCACTATCATTTGCATTACTGTTTGGATTAACGGCTATCGTATAGCTTTCTGCCGATTCAAGCTGAGGTATATCAATGTTAATTTCAAGTTTTCCATAGCTTTCAGCACCTAAACTGCACGGTAAAGTTTCGTTGTATACCTCGTCGAGATGATCTCCAACAACCGTAACATCAACAGACGAAATATCCATTGTGCCCGCGTTTATAAGCGCAAGCGTAATATCCAAGGCACCTGTCACAGCCTGCCGCGAATCATAATCAACGCCGCTGATCCAGATATCGTATATTTCCGGAATAACAAGGACGCCGGTGAATTTTGCAGTGATTGAAATGTCCGATTCAGCGCGGATACGGTACTCACTGTCCGTTGACAGAAGATTATCGGCCTTATTATACCAACCAATAAATGTGTCGGATCCATTCGGTGCGGCTGTAAGCGTTACATAATCACCAACGAGAACCTGACCTGCTCCTGCAACCGCACCGTTTCCATCCACCGTAACCGCTACAGAGAAATGTTCTATCTGGCCGCCGCTTAAGTCAATAGAGGGCGTTATTGCATCGCTTTCCGACGCGGTAAGCTGATAGTCGTTGCTGCCGCGCATTGAACGCATGGCAACACCTTCGATGTTCGGCGCCGTTCCGGTCAACACATCGCCCTCTGATACGGGGATGTCATAATAATTAATCACCCTGTCATATGCCGCGTCTTCCAAACTGTACTCGCCAATGGAGTAATCAACAAGCCCGTTATCAGTTGCGGTAACTTCAATGCGGTATTCCTCGTCCGGCGGCAGCGCTATTTTAATTTGGTTGTTTTCGTCAACAAACGCGCCGATATAGCTGCCCGGGACTTCCTGAACAACATGATCGATGACTGAAGCAACCAAATTGTTACCGCTGTCATAAATGTTAACGTCAACCGGACATTTTATACCCAGCATTCGAGCTTTACCGCCGTTATAGCCTTCTATGCCTGTCACAGTATTCATCCAAGCATAGCATAATTCTGGGTAGTGAGCCTGTACAACGATTTGTGCAACATTTCCTGCAGCTAGTGCAGCCAGCGCTCCAGGAATTAACCCGAATTCCGTTATTATATGGCTTGCTAAAGATTGCAATGAAATTTTCAATAAAGCGTTATCACTTAGATCAAAATTTATTAGCACTGCTTTTTGTAGTACATATAACAAGACCTGTGTTTTTGGGGAATTATCTGTATCAAGCAAAGATGCTGCTTTGTCCATTAAGCTGTCTAAAGTCATCCCCTGGTTTTCTATCTGGTTCACGTGGTTTACTCCGGTCAGTCGTTTATATATTGATTCGACTTGGCTTATTGAGGCATTATATATATTGCTTGACGTTGCGGCACTTGGTAAATACAAATTTACGCCATAACGCGAATAACCCCATTTTTTCATTGCTACTTTCGTAACCGGATCAATCGGGTTAATAATGTTAAAGATATTAAAATATTTTTCTTTACTTTCCTGCGTTGACTTTGTATTTTGCGGGGTTTCGAATGTATAAGCGTATATATCTTCACGTTGTAGGCTTACACTTGTCTCACTGTTTAAAAAACCATCGTCTAATGATGCCGCAACAAGATTTGCGGTTGCGGCCCCCCTGCTGTAACCGCTGATCCATACCTTAACTTTCCCTGTAACTTTGTAGTCTCGAATATACTTTAATAGTGCAGTCTTAACTGTTTTAGCGGCATCAGAAAATCCCTTATGATCATTTGAACCGGTAATCATGAAGTTCCCTGCCCATTCTCTTTCGTATCCACCCCCTCTGATCGCGATTGCGATTAAAGTATACACTTCTCCGTCTTGTACAATGTACTTCTTTCCGAAAGCCGCGCCTATAGGGTTTTGTGTCGGCTCCGGCTTGCCTTCATATAGGCTGGTATTTATAGCGTTAAACCCGGTTTCGCTCATTAAGGTAAATATATTATAACCTGCAATATAATGATGATAACCCTTATCATCAGAATTAAACTTCCAATCTGCATCACTTGCGTTAAATGCCGCAAGAGCAAGATTTAATGACATTTTCGCCAAATCATGTTTGTAGGTGTAACTGCTACCTTTAAAATATAAATCGCTGTATCTATAATCGTATGTTCGGTCTGATGCTTTATCATCACCGGGCAAAGATTTAAAAGTACCTAATTTCTCGCTTATTTCGTTGCCAATGTTCTGTTCTGCAACCACAATGCCCGTCTTTATCGTTTTGACTATTGCGCCTGTCGAATTAACTAATTTCAGATATACATCGGCGCCGGCAGTCAATGTATTCGCAATGTTAAGTGAAAAACTGCCGCTTGACGACGTATATTTTGTAATATTGTTCTGGACCAGCTGATATAATCCGGGCTTGTTTTCATTCCAGTTGGCACTAATACTAACAAAGTTGGTTGTCCCGGGTTTGGCATACGTTACTTTTTCGGCCAATACATTTTTCCCATCGACCATGACAGATGAAACATCTGCCGTATTGCCCGACCATGCTGCCGTGTTGTATCCGTTCCATGTGGGCGTTGTCCATCCTGTTTTCCCGGATATATAATAGACCGTAAAACCCGGAGCACAAATGTAAAATACTTCACTTCCCATACTGGGCGCGTTGCCGTAAAAATAAGCACTGGTCAGGCTGGTACATTCAATAAACGCACAAGTGCCAATGCTCGTCACGCTGCTCGGTATCGTGATGCTAGTCAAGCTGCCGCAACCAGAAAACGTCCAAGTGCCAATGCTCGTCACGCTGCTCGGTATCGTGATGCTGGTCAGGCTACCGCAATTGGAAAACGCCCAGGTGCCAATGCTCGTCACGCTGCTCGGTATAGTGACGTTGGTCAGGCTACTGCAAACGTAAAACGCATAATCACCAATGCTCGTCACGCTGTTCGGTATAGTGACGCTAGTCAGGCTGCGGCAATAGTAAAACGCCTTATCTCCAATGCTTGTCACGCTGTTCGGTATAGTAATTGAGCCAGACTTACCCTCCGGACAAAGGATCAGCGTGGTTTTAGCCTTGTTATACAACATCCCCGCCTCGCTTGCATATGCCGTGTTGGCAGCAGCCACAGTGATGGCAGTCATATTGAAGCAATACGTAAAGGCAGCATCGCCAATGCTCGTCACGCTGCTCGGTATAGTGACACTAGTCAGGCTACTGCAACCGAAAAACGCATAATCGCCAATACTCGTCACGCTGCTCGGTATAGTGACGCTGGTCAGACTGGTGCAATACGCAAACGCATAAGAGCCAATGCTCGTCACGCTGCCCG